>DASXDA010000001.1:0-126175 GCA_036490875.1 Solirubrobacteraceae bacterium
GTCGTGATCTACCTGCCCAACGCTTGGTACTTGCAGACCGACGTGCTCGGCCATTGGCACGCTGGCTTGTTCGTCGCTGGGAGACAATTCCAAGCGACATCGTCGATCGTGCCGCAGCGCTCAGTCCCGAAGGGATGAACCCCCAAGAGGGGTTCGATGCCGCGCTTGCTGCTATAGCCAACGTTGACGGCTGGTTGACCCCCGAGCAGGCGCGCCGCCTTTGGGACCGTACGCGGTCGCTCCCCTCTGGTTCGTCGGTCGTCGAGATTGGGAGCTTTCACGGGCGGTCGACGATCGTGCTCGCTAGGGCACGCCCTGAGAACGAAGGTCTGGTGGCGATCGACCCGCACGGAGGCGACGAGCGGCTCCCGCAGACAGGACGATCCGCGCCCGACATGGGACAGCAGGACTTCGTCGCGTTTCATGCCAACCTTCGACGCGCCGGTGTCGAACGCCGCGTTCGCCATGTTCGCTTGCACTCGCTCGAGGCGCTGCAGGCGGTCGACGGGGCCGTCGATCTCCTATTCATCGACGGCGCGCATCGCTATCGGCCCGTCCGCGCCGACATCGAGCGCTGGGGCTCGCGCGTCCCGGCAGGCGGGACCTTGCTGTTGCACGATTCGTTCAACGCGATCGGAGTCACGTTGGCGCAGCTCCGGATGCTGGTCGTTTCCCGTCGCTGGAGGTATTGCGGTCGCTCCGGTTCGCTTGCGGAGTACCGCCGTGAGGCCGTGTCCGTCCCAGACTCGGTCGCCGGCGCGCTGCATCAACTCGCCCAGCTGGGCTACTTCGCGCGCAGCCTTGCGATCAAGGCGGCCCTCGTTGCCCGGATGCGCCCAGTTGCACGGGCGCTCGGCCACCGGATGGACGCATGGCCGCACTAAGGTGGCGAGCGCCCGGGGCGGTGGCGCTCCGTTGAAGCTGGTGGCAAGGTCCTCAAACTCGGTAGGCTGCGCTGGTCGGGGTGGCGTGACAGCGAGAGGGGAGCAGTATGAACGAGCAGGAAAGACGATTTGCGCCGACCGATCCCTCCGTCGAGGACGACCTGTTGGCGCCGGAGCCGCGGGAGGGGGCAACTGAGAGCGAAACACCCGATGAGGCCAAAGAATCCGACCAGGTAATGGACGGAGAGGGCGCGCCGGAGGCGCAAGCGGAGGAGACCGAGGAGGGGGCGGACGGGGAGGAGCGACCACGCTCGCCCCAACGCCAGTTGGTCCGAGTCGGTTGGGCAGCCGTGGCAGTACTCGTGGTGATCGGTGCGCTTATGGTCGTCGAGCTCGTCAGGCTCTCGAACGCGGTTAACAACAACGGGTGCATCCTGAGGGCACAGGCCAGCTTCTTGCAGGCCGAGGGTCCCGGCGTGAATGCGGGATTTGCCGGGCTGGACCGATTGGTAGGACAGAATCAGCTCAAGAAGTGCTCGCAGTGACACCGCTTTACCGGCCACCGTCGGTCGGGGAGCGCGCGCGGCACGAAATCCGGAGCGAAGGGATCGCGGGGTTCGCGGTGCACGCAACGCGCTGGCTCGTCCAGTACGCGGCCGGGATCCCGAGTTCGGCTTTCGGCACATCCCGCACTTTCGTGTACCGGGGCGGGAGCCACGAGTACCTCGTGCACCGACACCACTACACGTGGCTGAACGAGCGCGCGGTCGAAGTTCCGATCGCGCGCGCCGCCGTCGCCGCCGCCGATGGTCGGGTGCTGGAGGTCGGCAACGTGCTCGGCCACTATGGGAGCGTTGGTCATCTAGTAGTCGACCGTTACGAGCAGGCTCCCGGGGTGATCAACGCCGATGTGCTCGACTTCGAGGACGAGGCCGGATTCGACCTGATTGTGAGTGTCTCGACGCTCGAGCACGTGGGCTGGGACGAGCGCCCCCGCGATGCCGGCGCCGCCGAGCGCGCGTTTACCCACCTGAAGGGGCTCCTCACGCCGGGTGGAAGACTCGTGGTCACGCTGCCGGTCGGCTACAACGTCCACCTCGACGAGGCGATCCGGACTGGACATTTTGAGCTCTCCGAGCTTCGGGCGCTGCGCCGCGACGAGCGGCACAACCGCTGGCGCGAGGTGGATCCCGCCGACGTGTGGGGCGCGCCCTACGACTCGCTGTTATGCACCGCGCACGGGATCGTGGTGTGCCACGCCGAACCCGGGCCCGCGACTCAGCATGTCCCGTTGGACGGCGAGAAGGGACGGTCCGCGCCCGCCGATCCACGCCCGCCCCAGGCGCGCCGCGCCCGACCAAACAGCAGCACGAAAGACCACGCAGCGACCGCGATCAACGGCACCTCGGCGTCGTAGCGGAGCCGGTCGGGACCATCTCCCAGAATGGCGGCGATTGACGTCACGATCGCGGGCGCGATCAGGATCAGGATCCTCCGGCCGCGTCGGCGCAGCGCTATGAGGCCGTATACGGCGGCGACCAGCATCACGTAGTAGACCCACAACCCGACGTCGAGCATGGTCGGTTCGCCGATCGCCTCGTAGTTGGGGTCGTAGAGACTCCATACGCGTAGGAGCCGGGCCCCGGCGACAAGGACTGCGCGTCCCGCGTGGTCGCGAGCGTAGTCGATGCCCTGCGAGGTCTGCTTCGAGGAGACGTAGATCTCGGAGCTGAGGTTGGTCTCACCGGGGACCTTCGCGCAATCCCCTTGCCAGGATCCGATGTGGCTGCCGTAGTAGGTGCACGGGTTATTCGCCCCCGCGATCACCGCGCCGCTGTTTGCGACTGGCACGAAGCGGTGGAAGGCGGCGTAGTTGCGAATCGTCCAGGGCACGAGCAGCACCAGCGCACCTAGTACGGCGAACAGCGAGAGCCGCAGCCGGTCTCGCCCCGCCCTCCAGGCGAGCGGAATCAGGAGCACGGGAATGAACCACAGCCCCTCCGCACGTGTCAGCGCCGCGAGGGCCACGAACACCCCGAGCACGAACGCGCGACCCCGGGTGGGGCGGTCCACGAATCGGTAGCTCAGCAGCACCAACCCCCCGACGATCGCTCCGTAAAGCGGCTCACTCAACAGGTCCCCGTCGAGGGTGATGAAGTGCGGATACAGCGCGGCGATCGCAGCCCCGACAAGGCCTACGCGCCAGCCGCCGATGCGCCGGCCGAGCAGACCGACCAGGAGGACGACGGTGGCACCGCAGAGGCAGGTCACGCCGCGGTGCACATCCACAGCCGTCCCGGTGACACTCGCGGTGTCGTTCGCTGGAGCGGTGAACAGCGACACGATCGAGAGCACCGCCGACCACAGCGGCGGGTGGAGCGCGGTGGGACGGTACAGGCCGTAGAAGACCGCGATGAGCGGCTGCGAATAGCCGTGACCTTGGACGATCAGATCGGAGGCGTGGTAGTAGAACGCCTCGTCCGCCAGGCCAAAGAGCGGTGGGGCAATCGTCAGCATGTAGAGGATCCGCAGCAGAAACGCGGTCACCGTGATGCCCAGCAGCCACGGCCAGAACGTCGCCGCGGAGGGCCTGACGGCTTCCCATTGGGGCGGCTGGCGGGCCACCGGCGAGGGCAAGGGGCGATGACTTGTCGCGGTCACCGCGTCACGTAGTAGACGTTCTCTTTGACCGCGGCGACCGCCGAGGAGCTGGCGGTCACGACGTCCAGCACCGTGGCCCCGCATGACTGCAGCCAGGCGGCGACGCGTGGGGCGGGCACCGACAGCATCCTGTTCGGATGCAGCCCCAGCCGCCAATACAGCGTGCGAGCGGGAAGCCCGGCGCGCCGCATCAAGCGATACGCGCTCCGGCGTGGCTGGATGCGCACCGCGAGCGGCAGCGAGGCGGGCAGCTGAAACACCAGCAGGCCGCCCGGCCTGAGCACGCGCACGAACTCGCCCAGGTAGCCCTGCACCGTACGCCGATCGGGCAGGTGCTGGAGCACGATGTCGCAGGCGACGAGATCGAACGTCGCATCCCGAAACACCGCGAGGTCAGGCCGGGTGTTGCACCTGAACTCGGCGTTGGCGACGTCGCCGTTGAACTCGCGCGCACGCTCGACCATCGTCGCTGAGATGTCGAGCCCCGTCACGCTGTCGAAGTGCGGAGCCAGGGCGCGGGTGAGACGCCCGATTCCGCAGCCGAAGTCGAGCGCCGTCTGGTGTCCGGCCGGCCGCGCGAATGCCAATCCGTGCGTGAGGAACTCATCCACGCGCTCGTCGCCGTGGCGGAAGAAGTCGCGCTTGCTCCAGCGGCCGTACTTGCCTTCCGGATAGGCGAGGATCGCCCACATAGGATCCTGATTGGCGATCTCGTCCCAGCGCTCGCCCTCTCGAGCCACCTTCACGAGCGGTTGGCCCCCGTTGCTCCGAGCCATTACACGCGCGATCCTATCCGTGTGGGTGTGGGCTGCTTGGCGCCTTCGCGTGCTCGCCGCCTAACGCGGTGCCGGCGGGTGCGGGCTCGACGCCGCCCACGTAGCGCGCCGGCCTGAAGCACCGCGGCCGCCACTAGCGCGCAGAGCACCCCCGCGCCGATCCAGTGAGCGAGGATCTGGTGGAGCGAGAAATAGAACGAGAAGCCGCCGTAGTTGTGCGCCGGGCGAAAGACGTAAAGGCCCGCAATCACCAGCACTCCGGCCATCGATATCCCCGTCAACCTCCTGACGCTGACCCCCGTGAGCAGGAGCACGGCTGTGAGCGGCCCGGCGACGACCCCAAAGCGAATAGCGAACACGAACCCGGTGAGCGCGCCGACGCCGATTCCCAACGCCAGGGCACCACGCAGTCCGAGCCTGATCACCCCCAGGTCGGCTGTGCTCTGCGTGTAGTTCGGTATCGGCCGGGCCGCGGGCGCTGGCTCCAGCCGGGCGCGGCGCCGCACCCGCACGCGGGCGCGCTGCGGCAGCTTCATGCCCAGCGCCAGTGCGATCAGCACCACGATCGCCACGGCCGAGAGGCCGTAGATCGCGTTCACCGTGCTCTGTGGCGTAAATGCCATGCGCGCCGAGATGCACGTGGGCCCGACTCGCCAGCCGTTGGCGAATCCGTCGATCGGCAGCGCCGAGCCGAGCGCCCGCTCATGTCCCGCCCGGTCGCTACACCAGGCTTGCCAACCGGGCGAATAGCTCTCACCAAGCACGAGCCAGCCTGGCGCGCCGCCCGCCAGCCGCACCCCAGTCTGGCTCCCCTGAGCAGAGGAGCCGGCGCTCGTCAGCCTCGGAGCGGCGGCCGCGGCGAGTGGATCTGGAGCCGGCGAGTTGAGCACGATGTGATCCGCCTGCATGACCCGACCGGCCGGCGCGTACACGAGGTTGGTCCCCGCGTGAAGTTTGAGCCCGCGACTGCCTACGCACGACCGCAGAGGCAGCGGGTCGCCACGATCGAGCGCGGCGAAAGTGCCGTACACCTGCGCCGGCTGAGCCGCCCCGTCAGCGATAACCGACAGCGCGCCGCAGGCGGTCTCGAAGCCTCCCCGCCGCGAGAGGGAAGCTGGAGCGAGGCCGGGCACGCGAATCTCAGCGATTGCGACCCCGTCGAGATAGCGCGTGAAATGGGTCTTGCCGATCGGTGCCCGAACGTCGAGGACGGTCAGCCGCACAGTGCGGGCCCGAATCGGATGAGACAGCGCGACGGTTCCGTCCTGGGCGACGGCAGCGACATGCGGGTTGCCTCCCGGCGCCGTAACGCGCACCTGGGTGGGGAACTCGTACCGGGAGGCGCCAGGGACGAGTTGGAGCCGGCGGATCGTCAGCCGCCTTGGGCTCGACCACTGGATCCAGGGCAATGCCTGCCGGGGCACGAAATGCGAGACCCACGCCGTGCTCGGATCGTTGTCGAACGCCGACGAGGCTCGGTTGATCGGGCGACCCTCGAACCGTTGGGAAGAGGAGAACTGCCAACCGCGGGGCACATGTGCGAGCTGGTCCAACAGCGGGCCGGGCGCCGCACCGCGCACGCTTGCCCAGCCCGAGAAAGTGAACCGGCGGGCCTCCGGAAGCGTGACAACGCGCCGGATGTCGGACTCGGCGTCGGCTGCGTGAACCATTGACCCGGCCTGAAGGCTCGCGGGCGCCGTCTGCTCCCGGTAGGGGAAATCAGCCGTCGTACGAGCGAGCAGGATCGAAATCTCGTTGTGACGGAGGTCAAGGCCACGAGTCCTGGCCGTCAAGTCGGTGGGCAGCCGCAGCGCGCGAGAAACCTTCAGCCCGGGTATCTGGAGCTCCGAGATCCCACCGGCGGTGCCAAGCCCGAGCGACCCGATGATCCTCACCCTGAGCTCGCGGAGTCCGACGGCGCCGACCGGAAGGGTGTTCCACCCCGACGTCAGCCTGAAGTTCTGCTCTGGTCCGCTGTTGACGCTGATCGCGACCCGTAACGTGACCCCGAGCCGCTCATCCAGCGGATGGATGCGGATCGCCCCGACGAGCAGCGGGCGGCTCATCTTGAGGTCGATGTACCGCTCGGACGGAGGCGAGGCCGGGTCGGCGACCCACGCGGTGTCGAGATGGCCGTCGAGCGCGGCGTAGGGGGCGTCCTCGGGGGAGATCGCGTCCGCCGCGTGGAGCCCGGGGGTGCGCAGCGAGTCCAGACCGCTGTAAACCGTGACGGTCTGTCCGGAGGCGCCACGCGCTGGGAACAGGTCGTAATGGGGGGTCTCCGGATTGATCGGGTCTCGCGCCTCCAGCGTCGGCCCGACGTTCTCGCTCACCGACGCAGAGGCAAGAATCTGCCGGCGGTTTGAATCGCTGAACACGAGACGCGCCCCGGAGGCGACGAGCTGGCCGATCGTGCGAGAGGTGAGGTCTCCCGAATACACGAGCGCACGCGACGGATTGAGCATGTGATCGGCGGCGAGCTGCACGATTCCACTGGCGTCGCCGTCGAGGATCGTCGTGTCCGCCAGCGGATGGACGCGGACAACCCCCGCGCTTGTTTTGGGCAACGAATACCGCCGGACGTCGGGAAGCGAGACCGGCGGCCCGTCGCGACCGGGCATCGGCGTGAACGACCGCGATCGCCCGTAGCTCTGCGCCGGATGTTGGAACGGCCGCTGCTCACGCAGCGCATCCGCCGCGTCGGCCGGGTCGACCGACCCGGAAGCCGCAACGTTGTAGTCCGTCGGCACGAGCACCGCGCCGACGCCAAGCAGCTGGAGCAGCGGCTCGAGCTGCCCGGGCACGAGCCGGTCCTGCTGTACGAGATCATCGATGGCCGTCTGGAGCTGGCTGGAGTGGGGATCGGCGAAGCGCGCGAGCTCGCGCACGGTGACCCTGCGCGGCGTCAGGAACGGGGCCACCGAGTCATCCGTGTCGCCCCACCGGTACCACGCAAACAGTGCCCCCGGAAGGATCATGATCCGCTGGTTCGAGGTCGTTGCGCTGGTCGCGCCGCGCACTGCCGCCCGCCAGTAGTGGGGCACGGAGCCGTACGCGTTCTGGCGATCGACCGTGCTCCCGGTGAACAGCGGCAACCCCCACAGAATCGGCACCGCGGCCAGCGGAGCGAGCGCCCACGCGGGAATCCGACGGCGCCAGAGCCGGAGGCCGGTGGAGCTTCGAGCCCGGTGGACGACCTGCTCGCCCCACAGTCCGGCGAGGCAGGCGATCGGCAGCGCCACGAGTGGCGCCGCCTTCCACGTCGTCCGCAGCGCTTGAACCAGGCCCGACTGGTAGTAGACGGAGACGAAGATCCGGTTCAAGGGACTGCCCGGCGGAAAGCCGAGTGACATCGCAGTCACCCCGGTGGCGAGGAGCAGCAGCATGAAAGGCGCGTAGCTCCAGCGCCGGCTCCGGCCAAAGCCGGCGATCGCGGCCAGCGGCACGAGGAAGGTGGCCAGGATCACGGCGGGGTCAAACAGGTAGGTACGGACGGAGCCGACTGACGGGCCGGCCGGGCCGCCGAAGTAGGCAAACCAGAATCCGAGCAGCCGCAGCGACTCCGAGACACTCGGTGTGGTGAGGATGCCGGTGGGCTGTTCGGTGAACGGGAGCGGATTGGTGCCGTATTGCGACTGCAGCACCACCGGGATCACCCACCACAACGAGACCGCCAAGGTGCAGACGACCGCACGGAGCGCAAACGCGCCGGCGTCCCGCCAGCTCGCCGCGCGCACCACCACCACCTCGTACACGAGGAACGCGGGCGGCACGAGCAGGATCCAGAAGATCAACGCCGCGTTCGCGCCGCCGTTGGCCACGCAGACCAACAGGCCCACCACCGCGGGCCATCGCCACCCTCGCGGGTTACGGATCCCGCGATGAGTCGCCACGAGCAACCACGGCAAGGCGGCATACATCAGCAGCCACACGGATGTCCGCCCGATGACGATGACGACGTACGGGTTGGCGATGAAGAGGACCGCAGCGACCGTCTGGGCGATCCAGGACACGCCCGGCCGCAGCTGTCGCAGCAGCACCATCACCCCTAGCCCGGCGGCCGCCAGCAGGCTGCCCATCCAGATCCGCTCGGCGATCCAGGTGCTCAGACCGATCGCGTGGGCAAACGCGTACCACGGCGCCATCGGAACGAGGTAGCCGACAAACTGTCCCCCCTGGAAGTGACCGAGGTCGCCCGTCGAGGACCAGAGCGACGCAACCGAGTGCAGGAACCGGACGGGGTCGAGCGTGAGCTCGACCCGGGTGTCCAGGAACACCTGGCCCGGCCGCTGCACGAACGCGAGCACGTAAGACAGCGCGACGATCGCACCCGCCGGTGCGAGACTCCTCGTCCGGTTAGACGAGGTCAGCAAACGGCCCCCGGCGTTCATGCCAAGACGCAGATTACCCGGGATAGCCGCGCGTTCGGCCGAGCCGCCATGATGGGTAGCATCCCATGACGTGAGAGCCGATCCGGTGGAAGAAGGGTCCGGCGCAAAGTGGCGGTTGTCGAAAGCGCGTGCGGGGGCGCTCGGCTTCTGAGCAGGGACAAGCTCACGAGGGGCCGCGCCTGCGGGCGACGGGTGAATCGCTCACGCCGCCGACAACTGGCGCTCGGCGTTCTTGCCGCTGGGCTGACGGGCTTCACGCTTCGTCGCGAGATCGGGCCTCACGACGAGGGGCTCATGCTGCAGGCCGCGGCGCGGCTTGCCCGCGGGCAGCAGCCGTATCGCGACTTCCGGCTGAACTACCCGCCGGGGCAGCCGCTCGCGCTCTCAGCGCTTTACCGAGCCGTGGGCCCGTCGCTCATCGCTTGGCGGGTGATGCGGGTGGGGGTCGACGCCTGCGTCAGCGTGCTCGCGTACCGGCTGGCCCGGCGAGCGACCGGCGAGCCGCTCGCGCTCGCGGCGTGGCTGGGGACCGCCGGTGCGATGGCGTTCCCGACCGGCGCCGGTCCGAATCCTCCGGCCCAGGCACTGTCGCTCGGCGCGGTCCTGCTGGCACGTTCCCGGCCCGTCGGCGCGGGCGCCCTCGCGGGCGCCGCGAGCGTATTTCGGCTCGAGATGGGCGCGGCCGCCCTCACAGGCGTCGTGATCGCCGCCCAGCCGGAGCAGCGATCGCGCTCGGCGGTCGCCGCACTGTTCGTCGCGGCCGCGGGGCTGGTGCCGTTCGCCGTCGCCGCCCCTCGCGAGATGCTCGAGGACACGATCGGGTTCTTCCGGATCCAGCCAATGCAGCGGCTCCCGCTCCCGCTCCGATTCGCCGGTCCATGGCGCCCCAGCAAGGTGATCGAGTTCTACATGCCGGTAATCCTGTTCGGAGGGTTTGGCTCGTGGCTAATAGCGACCGCGACGTCGCGGTCCTGCGACCGGGAGACCGTCGCCCTCGCGCCGCTGGCGTTCGTCGGCGCTGGCTACCTTCGCGCACGCATCGACGAATTCCACCTCGTGCCGCTCGCGGCGACGCTACCGACGATGCTCGCTCGGACAGCGGCGGCGGAGCGCCGCCCGGGCTGGAGGACTGCGTTGCTCGCTTCGCTCGCCCTGATCGTGATGCACGGGCTCGGTCGCAAGGCCGGGCAGGCGCTCCACCCGCCGCCGCTCGCGCCGGTGCCCGGGCCAGCGGGCGCAGGTGTCATGACCTCGCCCGATGATGCGCGCGAGCTGGCCGGCGTGATCGCTTCCGTGCAGGAGCTGACCGCTCCCGCCGAGTCGGTATTTGTCGCCAACCCGCGCCACGACCTCGTCCGCGTCGGTAATCCACTCCTGTATGCATTGCTCGGGCGGCCCAATCCGACGCGGTATGACGTCATGCAACCGGGTGTCGTCACCACCGGCGAGGTGCAGCAAGAGATCATCGGCGCGCTCGCCGGGACGCGTGTCGTCGTGCGCTGGATCCATCCGACTGCGTGCGAGCCCGAGCCCAACGGCGCTGGCCGCTCTAGCGGGGTCGAGATTCTGGATCAGTATCTCGACGCGCACTTCAGGCGGCACTCGCAGCATGGGAACTACGAAGTGCTCACGCGAGCGATCAGCTCGCATGGTCCGGCGAGCCGCGAGCTACGCGGGCCTCGATGAGCGTCCTCGCCAGCGCCACCACCAGCAGCACGATCGCCGCAACCCCGACCCAGTGCGCCGCGATCAGGTCGATCGCGTAGGTGAAGTCGTAGCCACCCTGGTTGGGCGGCAGGTCGAGCAAATAGATCGCGGGGACGACCACCACCAGGAGCGCACCGGCGGCGAGGATCAGCGCCCGGACCGATATCCCGCGCCCGGCGATCACCGCGACCACCGGGCCGATCACGAGTCCGGAGCGGATGCTGAAGATGAAGCCGAGCACCACCCCTGCGAGCAGCCCGAGCCCGATCGCCGCTCGGGTCGGCACTCGCGGTCGCCGCGCCGCGACCGGCAGCCGGGCGGCCTCCGGCGGGGCGCTCGCCGGTGCTCGGCGGAACAGGAGCAGCGCCAGGCACGCGATCGCCACCGCCGCCGAGAGCGCATACAGCCACACCATCGTGCGCTGTGGCGCGAACGTGAAGCTGACGGCCTGGCAGCCTGCCGGCGCACTCCATCCGTTCGCGTAGCCGTCGATGACCACCGGCGAGCCGAGCGAACGGCCGTCGCAGCTCGCACGCCAGCCGCTGTCGTACGACTCGCCGAGAACCAGCCACGATCGATCGCGTAGCTCTACCCGGACTCCGGTGACTGAGGTCCTGCCGATGTGGCCGGCGTCGAGCACGCGTCCGCCTCCGGAAGCAGCCGGGATCCCGGCCGGCGCCGGCGAACCGAGTCGCAGCCAGTTGAACCGGAACACGCCCGAGCCAGCGGTCAGCAACTGGAGCCCAGAGGCGAGCGCCACCGGCGGCGAGCACTGGGTGGCGCGTAGCGCGCCACCCCTGTCGAGGTTCGGGACGCCGCCGATCACGCGGAGCGCTACCCGCCGGCCGCCCACGGTGAACGCCGCGATCCCGCATCCCGCGTGCAGCGGACCCCGTCGCGGCACGATCATCCGCTCCACGCCGGCGCCTTCGATCTCACCGATCCCGACCGCGCGCCGTGCCCGCACGCCTGCCGAGGCGAATTCCGGGGGCACGCGAGTCTTGAGGACCTCGAGACGAAAGCGGCGCCCGTACAGCGGGACCAGGAACCTCACGGAGCCGTCCGGGCTGACCGGCGCGACTGCGCCGGCGCGTCCGTCGACCGACAGAGCCACGCGCGCCGGCACCTGAACCGGGAACGCCGGCACCGTCAGCTGCAGCCGGCTCACGGTTGCCGGGCGCGGCACCTGCCATTCGATCCAGGGGCGCGATCCTGGATCGAGCTCGCCGACCCACGCGGTCGAGCCGGCTCCGTCGAACGCGCTCGACGCACGGAAGCGGCCCTCGTTGAGGAAGCGGCCCGAGGAGTCGGCGACCACCGGCCCGGGATACCCCGCGAGCCGGTCGAGCTCGCTGTCAAGCGTGAGCGGCGACAGGGACAGCCAAGCACCCGCGCTCCAGCTTCGAGCGGCGGGTGGGGTGAACAGACGCGCCAGGCCAGTTTCGCCGTCGCCGGCGTCGCGCGTGGATCCCGCCTGCCACGCGCCGTGCCCCCGCATCCGGTGCAGCGGATCATCCCCCGTGGTCCGCTCGAACAGGTACGTGAGCCCAACGTGGCCCAGATCGTGTCCCGCGAGCTCATGCTCCGCCAGAACCGGCGCGCGCAGTGCCTCGCTCACGTGCAGCCCGGGGACTCGTATCTCGGCCAGACCGCCGGCGCCGCCCGGTACGTCGTGCGGCGTCCCCACCGCCGCCATCCGCACCCGCAGCGCGCGCACGTTTCGGAGGTCGAGGACGAGGTGATTCCACCCCGGATGCACCGCGAACCGGCGCCCGGCAACCTCGACCGCGTGCACCGTTGCCCGGCTGTCGTTGTAAGGGAGGATGTCGATGAACGGGACGTCGCGGGGAGACGTGAATCCGACCTCGATCCACCGTTGTAAGGGATCGAGGCTGTGGTCGGCCAGCCAGGCGGTCGATGGCGAGGAGTCGAACGCGGCGAACGGGCGGTGCTCCGGGAACAGCACGAACCCCGGTGAGTAAGGAGCGCGGATGTAGCTCGCTCCCTTCAGGAACTGGACGGTCTGATCGTCGCTACCCCGAGCAGCGAACGGGTCGAGGATGGCGGCGTCGGCGGAGAACGAGTCGTTCGCACCGACTGTCGGCCCGAGGTTCTGGTCGGCGAGCGAGTTGACGAATACGCGCCGGCGGTTCGAGTCGGTGATCACGACCTGCGCACCGCCCGCCGTGAGCGCGCTCAGCTTTGCCCCGGAGAGGTCGCCTGCGTAGAACATCGGAGCCTGGGCGGCCAGCCCTCCGAACGCCGCGAGCCCAGCGAGACCCTCCGCCGAGCCGTCGATGATCGTTGGCGGTCCTGCCGGCCTGACCCCCACCATGCCGGCGCTCGAGCTGAGGTCATAGCGCCTCACCTCGGGAAGGCGCATCGCCGGGTAGACCTGGTCGGGCGGGGTCACGAACGTCCGCGACGGTCCATACGTGCGCGCCGGCTGGCCGAGTCCCTGGGCGGCGAGCTCGCTCGCGGCGGTGGTCGGGTCCACCGATCCGCTCCGCAGCCGGTCGTCGTCGGTGCCGGAGACCACCGCGCGGACGCCCATCAGCGACAGCAGCGGGCGCAGCTCGCCGGGATAGAGCCGCTGCTGCTGGACCAGCCGGTCAACGGTCCACAGCAGGTCGGTCGAGTGCAGGTTCGCCCAGGGCGTGATCGAACGCTGCGCGATCGGTCTCGAACTCAGGACCGGCAACACCGGGTCAACCGTGCCACCCCACGTGTAGTAGGAGAACAGCTGGCTC
This sequence comes from Solirubrobacteraceae bacterium, assembly GCA_036490875.1. Classification (GTDB taxonomy): domain Bacteria; phylum Actinomycetota; class Thermoleophilia; order Solirubrobacterales; family Solirubrobacteraceae; genus Palsa-465. The sequence continues at coordinate 13,170 of DASXDA010000001.1, forward strand.
GGCAGCACGATCGCGCGGGAGTTGGCGGGCAGCTGACGGTCGAGGTCCGCGGCAGCCTGCCGCCATGCGGATGGAACACCTCGTGAGCGCAGACCGATCGCGTCCCCGCTCGTCAGCGGCCACGCGGCGAGGGCCAGCAAGCCCGCCACGGTGGTGAGCAGCACCGCTCGCCTCCAGCGTCCCTGCAGCCTGCGCCAGGCCTCGCCGCAGGCGGCACCGAGCAGCCCTGCGACCCCGAGCATGATCAGGGGAGCCGCCTTGTAGGAGGTGCGAAGGAACTGCACCACCTGAGCTCGGTTGTAGACGAAATGAAGGCCTTGCCTGAGCGGAGTGCCCTCCGGAAAGCCCGCCGCGACGATCACCACTCCGACCAGCACCAGCGTGAGCAGGAACGGCCCGTAGCGCCACCGCCGTGTCCACAGGAACCCAGCCACCGCGAGCGCAGGAACCAGCAGCGAAGCGACTACCACGGTCGGCGTGAACAGCATCGTCGACGAGCTGCTCTGCAGCGGCAGCGCATGGCCGACGAACGCGACCCCTGCATAGCTGACCCAGTACCCCATCCCCCGGAGCACCTCCGGCACCGACGTCGTCTGCCAGATCGTGCCGGGTTGCTCGATGAAGGGAAGGAAGTTGGTGCCGTGAGCACTGCCGATCAGGACGCCCCCGATCCACCACAGAGACGCCGCCACCGACGCGAGCGCGGCCCGCCATGTGAACGCGATCGCCGCGGCCCGGCGAACCCCGATCACCGCGACCTCGTAGAGCAACAGCAGCGCGGGCGCGACCAGGACCCAGGCGACCGTGGCTGCGTTCACCCCGCCGCCGCTCGCGGCGAGCAGCAAAGCGAGCGCCGCGGGCCACCGCCAGCCGCGCGGGTTGTGGACCCCTCGGTGCACCGCCAGCAGCATCCACGGAAGTGCCGCGTACGCCACCAGGAAGATCGTCGTGCGGTTGCCGATCGTCACGACGTACGGGTTGAGCACGTACGCCAGGCCGGCGACGACGTGCTCCACCCCGCGCGAGCGCGCCAGCAGCGCGTCGATTAGCCGCACCACTCCCCAGGCACCGATCGCGAGGACCGCACCCAGCCATAGCCGGTCGACGAGCCAGTCCGGGAGTCCGAGCAGCCGGCCGATGGCGAAGAACGGGCCCATCGGGAACAGGTAGCCGACGTACTGTCCGCTCTGGACGTGCCCGAGGTCACCGGTCGGGCTCCAGGCCGACAGAACGCTCCCGAGGAACCTGAGCGGCTCGAGATGCAGGTCGACCTTGGTCTCGAAGCTGATCTGGCCCGGTGACTGCGCGAGCGCCAGCCCGAACGACATCAGCGCGAGCACTGCTGGGATCGCCCGGCGGCGGGCGCCGGTTCTCAGCCCCGGCGCCGCGCCGCGTCTCTGGGATCTGGAGGCGACGGCGGTCACTTATCGGCGCCCATGACGACCCGGAACACGTCGGCACACACGAGAATCATCGCCAGTTGCGCAAACGCCGCCGGGTCGACCGGTCCTCGCAGGATTAGAACAGCCTCTGCAGCGAGCGGCTCGCGGCTGCTCGTTGCTCGATGCTGCGTGACCCTGCTAGCTCCCGAGGCCCGAACTGCTCTCGGACGTTCGCACGCTACGGCCGGCGCGCGGCGCACCGCCGTCCGGGTGCGCGCCGTTGCCGTTGACGGGTGTGAGCTCGCCGTCCAGGACGGGGCCGTTTCCGATTATCGACTCTGTGTCCGTCGTCGGCAACAGCTCCGGCCGGCGCATTCTGTAGCGCACACGGCCGTCGGCCGCAACCTTGTCCAAGAGCTGGAGGATCTCGCGCGCGGCCCGCTCCCAGGTAAAGCTTTGGGCCCGCTGTTCGGCGGCGGCTCCGATTCGGTCCCGCAGCTCGGATGAGCCGAGGACCTCGCGTGCGCGTGCCGTGAGCGCTGGGACGTCATCGGCGAGCACGCCCGTCTCGCCGTCGACGATCGCCTCGGACAAACCGCCAACTCGGAGTGCGGCGGTGGGAGTCCCGCAAGCCGCGGCCTCCATCACCGTGAGTCCCCAGCCTTCGGCCCCCGATGCCGTGATCGCGAGCCACGCCCGGCTGTACAGGGTGGCCTTCTGATGCTCGGGGACGAATCCATGTATCACCACCCGCTCGCGCAGGCCTCGTCGCTCCACCTCCTCCTCGAATGCCTCGCGCTGGTCGCCATCCCCCGCAACCTCGAGCACGGCTTCGGGCACGCCCTCGAGCACATCGAGCAGCGCCTCGAGTCGTTTGTAACGCTTCAGCCGCCCGAGGTAGAGCAGCGTCGGCACAGTTGCCCGCGGCTCTTCACTGCTCTTGATCTGAACGCCGAGATACACGACCTCGATCGTCGCGGCCGGGACGCCCATCTCTATCAGTTCGTCGCGCGACGACTGGGAGATGGAGCAGATCGAAATGCCGCGGTACAGCAGGCGTAGCGGCAGGCGCTCGAGCAAGAGCCCCGCGATCCGCCCGACCAGCCCAAGCTCCATCACGTAATGGCGCTGGTGGACGTGCTGGAGAAACACCACCTTCGGCGCGCGCAGGAATCGCCACAGCGGAGTGAAGAACGCGATCCCGTTGATCACCTCGAACACCACGTCCGCATCGCGGCCCAGGCCGCGCAGGCATGCGAGCGCGGCGCGGGGAAACACTGTCAGACGAGATCCCATGCGGTGCACCTCGAGCCCCGCACGCGGCCGCTCGACCGAGACCGAACCGTCGTACGCGCCAGCGATGATCGTCACCCGATGTCCGGCGTCCAGCCACCTCGTGGTCAACGATCGCAGGGTCGTCCCCGTTCCACCTGCATCGGGGTGGCTCCAGTCTCGGTCGGTGAGAACGAGTACGTGCAAGGTGTTGCCCCCCCTGCACAGGTTGTCGAACCTACCTACGCCGAGGTTGTATTGCAAACTCGTGCCGGGGCGCGAGCGCGTCGCGGACGGTATCTGGCGGCGGGTCCTTAATGCAACTCCCGCGCGGGGTCGAGGCTCTCACTGCGGGAACCCCGTCCGCGCAGCCCTCCGAGCAACTCGCCCATCAAGCGGCGTTCGCTGCGGGTGATCGCGATCATGTAGACCACGACGAACAAAGCGAGCTCAAGAGCCGCCTGGACCACGGGCCGTCCATCTCCCCAGGACGCGACACGGACCAGCACGACCGATCCCGCCGCCGCGAGCACCGGCATCAACGCCGGCCTGACGATGGTCGCGTACCGGACACCGGGCAGCAGTCGCCTGACGTAGTAGCGCCGGACGGCCGCCACCACCAGCACGCCAACGATCCGCCCGGCGACGAATCCGCCTGCCCCCGCCAGCAGCAGCCCGGGGATCGCCAGGATCAGGAACATGACCGCACCGACGCACGATTCGATCGCGGCTGGCCGGTTGTCGCCGCGGGCGCGATAGAACGCGAACCAGTTGAAGCCGAGCTGCGCGATGGCGGTCGCGACCGCCAGGCCCTGCACGAGCACGACGGCCGGGTGCCAGCGCGGACCCAATATCAGGCGCTGGACGTCGGGCGCGAACAGGACCAAGGCACCGCTGAATGGCATAACCCACAGGAGCGTCGCTCGGTTCGACTTGACGAACAGCTCCTCCAGCCGGCGGGTGTGGTCCTTGATCGCGCAGATCGCGGGATAGATCGCCGCTGTCACGATCTGGTCGGCACGGTCGACGTAGCGGGTGAGCAGTACTGCGAGCGTGATGAACCCGGCGGCTGCGAGGCCGCCGTGAAGCTTGAACGTAAGCGTCTGTCCCTGGGCGATCAGCAGCGCCGCCACAGCTGTCACGAATATCGGCGCGGAGAAATGCAGATAGCGGCGCGCGGCCTGACCGTCGAAGCGAAGCCTCAGTCGGTACGGCGATATTCGGACCCCGGCCGTGATTGCCACGGCATAACCCGCCGCCTGGCCGATCACGATGCTCCACACGCCGACACCGACCAGCGCGAGCGGAACCGTCACCACAATCGCCACCGCGGGCTGGACCGCCTGCAGCGAGCGTTGGCGCGCGTAGTCCATGCGCCGGAAGAAGACCCACATTGGCGCCTGCAATGCGAGGGCCACGGGCAGGTAGGCGAGCGCCGCTGTGATCCCCACGAGCCGATCGTTACGCCACACGAGCGCGACCAACGGCGCCAGTGCTGCGATCGCAACAGCGCAGGTCGCCGCAAGCGCGAGATCGAGCGTGAATGCGATCTGGAACTCTCGCTCCTGGTCGGGCTCCTCCTGGGCCACGAATGCCTCGTCGATCCCGACCCGCTTTAGTCCGATCAGCGACAGCGCAAACACCGAGGCGATTCCGTAGAGACCAATCTCGCTCGGACCCAGCACGCGCGTGACGATCAGCCCCTGGGTCAGCACGAGCACGTCGATCAGCACGACGAACGTGCCCGCGATCACCACTCCACGCATCGTCCTATGTCGCAGCTCAGTGGATGGAAACGGGAAGCGGTCGCTCATTTGCCCAGGAACCTGACCATGGATAATCCTGTGGTGCCTCGGCGCCCTCCAGCCACACGTCGAAGCCTGACAGCTATCGCCCTCGGGGTGCTAGTCGTGGCGCTCGCGCCGGCCGCCGCGGAGGCCCGCGGCCTGACCCTCGGGTTCAACTCCGACCCGGCGCTGATCGACCCACCTACTCCATCGAATCAGTTCACGATCGACCACGGCCTCGCCGCGGGCGCCGGGATCGTTCGCATGAACCTGTGGTGGTCCTCGGTAGCCCCGATACGCCGGCCGCGCCGATTCGCGGCGGGCAATCCTCGCGCCGCAGGGTATCGCTGGGGCCCGACCGACACGATGGTGCGCGCGCTCGCCGCGCATGGCCTACGAGTGCTGATCAACGTCAGCTACGCGCCCCGCTGGGCCGAGGGTCGGCACCGTCCCAGAAGCGCCCGAGCGGGCACCTGGGAGCCGGACCCAGTTCAGTTCGGGCTCTTCGCCAAAGCCGCGGCGCGGCGTTACGGCGGGAGGTTCCCGGATCCGCTGGCGAGAGGGCGGAAGCTGCCCCGGGTCCGGTACTGGCAGGCGTGGAACGAGCCGAACCTGGAGTATTACCTCGGGCCGCAATGGACCCGCACGCGCCACGGCATGGTTGGGACGAGCCCGGTCCTCTACCGCACGATGCTGAACGATTTCTACGCCGGAGTGAAGGGAGTCTCCCGTTCGAACGTAGTAATCACCGCAGGCGCCGCGCCGTACGGCAATCCATGGGGGACGAGCATTCGTGGCCGCGGCTACCGCATGCAGCCCGTGACCTTCGACCGGCTGCTGTTCTCGGCGCCGGTGTGGACCGATGTCGTCGCGCAGCATATGTATCCCTACGGAGGGCCGCTGTGGCACGCGGCGCTGTCCGCGGACGTCGCCGTGCCCGACCTCCACAAGATCGCCAGCGTGGTCCACGCGGCCGCGCGCGCAGGGAGGTTGCTACCTCGCGGCCCCAAGCGGCTGTGGGTGACCGAGCTCGGCTGGAACAGCGATCCGCCGGATGCGGGCGCAGTCCCTCTCGACCAGCAGGCACTTTGGTACGAGCAGGCGCTGTACGAGCTGTGGCGTCAGGGAGTCGACACCGTGCTCCTGCTGATGATGATTGACCCCGACCACGGACCGTGGGAGGCCGGGGTGTACTTCGGGAATGGTCAGCCGAAACCCGCCGCGACCGCGTTCCGGTTCCCGTTCGTGACCGCACGCTCGGGCCGCCGCGCGGTGCTCGCATGGGGCCGGGCGCCGGTCGCAGGGTCGTTGACGATCGAGCGGCTCGACCGAGGACGCTGGAAGATCCTCGCCACGCTGCAGGTGGAGTCGCGTCAGGTGTTCACTCGCAGGCTGGCGTTGCGCGGTGCGGCCGTGCTGCGCGCCTCCGTCGGTGGGCAAACCAGCTTGGAGTGGACGCAAGCCCGTTAGTCGCGCGGCAGGCTTACAGCGGGATGTTGCCGTGCTTGCGCTTCGGCCCCGCGACGCGCTTGTTCTGGAGCGTCTCGAGCGCGGTGATCAGCTTCGGCCGGGTCTCGTGCGGCACGATCACGTCGTCGATGTAGCCCCGCTCGGCGGCGACGTACGGGTTCGCGAAATGCGCCTTGTAATCGTTGATCAGCTTCTGCCGGCGGGTATCGGGCGTGGGCGAGTCCTGGATGTCGCGGCGGTAGATGATGTTGACCGCACCCTCCGGCCCCATCACCGCCACCTCGGCCGTCGGCCAAGCGAAGTTGAAGTCGGCGAGCATGTGCTTCGAGGCCATGACGTCGTACGCGCCGCCGTACGCCTTGCGCGTGATCACGGTGATCTTCGGAACGGTCGCCTCGGTGTAGGCGTACAGAAGCTTCGCCCCGTGGCGGATGATCCCGCCCCACTCCTGGTTGGTGCCGGGCAGAAATCCGGGGACGTCGGTGAACGTGATCAGCGGGATGTTGAACGCGTCGCACGTGCGGACGAACCGCGCGGCCTTGTTCGAAGAGTCGATGTCGAGCACGCCGGCGAGCTGGTTCGGCTGGTTGCCGACGATTCCGACGGAGTAGCCGTTCAGCCGCGCGAACCCGCAGACGATGTTGCGCGCCCAGTGCTCGTGGACCTCGTAGAACTCGCCGTCGTCGACGATCAGACGCACGACGTCGCGCATGTCGTACGGTTTATTGGAGCTGTCGGGGACGATCTGGTCGAGCTCGGGATCCATCCGGTTCGGGTCGTCGGTTGGGATCACCCGTGGCGCCGTCTCGAGGTTGTTCTGCGGCAGGAAGCTGAGCAGGTAGCGCGTGTCCTCGAGGCAGGCGTCCTCGTCGTCGCAGGCGAAATGCGCGACGCCCGACTTCGTGTTGTGGGCCATCGCGCCGCCCAGCGACTCGAAGTCCACCTCCTCCCCGGTGACCGTCCTGATCACGTCGGGGCCGGTGATGAACATGTGGCTCGTCTCCTTGACCATGAAGATGAAGTCGGTCATCGCCGGCGAGTACACGGCGCCACCCGCGCACGGGCCCATCACCAGGCTGATCTGCGGGATCACGCCGCTGCACATGACGTTGCGGACGAACACGTCGCCGTAGGCGCCGAGCGACACGACGCCCTCCTGGATCCGGGCGCCGCCGGAGTCGTTGATCCCGATCACCGGGCAGCCGATCTTGGCCGCCAGGTCCATGATCTTCACCATCTTCTCGCCCATCACCTCGCCGAGCGAGCCGCCGAAAACGGTGAAGTCCTGGCTGAACACGCACACGCGCCGGCCGTCGATCGTGCCGTGGCCGGTGACGACGGCGTCGCCCCACGGACGGTTCTTCTGCATGTCGAACTCGTGCGTGCGGTGGCGCACGAACGTGTCCAGCTCCTGGAACGAGCCGGGGTCGAGCAGCTTCTCGACCCGCTCGCGAGCCGTGTACTTGCCCTTCTCGTGCTGCTTCTCGACGGCCGCCTTCGAGCCGGCGTGCAGCTGCTCGTCGCGCAGCTCCTGAAGCTGCTCGAGCTTCTCCTCGTAGGTCTCGGGGGCCTTGTCGCGCATCGAGGCCGACGAGTGTAGGTGGTCGGAACTGTGATCGACGGCGCTCAGCCGCGCGAGAACGGCCGGTGGTGCGCCGTCCCGAGGCTCTCCAGCGCGGATGCGAGGACCTCCGAGGCGTCAGGCGTCGGGTTCGGCTCGAGATGCACGGGCTGGACTGCGACGGGCTCGGGTTTCACGGGCTCGGGTGCCGGGGTCAGCTCGGGCTCGGGGGCCTTCAGCTCCGGTTTCGGCGGCAACGCCGGCTCCGGCTCCTCGGCGACCATGCGCTCCGGCTTGAAGAGCAACCGCATCCGGTAGAAGAACCCGGACCGCGGGCGCTCCGGCGTCGTCGGCTGCTCTGGCGGCGCTGGCTGCTCCGCCACGGGCTCGGGTTCGGCCATGGGCTCGGGCGTCGGTTCGGGCTCCGGCTCCGGCTCCGGGGCCCGCGCCTCGGGCTCGGGCGCGTCGGGCTCGACCGCCGTCAGTGTCACCCGCGTTCCCCATCCGGATGGCTCGATCCGCACCGTGCCGCTAACGCGCTCGCCCTCCCAGGCAACGGCGGTCTCGGGTTCGAGTCTCGTGATCCGGATCTCCCCAAAAGACCCATCGAGGTGCCGGGCCAGCGACGACGCGTCGCTGCACTCGGTCCAGAGCTCAGGCGGGGACTTGACGAGGGTCCTGCTCGCTTCGTGCTGTGACATGCCTCAGGGTTCGCCTGACCCCGTTCGACTCCTTCAGCGGTCCTCGGCTTGCAAGGCCGATGGCTTACAGCTAGCGCTTCTTCGCCCGCCCCACGTCCCTGCACGGCGAAACGCGTCAGAACGTCGGCTGATACTCGCCGAAAACGTCGCGCATCGCGGCGCATACCTCGCCGAGCGTGCAGCGGTCCTTGAGCGCGGCGCGGAGTACCGGCAGCAGGTTGTCGGTGCCCCGGGATGCGGCCCGGATCTCCTCGAGCCGCTGCTCGACCACCGCTGCGTCCCGGTCGGCCTTGAACGCCTTCAGCCGGCCGACCTGCTCGCGCTCGGACTCGGGGTCGACGCGGAGGATGTCGGGCACCTCGGGGTCGTCGTCGACGTACTTGTTGACGCCGACGACGATGTCCTGCCGGATCCGGTAGCGCTCGTGGTACCCGAACGCCGATTCCTCGATCTCGTTCTTGATGAAGTCGATCGCGTTAATCGAGCCGCCGAGCTCGTCGACCTTCGCGATCAGCTCGCGCGCGCTCGTCTCGATCTCGTCGGTCAGAGCCTCGACGAAGTACGAGCCCGCGAACGGGTCGACCGTGTCGGCAGCACCCGACTCGTAGCCGATGATCTGCTGCGTGCGCAGCGCGATCTTGGCCGCGCGCTCCGTCGGCAACGCCAGCGCCTCGTCGAACCCGTTGGTGTGCAGCGACTGGGTGCCGCCGCAGACGGCCGCGAACCCCTGGAGCGCGACGCGCGCAATGTTGTTCTCGGGCTGCTGGGCGGCGAGCGTCACGCCGCCGGTCTGCGTGTGGAACCGCAGCCGCCACGACCGCTCGTCCTTGGCGCCGAACCGCTCGCGCATGATCTCGGCCCACATCCGGCGGGCGGCACGGAACTTCGCCACCTCCTGGAATACGTTGTTGTGGCCGTTGAAGAAGAACGCGAGCCGGGGCGCGAACTCGTCGACAGCGAGCCCGGCGTCGAGCGCCGCCTGCACGTACGCGGTGCCGTTGGCGAGCGTGAACGCCACCTCCTGGACCGCCGAGCAACCCTTCTCGCGGAAGTGGTAGCCGGAGATCGAGATTGTGTTCCACTTCGGAACGTTCTGCTTGCAATAGGCGAACAGGTCCGTCGTCAGCCGGATCGCGCCCTCGGGCGGGTAGATGAAGTTGCCACGGGCTATGTATTCCTTGAGGATGTCGTTCTGCGTGGTCCCTCGGAGCTGCTCCGCGGGGACGCCCTGCTCCTCGCCGACGAGCTCGTACAGAAGCAGCAGCACGCTCGCGGGGGCGTTGATCGTCATCGACGTCGAGACCTGATCGAGCGGGATCCCCTTGAACGCGACGCGCATGTCGTCGATCGAGTCGATCGCGACCCCGGTCCGCCCGACCTCGCCGAGGCACCGCGGGTCGTCGGAATCGAGGCCGAGCTGGGTCGGGAGGTCGAACGCCATCGACAGCCCCGTCGATCCGTGCTCGAGCAGGTAGTGGTAGCGCTCGTTGGACTCCTTCGCGCTCGCGTACCCCGCGTACTGCCGCATCGTCCACAGCTGCTTGCGGTACATCTCGCGGTGGACGCCGCGGGTGAACGGATACTCGCCGGGCTCTCCGAGGCGCTCGGGCAGCGCCTGGGGAAGGTCTTCCTCGTCGTAGTGCTGCTTGATCTCGATCCCGGAGTCCGTGAACCGCCGCGGATCGTCGGGACCGACGATCGGCGCGATTGTGCGGTGCTCGTCGGTGGTGGCCATAGCGGGCAGGTTACCCGTGGGCTGACGGATGGGCGCGGTCTCCCGCCGAGGACCCTCAGCGACCCGTTTCAGGCACGGTCCGGCGCTCGACGGAGACCGAGCCGCTCAGGGGTCGGATCTCGACCCCTTTTCGGGCTCGCACGTGGCCCGTGGGCGGACCGAGCCGCATAGGGTCGCGACCCGGTCATTACGATCGGCCCGATGGGCAGCCCGCACTCCGGAGGCGAGATCGATGCGCTGCTCGCCGAGCAGATCGCCTACTACCGAGCGCGGGCACCCGAGTACACGGAGACCGCGTTCCCTGAGGTGCCGGCCGGCGAGATCTGGGTCGCGCGCGCCGAGGTCGACGCGCTGTTCGCCTCCTTCCGCCCCACCGGTGACGTGCTCGAGCTCGCCTGCCGGCCTGGATCCTGGACGCCGGGGCTGCTCCGGTGGGCGGAAAGCGTCACCGCCGTCGACGCCTCCCCGGAGATGCTCGCGCTCGCGCGGCGGCAGCTGCCCGGCGAACGCGTCCGCTTCGTTCGCGCAGACCTCTTCGCCTGGGAGCCCGACGAGCGCTACGACGCCGTGTTCTTCGGTTTCTGGCTCTCGCACGTGCCGCTCGAGCGGTTCGCCGACTTCTGGGACCTGGTCGCCCTCGCGCTGAAGCCTCGCGGCCGCTTCGCGTTCGTCGACGACGCGTTCCGAACGTCCGACGAGTTGATCGAGGGCGAGGACTCCTCGACGGTCCAGCGGCGCCTGAACGACGGCACCGCGTTCCGGGCAGTGAAGGTGCCCCATACCGCCGAGTCCTTGCAGCCTCTGATCGAGCGCCTGGGCTGGGAGGTCGAGGTGAAGCGGCTGACCGGCCCGTTCTTCTGGGGTGAGGGCCATCGGTAGGCCGGAGCTCGAGACCGGACGGCTCGTCCTGGCGCCGATGACGATGGACGACGTCGATGCCTACGTCGGCCTGCACTCGGACCCGGACGTGATCGCGTTTCTCGGCGAGATGGACGGGGCGCTGGCGGTGGCCCGGCTCGAGAAGGACGACCGCCAGTGGGAGAGGTTCGGCTATGGGCTGTTCAAGCTCACGGCGCGCGACGATGGCCGGTTCCTCGGGCGCGTCGGCCTCAGATACTGGCCGCAGTTCGACGAGACGGAGGTCGGCTGGACGCTCCGGCGCGAGGAGTGGGGGCACGGATATGCCACCGAGGCGGCGGTCGCGGTCGCCGACTGGGGTTTTCGCACCGTCCCGGTTCCCTACCTCACCGCCTGCATCGAGCCGCGCAACGGCCGCTCGATCGCGGTCGCCGAGCGGCTCGGGATGACGCCCCTGCGCGAGGATGTCCTCGACGGGATCCTGGCGATCGGAGGCAAGGTGATCGACGGGATCGAGTGCGTCATCTATGCGGTCCGGCGCGAGGATTGGCGGTAGCTACTCGCGGCGTCCTACGGCGAACCGCCCCTACAGCACCTTCGACAGGAACTCCCGCGTCCGCGCCTCGCGCGGGTTCGCGAGCACCTCGGCGGGCGGGCCCTGTTCGACGACGACGCCCTCGTCCATGAACACCATCGAGTCGCCGACTTCGCGTGCGAAGCCCATTTCGTGCGTGACGACGATCATCGTCATCCCGTCGCGGGCGAGCTGACGCATCGCGTCGAGGACGTCGCCGACGAGCTCCGGGTCGAGCGCCGAGGTCGGCTCGTCGAACAGCATCAGCTTCGGCTGCATCGCGAGCGCGCGGGCGATCGCGACGCGCTGCTGCTGCCCGCCCGACAGCGCGACCGGGTAGGTGTCGTGCTTGTCGCCCAGGCCGACGCGGTTCAGCAGCTCGCGGCCCCGCTTGCGAGCCTCGTCGCGGGAGACGCTGAGTACCGCGACCGGCGCGAGCGTCACGTTGTCGAGCGCGGTCATGTGCGGGAACAGGTTGAAGTGCTGGAACACCATCCCGATCTCGGCGCGCTTGCCCGTGATCTCGCGGTCGTGCAGCTCGTAGAGCTTGTCGCCGGACTCCCGGTACCCGACGAGCTCGCCGTCGACCGACAGCCGCCCGGCGTTGATCTTCTCGAGGTGGTTGATGCAGCGCAGGAACGTCGACTTGCCGGAGCCCGACGGTCCGAGCATGCACATCACCTGGCCGCGGCGGACCTCGAGGTCGATCCCCTTCAGAACCTCGAGCCGGCCGAATCGCTTGTGGACTCCCTCGGCCTTGACCATCGTGTCGGTCATAGCGGCGCCGCCTCCCGACGACGGAACCGGAGCGCGAACAACCGAGTGCCCGCCCGTTCAGCCCGGCTGAACCCTCTCCCGTACCGTCGTTCGACGAAGTACTGGATCACGTAGGCGATGCTCGTCATCACCAGGTACCAGATGCTCGCGACGATCAGGAGCGGGATCGTCTTGTAGTTCGCGGCGTAGATCTGCTGGGCCTCGAACAGCAGGTCGAACACGGAGCCGATCACGATCACCAGCGAGGTGTTCTTGAGCATCGAGATCGCCTCGTTGCCCGTCGGCGGGATGATCACGCGCATCGCCTGCGGCAGCACGATCTTGCGCATGATCTGCAGCCGGCGCATCCCCAGCGATTGCGCGGCCTCGGTCTGGCCGTGGTGGACCGAGATGATCCCCGCGCGGACGATCTCCGACATGTAGGCACCCTCGTTGAGACCGAACCCGAGCAGCGCCGCGACATACGGAGTGATCAGAGTGTTCGCGTTCGCGTGGATGAACGACGGACCGAACGGAACGCCCAGATCGATGGTCGGGAACAGCGCGCCGATGTTGAACCAGAACAGCAGCTGGACGAGCAGCGGCGTGCCGCGGAAGAACCAGATGTAGATCCAGCTGGCGCCCGATATCAGCGGGTTCGGCGACAGCCGCATCACCGCGGCGACGACCCCGAGGATGATCCCGATGATCATCGACAGCGCCGTCAGCTCGAGCGTTACGAGAACCCCGTGGAGGATCCGCGAGTCGAACAGGTAGTGGCCGACCGTGCCCCACTCGAAGTGGGGGTTGCTGACGATCGACCGGACGATCGACGCGGCGATGACCAACACGATCGCCGCCGCCACCCACCGTCCCGGGTGCCGGACGGGGACGGCCTTGATGTCGTCGGGCCGCCCCGTCCGTGGCTTCTTCAACTCCGAGGTTTTGGTCTCCACCCCGGCGTCATTATCGCTCTCGCTGCTAGCTGGTCGCTCCGTCGATCTTCACCGCCGACGGCGAGATCGCCACCTGCTGCAGACCCCAGTGGTTGAGGATCGACGAGTACGTCCCGTTGCTCATGATCTCCTTGAGCGCGGCCAGCACCGCCGGAGCCAGATGCGTGTTCTTCGGAATCGCCAGCCCGTACGGAGCCGTCGCGAACGCGGCGCCCACGAGCTTGAACTGCCCGCCGGTCTTCTTCACCTGATAGGCGGCGACGGGCTGGTCGGCGAAGCCGAGCTGCGCGCGGCCGCTGGAGACGGCGAGGTTGGCGCCGTTCTGGTCGGGGAAAACCAACAGCTTCACGGCAGGCTTACCCGCCTTCGTGCACTTCGTGCTCTGCGTCTGGGCGTCGGTCTGCTCGGTGGTTCCCTTCTCGACCGCGACGCTCTTGCCGCAGATGTCCGCGATCGTGCTGATCGAGGTGCCACCCGAGGTCTTCGTGTAGAACGACTCGCCGACGTTCGCGTAGTCGACGAAGTCGACCGTCTTCTCGCGCTCCTTGGTGTCGGTGAACGACGAGGCACCCATGTCGTACTTACCGGCGGCGAGCCCCGGGATGATGCTGTCGAACGTGGCGTTGACCACGTTCGCCTTCATGCCCATCACCGCGGCAAGCGCCTTGACGAGGTCGGGGTCCATCCCGATGACCGTGTGCCCGTCGGGGCCGAAGTACTCGTCCGGCGCGTAGCTCGCGTCAGCGGCCACCGTCAGCGTGCCCTTCGACTTGATCGGCGCGGGCACCAGCTTGACGACGGATGCGACCGCCGTGCTCGATCCGGTGGTCGCGGTGTTCGCGCTCGTGGCGGTGGCGGATGTCGTACTCGACGACCCACTCGACCCGCACGCCGCGATTACCACGATCCCGGCCAGGACCGCCGGGATGGCCACCCACTTCTTCCATGAACCCATTTCTCTCTCCTTTCCCAAAAGAACCGGGCCAGCATATGCGACCGCAAGGCCCGTGGCACACGGGTTAACCGCTCGCCAACACAGCTAGCCTTCGGCGCTAATGGAAGTTCGCGTGCGTCTGTTTGCCGCGCTCCGTGAGCGCTACGGGGCACCGGAGGTGGTGCTCGAGCTGCCCGACGGCGCGCGCGTCGGCGACGCCATCGAGCGGCTCGCAGACGTGACGCAGGGATGCGAGGCGGTGATCGCGGTCAATCGCGAGTACGCCGAGCCCGCCGAGCCGCTGCACGATGGCGATGAGGTGGCGCTGATCCCGCCCGTCTCCGGGGGCTCGATCGACTCGCTCCACGCGCTGGTCACCGACCGCCCGCTCGCGATCGAGCCGCTGATCGAGCGGGTCCGCGACCCGCGCGCTGGCGCCGTCGTCACCTTCCATGGCGTCACGCGCGATGTCCACGAGCTCGAGTACGAGGCGTACAGGGAGATGGCCGAGTCCCAGATCGCCGAGATCGTCGCGCGGGCGATCGAGCGGCACGGGCTTTGCGCGGCCGCCGCCGAGCACCGGGTCGGCGCCGTCCCGCTGTCCGAGCCTTCCGTCCTGGTCGCCGTGTCGGCACCGCACCGCGACGCAGCGTTCGCTGGAGCGCGCGAGATCATCGACGAGATCAAGGCCCGCGCGCCGATCTGGAAGAAGGAGGAGGGCGAGTGGAAAGAGGGGACCCGCCCGCCGACGCCGCCCAGCGCTTGAGGGCGCTGCCGGCCGTCCACGAGCTCGCGGCCAAGCTCGACGGCCCCCACACGCTCGCGGTCGCCGCGGCCAGGCAGGCGATCGAGGAGCAGCGTCGCGCGCTCCAGGCAGGCGGGCCGGCCACGGAGGACGTTGAGCCGCGGGCGCGGGAGCTCCTGGAGTCGATGCGACGCCCCTCGCTGCGACCGGTGATCAACGCGACCGGCGTGATCGTCCATACGAATCTCGGCCGCGCGCCGCTCCCGACCGCCGCCCGCGACGCCGTGGCGGCGGCGGCGACCGGCTACTCGAACCTCGAGCTCGAATTGGAGAGCGGTGAGCGCGGCAGCCGGCACGCCCACGTCGAGGGCCTGCTCGAAGAGCTGACGGGAGCCGAGGCGGCGATTGCCGTCAACAACGGCGCCGCCGCAGTGCTGCTCGCCGTCGCCGCGCTCGGGGGCCCCAGCCGGGCGGTGGCGGTCTCGCGCGGGCAGCTCGTCGAGATCGGCGGCGGTTTCCGGATCCCCGACGTGGTCGCGCAGTCGGGCGCGACGCTGGTCGAGGTCGGCACGACGAACCGGACGAGGCTGTCCGACTACGAGCGAGTGCTCGCTGCAGACCCGGACGCCGTGGTCCTCCGCGTCCACCAGTCGAACTTCCGCGCGGTCGGGTTCGTCGAGGACGTCTCGATCGAGGCGCTTTGCGAACTCGGCGTTCCCGTGATCGACGACGTCGGCTCGGGGGTGCTCGCCGACGCCGCCGGGATCCCTGCGCTCGGCGACGAGCCGTCGATCAAGCACTCGCTCGAGGCGGGCGCCGCGCTCGTCTGCTGCTCGGGCGACAAGCTGCTCGGCGGTCCGCAGGCGGGGCTGATCGTCGGGAAGCGTGCTGCCGTCGCCGTCGCCCGCGCGCACCCGCTCGCGCGCGCGATGCGGATCGACAAGCTGTCGCTCGCCGCGCTCGAGGCGACGCTGCGCCTCTACCGCGAGCCCGAGCTGGCGCGGCGAGAGATCCCGGTGCTGGCGATGCTCGACGCCCCAGAGGGCGAGCTGGCCGCTCGAGCGCAAAAGCTCGCCGACGGGGTCGGGCCGAGCGCGACCGTGATCCAAACGATCTCGAAGGTCGGCGGCGGCGCGCTGCCGCTGCTCGAGCTCGAGGGTCCAGCCGTCGCGCTCGAGTCCGAGACGCCTCCAACAGAACTGGCCAAGAGGCTCCGGGCCGCCGATCCCCCTGTGCTCGCGCGAATCCATGATGGCCGGGTGCTGCTGGACCCGCGGACGCTCCGCGACGGCGAGCTGGACCAGGTGATCGCGGCGGCGCGCGCCGCTAGCGGCTGAAAAAAGGACGGTTTCCGAACCGCCACCGCGAGGAAGCCGCTTCGTGCGTCGTTCCCTCTACGTGGTGAGGAGTCCACGCATGCTCGCGATCGCGGCCGCGTCGGCGCTCGCGCTGGCCGCGCCGGCGGGAGCGGGGGCCCAGCCGGTTACGGCCGGCGCGTTCGCCCGCGCGGAGGTCGCCCACTACGCGGCGAAGGCGCACGCGAAGTCGAGCCCATTGATCGGCGTCGACTACCAGGACTGCATCGACCCGGCCGGCAATCCGGCGCCGGGCAGCACGGCGTGGCAGGAGCGCGACGCGATCAACCAGTACTGCGCGACCCTCCGCCTGCGCGACCAGGTCGACAACCCGGCGTACAACAACGCCAACCGGGCCGAGGGCGACAACCTCTACGTGGCCCAGCTCCAGGAACAGGCCGGCGACGGTCCCGGCCACGTCCACGGCGGTCTGACGACGCTCGTGCCCGGCTCGCAGGGGGCCGACGCGTTCCGCGCGCTCGACCGCTGGGAGCAGCTCAGGATCGGTCGCGACCAGCGGATCAAGCTCACGTCGACCGACGGCGCCCAGCTGCGCGGCCACGTGTTCGAGCCACTCGGCACGCCGCCGCGTGGCGGCTGGCCGGGCGTGGTGATCACCGACGGCTCCGTGCAGGGCTACGAGCAGCTCTACTACTGGGCGGCCGAGGACCTTGTCGCCCACGGCTACGAGGTGATGACCTACGACGTCCAGGGACAGGGTGACTCCGACCTGCTTCCGGCGAACTGCACCCCGAGCGTCTCCGAGCTGGAGACCGGCTCGCTCTGCCAGGGCGTCCCGTACCAGCAGAGCTACAACTTCTACCAGGGCGCCGAGGACTCGCTGAACTGGTTCGACTCGGCCGCGAACCCGTACTTCAAGCAGCTGGGCACGAACAAGATCGCGCTCGCGGGGCACTCACTCGGGGCGGCTGCGGTCAGCGAGGTCGGGCAGTGCGACAAGCGTGTGAAGACGATCGTCGCGTGGGACGACCTCGACGCGATCACCAGCTGCAGCGGCGGCGGCGGCGAGACGATTCCTGCGAAGTACCGCTACACCGACGGCAGGCTGATTCACGTGCCGGCGCTCGCGCTGACCAACGACTACCTGTTCAACCCGCAGCCGATGGGCTCGCAGCCGGACGCGCAGTCGAAGGCGGCCGGCTACGACCAGATCGCGAAGGCCGGGTACGACTCGATGCAGGTCGCGTTCCGGGGCGCGACCCACCTGACCTACACCTATGTTCCCTACGTGCTCCCGGCCAGCGAGCTCGCCGAGCGGTTCGCCTCCTACTACACGGTCGCCTGGCTTGATCGCTACCTGAAGGGCGACGGCGGCGGCTTCACCCGGCTGACCGCGACGAAATTCGATCGGAGCGCCGACACCGACTCGATTGGCGCCGGGCTCTACGACCCGCAGGCGGCCCTCGCGGATCCAACGGATCCCACCGCCGGCAACGTGCCGTACAAGATCGACGGGATCTCGATCCCCGACATCGTGTCGTTCTATTACATGTCGCAGTACACGCTGACCCCCCAACACGGGACCAAGGTCACGTGCCTCGACATCCGGGCGCACTGCCCCGCCAAGGCGCCTGCTACGCCCTAGCGCGGCCGCTGTGGCCGCCCATATAGTCGGTCGGCGTGATGGATGCCGTCGCGCCGCTCACGCTCGGAACCGCGGGGCACATCGACCACGGCAAGACCGCGCTGATCCGCGCGCTGACCGGGGTTGACACCGACCGCCTGCCCGAGGAGCGTGCGCGAGGGATCTCGATCGAGCTCGGCTACGCCTCGCTCGCGCTGCCGTCCGGCCGGCGGCTGTCGGTGATCGACGCTCCCGGCCACGAGCGATTCGTGCGGACGATGGTCGCGGGCGCGACCGGGATCGACCTGTACCTGATGACGGTCGCAGCCGACGACGGGGTGATGCCACAGACGCGCGAGCACGCGATGGTGCTCCGCGCGCTCGGGGTCGAGGCCGGGGTGATCGCGGTGACGAAGAGTGACCTCGCCGACCCGGACGTCGCGATGATCGAGGCGACGGAGCTGCTCGAGGGCGCCGAGGCCGTCGCCGTCTCCGCCCGCACGGGCGAGGGTCTCGACGAGCTGCGCGCGGCGCTCGAACGGGCGGCGTCCTCGCTCTCGAGCCGCGCGAACCTGCCCGATGCAGCGCGGCTGCACATCGACCGAGCGTTCACGATCAGGGGCGCGGGCACGGTCGTCACCGGCACACTGTGGTCGGGGAGCATCACTCGCGGCGACGAGGTCCGGCTGCTTCCGGAGGGGATCGGCGCGCGGGTCCGGGCCGTGCAGATCCACGACCGGGCGGTCGAGCGCGCGTCGGCCGGACAGCGCGTGGCTGTCAACCTCATGGGTATCGCCGTCACCGAGGTGCGCCGCGGGGACGTGCTGGTCTCTCCGGACGCGGAGCTCCGCCCGACGTACCTGATCGATGCCCGGCTCGAGCTCGGCGACGAGGATCCGGAGACCGGCATCCGCGTCCACGTCCACCACGGCACCCGCGAGACGCCCGCGCGGATCTCCTGGCTCGGCGGCGATTTCTGGCAGCTCCGGCTCGAGCAGCCGCTGATCGCCGCCGCGGGCGACCGGCTCGTGATCCGCCAGATCGCACCGCCCGACACCCTCGGCGGCGGCGTCGTGCTCGACCCGAACCCGCGTAAGCACGGTCCGTCGCGCGAGGTGTTGACGCGCCTGCAGAGGCTCGCGTCCGGGGAGCAGGAGCCGCCGTGCGAAGAGCCCGCCGCACAGAAGGAACCGGAGCCAGCCCCCGAACCGCTGTCTGCCTCCGTGCTCGCGCTCGAGCAGCGCCTGCGCGCGGCAGCGGCGGAGCCCCCGCTCGACTCCGAGCTCGACCCGGCGGATCTCGCCGCCCTACGGCAAGCCGGTCGCGCCGTCCGCGTCTCGAAGAACCTCCACTACCACCCGGAGACGCTCGATCAGATCCGCGACCGGGTGGTCGCGCTGGCGCGGCTGGGCGGCGGCGCGGTCACGCTCGCGGCGGTCCGCGACGAGCTCGGAACCTCGAGAAAATTTGCACAGGCGCTGCTCGAGCACTTCGACTCCGAGCGGCTCACGATCCGCCGTGGCGACGAGCATGTACTGCGCCGGTCGAGCTCGGCCATGTAGATTCTTCCGCGCCGATGACGACGAGCCTCGTAACCGGCGGAGCCGGATTCCTGGGATCGCACCTCTGTGACGAGTTGCTCTCGCGCGGACACAGGGTGATCTGCGTCGACAACCTCGAGACGGGGACGCTCTCGAACATCGAGCACATCAGGACACAGGACTTCGTCCACCTGAACCTCGACATCATCGAGCCGTACTTCGTCGGGGAGCAGATCGACTTCGTCTACCACCTCGCGTCGCCGGCGTCGCCGATCGATTACCTGCGGCTGCCGCTGCACACGCTGAAGGTCGGCTCCTACGGGACCCACCAGACACTCGGGCTTGCGAAAAAGCACCGCGCCCGTTTCCTGATCGCCTCGACCAGTGAGGTCTACGGCGACCCCGAGCTCCACCCCCAGCAGGAGACCTACTGGGGCAATGTGAACCCGATCGGCCCGCGCGGCGTCTACGACGAGGCCAAGCGCTACGCCGAGGCGCTGACGATGGCGTATCACCGCCAGCAGGGCGTCGACACCGCGATCGTCCGCATCTTCAACACCTACGGCCCGAGGATGCGCCCCCACGACGGCCGTGCGATCCCGACGTTCCTTCGCCAAGCGCTCCAGGACCGCGCGATCACCGTGTTCGGCGACGGCTCTCAGACGAGGTCGTTCTGCTACGTCGACGACGAGATCCGCGGCCTCATCGCGCTCGCGGAGTCCGGCCACCACGACCCGGTGAACATCGGCAATCCGAATGAGTTCACGCTGCTCGAGCTGGCCCACGCCGTGATCGAGGTGACCGGCTCTCGCTCGGAGATCGTGTACGAGGCGCTTCCCACCGACGACCCCAAGGTGCGCCAGCCGGACATCACGCTCGCGCGCGAGATCCTCGGCTGGGAGCCCGAGATCGACCTCCGCGAGGGCCTCAGGCGGACGATCGAGCAGTCCGGGGTCGAGGCGCTCGTCGGCACCGCTTACTGATCAGCTCGCGCAGGCCGTTCCGGCAGCGGTCATCCCGCTCGGCAGGCACGGCAGCACCGTCGGCGGCTGCCAGCTCCGCCCGCTGATGATCCCGGGGATGTCGATCGGCCGGTACAGCCTCATGATCAGCCTGAACGCCTTCCCGGCCGGCGACGGCAGCCACGCCTCGCGCTGAGTCGCATTCCGCGGCGCCGTCGGCTGGATGTAGATGTCGAGCGACCCGTCGCGGTTGTAGTGAAGCGGCGTGCGGTTGTTGATCAGGTACACGTGCGCGGAGTTCGGCACGAAGAAGCCGTTCGAGTCGTACAGCGTCAGCGACCAGAACGCCCTCGCCGGAAACGGCAGGTCGTGCGCCGCGAAGTGGGCGACGTAGCGACTCGACCCGGTCAGCGGACGGAGCGTCGAGTCGGTGACCGTGAACGGGTAGATCGCGAGCGTCGACAGCGGCGCGCCGAGGCCGACCCGGTCGACCACGGCGCGGAGCGCGTAGTCGGTGCCGTAGTGGCCGGTGCGCCCCACGAGCCAGCCGTTGTGCTTGGGCGCGACCCGCAGGAAGTATGTCTGGAGCTCGGCGGTCACCTGCTTGTAGCCGGCAGCGACCGCGTCGCGCAGCCCCTGCCGGGTGGCGGCGCTGAGCCGGGCGTTGGTGCTCGGGCGCATGCCGGGCCGGATCCCGACGGTCGCGAGCTGCGCGAGCAGCGGGCGGTCGGCCGCCGGGGGCGGGAACTGCTTCAGCTGAGCGCCGAGTGCGTCGAAGTACTGGAGCCGTCTCTGGCCGGAAAGGGTCCCGGGAACCGTGTACGCCGCCGGCGTGCGGTCCGGGTGCCGGGGCGCTGGCGGCCGGTAGTTGGTCCCCCAGCGGTTGAGCGGAGTGAGCGAGTACTGGTTCTGGATCCGCTGGACGTTCGCCGTGTCGGCGGCGTTCTTGATGTAGGTGCGGCCGATGATCCACACCCGGGAGTACGGGGAGCGGATCATCCGCACGCCGTTCGGCACCCGGCCGTGCCAGCCGGGTGGCACGACGGCGTAGTCGCCGGGCGGCAGCCCGACCGAGCCGATGTTGACGAAGTTCTCGGTGTACGGGTCGAGCAGCTCGAAGACGGTGAACCGGCCCTTGACGACGGGCATGTGGACGACGATCGGCTGCGGCCGCAGGCTCAGCCATGCGATCGAGTAGAGCGTGTCGTGGTTGGGCGCCACCACCGTTCGATCGGAGGGGTCGGTGAACCGGCGGATGTTGCCGAAGCGATTGACGGGAGCGCCGCCGGCGCCGTTGGGCACGTTCACGCTGGTGGAGCTCCGGAACACGCGGTCGGTGTCGAGCAGCGGGTACCCGTAGACGTACGCCTTGACGCCGAGCGCGAGCGCGCGCTGGTATTGCGCCGCCTGCGCCGGATCGGCGGGGTTGTACCCGGGTGCGGCGCTCGCCTGCGGCACCACCCGCGCGACCACGACCAGCGCCACCAGCGAAACCGCCCATGCGATCCGTCGCATCATCCCCTCAGTCTAGGGTTGAGGGATCGCGGGCCGGCCCGTGGTCCTACCCCGAAACCTTTCGTTCTAGATACCGTTACACGGGGAGTAGGGGAACATGACTGCCAGCGGCTGCCCCACGTGACGACGCACGACACAGGTACGGAGAGCAAGCCGGAGATGCTCTCCGCGGAACCCGTGCCCGTCGCCATGCCCGAACGCGATGTCAGACGCAAGCGTCCCCCCGCGCTGTCATTCCTGCTCAAGCTCGAGACCGCGCGCCGAGCGGCCCGGGTCGTGTCGCTGCTCGTGCTCGACTTCATCGGTGTCTCAGCCGCGCTGTTCACCGCACTGATCACCCGCGGCATCCTCAACGACAAGACCGATGCCCATCTGGCGTGGGCGCAGACCAAGCACTACGTCCCATTCGCGTTCCTGATCACGGTGTTGATGTTCGCCCGCGCCGACCTCTACGCCGACCGTCCGCGTCGGCCGGGGTTCTCCGCGATCGCCACCGCCCTCTTCTACACGACGGTGATCTCGCTGGTGTTCGCGCTCGCAAGCGGCGAGCATTTCTCGAGCTACTACATCTTCTTCAGCTCGCTGTTCTTTGCCGTGGTGTACATCTCGGCGCTGCGCGAGCTGCATCTGCGGCTGACCGGATGGATGCTCGAGCAGGCGGGGTACACGCGCCGGGCGCTGCTGGTCGGCTCCGGCAAGCACATCGAGGCCGTCCACCACGCGCTCGCGGACCAGTCGCGGATGCGGGTCGACATCGCCGGCTACATCTCGCTGACGCCGCGGCCGCCGAACGGGCTGCGGTCGCTCGGGACGCTCGAGCAGCTTCCCGAGGTGCTTGACCGCGAGCGGATCCAGGAGGTGATCATCGCCGACCCAGAGTTCCCGCAGGAGCGGGCGGTCGAGCTCGTCGATATGTGCAACCAGCGGGGGGTGACGGTGCAGGTCGCCCCGTCGACGATGGAGATCCTGATCGACCGTGCCGAGTTCGTGCCGGGGCAGACGGTGCCGCTGTTCAAGCTGCGGCCGCCGGTCGTCCAGGGGATCGACTTCGCGCTGAAGCGGACGTTCGATCTGGTGCTCTCGACGGTCGGGCTGATCCTCCTGTCGCCGATCCTGCTCGCGATCGCGCTCGCGGTGAAACTGAGCTCGTCGGGACCGGTGATCTACCGGTCGGTGCGGCCCGGGATCGGGGGTCGCCCGTTCTACTGCTTCAAGTTCCGCACGATGCGCGAGCACGCCGATCAGATCCAGGCGGACCTCGAGCCGCTCAACGAGAAGTCGGGCGCGCTCTTCAAGATCCGCCACGACCCGCGGCTCACGAAGGTGGGCCGGTTCCTGCGCCGCTACTCGCTCGACGAGCTGCCCCAGCTCGTCAACGTGATCCGTGGCGAGATGTCGCTGGTTGGCCCGCGGCCGCTGCCGATGCGCGACTTCAACCGGCTCGAGGAGTGGCACAAGAAGCGGTATCTCGTGCTTCCGGGGATCACGGGCCTGTGGCAGGTATCGGGCCGCTCCGAGCTCGACTTCGACGACCTCGTGCGACTCGACTTCCTGTACCTCGAGAGGTGGTCAATCATGCTCGACCTCTCGATCCTGCTGAAGACGATTCCCGCCGTGATCAGCCGCCGCGGCGCGTTCTGAGGGACGCGCGAGGCGTGGGGGAAGACGAACCGGCGGCCGCGCCCCAGGAGGAACGCGACCGCCCATCCGCTTCGTTTCCTGCCCCCGTCCCGGCCCGTCCGTGCCGGCACCGGACGCAAGGTCCGTCCGCCGCAGCCCCTCAGGCCCGACAGCGGGTTTTAGCCTACACTGCTATTTACAGTGCGTCAAGTTGACTGAGGGGAAATAATAGATAACGCCATGTCAGCCGCCAACCCTCGTCCACACCGCAATTCAAATAGGAAGCGGGGCCCCGCGGGACGGGGCACCGCCGGAGCCACGACCGTCGCGCGCTCGCCCAGGCGTCTGCCGCGCGGCGCACGGCGCGAGCAGCTGATCGACGTCGCGGCGCCGCTCGTGGCCGAGCAGGGGATCGCCGGGTTCTCGCTCGACGAGCTCGCGCGCCGAGCGGACGTCACCCGAAACCTCCTGTACCACTACTTCCCCCGCGGCCGCCCGGACATCCTGATCGCGGTCGGCGAGCGGGCCGGCCACGAGCTGACGGACGGATGGGTCACTGACGAGTCGATTCCGCTGCAGGAGCGGATGACGGCCAACTTCCAGCGGTTCTTCGCCCACGCCGAGGAACCCTCGGTCGCCTGGCTCATCCACCGGCTCGGCCGCGCCTCCAACGAGCCTGAGCTGCACGCCATCATCGACCGCTTCGAGGACGTGGTCATCGGGGCCGTGTCGCTCAACAATCTCGGCACCGACGATCCGCCGCCGATCGCGCGGCTCGGGATCAAGGGCTTCATCGCGTTCAGCGAGACGGTTCTCGACGCGGCGCGCGCCAACGGGATGCCGCGGGAGCAGGTGATCGGGCTCGTCGCCCAGACGCTCGCGGCGACGATGCAGGCGATCCGCGCCACGATGCAGTAGACCGCCGCATCCGGGGCCGACAGGTAGGCTTCCGCCGCGATGCCGCCGACCGACCGGTTTGTGATCAGCTTCGCAGCCGAGCCCCCGCAGGAAGGGCTCCCCTACGGCCGCTGGGGCGAGACGCTGAAGGCCCACTTCCTCGCCGCCGTGCGCGAGATGGACACCGAGGGTGAGCAGATCGGCGACATCGACACCGAGATCGCCTGGTATCCGGACCGGACGTACTGCGGCCGCACCTACATCCCGGCGATTGCTCGCACCAGCGCGGGCTTCGAGGTCTTCGGCTACGTCTCATTCTCCGAGGGGTCCGAGGGCCCGAGCGCCTTCGCGGCGCAGGCCGACTTCACCTCCGAGCTGGCCGAAGCCAACCCCGACTGGAAGCTCGACCTGAACGATGAGGTGATCGGCAGCTGGCGCGGCGAGCTCGGCAACGCCGCCGAGATGACGCTCGTGTGGGGGACGCCGATGATCCCCGGCGGCACGCTCGTGACGGGCGAGCTCGCGAACCTCGCCGTCGACCAGTGCGAGCTCTCCGATCAGCGGTTCACGCTGATCGCGCCGGACAACTACCGCTCCGACTTCCTCGAGATCAAGCTCTGGGGCAAGAACGGCAACGAGTTGGCGCGCGAGTCGCTCTACGTCGAGGACGACGCCTGAGCCGCGATCAGCGCGGCCGGCAGCTGAAGCTCGACCTCTTCGGCCGTCAGCGGGAAGTGGCACGCGGCTTGAGTGGCCGGGTGGTCCGGGTCCTTCAGCTCGAGCGGCGGGTCGTCGGTCCGGCAGATCTCCTGGGCCTTCGGGCAGCGAGTGTGGAACCGGCAGCCCGGGGGCGGGTTGGCGGGGCTCGGCACGTCCCCTGAAAGGAGCGTCCTGGTGCGCTTCCCCTCGGGGTCGGGGACCGGGACGGCGGACAGCAGCGCGCCCGTATACGGATGGCGCGGGAACGAGTACAGCTCCTCGCTCGACGCGAGCTCGACGATCTTGCCGAGGTACATGACCGCGACGCGGTCGCACATGTGACGGACGACCGACAGGTCGTGCGAGATGAACACCAGCGTCAGGCCCATCTCGCCCTGCAGCCGCCTGAGCAGGTTCAGGACCTGAGCCTGGATCGAGACATCGAGTGCGGAGACCGGCTCGTCGGCGACGAGCAGCTTCGGCTCGAGCGCGATCGCCCTCGCGACCCCGATCCGCTGGCGCTGGCCGCCCGAGAACTCGTGCGGATAGCGGTTGTAATGCTCGGGATTGAGCCCGACGCGGTCCATCAGCTCCTGGACCTGCTTCTTGCGCTCGCCCGATCCGCTGTACAGGTCGTGGATCACGAACGGCTCGGCGATGATCGAACCTACGGTCTTGCGCGGGTTCAGCGACGAGTACGGGTCCTGGAAGATCATCTGCACGTCGCGGTGGAGCGCCTTCAGCCCCGCTCCCTTGCGCTGGGAGATGTCCTCTCCGTCGAACAGGATCTGGCCTGCGGTCGGATCGAGCAGCCGGACCAGCAGCTTCGCGGTGGTGCTCTTGCCGCAGCCGGTCTCGCCCACCAGCCCGAGCGTCTCTCCTTTCCTGACGTCGAACGAGACGTCGTCGACGGCCTTCACGTCGCCGATGCGCCGCTGGAGGATCAGGCCGCGGGTGATTGGGAAGTACTTCTGCAGGTTGCGGACCTCGACCAGGGGGGTGCTGTCCGCGCCGGTCATTCGCTCACCTCATTCGCACCCTGCGCGGCCGGGGCGGATGCTTGGGTACGGAGCGGGGACGCGAGGGTGCGAAGTGACGCTGGCGACTGACCCTCCTGGAGGCCCTTCCAGATTCGGGTCCGCACCTCTGGCTCCAACAGGCACGCGACCTGGTGGTCGCTTTCGCCAGCCACGGGTTCCAACCTGGGGTCGATCCTGCGCATCTCGTCGCGGGCGTAGGGGCATCTGGGGTTGAAGAAGCACCCAGCGGGGCGGTGGATCAGACTCGGGGGGCGGCCGGCGATCGGGACGAGTTCCTCGTCGCGCTGGATGTCCAGCCGCGGGATCGAGGTCAGCAGGCCCCACGTGTAGGGGTGCTGGGGGGACTTGAAGATCTGGGCGGTCGAGCCGTGCTCGACGATTCGCCCGGCGTAGATCACCGCGATCTCGTCGGCGGTCTCGGCGACCACGCCTAGGTCATGGGTGATGATGATGATCGCCATCCCGAGCCGCTGCTGCAGGTCGTCGAGCAGCGCCAGGATCTGTGCCTGCACGGTCACGTCGAGCGCCGTCGTCGGCTCGTCGGCGATCAGCACCTTCGGCTCGTTCGCGAGCGCCATCGCGATCATCGCCCGCTGCCGCATCCCGCCGGAGAACTCGTGCGGATACTGGTTCGCGCGCCGGTTGGCGTCGGGGATCCCGACCAGGTCGAGCAGCTCCACCGCGCGGCTGTGCGCCGCCTTTCCGGACACGCTGCGATGGGCCCTTATCGCCTCCACCAGCTGCCACCCGACCTTGTAGAACGGGTGCAGCGAGGACAGCGGGTCCTGGAAGATCATCGCGATCTGGTTGCCGCGGATGCTGCGCAGCTCGTCGTCGCTCATCGCGACGAGATCGTTGCCGTCGAACAGGATCTCCCCGGAGACCTTGGCGCCCTCAGTCCGCGTCAGCCCGAGCGTCGTCAGCGACGAGACGCTCTTGCCCGAGCCCGACTCGCCGACGATCCCGAGCGTTCGGCCGGTGTCGACCGAGTACGAGATCCCGTCGACGGCGTGGACGACGCCGTCCTCGGTCTCGAACGTGACCCGCAGGTCCTTGACGTCGAGCAGCGGACTCACGGTAGAGGGGCGGAGCTCACGAGTAGCGAACCCGCGGGTCGAGGTACGCGTACGCGATATCGACGACGATGTTCGCCACGATGATGAACATAGCCGCCAGCAGGACGGTGCCCTGGACGACGGGGAAGTCCGAGTGGATGATCGCGTCGTAGTTGAGGCGGCCGATGCCCGGAATGTCGAACACGGTCTCGGTCAGCACCGCTCCGCCCAGCAGTGCTCCGATGTCGAGGGCCAGCACCGTGATAACCGGGGTGACAGCGGCGCGTACGCCGTGCTTCCACACCACCCGCCGCTCCGGCAGGCCCTTGGCGCGCGCGGTGCGGATGTAGTCCTCGCTCATCGTCTCGATCAGGCTGCCGCGTAGGAGCCGGGAGTAGATCGCGGCCTGGGTCGCTGCGAGCACGAACCACGGAAGCAGCAGCGAGGTGAACCACTTCCCGGCGTCGGTGGTGATCCCGACATATGAGTTCGCACCCGGCAGGATCGGGAACTTGCCGATGTCCGAGGCGAACAGGAACAGCACGATCAGGCCGAGCCAGTAGATCGGCATCGACACGAAGAACAACGCGCTCCCCATCGCCGTCCGGTCGACGAAAGTGCGCCGCCTGACCGCCGAGATGATCCCGATCGGGATCCCCAGCAGCAACCACAGGATCACGGCGCCGACGGTCAGCGACAGCGTCGCCGGCAGCCGGTCGCCGATCAGGCTGATCACCGACTGGCCCGAGTAGAAGCTGTAGCCGAAGTTGAAGTGGAGAAAGATGTTCGTGATGTAGACCCAGAACTGCTCGAGCACGGACTTGTCGAGCCCCAGCTCGTGCCGGATGTGGGCGATGATCGCCGGGCTGGCGTTCCGTCCGGCACGGAGCTGAGCGGGGTCCGCCGAGGGCAGGACGTTGAACAGAATGAACGTCAGCAGGCAGACCAGGAACAGAAGGACGATCCCCCACAGGACTCGTCTCAGGATGTAGGTGGTCACGGGCTGATCGGTTGGTCGGTCCGACGGCGTGGGCCCCGCCGGATGGCGGGGCCCACGCTGACGTCAGGGACTTGCTACTTCAGCGAGCTGAACATGAAGTCCCACTGGCCGATGTCCCACAGCTGATTGACGCCGGCCACGTCCTTGCTCTCGATGTTCGGCTGGTTGTCGAACTCCTCCGGAGCGGCGACAGCCTGGTCGACGAGCATCTTGTCGACGTTCGCCCAGGCCTGCGCCCGCTGGTTCGGATCGTTCACCAGCGCGGCCTGCTGCATCGCCGCGTTGATCTGCGGATCGTTGACCTGGCCCCAGTTCGAGTTGTTCGTGGGGACGATCGACGGCCCGTAGAACGGCACGTACAGGAGCGTCAGCGGGTCCGCGAAGTCACGGACCCAGCCGACCGTCGGACACGCGTCGATCTCCTGCTTCGGGACGCCGCAGTACTTCGCGTACATCACCGACTGGTCAACTTCGGACACGTGTGTCTTGAAACCGAGACCGGTCAGCGCGTTGTTGACGATCTGGATGATCGCCGGGTCGTTGCCGTTGTTGGCACCGACGATCTGGACCGTCGCGTTGCCGCTGTACTTGCCGCTCGAGTAGCCGGCGGCCTTCATGTACTTGGTGGCGACGGTCATGTCGCCGTTCGGGTTCTTGTTGTAGTCGACCTGCGGGCCGGGATAGCCGCCCGACTGCTGGAAGCCGTTGAGCCCCGGGTAGATGAAGTGAGTCATCGGCTGTGCGACGAGCGGGCCACCGCGCGCCTTGACGATCGCGTTGCGATCGAGCGCCGCCCAGAACGCCTTGCGCGCGTTCGCGTTCTTGAACGGACCGGCGCTGTTATTGACCGCAACGTAGTGGTCGCCGGCGCCGGTCGTGAACGTGATCTGCGACGGGTAGGTCTGGTAGGCGAGCTTGACGACCGACTGCGCCGGAGTGTCGAGCTGGACCGAGTGCGTTCCCTTCAGCACCTGCTGCCCGATCACGCTCGCATCGCCGCCGATGTTGATGTTGATGTTGTCCAGGTACGCCGGCGGGTGGTACAGCTGGCTGTACGTGCTCGCGTTCCAGTTCGGGTTGCGCACGAGCGTCGCGGACTTGCCCGTCTGGTAGCCGATTCCGGCGAACTTGCCGGTCGAGTCCGACTTCAGCATGTAGGGGCCCGTGGCCACCAGGTCCTGCGTCCCGTATGTCGTCGGGGCCTTCTTGTCCAGCGGCCCCGCGAACGACTCCGGCACCGGCATCGAGATCGGCATGCTCAGCGCCTGGATCAGGAACGAGGCACCGGGCTTCGTGAGGTGGAACACGATCGTCGTCGGGTTCGGCGTCTGAATGCCCGGAATCGGCCCCCCGGCGTACTTCGCCGAGGTCGTGCCCACCAGCGGTGTCGGCGCGCTCGCGCCGAAGTAGGAGATGAAGTACGGGTTGGCGACGTTGGGGTTGGCACCGCGTTCGATTGCGTACGCGACATCCGCCGAGGTCACCGCCCGGTTGACCGGCGCCGAGAACTTCACGTTCGGCTGGATGTGGACCGTGACGGTCTTTCCGCCGTCGGTGATCCCGCCGTTGGCGGTGGTAGGCATCGCCGTCGCCAGATCCGGCACCAGCGTGTTGCTCGAGTTCGGCGGGTAGGTGAACAGCGGACGCTGCGTCGCATAGTCGATCGCGTAGTCCTGGACGAAGTACGACTCGCCCGGGTCAAGGTGCTCGAAGTCCTCGCTCGAGTACACGGTCAGCGCTCCGCCCTTGGTCTTGCCGTAAAGCGTCTGACCCACCGGGTTCTCGCCCGGCTTCAGCGGAATGTTCGCGGTCGTCGCAGAGCTAGTGCCGGAGCTCGAGCTCCCGCAGGCCGCAACCACCGCCGCCAGTAGCCCACCGATCACCGCGATGATCGCCGCGCGTGCGGTGTTCCTCATCTGACCCTCCTATCGATTGGTCGGATTCGAAGCGGGCGGTACCGCCGCCCGGCCTCGAAATTGATGTGACGCTCACGATCGCGTCCCTCTCGGGTTCAGCGCGTCGAGCAGGCCATCGCCGACGAGGTTGAACGCGAGCACCGTAAGCAGCAAAGCGGCCCCCGGGAAAACCATGTACCACCAGGCCGTGTTGAAGATCGGGGTGGCGTCGGCGATCATCTGCCCCCAGCTCGCAGTGGGCGGCTGGATCCCGACGCCAAGGAACGACAGCGCCGCCTCGAGCAGGATGTTGGTCGGGATCAGAAGGCTCGAGTAGACGATCAGCGGCGCGACCAGGTTCGGCAGGATCTCCTTGAAGACGATCCGGCGGTTCGAGGCGCCGAGCGCCCGCGACGCGTCGACGAACTCCTTCTCTCGCAACGACAGCACCTGGCCGCGCACGATCCGCGCGATGTAGGTGAAGCTGAGGATCGCGATGATGAAGATCACGGTCACGATCCCCGGCGTGATCACTCCTCCCAGACACCCCCGCACCGAGCACGCGGCGCCAATCCCGAGCCCGAGGACGAGCACAGGGAACGACAGGAACACGTCCACCACGCGCATCGCGACCGTGTCGGTCCAGCCACGGTAGAACCCGGCCAGTAGGCCGATCACGGTCCCGGCGAGCGTCGCGATCAGTGTCCCGACGATGCCGACCAAGAGCGACACGCGTGCCCCGTAGATCACCCGCGAGAGGATGTCCCGGCCGAGCGTGTCGACGCCAAACGGATGGGCGCCGCTCGGGCCGGTCGGGCTCCCGAACGCGTCGAGCGCATTCGGGTCCTGCACGTTCGGACCGGGCAGCCCGAGGATCTTGACGACCAGCGGCGCGGCGATCGCGACGATGATCAGCACGATGATGAAGATCGCGGAGATCATCGCCACGCGATCCGCGCGGAACCTCCGCCAGAACAGCTCCGTTGGGGAGCGAGCGGTGACATCGTCGCCGACGACCTCGATCGAATCGACGGTCGACTCGGAGTCGACGAGCAGCTCAGAGCCGACGCTCATGACAATTGGGGGTTGTCCCGTTGCAGCTGGATTCCTCCTCGGGGCCGCGGGAGATACCACACCGGGACGGGGCTGTCACTAAGCGTTAACCGGGCGCCAATGATCCGCAGGTGATAGCGAAACCGCGGCCGAGAGGCGCCGAGGCCCGGATACGCTCCGTCTCGCGCCCTCGTAGCTCAATGGATAGAGCACGCGCCTCCTAAGCGCGGGATGCAGGTTCGATTCCTGCCGGGGGTACTGCCACGATGTAGCGACGGGCGTCCCGCAAACCCGTGCTACCGTCCCGCCCTCTCCGTGTCTGAGAGCACGCTAGAAGCGCCCCCGCTCCGCCCGGAGCCCGCGGAGGCCCAGACCCGACAGCAAGCGCCAGAGCAGGAGCGGTGGACGCTGCGCCTGTTCGCGTCCCGTCACCCGTGGCTGACGGTCAGCGCGGTGATCGCGATCCTGTCGGTGGTGCTGGTCGTGTGGGCGAGGACCCGGCCCAGCTACGACGCGTACGGCTGGCTCGTGTGGGGCTACCAGACGATTCACGGCGGTCTCGACCTGGGCGGCGCGCCCTCGTGGAAGCCGCTGACATTCCTGTTCACGGTCCCGCTAGCGATCTTCGGCCACTACCAGCTCTGGCTGTGGATGTTCGCCTCGTGCGCCGTCGCGCTCGCGGGCGCGGTGTTCGGCGGCCGGATCGCCTTCAGGCTGAGTGGCGGTGGCACCACGAAGCCGGATGACTCCGCGATCGTGCGATACGCGCCGTGGGCGGCGGCGATCTTCGCCGGCGCCGCCGTGCTGGGGCTCCAGCAGTACATGCACTACATCCTCAGCTCCCAGTCGGACCCCATGCTGGTCACCTTCACGCTCGCCGCAATCGACATGCATCTGCTTCGCAAGTACCGATGGACGCTCGTGTTCGGTGTGCTCGCCACGCTCGGACGACCCGAGGCGGGGCCGTGGCTCGGGATCTGGGGGCTGTGGGCGTGGATCAAGCTGCCGTACATGCGGTGGTGGCTGGTCGGCGGTGCGCTGGTCGTCGCGTTCGGCTGGTTCGGGATCCCGACGATCACCAACCACCGGCCGCTGCTCGCGGGCGACCTCGCGCAGAAGTCGCCGCGCGCGCTGCGCCACAACCAGTTCTTCGGAACGCTCGGCCGCTTCAGGGACCTCGAGTACACCCCCGTCTGGCTGCTGGCGCTGCTGACCGTGATCGTGGGCGCGTTCAGGCGCGACCGCACGATCCTGACGATGGCCGGCCTCGCCGTCGGCTGGGTGATCGTCGAGATCGCATTCGCCTACCACGGCTGGCCGGCGCTCGGGCGCTACATGTTCGAGCCGGCCGCGATCGGCGCGGTGCTCGCTGGCATCGGAGTCGCGCTGATCCTCACCGGGCTGCCGAAGCTCGCTCACGGGATCCCACGGTGGGCCGGGGTTCCGGTGGTGGCGGTGCTCGTCGGCGTGCTGGTGCCCGGCGCGGTCGCGCGGATCCGGGATGAGCACACGGACATCCGTCACGAGCGTGCCCGCACCCATCAGATCGCGTTGCTGCAGACGACGACGAGCGCCATCGGCGGCGCCCGCCACGTCAGCAACTGCGGCCAGCCGGTGACGGACGTCTCCTACGTGAGTGCGCTCGCCTGGCTCTACCACCGCAACGTCGGCTCCGTCGGCGGCTTCCAGCAGGGGGTCGAGAAGGCGGAGCTCCGTAACCCCAACCTTCCGAAGGTGCTGTTCAGGCCGGTGTCGCATGGCGGCTGGTCGGTGCTGCCACTGCACACCCGCCCGTCCCAGGTCGCACGGTGCCACGGGCTCCACGCCGCGTACGTGACGACCGGCAGCCACCCGGGCGGCGTCCTGATCAGGCATTGACGGTCACCTCGTCACCGTCGCCGGCCGAGGCACGGGAGCAACCGGAGCGCCCGTCGTCGCGGCTTTCGCCGGCGGTCCGCTCGGTCGTGATCTGGGGCGTGGTCGCGCTCGCCATCTCGACCGGGATCGTGCTGTGGGCGCGCACGCGGCCCGGCTTTGACCCGTACGGATGGCTCGTTTGGGGCCACCAGGCGCTGCACGGAGCGCTCAACACCAACGCCGCGCCGTCGTGGAAGCCGCTGCCGTTCCTATTCACGCTCCCATACGCGATCTTCGGACGCTACGAGCTCTGGCTGTGGATGATCACCTGCGTGGCGGTGTCGCTGGGCGGCTCGATTGCCGCCGGGCGAATCGCCTACCGGATCACGATCTGGCCGGTCACCGAGCCCGCCAAGGCCCGGCGCTACGCGGCGATCGCGGCCGGCGTGTTCGCCGGGCTCGCGCTGCTCGGGATCCAGGACTGGTGGCACTACATGCTCAGCTCGCAGTCCGACACGATGATCGCGGCGCTGTGCCTGGGCGCGATCGAGTGCCACCTCTCGGGCCGGCCCCGGTGGGCGTTCGCGCTCGGCGCGCTGGCCGCGCTCGGCCGCCCCGAGGTGTGGCCGTTCCTCGCGATCTACTCGATCTGGGCCTGGCGTGCGATCCCGTCGATGCTGTGGGTGATCGGGGTCGGGATCGCCGCGATCCTGTTCATGTGGTTCGCGATCCCCGCGATCACCTCGCGCAGCCCGTTCGTCGCCGCGTCGAATGCATTCGGGTCCGGCCGTCGGCTGAAGTCCGACCGCGTGTTCGGGACGATCGACCGGTTCCTCGACCTGTACTCGACGCCGCTCGAGATCGCGGCGCTGCTGTCGCTGGTGGTGGCAGCGCTGAAACGCGACCTGGTGACGCTCGTGCTGGGCGCGGGCGCCGCGGCCTGGCTCGTGATCGAGATCGCGTTCTCGCTCCACGGCTGGCCGGGCCTCGGGCGGTACATGTTCCCCGCGGCCGGCGTGATGGCCGTGACCGCGGCGGTGCTGGTGGGCCGGATCCTCGCGGACCTGCCGGCGTGGCTGGCGGCGCGGCTGCCGGCGCTACGGGCCTCGGGGGCCGGGCTCGCAGCGGCGATCGTGCTGGCGGCCGTGATCGTCGGAACGCTTGTCCCCTCGGCCGTCTCCAGCGCCCGCGCCGAGCACCGCGACCTCAAGGCTCAGCGGCTCCGAACGAAGTCGATCAACCGCCTCTCGGCGACAATCGACCGGCTCGGAGGACCCGCCCGGTTGAACGCCTGCGGCGAGCCACTGACCCGGCTCGAGTACCAGACGATCCTCGCCTGGACGCTCAAGATCAACGTCGTCAAGATCGGCTTCAAGTACTCCCAGGCGATCCATCACGGGAACCCGATCGTGCTGTTCACGCCGCTGTCGACCGGCGCGTGGAAGGTGCAAGCGCTCCATCAGGTGCGCCCGAGCTGCCGGTCGCTGCCGCGCTAGACGCCAGCGCTTCTTGCGCGGCTAAGTCCGGTCCGGTCGCCCCGGGTAGACCTCGTCGATTGTCGTGAGCGCCACGTAGGGAGCGCCCGCCGCGCGCTCGATCGGCTCGGCCCCGCCCGCGAGCCGGTCGCAGATCGCGAGCACGCCGCAGATCTCGTGCCCCTCCTCGCGGACGGCCTCGATCGCGCGGATCGTCGAGCCGCCGGTCGTGACCACGTCCTCGACGATCATGCATCGCTCGCCCGCGTCGAGCGATGGGCCCTCGATCCGGCGCGCGAGGCCGTGCTGCTTGACCTCCTTGCGGACGAAGAACGCCTTCACCCGCCCGCCTCCCGCGAGCGCGGCGCACGCGATCGGATCGGCGCCCATCGTCATCCCGCCGACGGCGGTCGCGTCCCACGCCGCCGCCTGCTCGGCGACGAGCTCGGCCAGCGCGAGGAACCCTTCGGGCCGCAGGATCGCGCGCTTGGCGTCGATCAGGTACTGCGAGGTCTTGCCGCTCGTCAGCACGACTTCGCCGATCACGAGCGCTTGCTCGCGGAGCTCGGCTAGCAGGCGGTCACGGGCGCTGGTTCGAGTGGCCATCGAGCCATAACGCTACAAAGCCCCGCGGCCTGAGGGGAACGATGAGCGAAATGGTTCCTATAGAGCCGCTGGCGCTACACGTTCGCCGGCGGCCAGGTCGCTTTGTAGGGTTGTGGTTCCGGCGCTCTCGGCCGCGACGGCGCTCGGGCCGCTCCGGCGCTCCCGGCCCCGAGCGGACGCCTAGTAGTACGTGTCGACCCAGTCGCCGTAGCTCAGCCAGTTGTAGACCCAGATCGCGTCCTGGATCGGCAGCCGCATGCAGCCGTGGCTGGCGGGATAGTCGGGCGCCGGGTCGTAGCCGTGGATCGCATACCCGCCGGTGAAGAAGTCGGAGTAGTACATGCCGTCGGGCAGGTAGCCCGGGACCCGCGAGTAGACCTGGAAGTCGCCGAGGATCGTCGGCGTCGAGGGCTTGCCGGAGGAGATCGGCAGGATCGCCTGCACGTGCGAGCCGTCGGCGAGTGCGAGCAGCTGCAGCCCGAGGTTGCCCTCGGCGTGGCGCCCGTGGCTGGGGAAGCGGAGCTTGAACTCGCCCCAACCGTTGAGCAGGTAGCTGACCGTCCTGCCGTCGACCGATTGGTAGGTGCCCCAATGCAGCAGGCGGTGGTAGGCGTCGAGCGCCCAGCCGGTGCCGCTGTCGTAGACGCCCGTCTGCGGGATGTAGATGTGGAGCGCCGCCAGCCGCTGCTGGATCAGCTGCACGAACCGGCCGGACGAGCCGAACGAGATGTTGGTGTCGAGCGCCGCGAGCGAACGCGAGAGCTTGAACTCGCGCACCGCGTGGTTGGTCTTGTGGGTGACCTCGACCGAGATGCCGCCGGCTCCCGGGCTCGAAAACGGCACCTTGAACCAGCCGAACCGCCGGTTCTTCGACGGCCGTATCCGCCAGTTGTCCGACCTGATCACGCGGCTGCCGAGCATGACCCGCACGTGCACCCACTGGCCGGGGACGTACGGGAACACGACGCCGTCAGCGTGGATCCGCCGCCCAGGCACCGTGACCGGGCTGCGGCTGACGAAGAACGAGTCGTACAGATAGATCTTCGCGTGCGCCGATACCGCCGGCTTCGCGGACGGCTTGCGCTTCGGCTTCGGCTTGGGCTTCGGCCCGGTCGGACCGCCGGGGCCGGTCGGCCCTGCGGGTGCCGCGGCCGTCGTCGTCATCGTTGTTCCGGCGAGCGCGGCCCCGGGCATCAGCAGCGCGAGCGCGAGCACAACGGTGGGAATGATCGAACGAGTCCCCCTGATCATCAGCCGTGATTAAATCAGGGAGCGGGCCTGAGCCCCGGTATCGCAACTCCACGCCCAGACAACGGCAGCGTCAGCGAGCCGATCACGAGCAGCGAAGCGACCGCCAGACCGATGATCTCGGCGGCGTTCCAGTGCAACTGGCCGATCCCCAGCGCGAGCGAGTTGTTGATCGAGTGGAGCGCCATGCAGGGGTACAGAGAGCGGGTCCGCCAGCGCACGAGACAGAGGACGAAACCGAGGAATCCGAGCGGGACGAGGTACTGGGCGGAGGCCGAGCCCGTGTGCGCGAGGCCGAACAGGATCCCGGTGATGATCGCCGCGACCCAGGTGCCGAGCTCGCGACCGGCGACCACGATCCGCATCTGGCGCAGCGCGCCGAAAATGAAGCCGCGGAAGAAGAACTCCTCGACGATCGGCGCGATCACGCACACGAACACGGCCGCGCCGACGAGCGCCGCCGTGCTCCCCGAGACCCCCAGCTCCTTCGGGAGCTTGTCATTTCCGTGCAGGTTGAGGAGCGACGCGTAGACGGCCGTGACGAGGTAGTAGGAGAGCCCGGCGACGACCACGGCGATCACCCCGGTCCGCCACCTGATCCGGCGGAAGCCGAAATCGGCCGGGCTGGGCCGTCCGCGAACTCTGGAGAAGAAGAGCGCTGCAACGACGAACCCGAGATCGAACAGGACGTCGCTGATCAGCGCGACCGCGGGCGTCGGATGGGCCAGGCTGCCGCCGTTCACCGACGCGATCGCGCCGACGATCAAGCTCGCGAACACGCCCACCCCGAAGCCGAGTGCGATCGCGGCCGGCGCGGTCCACACCGGCCACATGACCTTGGCGTCGACCGCGTCGTCGGGCACCAGCGGCTGCGCCGGCTCGGGCGGGAGGCCCTGCTCCGGAGGGCCGGACGGAGGCGGGGTCGAGATCATCTGAGCGGTTGAGATTAGGCGAGGCGCGCCACTCAGCTCGGCCGCCGCCATAGAATCGCGCGATGGCGGCGACGCTGAGCGCGAGCGACCGGGCGCAGTACCTGCTCGTTCGCGGTCTGACCGGACTCCCGGATCGCGCGCTCCGGCTGCCCGCCGGCCGCCCGGTGATCGTCGACGGGCAGGAGCTCGACGTCGAGCTGCAGCTGATCCTGCGGCTGATGAAGCTCGCGGGGGACCCCGAGCTCGACGAGCTGACAGTGCAGGGCGCCCGGGAGCGGATCACGCAAAACGCGGCCGCCTTCGCCGGCCCGACGATCGAGGTGGCGCGCGCGACCGACGTGACGGTCGGCGGCGCCGACGGGCAGCTTCGAGCGAGGCTGTACGTCCCGTTCGGGGCGCCGGCCGCCGGGCCGCTGCTCGTCTACTTCCACGGCGGCGGGTTCGTGGTCGGCGATCTCGACACCCACGACAATGTCTGCCGGTTCCTCACGCGGCAAGCGAGCGTCGGCGTGCTCAGCGTCGACTACCGGCTGGCGCCAGAGCACCAGTTCCCGGCGTCGTTCGACGACGCCGTCGCGGCGTTTCGATTCGTGGTCGAGCACGCGGTCGATTTCGGCGCCGACCCGGCGCGGATCGCGGTCGCGGGCGACAGCGCCGGCGGGAACCTGGCCGCGGGAGTGGCCCGGAGCGCGGCCGCCGACGGCGGCCCGGCGCCGGCGTTCCAGCTGCTGTTCTACCCATGGGTCGATCTGGCGACGGAGCACCGGTCGATGGAGCTGTTCGCCGAGGGCTTCTACCTGACGCGCAGAGATCTCCACTGGTACCGCAACCACTACCTCGCCGACCCGGCGCAGGCGACGGATCCGCGGTGCTCGCCGCTCGTCGCCGCCGAGCCTGGATCGGTAGCGCCCGCGTACATCACCACCGCCGGCTTCGACCCGCTCCGCGACGAGGGCGAGGACTACGCGAGCCGGCTGCGCGAGGCCGGCGCGACCGTCGCGGTGCGACGGCACCCGGGCCTGATCCATGGATTCGCGAACCTCGGCGCGGTCAACCACCCGTCCCGGGACGCCCTGTTCGAGGCGACCGGCGCGCTGCGGATGGGACTAGCGGGGTAGCCGAAACGTCCCGTTAAAGTCCCCGGGAGGGCCCAGATCCTTCTAGGCCCTCCCGGAGGGGTCAAGGGAAGTGGGGGCGCAGTTCCCTGACCGTTTCGACGGAAGTGTTCCCGTCTACCCATAAACGTAAACCGCGGCAAAAACTGCCGCGGTATCCGATTAATTCTCCTGATCCCAGTCGCGCCGGTGCGGGCGGGCGCCGGTCACCATGTCGACCAGGCTCTTCCAGTGGCTCGGCTTGACGCCCGGCTCGTGGACGCGATACGCGGGCGCCGCCTGGCCGTGCGCCTCCGGCAGCTGGGCGGCTGCCGCCGCGTCGATCGCGAGATCGACGCCGTGCTCGTGCAGCTCGGCCACCTCGTCGGCTGCGATGAACCGGCGTGCGTGCTCGGCACGGATCACGATCCCGTGGAAGATGTCCTCGGCCGGCGCGGCGACGACGTGGTCGACCGAGCCGACCTGGACCCCGTCCGACGAGTACACGGG
Organism: Solirubrobacteraceae bacterium; assembly: GCA_036490875.1. Lineage (GTDB taxonomy): Bacteria > Actinomycetota > Thermoleophilia > Solirubrobacterales > Solirubrobacteraceae > Palsa-465. The sequence continues at coordinate 51,840 of DASXDA010000001.1, forward strand.
CACCCCGTTTTCAAGCACCTGGTAGGCAATCGGAAGCCCCTCGTCCATCTCGAGGGAGAACGATAGAGCCTCCGCGCTCAGACGAGCTCGGCCAGGCTCCGGATCGTCCGGACGCGATCGCTCGCGGCACCCCCGTCGCGGACGATCAGCACCGGCTCGATCCCAGCGTTCTGCGCCCCCGCCACGTCCTCCGCGAGCGTGTCGCCGACGTGGAGCGCGACGGACGCGGGGACGCCCGCAAGCCCCAGCGCGCGCTCGAAGATCGCTGGATCGGGCTTGCGAGCGCCGACCTCCGCGGAGGTGACGACCCCGTCGAGGTACGGCGCCAGCCCGATCCGCTCGAGCACCTCGTGCAGGGAGACATCCCAGTTCGAGACGACAACCAGCAGCGCCCCGCGCTCACGCAGCCTCGGCAGCGCACCGAGCGCGTCGGCGAAGGGCCGGAAGCGAAGCGACGCGAGCAGCAGCTCGACGATCCCGTCGCCGGCGGGCACGAGCTCGCGGACGCCCCGCGGAAGCGCCTCGACGAGCACCTCCGCGCAGCGGCGCCGAAGCGAGACCAGCGCGGCCGGATCGCGGCCCTCGTCGAGATGCGCGCGGTAGTAGGCGATCTCGGCGCCGACCGCCGCCTGGGCCTGCGCGAGCGACACGTGGGCGTCCAGCCGCGAGGCGAGCTCGGCGCGCAGCCGCGCGGCCGGGGGCTCGAGCTCGAGCAGCGTCCCGAGCGCGTCGAGCAGCACGGCGCGCCGGTCGCTCACGCGACGAACCGCCAGGTGGCGAACTCAGCCGTGAACAGGCCGAGCAGCACCGCGCCAGAGGCGATCGCCGGCACCGTCCAGCGCCGGCGTGCGATCCACCACGCGCCCCACATGAACAGCGGGAACAGCACGACCTCGTAGCGAGGCACCGAGATCAGCGGCCGCGGCGTGACCGGGTAGGAGAGCGGCAGCGTGAGCGCCGCGACGCAGTAAGCGCCGTATGCGAACGGCAGCCGGCGGAACGTCCCGACGATGGCGGCGATGCCGACACCGAGGAACGCGAACAGCATCAGGTTCTGTCCCGCGATCGCCATCGGGTCGCCCGCCGCCTTCGCGAAGTAGAGCGGCGGCGGCGGGCCGTGGAGCAGCTGGCGCAGGCCGTCCCAAGCGGCGACCGCTCCGTCCCAGATGCCGCCGAGCGGACCGGCGAAGTGCCGGAACCACACCTCCTGCGAGCGGAACGGGGCGAGCCCGTCGCCGGTCGTGAGCGCCAGCACGAGCACGTATGCGGCCAGTCCGGCCGGGACGAGTAGCGCCCAGCCGAGCTTCGGGGTCAGGCGGTATCTGGGCCGCAGCCGCGCCAGGCGCGACTCGGTGGCGGCCCGGATGCGAGCGACCGCGTCCTCGCGCGGTCCGTACAGGAACAGCAGCACGATCGGCACCAGCAGCATCACGCCGCTGTTGCGCTCGGCCGCCGCGAGTCCGCCCAGCACCCCGGCCCACATCCACCTTCCGATCCGCGCCTGCCAGATACAGCCGACCGACAGCGCCAGGAACAGCCCCTCGCTGTAGACCGCGGAGAAGAAGAACGCCATCGGGCTGAACGCGATCAGCATCACCGTTACCGGGGCCAGGTCCTCGCCGAGCTCGAGCCTCGTCAGCCGGTACAGCACGACCAAGGCCACGAAGAACGACCCGAGCGAGACCAGAACCCCCGCGACGAGGTCCGAGCCGACGACGAATCCGAGCCAGTGGAACAGCACCGGATACAGCGGGAAGAACGCCGTCCGCGACGGGTCGTGGTCGTAGCCGATCTGCGCGATCGTCAGGTACCAGGCCGAGTCCCAGCGCGCGAACGGCGCGGCCAGCAGGTTGCCGAAGTAGCCGAACGGCGCCGTGACCCCCGAGGGATCGAAGCCCGCGGTTCCCGGCGCCCGATGGAACGCGAGCACGGCCAGCACTCCGGCGGCGAGCACGACCAGGCGCGAGCTCCACACCGCCGTCCACGAAACCCGCACGGCGGGCTCCGCGAGCAACCCGCGAAGCCGGCGGGCCCCCGGGATCCTCCTCGTCTCGACGATCACCGACCGCGAGTCTGGCACCGAACCGCCCAACCGCCGGAAGGAGCTGGAATCGCCAGGCAGAAACACCACGGGAGGTACACTCGATTGCCAGTCCGGCGCGGTCTTGGGCTGCTCAGTAGCGGCGCGCTGGAGCGGTAAATCTCTCGATGAGTCGACGCGAGCGTAAGCGCCAACGACGGGCCCACCGCGGCCATCCGGTCAGGAAGGTCGTGCTGATGACGATCCTGGTCGGGGTCTGCTCGCTGATTGCGGGCGCGCTTCTGGCCGTCGGCTGGGTCGTCGCGGTCGCCGACTCGGCTCCAAACCTCGCGCAGCTGAAAACCCACGATCCGCATCCGCCGTCGGCGGTTTACGCGGCCGACGGCGAGCTGCTCGGCTACATCCACTCCGACACGGTCTACGCGGCCGTCTCGAGCAACCAGATCCCGAAGACGCTCAAGCAGGCGACGGTCGCGATCGAGGACCGGCGCTTCTACCAGCACGGCGCGCTCGACTACCAGGGCATCCTCCGCGCCGGGATCAGGGACGTGTTCGGAAGCGGCGGCTCGCTCCAGGGCGCGTCGACCCTGACGATGCAGCTGGTCGACAACAAGTTCCTCGACGGAACCAAGTACTCGCGCCACCACGACCTCAAGTACAAGATCGTCCAGGCCAAGCTCGCCGAGCAGCTCGTCAAGAAGCACCCCGGCCGCGGCGGCAAAGACTGGATCCTCGACCAGTACCTGAACGTCGTTCCGTACGGCACCGTCGGCGGCCAGACGGCGATCGGGGTCGGCGCTGGCGCGGAGATGTTCTTCAACAGGCCGGCGTCAAAGCTCGATCTCGCACAGGAGGCGCTGCTCGCGGGACTGCCGCAGTCGCCCTCGCAGTACAACCCGTTCCTGTACCCGAGCCGTGCGCGCACGCGCCGCAACCAGGTGCTGGAGGCGATGGTCGCCGCCCGCTACATCAGTCACGCCCAGGCGCACGCCGCCGAGCGCGAGCCGCTGCGCGTCAAAGCCGACGACGCCTACCACCTGCGCCGCCAGCCGTACGTGTTCGACTACGTCGAGCAGCAGCTGATCAGCAAGTTCGGTCTGAAGACCGTCACCAACGGCGGGCTGAAGATCTATACGACGATCGACATGAAGCGCCAGGCGGAGGCCCAGTCCGCGATCGACAGCCACGAGGGCGGCCCGGTGCTCGACAACCAGCCCGCGGCGGCGCTGACCTCGGTCGACCCGACCAACGGCCACATCGTCGCGATGGCGAACTCCTCGACGTACGACCAGACCAAATACAACTTCGCCGCCGACGCGCAGCGGCAGCCGGGCTCGTCGTTCAAGGTGTTCGCGCTGATGACGCTGATCAAGGACTACAACGGCGACCCCGACCAGACCTTCTACACGTCTAAGTTCCTGCCGGCCGGGTGGGAGCCGGCGGACCCAAGCTGGTCGGTGCACACCGCCGAGGAGACCTACCAGGGCACGATCAGCGTGACCAAGGCGACGACGGTCTCCGACAACACCGTGTTCGCTCAGCTCGCCGCGGACATCGGCTGGGACAAGCTGGACGCGACCGCGCACGCGATGGGGATCAGCTCGCCGCTCGACGGCAACCCAGCGGAGGTGATCGGCGGTCTGACCCACGGGGTGACGACCAAGGAGATGGCTGACGCCTACGCGACCCTCGCCAACGGCGGCTCCCACGTTCCCGCGACGATCCTCTCAAAGGTCGAGTTCCCTGACCGCAGCTCGATCAACCTCGGCGACCCGGCGAAGACCCACGTCTTCACCGACGGCCAGACGTACGCGGCGACGAGGGTGCTCCAGACCGTGATCCAGAGCGGCACCGGCACCGCAGCCGACTACGGGTGCCCCGCCGCCGGCAAGACCGGAACCGCCGAGAACATGGACAACGCGTGGTTCGTCGGCTACACGCCGCAGCTCTCGACCGCGGTCTGGGTCGGGTACCCGCAGAGCAACAACATCCCGATGGCCGGCGGCTTCGGCGGCGCGCTCGCGGCGCCGATCTGGCACGACTACATGTCGGCGGCCTCGGGCGGCTTCTGCGGAGACTTCCCGCAGCCGACGACCCCGTGGCACGGGACCGCCTACTTCGGCCCGCACTCGGCCACCGGCTCGCGTGGCGGCGGCTCGGGCAACAGCGGCAACAGCGGGAACAGCGGCAACAGCGGGAACACGGGGAACAGCGGGAACACCGGCAACAGCGGGAACACCGGGAACACCGGCAGCAACTCGACGCTATTCGCGCACCCGACACAGCCGGCGACCGGCGGCGGCGCCCCGGGTCCAGGCGGTGGCCGCGGCAACGGCCATGGCGGCAATAGCCACTAACCTGAAGTAGACATGGCTAAGGAAGAGAAGGTCGAGCTCGAGGGCGAAGTCGTCGAAGCCCTCCCGAACGCGATGTTCCGCGTGAAGCTCGACAACATGGATCGCACCGTGCTCGGGCACGTGGCGGGCAAGATGCGGCGCTTCCGGATCCGGATCCTCCCGGGCGATCGCGTTCGCGTCGAGCTCTCGCCGTACGACCTCGACCGCGCGCGGATCGTTTACCGCCACCGCTAGCGGGCGCGTCCGTGAGTATTGGTGGACCGAGAGTGGTCGCTGAGGGCGGCTGGCAAGGACGCAGCGAGCGTGGCGTGCCTGTAGGCACGCAAGCGAGCGAGGACGCCGCCAGGCGCCCTCAGGGGCCGCTCGAATCCGCCGATACTTGCGGACGGGTCCGCTAGCGGCCCGCCGGACCTCCGACGGTGCGCGAGACCGAGCTGATCGACCAGCTCGAAGTGCTGCTGAACGTCACCCGACCGCGGGTGCTCCGCGGCATCGGCGACGACGCGGCCATCGTCAGGGGGGCCGGGTACGCGGTGACGTCGATCGACACGATGGTCGACGGCGTCCACTTCCGGAGCGGGCAGCTGACCTCGGAGGAGATCGGGCACCGCGCGCTCGCCGGGGCGCTGTCCGATCTCGCCGCGATGGGCGCCGCGGCCGGCGAGGCTTACCTCTCGCTCGGCCTGCCGGACGGGACCGATACCGACGATGCGCTGTCCGTGGCCCGCGGTGCGGCCGCGCTCGCGGACGAGGCCGGGGTCGCGATCGCCGGCGGCGACGTCACCCGTGCGCCGGCGCTGACGGTCACGTTCGCGGTCGTCGGCTGGGCTGCCGACCCCGGCGCGCTCATCGGCCGCGACGGCGCCCGCCCGGGCGACGTGGTCGCGGTCACCGGCGCGCTCGGCGGCGCCGGCGCAGGGCTCGCTCTGGTCGAGGGCCGCGCCGGCGCGAACGGCCTGACACCGGGCTCGGCAGACGCGCTGCGCGATCGCTACGCCCGCCCGCGACCACGCCTGCGCGAGGGCGTGGCGCTCGCGGCCGGAGGGGCGACCGCGATGATCGACATCTCGGACGGGCTCGCGACCGATGCCGGTCACCTCGCACGCCAGAGCGCTGTCCGGATCGAGCTGTCGCTCGAGTCGCTACCGCTCGGCGAGGGCGTGCGTCTCGTCGCGGACGAGCTCGGGGTCGATCCGCGCGTGCTCGCGGCGACCGCCGGCGACGATTACGAACTGTGCGTTTGCCTGCCGGCCGCCGCGGCGCCGGCTCAGGGCATCCCGTCCAGCCGCAGTGGCCTGAGCGTGATCGGGTCGGTGGTGGACGGCGCTCCGGGGATCGTGTTCATCGACGGTGACGAGCCCCTGTCGGGCTTCGAGCACTCGTTCTGAGGCCGAGGCCACCGGCGACGGCTGGGCGCCGGATCCAGGTACCAGCGGAGCATCGCGTCCGCGACCGCGGGCGGGTCGACTCGGTACTCGCCGTCGTCGACCTGAGACTTCAGCGTATGCAGCTTGTAGCTATCCCCTGGCATCTTGAAATCGAGCTCCGGCCTGCTGACTACCCCATCATCGGCAGGACCCCAGCGATACTGGAGCGCTGAGCGCCCGGCGTAAACAAGGATGAGTGGAAGCTCGTCAGGCGGGCGAACACGACGATCCTCTGGGCGGCGCTGTAGAGGGGATTGCAGGCCGAGAGCACCAGCCGGTCGTAACCGACATTGCGGGTGATCCACCACGCGGACGGCGACACGATCCGGTGGTACTGGACGGTGTAGCGGAACCGCCCGTACGGCATCTGAAGCGTGATCTGGTCTCCGGGCTTGAGCGCGTCGATGTGCCGGAATGGAGCCAGGTAGGTAGTCCGGTGCCCCGCGATCGCGACCGTCCTGCGGAGCCCCGGGAGCGCGCTCGACGGGTAGTGGCCGGGTCCCTTCTCGAGGCTCCCGGAGTCCGTCCCCTGGACGACCAGCAGGCTGAGGCCGATCCGCGGGATCTCGATCCGCCCGACGGCGTCGCCGGTCCCCACGTGCCGCTCCTCGCGCGTTGCAAGGAACGCGATCTGCGAGCGCTCGCTCCTCAGCGCCGCCACCGCCCGTCGTTCGGGCGAGGGAAGCGGCGCGGTGATGTAGCGCTGGTCGATCTGGGAGCGCTTGATCAGCGCCACAACCGCCGTCACGGGCTCCTGCCAGAGCAGCGTCACCGCCGCGTCGGCGAGCAGCAGGACGCCCGTGATGATCAGCACCCACGACACGTCTCGGATCACCCGGCGGCCGCGGGTGCGACGGAGCCGGCCGCCGGTCAGAGGAGTGCTCGGAGCGCCCGATACCACCTGGCGGGGCTACCTCCTGAGCGCCGACTCGGTCCCGCCGAGCGAGCCCGGGCCGGCGTAGGTGACCGGCCCGCGGATCGTGACCGGGGCGTCCTCGGGCCTCGGCGCGCGCGCGGCCTGGGTGACGATCACGATCACGCTGAACGTGCAGCCGAGCACCAGGCTCCACAGCAGCGCGTAGACCACGCCAACGCCCCCGCCGGCGAGCAGCAGCACCAGGCTCCACGCTCCCTGCACCGGTCCGAGCCCGAGCGTCGTCGCGTAGGTCAGTAGCACGAGCGCCGGGGCGGCGAGCCCGGCGAGCAGCATCACGGCGGTGAGCGGGGCGGGCAGCCGCACGTCGGGGACGACGATCCACAGCCACAGGTGCAGCGCGGGCACGAGCATCAGCGCCGCGAACGGGTTCGCGACCCAGATCGCGAGCGCCGCCAGGCACAGGACGAGCATCACCGCCGAAGCCGCGCCCGCCCGGGACGCGCCCAATCCGGCGAGCTCGTCGCGACGCGGGCCAACCAGCCAGATCACGAATCGCCTCGCCCAGAGCAGCCCGGCGACGACAAGCACGGTCATCCCGGCCAGGGCCGCGATCTGGCCCGCGTGCAGCGAGATCGCGTCGCCGCCGAGCGGGAGCCCGGGAGCGACGATCAGACCGGTCGCGCGCGCGACCACGATCACGGCCACGAGCACCGCGAACGGGACCGCCGCGGCCAGCACCCATACGCACCAGCGGGTCAGCGCGTGACCCCTCCGGCGCGCTCTCGCGAGCCCGTCGATCGTCGTCAGCAGCACCGGAAGGATCAGCGTCAGCACCAGCAGCCGGATCGCCCAGACCGGGATCGACTTGCCGCTGAACACCAGATAAGAGGAGGGAGCGGGCACCGTCGAGCCGGCGTCGAGCGCGGTGACTGACTCCAGCACCGTGCGTCCGAGCGTGGTTATCTGACCGACGCTGGTGGGCTCGTTCGCGGCGGGGGGTCGCTCGCCTGAAACGGAGAGGAGCACCGCGGGCTGCCCGTCCCCGCCGAACGGCGCCTGCTCGGACGAGCTCATCGGGAAGGACAGCCGCGCGAGCTGCCCACCGAGGCCGGTGCTCCCGGCTGACAGGCTCGACTGCGCGGACAACGCGGCGCCGAGTGTCTTGCGGAGCGTCGGCGGGGCGACCTTCTCGCCCGTCGACCACGGCACGACCGTCGGGCCGCGGACGTTCGTGCCGGCGAGATCGCCGAGCGCGATCACCGCGTCAACCGGTCCCGGCAGCTTGTGCGCCAGCCGGGCCGCGCCGACGGCCCCTGCGGAGCCGGTGGTGGACGCCAGCACGACCGTGTGCTGCAGCGACTCGCCCGACAGCACCCGGGCCATCTGCAGCAGCACCGCGGTGCCCGACAACTCCGCGGTGCTCGGGGACTGCAGCGAGTCGCGGTGGGCGACGATCACGATGCTGCCGTTGCCCAGGCCCGCGCGCACGCCGACGACGTTCTCGAGCGTCCGCGTCCCGATCGCCGTCTTGCCGTTGAACACGTCCGTCGAGGTCTGGAAACGGTTCGCCCGTAGCTGCGCGGCGACCTCCGACGCGAGCGCGTCGTCGCCGGACGATCCCGGTTGCCGGTTCGGGTACTGCTTCGCGAACCGCTGCATCGCCGCGTACGCGCTCGAACCGCTGTACGCGTCGGGCGCCAGGTTCGTCCCCATCGGCCCCTGCTGGTCGCTCAGCGAGAAAGCCAGCACGATCACGGCGAGCACGACCGGCAGCAACGCCATGCGGTAGATCCGCGGGTCGAGCATCGTGCAGCAGGTTAGAGCGCCACGCGGGCGATTGGTGGTTCTCGGCGTGCGTACGCGTACGCTTAGACGCGGAAGGACACCTGTGGCAGACCGTTCAGCGCGCATCCTGCTCGTGGACGATGAGCAGTCGATTCAGACGCTGCTGTCGTACCCGTTGCAGAAGGAGGGCTATGACGTCGTTCAGGCGACGGATGGTCGGCAGGCGCTTGAGCGCTTCGAGGAGCAGCCGTTCGACCTCGTCGTGCTCGATCTGATGCTGCCGAAGCTCGACGGGCTCGAGGTCTGCCGCCTGCTGCGAAGCCGCAGCGCCGTGCCGATCATCATGCTGACCGCCAAGTCCGAGGAGATCGACAAGGTCGTCGGGCTCGAGCTCGGGGCCGACGACTACATCACCAAGCCCTTCTCGATGCGGGAGTTCTCGAGCCGGATCAAGGCGGCGCTTCGCCGCGCGGAGATGAGCTACCAGAGCGAGTCCGGGGTCGAGGAGGCGCCGCTGCACGCCCACCAGCTGCGGATCGACTTCTCGAAGCGGTCGGTCCGGGTCCGCGGCGACGACGCCGAGCTGACGTTCGTTGAGTTCGAGATCATCTCGGCGCTGGCGCGTGCCCCGGGAAGGGTGTTCACCCGCGACATGCTGCTGTCGCGGATCTGGGGCGACTCGGCATATCGCGACCCGCGCACGATCGACGTTCACATCAGGCATCTGCGCGAGAAGGTCGAGCGGGACCCGAAGGACCCCGAGTACCTGTTCACGGTGCGCGGCGTCGGCTACCGGTTCCGGGACACCGAGCCATAGGGCCCGGGGTCCGCCCGGTGAGCCGCGGCCGCAGATGAGGAACTCGCTCCGAAACCGGCTGGCGTTCCTGTTCTTCGCGATCACGCTCGTCGCGATCGCCGCCCTCTACCTGTACGTCGCGCCCGGCCTTCGCTCCCGGCTCGTCAACGAGCGGCTGACGCAGCTCGCGCACGCGGCCCGGCGGGACTCCTTCCAGATCGTTCCCGCGATCCGGCCCGGCAGCCGCGAGACGGTCGGCGCCGTGCAACAGAAGGTGGACGCCGCCGGGCTCGCCTCGGGCGATCGGGTCACGCTGCTGCTCGTCACCCGGACCGCGAGCGGGATCCAGCTGTCGGTGCAGGCGGACTCGACCAAGCTCGGCACGGCCGCGGCGCTCCCGTGGAAGCCCGCGCTGCGAGCAGCTCAGACAGGTCAGCCGACCACCGGGACGGAGGGCTCTACCGCCGGCGCGGTCGCCGAGGCCGCGGTGCCAGTGATCAGCGACGGACGGGTGACCGACGTGATCGTCTACTCCTCGCCGGTCTCCGACATCGTCCACAGCGTCTCGATCGTCCGCCAGCAGATCCTGATCGCGGGCGGGATCGCGCTGCTGCTGGCGCTGGTCGGGGGCTATCTCGTGGCTCGGGCGCTGGCGCAGCGAGTCAAGCGTCTCGAGCTCGCGGCCGAGCAGGTCACCGCCGGCAACTTCGAGCGGCCGATCCCGGTCGACTCGAACGACGAGCTCGGCCAGCTGGCGGTCGCGTTCAACCAGATGCAGCGCCAGCTCGCGCAGCTCGAGTCGGCGCGCGAGAAGTTCATCGCAACCGCCTCGCACGAGCTGCGGACCCCGATCTTCTCGCTCGGCGGGTTCGTCGAGCTGCTCGAGGACGAGGATCTCGACGAGGAGACCCGCCGCCGCTTCCTCGAGCAGGTCAAGGATCAGGTCGAGCGGCTCCGGAAGCTGTCGGTCGACCTGCTCGACCTCTCGAAGCTCGAGTCCGGCTCGCTCGAGCTCCGTCCCGAGCACGTCGATCTCGGGGAGCTGACCCGCTCGGTGTCCGGCGAGTTCGAGCCGGCGCTCGCCCAGCACGATGCCCACCTCGAGCTGCGACTCGCGCGCGCGATCGACCTCCAGTGCGATCCCGTCCGGGTTGCGCAGATCATGCGGATCCTGATCGACAACGCACTCACCCACACGGCCTCCGGCACCAGGATCGTGGTCACCGCCGGCCGCGACGACGGCCACGTCCGCCTCGCGGTCCGCGACGACGGCCAGGGCATCGACCCCGGGGCGCTGGGACGGATCTTCGAGCCGTTCTACACCGGCGACGACGTCCAGGGCTCCGGCCTCGGCCTCGCGATCGCCTCCGAGCTCGCCGAGCGGATGGAGGGACGACTGCTCGTCACCTCGGGCCCGGGTCAGACGGTGTTCACGCTCGAGCTGCCGGTGTGAGGGCGGCTCAGACCTCGCCGTCGTAGTACTCGCGGTTGCCGTCCTCGCGACGCAACATCACGTTGTCGGCGCCACCGGGTACCCAGACACCGATCTTGTCGCCGTCGGGGTAGACCGCGACCGAAGGCTCGCGGCCGCTCGAGAACATCAGCACGAGGGCCGCCACATCGCCGCTGTTACCCACCTTGTGCGCGCCGTCCGGTCCGGGCGCGAAGCGGACGACGTCACCGGGGCCGTGCGAGTGGACCCCGTCGGGCCGACGGACATCGACGGTCCCGTCCAGGACGACGAGCCACTCCTCCACATATTCATAGTGGTACGGGCACACGCTTTCGCCGGGTGGCACCTCCATCAGCTTGACCGCGAGCTCGTCCCCGCCCGCTGCCTGCCCCACCCGGGCGAGCCCCGCCCTGTAGCCCTTGGGGTCCTCCTGGTCGTACTCAAATTCACTGTCGAACACGTTCGCGTCGGCCATTCCGACGATCATATGCGCCGGTGGAGGATCGTCGACAGCTGGTGCTCGAGCTGGCCAGGCGGCTGCGCGAGCGGGTGCTACCGGAGCTTGGGTCGCATGCCGGCCGCGCCGCTTCGGAGGCCGGGGCGGGCGGCGACGTGACGTTCGCGGTCGACGAGCTCGCCGAGTCAGAGCTCCAGGAGTTCCTCGCGGATCGCGCGCCGCGGATCGCGTACTACTCGGAGGACCGTGGGCTGGTCGCCGCGCCCGACGCGGTCGACGTGCTCGTCGTCGATCCGATCGACGGCACCCGTCCGGCGATGGCGGGGCTCGAGTCCGCCTGCGTCGCGGTCGCGCTCGCGCCGCTGGGCGACGGGCACCCGACGATGGACGACGTCGAGCTCGGCTGCGTCGTCGAGATCAAGACCGGCGACTGGTATCTGGCTGAGCGCGGCGCCGGCGTGGAGTCGTCGCGGCCGGTGGCGCTCAGCGAGAACGCCGAGGTGAGCGGGATGTTCTGGGCCTACGGATTCCGAGGACGGCCGGTGCGCCCCTCGGTCGAGGTGCTCGGGGACCTGATCGACGCGTCCTCGGTCGGCGGTGGGACATTCGAGCTCGGGTCGCAGTCGTTCGCGATGACTCGGGTCGTGACCGGCCAGCTCGACGCCGTCGTCGAGGTCGGCTCGCGGCTGATCGACGACGTCCCCGGGATGCTCGAGCAGTTCCAGCGGGTCGGGCGCGGCGAGATCCTGAACAACTCGCCCTACGACCTCGCGGCGCCGTGGCTGTGCCTGCGCGAGGCCGGCGGCGTCGTCACCGACGGATGGGGCGAGCCGCTCGACCACCACCGGCTGCTCGGGTCCGGCCACGACTACCAGATGTCCTCGATCTCGGCGGCCAACCGCCGGCTACACGACGAGCTCGTGCGGGCGGTCGACGAGGGGATCGCGCGGCTGCGGGCTGCGGGACCCTGAGGACGGCGCGCGGTATCGTCCGGCCGCCGTCGTTCGTGCGCCCGGGGCGCACCGCCCAATGCTCCAACCTGTCTCCGTAGCCCAGAAGAGCCTCGCCGACTACGCGAGCATCGTCGGCCGCCAGCTGGTCGACGAGATCCGCGAGCTCGCCGCGCAGCTCGAGGGCAAGCGCGTCCTGCACGTATCGGCGACCGCGTTCGGCGGCGGCGTAGCGGAGATCCTGAACACGCTCGTGCCGTTGATGCGCGACGTCGGGCTCGACTGCGAGTGGCACGTGATCTACGGCCGCGAGGAGTTCTTCAACACCACCAAGCTGATGCACAACGCGCTCCAGGGCAACCCGGTGGGGCTCGACGAGGAGCAGTGGAACATCTGGCAGCGGTACAACGAGGTCAACGCCTCGCAGCTGTCGGAGGGCTGGGACGTGTGCATCGTCCACGACCCGCAGCCGGCGGCGATCCCGTCGCTGGTGCCCGAGAAGGCGCGCAACTGGGTCTGGCGGTGCCACATCGATCTGTCAAGCCCGAATCAGGACACGCTCGCGGGGCTGCTGCCGTACCTCGAGCCCTACCAGGCCGCCGTCTTCCACATGCAGCAGTACGTGCCACCGGCGATCGACGGCCGTGCGCATATCCTGCCGCCGGCGATCGACCCGCTCGCGCCGAAGAACATGGCGTTCTCGCCCGAGGACGCGATCTACATCTGCGAACAGTTCGGGATCGACGTCGACCGCCCGTTGCTCTGCCAGGTGTCGCGGTTCGACCCATGGAAGGACCCGCTCGGAGTGATCGACGCGTACCGGATCGTCAAGGACGAGATCCCCGACGCGCAGCTCGCGCTCGTCGGGTCGATGGCGACCGACGATCCGGAGGGGTGGGACTACTTCAACGCGACGGTCGCCCACGCCGACGGCGACCCCGACATCCACATCCTCAACAACCTCAACAACGTCGGGGCGATCGAGGTCAACGCCTTCCAGTCCCACAGCGACGTCGTTATCCAGAAGTCGACCCGCGAGGGGTTCGGGCTGACCGTGACCGAGGCGATCTGGAAGGCGCGGCCGTTCATCGGCGGTGCGGTCGGGGGGATCCCGCTGCAGGTGACCGACGGCGAGTCCGGGTTCCTCGTCAACACCGTTGAGGAGTGCGCAGCACGGGCGCTCGAGGTGCTCCACGACCCCGCTCTCGGCAAGCAGCTCGGGCGCGCCGGCAAGGAATCGGTCCGCCGGCGCTTCCTGATGCCCCGGCTGCTGCGAGACTGGTTGAGCGTGTTCGAGCAGCTCGACGTCTGATGTCGGAAGCACCGCTGGTCCTGGTCTCCAATCGCGGGCCGGTCACCTTCGGGCCCGACGGGGAGATCCGTCGCGGGACCGGAGGGTTGGTGACCGCGCTGATCGGGCTCGCGTCGTATCGGGACGTGACCTGGGTCGCCTCGGCGATGACCGATGAGGACGTCGCCGAGGTCCAGCGCAACGACGGCCGCGCGTTCGCGGTCCACACCCACGACGGCGACGAGTACTTCGTGAAGCTGGTCGTGTCGGACCCGGAGGCGTACGACCGCTTCTACAACATCATCGCCAACCCGATGCTGTGGTTCATCCAGCACTATCTGTGGGACCAATCGAACGCCCCGGACATCCGCCGCAACGAGACCGAGGCGTTCGAGTTCGGCTACAACGTGGTCAACGAGGACCTCGCCCGCGCGGTACTCGAGGAGATCGACGGAACCGACGAGCCGGTGGTGATGGTCCACGACTACCACCTGTACACGCTCCCGGGCCTGATTCGCCGTGCCCGTCCCAACGTGTTCCTGCACCACTTCGTCCACATCCCATGGAGCCAGTCGGACTCGTGGCGGGTGCTGCCGAAGATGCTCCGCGACGAGATCTACGACGGGATCCTCTGCAACGACATCATCGGATTCCACACGCAGCACTACACGAACAACTTCCTGCAGTGCTGCGAGGACCTGATGGGCTACGACGTCGACTTTGGCAACGGGATCGTGTTCTGCGGTGAGAGAGAGGTGTGGGTCCGCACCTACCCCTTGCCGATCGACGCCGGCGCCGTCCAGAGCGTCGCCCGGCGGCCGCGGACGCGCGAGTTCGAGCGGGACCTGCTGCGGCGCCGGCGCGACTACCTGATCCTCCGCGTCGATCGTGCCGACCTGTCGAAGAACGTGCTGCGCGGCTTCAGCGCCTTCGACGTGTTCCTGGAGCAGCACCCCGAGTTCCGCGAGCGGATCACGTTCATCGCCCAGCTGATGCCGTCCCGGACCGACATCCCCGAGTACGCCGAGTATCTGGAGCGGATCGAGGCGGTCGTGGCGGTCGTCAACCACCGCCACGGCTCGCCCGACTGGATGCCGATCCAGCTGAAGATCCGGGACGACCTGGAGGAGGCCGTCGCCGCCTACAAGCACTACGACGTGCTGATCGTCAACGCGATGTTCGACGGGATGAACCTGGTGGCGAAGGAGGGCCCGATGGTCAACGAGCACGCGGGCGTTTCGATCCTGAGCGAGAACACCGGCGCCCACGACGAGCTCGGGGAGTACGCGCTGTCCGTCAACCCGTTCGATATCCAGGAGCTCGCCGACTCGATCCACGCGGCGCTGACGATGCCGCTGGATGAGCGGCGTCGACGGCACGAGGGCCTGAAGTCGATCGTCACCGCCCGGAACCCCGGGGACTGGGTGGACGAGCAGCTCGCGGACATCCGGCGGAAGGCCGGGGTCGCGAAGCACGCGTAGGGCTTTCGCCGCGCGACGCGCTGCCTTAAGGGCCGGGTCACCCCGGACTTTGCGGCTTCATACACCCATTTGGTGTATGGAACCGCGAAGACCGCGTCCTCAGTCCGCGAGCGTGCGGCCCTCGCCCAGCAGCTCGACGTACATCGCGATCCGCTTCTCCCGCGCGCCCGGATCCGCGACGTTGTGCAGGCGATAGAGGAACGCGTACCGGGTCGAGCCGGTCAAGGTCGCGAAGAACGCGGCGGCCTCCGGGTTCGCGTCGAGCGCCCGCTGGAAGTCCTCGGATACCTGCACCTGGCTCTGGGCCGGATATGCCGCCTCCCACCGGCCGTCGGCCTTGGCGGCCTCGATCGCCGCCAGGCCCGCCGGATGCATCCGCCCTTCGTCGATCAGCCGCCCGGCCTTCTCGACGTTGTTCTGCGACCACTTGCTGCGGGCCCGACGGGGTGTGAACCGCTGCAGGTAGAAGTGCTCGTCGTGCCGGCGGGCCTGGCCGTCAATCCAGCCGTAGCACAGCGCCTCCTCGAGCGCCTCCGCGTAGGAGACGGTCGCCGTCGGCGAGCCCTTCTTCGCGAACTTCAGCCACACGCCGTCCTGGGAGTTGTGGTTGGCCTCGAGCCAGTCCCGCCAGGCGGTCTGATCCCTTGCGTCGATGATCGGGAGCTCGGGCATGTTCCCTTTCACCTTAATCTGCGCGTGTGAGCAGCGGGCCCGACGAGACCTCGAGGATAGAGCGGTACCTGCGCGCAGAGGGCGCCGATCCCGACGAGCTCCGCGAGGCGGCCGAGACAGGGACGCTCGGAACACTGGCGCTGGAGCTGGCGCTGCGCCGGGCGGGCGAGCGGATCCCGTTCGCCGAGGCGGTCGAGCGTGCCGGCATGGAGCCGGGCGAGGCCGCGGAGCTGTGGCGGGCGCTCGGGTTCCCAGATCCGCTGCGCTCAGAGCCGCTGCTCACCGAGGCGCAGATCGAGTCTCTCCAGGTCTTCGCCGAGATGCGGTCGCTGCTCGGCGAGCAGACGTCGCTCACGCTCGCGCGGGTGATCGGAGGATCCGTGGCGCAGATCGCCGAGGCGCTCGTCGACGCGTTTCGCCTGCAGGTCGAGATGCCGCGGCGGGGCGCGGGGGATCTCTATCTCGACGTGATGGAGGACTACGCCCGCACGGCAGCGGTGGCGATCCCGGCGCTCGGCCAAGCGATCACCGAGGCACTCGGCTCGCACCTGGTCGTCGTGTCCCGATCGGCCTGGGGGATGGACACCGAGCGCGCGACGGTCACGCGCGAGCGGACCGTCGGCTTTGCCGACCTCGTCGACTACACGGCCACGGTGCGCGGCACGAGTCCCGCGGCCCTAGCCGCGACGATCAGCCGCTTCGAGGCTCATGTCTCCGACGCGGTTGCACGGGCCGGCGGCCGGGTTGTGAAGCTGATCGGCGACGAGGCGATGGTCGCGTTCGACGACCCGGTCGTGGCGTGCGAGGTCGCGTTCGGGCTGGCACGGACGATTGCGGAGGATCGCGAACTGCCAGCGGTTCGGATCGCGCTTGCAACGGGCCCGGTCGTATCGCACCACGGCGACTACTACGGCGACGTCGTGAATCTTGCGGCGCGGCTGGTCAAGCTCGCCGAGCCGGGCGAGGTACTGGTGTCCGAGGCGCTCGCCAAGGCCGCGGGCACGTCGAGCAACCTGGTGCTCGAGCCCGCGGGCGAGCATCCGCTGAAAGGCTACGAGGGCCGCGTAGGCGCGTACAGGCTCGGATCGCCCTCGCTATAGTCGTCGCCTCCCGGGGGCCACCCGTCCTCGCGCATGACGATGGCAGACACAGCCCCGCTATACGACCTGACGCTCCTGCTCTCCGAGAGCGCGAGCGACGAGCAGCGCACAAAGATCCTCGGCGACGTCGAGTCCGCGATCTCGCGTGCCGGCGGCTCGATCGAGCGCAACGACGACTGGGGCCGGCGGCCGCTTGCCTACGAGATCCGCCACCAGCCGGACGCCGAGTACCACCTGATGCAGTTCAAGGCCCCGGGGACGCTGATCGAGGACCTATCGCACACGCTCCGGATCACCGATGGGGTGCTGCGGTTCCGCGTCATCAAGGTCCGTCCCGGGACGCCGGCCGCGCCGTCATCGCCACCGCCGGTCGTGGCGACGGCCGCGCCTCAGTCTCAGGGCGCGCCGAGCAGGGACACGCCCGCCAGGGACACACCGGCCCCGAGCCGGGATACGCCAGCGCCGAGCGCCGACACGCCGGCGCCGAGCAGCGAAACGCCGGCGCCGAGCAGCGACACACCGGCCCCGAGCAGCGACACACCGGCGCCGAGCAGCGACACACCGGCGCCGAGCCGGGACACGCCGGCGCCGAGCCTGGACACGCCCCCAGAGTCCTAGCCGTCGTGGCCGGCGGCCGCCGATGAGCCAGTCGCCGGAGGGCCGAGGCTCCGCCTACAGCTCCGCCGGCGTCGACTACACCACGCTCGACGCGGGCAAGCGCAGCGCGCTGAGCCAGGCGCTCGCGACCTCCGAGCTGCTGTCGCTCTCAGGCGGCCGCGCCGTCGACGAGTCCCGCGGCGAGCCGGCGTTCGTGTTCGAGGTGGCCGGCCAGACGCTTGCGTTCGTGCTCGAGGGGCTCGGCACCAAGTCGATCATCGCCCGGCAGCAGCAGGACGAGCTCGGGACGGTCGGGTTCGAGCACGTCGCGTACGACACCGTCGCCGCGATCGTCAACGACCTGTGCTGCGTCGGCGCGCTGCCGCTCGTCGTCAACGCCTACTTCGCCACCGGCACGTCTGACTGGTACCGGGACTCCGCCCGCCACGACGCGCTGCTGAGCGGGTGGCGCGGGGGGTGCGTCGATTCGGGCGCGACCTGGGGCGGCGGCGAGTCGCCGTCGCTTCCCGGGCTCGTGGCCGAGGGCGACATCGAACTCGCCGGGAGCGCGGTCGGCCTGGTTCCGAAGGATCGAGGGCCGATCCTCGGCGACGCGCTCACGCCCGGCGATGAGATCGTGTTCGTGCAGTCGAGCGGCCTTCACGCCAACGGCGCGTCGCTCGCGCGCAAGATCGCCGCCGAGTCGCCGAGCGGATACGCCACTCGGCTGCCGAGCGGGCGGGCGTTCGGCGAGGCGCTACTCGACCCGAGTGTGATCTACGCACCGCTCGTGCGAGTGCTGCTGGCCAGCGACGTCGAGGTCCACTACCTGAGCCACATCACCGGGCACGGGCTGCTGAAGCTGATGCGGCCCCGGGTTGAGCTCGGGTACGAGGTGCGCAAGCTGCCACCGGTCCCCGAGGTGCTGGAGTTCCTGGTTCAGGCCGCGGGCATGTCGCCGGCCGCGGCGTACTCGACGTTCAACATGGGCTGTGGCTACGCGGTCTACTGCGCCGCCGGCTCCGGCGAGCGAGTGGTGTCGATGTCCGCCGAGCTGGGGCTTCGCGCCGAGCTCGCTGGCGTCGTCGTGGACGGGCCGCGCCGGGTGGTGCTCGAGCCGGTGGGCGTCGTGTTCGAGAGCGAAGATCTCGACTTCACGCCACGCGCTTGACCGCCGCGCGGTCGGCCGCGCACCGTGCCGCGAGCGAATCCCTGAGTGCGGCCGCGTCGTCGGGCTCAGCCGAGATCCCGAGTCCCTGCATCAGCCGCAACGCCCAGAACGTGGCCTCGGCGGCCTTGCCCTCCAGCGGCAGCGGGCCGTCGAGGTTGCCGACCAGGACCTCCTCGATGAAGTCCGCGACGGCCAGCGCGCCCTCGGCCCACTGGGGGTTGCCGCTCAGCCGCGACGCCCGCTCGATATCCGATTTGAGCTTGCCCTTCGCGTAGCTCCGCAGCCGCTCCGCGAGCAATGTGGCCTCGTCGTCGCTGAGCGCGTACACCGACCCAGCGAGCTCGAACGTGACCATCGCGACAATGTAGGGCCGAGACCGGACGCGACTACGGGGCTCAACCGGCGAGTCCGGTGCGGCTGCTCTCGGCCAGCGCGGCGACGATTAGGTCGGCGTCGGACCGTCCCGAGGCGCTGCCGCTCACGCTCGCGTCGAGCGCGTCGAGGAACTGCTGCTTGGAGCGCGTGAGCGCGCCGGCGGGCTTCGCGGCGATCTGGTCGGCGAGCTCCCGGGCGGCTCGTGCGGCCTCGGCGGGGGCGACAAGCCGCGATACGAACCCGGCCTCGCGCAGCTCTACGGCGCCGATCCGGCGGCACGTGAGCACGAGGTCGCGCGCCAGCGACGGCCCGAGCTCGGCGACGAGGACCGGGACGCCGCCCCAGCCGACCGGGATCCCGAGGTCGACCTCGGGCAGCCAGAACACCGCGTCCTCGGTCACAACCCGCAGGTCGCACGCCGCCACGAGCACCATCCCTCCCCCGATCACGCGGCCGTGAGCGAGCGCGATCGTGATCGGGCGCATCTGACGGAGCGCCGCGGTCGCCACGCGGCCCGCCTCGGCGCCCTCGCGGATCGCTCGCAGCCACTTGTCGGCAGGCACGTCGGCCAGCGACCGCAGATCCGCGCCGGCGCTGAAGTCGGAGCCCTCGCCGGAGAGGATGGCTACCGCGATCTCGGGCTGCTCGTCGACCGCGGCGGCCGCCGCGGCGATCCCTTCGAGCGTCTCGCGGTCGAGCGCGTTCAGCTTGTGCGGGCGCGACAGCGTGAGCCACGCGAGCGGCGGCTCGAGCGTGAGCTTCACCGTCCCGAGGATCTGCTCGCTCATCGCGACGCAGCGTAGAGCGAGAACACCTCGCCCGGCGACAGCGAGCTGGCGTAGATCCGCAGGTCGTCGATCGAGCCGAAGAACGTGTCGGGCGTAGCGTAGTTCTTCGAGCCCTGGCCGATCGTCAGCGGACCGCGCGCGGGCGGCAGGCCGAAAGTGTGCTCGACGTCCTCGGGGACCCCGTCGACGTACAGCCTGATCGTCGCCGTCGGCCGGTCGTACACGGCGGTCAGCTGATGCCAGCTCCCGATCGCAGGCGCGGAGCGCCCGTCGTCGTAGCGCATGTTCGCCGTCACCCCGCACGAGAGCGACGGGCAATGCGAGTCGTACGGGACGACGAACGTCCACCAGGTCCCCTTGCCGAGTGGGGTACCGGGCGGACGGCCGGCGAGCGACTGCGGCCCGAGCGTGGCAGTCCTGATTCCCAGCGAGAAGCTCGAGCCGTCAGTGCCCGGTTCGCTGACCGCGCTCCCCGACTCGTCGGCGAGCCCGGCGGCCAGCCACACGGAGATCGTGAACGAGCGGCTCGTGTTGATCAGCGCGCGCGACGCGACCGCGTACTGGTCGGGACCCGTGATCGACAGCGCCCCACCGCGGCGGCCGACGGTCCAGCTCGCGCCGTTCTTCAGCGTCAGGGTGTGGCCTTCGCCGCTCGAGTCCGCAGCCGTCCCTCCCCGCTCATCAAACGACCACAGTCCGTCGGTCCCCGCCGGGATCGCCGGCGGCTGGCGACTCAGTTCGGTTGGCTGCTGCGAGGTGGCGATCAGGCGCTGGTTGAGGGTGCTGACGAGCGACTTCGACATCGTGTACGCGCGGCGGTCGTACGTGAGGATCCCGAGCTCCTGCTCGTAGCCGGACAGCTCGGTGAAGACGGAGCCGGACAGGCCCCGCAGTCGCATCTCCTGCTCGAGCTCGGTGTACTGCGCGCGCATGAAGCTCTCGACCGTCGGCGGGCCCCAGGAAAGGACCGGCGAGCCGAGGCTGGTGAGCGTCCCCGGCCACCGGTCGCCCTTCGGCGGGAACGCGAGCACGCCGCCGTACTCGCCGATCACCGACGCCCGCCGGTCGGCCGGCGCGGCGTACGGACCGAAGTAGAGGTGCGTGTCGCGGATGTCCGTGTTCGGCGCTTCGATCGCGCTGCAGCAGTTTGCGCTGCCGCTGTCGGAGTCGACCAGCGCGGAGGAGTCGAGCCGCTTGATCTGCGAGACCACGCCCGCCGGATCGAATTGGTCCCACCCCTCGTTGAACGGGATCCACGAGACGATCGACGGGTCGGAGCGGTGCTGGGTGACGATCGCGGCGAGCTCGCGGCGGAACTCATCCTCCTGCGCGGCGGTGGGCCCTCCGGCGGAGATCGTCCGCATGTTCGGCATGTCCTGCCACACGAGGATGCCGAGCTTGTCGGCCCAGTAGTACCAGCGGTCGGGCTGGACCTTGGCGTGCTCGCGCAGCATGTCGTAGCCGAGCCCCTTCGCCGCGAGGATGTCCGAGCGGATCGCGGCGTCGGCGGGCGGCGTGTAGACGCCGTCGGGCCAGAAGCCCTGGTCGAGCGCCCCGGTCTCGAACACGAACCGCCCGTTCAGCAGGATCCTCGTGGCGCCGCCGGACTTGCCGAGCGTGATCGAGCGCATGCCGAAGTAGCTGTCGACGTCGTCCTTCCCGGTCGAGCTCGTGAGCTGTGCATGGAGTCGATACAGGTACGGATCGGAGGGGGACCAGTCGTGCGGATTCGGGATCTTCAGCGCCATCGTCCGCCCCGGCCGCCCGCTCGCGGTCGCGACGATGGTGCGGCCCGCAAGCGCCTGCACCACCAGCCGGCCGCCGTCGCCGCCCGTCGTGTCGGCCGTCACCAGCAGCCGGCTGTGCGGGAGATCGGGGACCAGATCGAGTCCGGCGATGTGCTCGTCCGGTACCGGCTCGAGCCACACCGTCTGCCAGATCCCGCTCGATGCCGTGTGGTAGATCCCGTGCGGCGCGCCGACGATCTGCTTGCCGACCGGCTCCCCGAGGGCACCGATCGGGTCGTAGTAGCCGACCACCAGCTCGTTCGGGCCGTCGGGCCTCAGGTAGCGGGTGATGTCGAGCGAGAACGAGTCGTAGTCGCCCTGATGCGTTCCGGCGAGCTGCCCATTGACGTACACGCGGGCCTGCCACGCGACCGCGCCGAAGTTGAGCTGGACGTGCTGGCCCCGCCACGCCGCCGGCACGGTGAAGGGTTTGCGGTACCAGCCGAGCTGGTCCTCCCGCTTGATCCCCGACAGCGGCGACTCGGGCGCGAACGGCACGAGGATCGTCTCTGCGAGGCCCTGGCCGAACGGAGGCGCCTGGCCCGCCGAGCCCTGCTCATACTGCCACTGTCCGTTGAGGCTCAGCCATCGTTGGCGCTCGAGCTGTGGACGGGGGTAGTCGGGCAGCGGCGCGGTGGTCGAGACCGACCGGGTCCAGGGCGTCGTGAGCGGTGGGAACTTCTCCGAGTAGGGAGCGGTGGCGTGGGCGGCCGGGGCGAGGGCGCCCACCGCGATGACCGCGATGAGTGTCAGCGCGCAGAGGACGAACGCGGTCCCGCGCGTCCGTGCGTTCGACGCGGTCCCGCGCGTTCGCGCGTTCGACGCGGTCCCGCGCGCGACCCATCGTGAGGTGGTCGGGTCGTGCGTTTTGAACGCCCCGATCGCCCCTCTCCGTGCCCCCATGTCCGGCGTCAGTGCCGCCATTTGCAACGGAATCGTCTCACGACGCGCCAAATCTTCGACGTCTCCGTCCATTTTCCGTGAACAACGCGGGATTGCCGCCTGAGCCCCACCTAGACTCGCCCAAAAGGTTTCAACACGCCTGGAAAGGAGCCAGCTCATGGCTGGAAACATCAATCGCGTGATCATCACCGGCAACCTCACGAAGGACCCCGAGCTCGGATCGATCCCCGGCGGCGGGACCTCCGTCTGCACCCTCCGAGTGGCGGTCAACGGCCGTCGCCGCAACGCCTCGGGCGATTGGGAGGATCAGCCGAACTACTTCGACGTGACCGTCTGGGGTCAGCAGGGCGAAAACTGCGCCCGGTATCTGAAGAAGGGACGCCCGGTCGCGGTCGACGGTCGCCTGCGCTGGCGCGAGTGGGAGCGGGACGGACAAAAGCGCCAAGCGGTCGATATCATCGCTGATTCCGTGCAGTTCCTCGGCGGGCGCGAAGACGCCGGTAACGGGAATGGATACTCGAGCAGCGCCAAGCCTGCGGAGAGTGACGTTCCGATCGACAACGGCGACTTCGAGGCCGTTCCCGCGGCGCGCCCGGCGGCCGAAGACGACATCCCGTTCTGAGGCCTGGAGCGAAAAAATCGATAGTCAGGTGATTCGAGTTGGCAAAGCAACGTAGGAGGCCGGTACGCCGGCGCGACAGGAAGGGTTCGGCAACATCCACTCGGCGGAAGCCGTGCCCGTACTGCCGTGAAAAGGTGGCGCAGGTCGACTACAAGGACATCGGCACGCTGCGGCGGTTCATCTCCGATCGCGGCAAGATCCGCTCCCGGCGGATCACCGGGGCGTGCCGGCGCCATCAGAGCCAGATCGCGCGGGCGGTGAAGCGCGCCCGCGAGCTGGCGCTGCTGCCCTACGTCGCCGAGGGAAGCGGCAGCGATCGGGGCGATCGGGGCGATCGGGGCCGCGATCGCGATCGCGGTCGCTGAGCCGATGCCAACAGCGATCCTGCTCCAGGACGTGGAGTCGCTCGGTGAGCGCGGCGACGTGATCGACGTGTCCCCCGGCTACCTGCGCAATTTCCTGCAGCCCCGCAAGCTGGCCGAGCCGGCGACCGCCGGCTCGATCAAGGTGGCCCAGCGCCGCCGCGAGGACGCCGAGCGCGCGGCGCGAGAGGCGGAGGAGCGGGCACAGGAGAACGCCGGCTTGCTCGGACGCACCGTGCTGACGATCCCCCAGCAGGCAGGCGACGATGGTCGCCTGTTCGGATCGGTGACGCCGCAGGACATCGCCGACGCGATTCGCGAGGCTCGAGGTATCCGCGTCGACCGGCGCAAGATCCACCTCGACGAGCCGATCCGCCACACCGGCACGTACATGGTCGTCGTCGAGGTCGCCGACGGGGTGACCGCCGCCGTCAAGACGATGGTCGTCTCCGCGGACTGACCGACCGGCTGGCCGGACGCTGCCCTGGAGCGACGCCAGGCACCATCCCGGCGCTCCTCCGCAACACCTCCAGTTTGCGGGGAACGCGATCCCGCGCCGCCTGACCTCGACCTATATTCGGTCGACCCGTGAGCGCCGTCCAGAGCATCGCCGTCCCGCCGCACAACCTCGAGGCCGAGAAGTCGGTGCTCGGGGCCGTGCTGCTCGACGAGCGACACCTGTACCAGCTGCTCGTTGAGGAGGGCCTGCGGCCCGACCACTTCTACCGGGAGCAGCACGGCGCCGTGTTTGCGGCGATGATCGAGCTGCACCAAAGCGACCGCAAGATCGACCATTTGACTGTCGCCGAGACACTCCGACAGCACGGGAAGCTGGATGAGATCGGCGGGCCGGCGGCGATCGACGAGCTGGCGGGGTGGGTGCCGACCGCCGGCCACGCGCGCGACTACGGCCGGATCGTCCGCGACAACGCACGGCTGCGCGCGCTGCTGAGCACCTCCTACGAGATCCAGGCGAGCGTCCTCTCCCGCGACGCGCCGCCTCGCGACCTGCTCGAGCGCGCCGAGCGTTCGGTGATCGAGGTAGCGCAGGACGAGCGACAGAAATCGTTCCGCTCGATCGAGGAGATCCTCGACGAGGAGACGGACAAGCTCCACCGCCTCTCGACCGCGAAATCGTCGCTGACCGGCACGCCCTCGGGCTTCAAGGACATCGACGAGCTCACCGGCGGCTTCCAGCCTGGCAACCTGGTCGTGATCGCCGCCCGTCCGTCGATGGGCAAATCGGCGCTGGTCGCGAACATCGCCGAGAACGCCTCGCTCAAGGGCCACGCCGTTGCCCTGTTCTCGCTCGAGATGTCAGAGTCCGAGCTCGCTCAGCGGTTTGTCGCGTCCCAGGCGCGGATCCACGGCGAGGAGCTCCGCCGCGGCCGGGTCGTCGAGAGCAAGTGGCAGAAGATCCTCGACGCGTGCCAGAAGCTCAGCGCGGCCCCGCTGTGGGTCGACGACTCGAGCGACACCGGCGTGCTCGAGGTCCGCGCCAAGGCGCGCCGTCTGCACGCCCAGCTCGACGGCGGGCTGAAGCTGGTCATCATCGACTACCTCCAGCTGATGCGGCACGAGGGGAACGTCGAGAGCCGGGTCCAGCAGGTCGGGCAGATCTCGCGCGGGCTCAAGGGGCTGGCGCGCGAGCTGAACGTCCCCGTGATCGCGCTCTCGCAGCTGAGCCGTGCCGTCGAACAGCGCGGTGGCGAGAAGAAGCCGATCCTCTCCGACCTCCGCGACTCGGGCGAGATCGAGCAGGACTCTGACCTCGTGATGTTCATCTATCGCGAGGAGTACTACGAGAAGGAGTCCGAGCGGCCGGGGGAGGCGGACATCATCGTCGCCAAGCACCGGAACGGACCGGTCGGTGAGATCGTGCTGACGTTCCAGCGCGAGTACCCGCGGTTCATGAACTACGCGGGCGACCGGTTCGCGCAGTGAGCGTCATACCGCTGCGCCGGCTTGACGGCCCGTGCCCGTTCGGCGAGTGCGACGGGTCGGGGTTCGTGTTCGACGAGGAGGAGAACACGGCGTTCGACTGCCGCTGCCGTCCGCAGCGGGTGGCGCTCGCGAAAGCGCGGCATCTGTCGGCGGTGATCCCGCGGCGGTACGCGGACGTGTCGTTCGACCGCCCGCCGGTGACCGAGATCGACGCGCAGGTGGTGGTGGCGACCAAGCGGTTCGCGAACAAGATCGACGAGCAGCTCGATGCCGGCCGCGGGCTGTGGTTCATGGGCCCGGTGGGGACCGGGAAGACGACGCTCGCGATGCTCGTCTCGAAGGCGGCGCTCAGGGCCGGCCGCGCGGTCGCGATCTACTCGCTGCCACGGCTGCTCAACGAGATCCGCGACACACACCGGGCCGAGCGCTCGCACGTCGAGCTGCTGGACCGGCTGATCGCCGTCGACCTGCTCCACATCGACGACGTCGGCGCCGAACGGACGACCGACTGGGTGCTCGAGGAGCTCTACTCGATCGTCAACGGCCGCTACGAGGACCAGCGCTCGATCGTGCTCACGACCAACATCCTCGACCGCGAGGCGCTGTGCCAGCAGATCACAGACCGGACCGTCTCGCGGCTCACGGAGATGTGCGACGAGCTGCCGCTGCTGGGTCACGACCGCCGGATGGGCTGAGGCGGACCGGTCGGGGGCGGGCTCGGTCGGTCGAGGGGGGCGGGGTCGGGCGGTCGAGCGAGGGGGTCGGGCGAGCGCGCGCGGTCGGGCGGGCGGGCGGGCGGGCGGGCGAGCCGGCCGCTCGCAGCCAGGGGCCGAACCGTGACCCTGATGCGACAACCGTTCGAAGCGGGCTCACGCGTGTCGCACTAGGTAGCGCTGCGGGCCCTAACGCGACACATGTGGCGGTGGTGCGAACGATTGTCGTACTGGGGCGGCTCGGCGCCGGACCCACGGCGTTCCCGAAATCCCGCCGGACCCTCGCTCCCCCAGATAGTTGCGCCAACAACTACCTGCTACCCTCAACCGCATGGAACTCGGACTCGCCACGTTCGCCGACGTCGCCTCGGGCGTTTCGCCCGAGCAGCGGATGCGCGAACTGCTCGAGGAAGCCGAGCTGGCCGATCAGCTCGGACTTGACGTGTTCGCCGTCGGCGAGCACCACCGCCCCGACTTCCTCATCTCCTCGCCGGCGGTCGCGCTCGGAGCGATCGCGGCGCGCACCAACAACATCCGGCTCTCCAGCGCGGTCACCGTGCTCAGCTCGGATGACCCCGTACGGGTGTTTCAGCAGTTCGCCGAGGTCGATCTGATCTCCGGCGGCCGCGCCGAGATCATGGCCGGGCGAGGCTCGTTCATCGAGTCGTTCCCGCTGTTCGGGTACGACCTCGACGACTACAACGAGCTCTACGCCGAGAAGCTGGACCTACTGCTGAAGATCCGCGACTCGGACCGGGTCACGTGGTCCGGCCGGCTGCGCGCTCCGCTCGACGACGCCGGCGTCTGGCCTCGACCCGTTCAGGACCGGCTGCCCATCTGGGTCGCAGTCGGAGGCACGCCGCAGTCGGTCGTCCGCGCCGGGACGCTCGGACTGCCGCTGACGATCGCGATCATCGGCGGGCAGCCCGAACGGTTCGTGCCGCTTGTCGAGCTCTACCGCGAGGCGCTGAGCGCCGCCGGTCACGATCCCAGCGACGGCAAGCTGGCGATCAACACGCACGCGTTCGTGGGCGCGACCGCCGAAGACGCCAGCGCCGCCTTCGCTCACTCCTACCTCGAGATGATGAATCGGATCGGCCGCGAGCGTGGGTGGCCGCCGGCCGGCCGCGAGCAGTACGAGGCGCTCCGCTCGCCGCGCGGCGCGCTCGCTGTCGGATCGCCGGAGGAGGTTGCGGAGAAGATCCTGTTCGAGCACGAACTGTTCGGCAACGACCGGTACGTCGGCCAGATGAACGTCGGCGCGGTCGCGCACCTGGATGTGATGCGCTCGATCGAGCTGTTCGGGAGCGAGGTCGCCCCGGTCGTCCGCGCCGAAGTCGCGCGAAGGACCGCCTCCGAGCCAGCCGCGGCCTGAGGGACCGCGACGCGCCCGGCGACCCGCCCGGCGAGCGCTGCCCGGCGAGCGCCGCCTCCCCTACTCGTCCCGCTCGGACTCCGCCCGTTCCTCCAGCTTCTCGCTCAGGTATCGCGCCTTCTCGGCCCGCCGCTCGTGCTGCGCGGTCTCCTCCTCGTCGTCGGTGGAGCTCGCCAGCTCCCGCTCTTCGGCCTCCCGCCGCAGCTGGGCCTCGCGTAGCTCGCCGGTCTCGCGCTGCTCGTCGCTCATCGCCGCCGGCTAAACCGCTTCCCACACGTAAATCTCGGTCACGTACGCCCACGGTTCCGGGTGCTCCATCGCCAGTCGACGCACGTGCTCGAGCACCTGACCGCGCCGTGGGTCGGCCAGCGCGGCGATGAAGCTGACCGAGCCGAGGTGATCGACGGCCGTGCCGGGATCCACCTCGAGCTCGAACGCAGCCTCGAATGTCGCGTCCGGCTTGAACAGCTCGGTGCGCTCGAGCTCCTCCCTCCACGCCCCTCGCGCTTGCGACGGCGTATCGCCGCGCAGCGGCTCGGTGATCTCGTCGATCTCACGCTGCAGCTGCTGGCGCAGGTCGCGGACGTTCCACACGAGCCCGAGCCGGCCGCCCTTCCCCAGCACCCGGTGAAACTCCGCGAGCGCAGCCGGACCGTCGAACCAGTGAAACGCCTGACCGGCGACGACCGCGTCAACGCTCCCATCGGGGAGCGGCAGCGACTCGGCCGTGCCCTCCAAGGCCCGAACGGCTGGCAGCTTTCGCTCGAGCACCGCCCGCATCTCCGCCACCGGCTCGACCGCGATCACCGTCGCGCCCGACCCGAGCAGCGCCAGCGTCAGCTTCCCCGTTCCGGCGCCGACGTCGACCGCGGTCCGGCCCTGCTCGAGCCGGAGCGCGTCGATCAGCCACGCGGTCGCCTCCGGCGGGTAGGTTGGCCGACCGCGCTCGTAGGCGTCGGCCTCACGCGCAAAGCCTCGCCGCGCTGCGTCGTGGATGTTCACGCGGATTTCGGGATCACAGCGATCCCCAATTCATTCTGACGGCCAACGTACACTGAGCTTCGCATGCCAGGACTCGTGATCATCGGTGCCCAGTGGGGCGACGAGGGGAAGGGGAAGGTCACCGACCTGCTCGCCGAGCGGGCGAACGCTGTCGTGCGCTTCCAGGGCGGGAACAACGCCGGTCACACGATCGTCCGGGGCGGCCAGACGTGGAAGCTCCACCTGATCCCGTCGGGGATCCTGCACCGGGGCAAGCTGTGCGTGATCGGCAATGGGGTCGTGATCGACCCGAAGGTGCTGACCGAGGAGCTCGAGGAGCTCAGCCGGCGGTCGATCGACACGAGCTCGCTGCGGATCTCGGCCAACGCGCACCTGATCATGCCCTACCACCTGCTGCTCGACCACGCCGGCGAGGCCAAGCTCGGGAAGCTCCAGATCGGCACGACCCGCCGCGGGATCGGCCCCTGCTACGCCGACAAGGCGGCGCGGCTGGGGATCCGTGTCCAGGACCTGCTCGACGAGAAGATCCTGAAGAAGAAGATCGTCGCCGCGCTCGAGCCCAAGCGGCTGTCGCTGCGACCGTTCGCCAGAGACCCCCGGCTCGACCTCCAGACGATGACCGAGGAGTACCTGACGTACGGCCACCGGCTCGAGCGGCTGATCGCGGACACGACCCGGCTCGTTCACGAGCGGCTCGACAGCGGCCAGACGGTGCTGTTCGAGGGCGCGCAGGGCACACTGCTCGACATCGACCACGGCACCTATCCATTCGTCACCTCGTCGAACCCGATCGCGGGCTCCGCGTGTATCGGCGCCGGCGTCGGGCCGAAGGACATCGACGAGATCTGGGGCGTCACCAAGGCGTACGCGACCCGCGTTGGCGCCGGCCCGTTCCCGACCGAGATCGACGACGAGGTCGGCGACGCGATCCGCCATCGCGGCGGCGAGTACGGGACCACCACCGGTCGCTCGCGGCGGGTCGGCTGGCTCGACCTGGTCGCGCTCCGCTACGCGGTCCGCCTCAACACGCTCACCGCGCTCGCGGTTACGAAGCTCGACGTGCTCTCGGGCCTCGACCGGCTGCTCGTCTGTACGCGCTACCGCGGCGCCGAGGGAGCGGAGTTCGACGACTTCCCCTACCACCAGACCGTGCTGCACCACGCCGTCGGCGAGTACCAGGAGCTGAAGCCCTGGAGCGAGGACATCGGCGAGTGCCGGACGGAGGCCGACCTGCCGGTCGCCGCGCGCGAGTACCTGCAGTTCGTCTCCGAGTTCGTCGGCGTGCCGATCGCGCTGATCGGCGTCGGCCCCGGACGCGAAGACGTGATCTGGACCGGATCGGCCGAGGACACGGCGGCCGGACGGCTCGCCGCGACCGCCAGCTCCTAGAGCGCCCTCGAAAGGCGGGGATTACTTGCCCTGCGAATGGTGGCCGACGCCCGGCCACGGCGCTAGCACGAGCACGATCCGCGCGTCGCTGATCGCCCTCACCGTCCGGCGCTCGTTCGGCGCGAACTGCGCGATCAGACCGCAGCCACCGCTGACGGACTCCCCCCCGTGGGAGATCTCGATCTCGCCGTCCGCGACAAACAGATACGCCCGCTCGTGGACCTGGTGCTCCTGGAGCTCCTCGCCCGCGGGCAGGAGGATCGCGATCGCGCGCGTCTCGTCGTCGGACTTCAGCACCTGCGGGTGGTGCGGCTCGACGGCCAGCGCGCGGATGTCCCAGGTCTCCATCGGGCCGCCAGCCTAGCCTAATTCGCTCATTTCCAGTGCTCGATCAGGTCCTCTTCCGGCACCTCGCGGACCGGACGCGCCGGAACGCCCATCACCACCGTGCGGGGGGCGACGTCGCGAGTGACGACCGAGCCGGCGGCGACGTACGCCTCCTCGCCGACCTCGATCCCGGGCACCAGTACGACCCCGCCGCCGACCCGGCACGCCCGCCTGAACACCGGGCCGTCGAGCGTCCCCGGCTGGTGACGGCCCATGGTGTTGTCGTTGGTGGTCAGCACGCCGGGGCCGAGGAACACGTCGTCCTCGACCACCGAGCCGCCGGTGACGTAGACGCCGGTCTGGATCAGCACCCGCTCTCCGACATGGGCGTTGAAGTCGACGACCGAGCCGCGGCCGACGACGGACCCGGCGCCGATCGTCGAGCGCTCGCGCACCTGGGCCTGATCGCCGATGATCGCGCCGGCACCGATCCGCGAGCCGGCATAGATGACCGCGCCGCAGCAGACGGTCACGTCCTCCTCGATCACGAGCGGGCCGAGCTCGTACCCGGCGGCGCTCGACCCGGCTCGCAACCGCGGCCGCTTGCCGAGCACCGCGCCCGATTCGACGACGCAACCGAGCCCGAGTGCGACGCCCTCGTTCACGACCGCCCCTGGGCCGACGTCGACGTCGTCGGCTAGCCGGGCGCCGGCCGACACGAACGCGCCGGCCGAGATCTCAGGCGACACGTGCCGTCCCTCGCCGCGCGGAGGAGTCCAGCGACTCCTGCAGCCGCTCCAGCACGCGAACGACGCGCAGCCCGCTCTCCCCGTCGGACCGCGGACGGCGCCCCTCGGCGACGCATTCGACGAAGTGCTCGCACTCGACGCGCAGCGGCTCGACGTTCGGGATCGCGGGGGAGACGATCCCGCCGCTGCGGGTTATGTACTCACCGTAGCCGCGGGCGTCCTCGTCGAAGCCCTTGTCGTAGATCGTGACCTTGCCCTCGAGCGCCATGTCGTCGAAGGTCGCCATCCGGCGCGAGCCGACGACGGTGAACCGCCGCTCCTTATGCGGGTCGAGCCACGAGAGATGGAGGTGGGCGGACAGCCCGGAGGGGAAGCGCAGGAAGCAGAACACGACGTCCTCGACTCCCGCCCGTACATACGACTCTCCGTGGGCGACCGCCTCGGAAGGCTCCTCGCCGGCCAGAAAGAGGACCACCGACACGTCGTGCGCGCCGAGGCTCCAGAGCGCGTTCTCGTCGGCCCGCAGCTTGCCTAGGTTCAGGCGGTTGCCGTAGATGTAGTAGATCCGGTCGCCGAGCTCCCCGGTGTCGGCGAGCTCCTTCAGCATGCGTACGCCCGGGTGGTACTCGAGCAGGTGGCCCACCATCAGCACCCGGCCCGCATCCGACGCGGCCGCGACTGCACGTTCGGCGTCCGCCACCGACTGCGCCAACGGCTTCTCGACGAAGCAGTGCTTGCCCGCCTCGAGCGCCCGCACCGCCAGCTCGGCATGGGTCGGGACCGGGGTCGCGATCGCGATCGCGTCGAGCTCGGGATCGCTCAACAGGTCGTCGACCGAGCCGGTCAGGCGAACGCCGGGGAACACCGCGCGCGCGCGCTCCAAGGCCTCGGCCGACCCATCGCAGCACCACGTCAGCTCGGACCCGGAGATCGTCGCGAAGTTCCGCGCGATGTTGGGGCCCCAGTACCCGAGCCCGACCACCCCGATTCGTACCGGCCGAGGCGCACTCATCGGACGTGCAGTGTAAGCGCGTCGACGACGCGTTCGGCGGCGTGTCCGTCGCCATACAGTGGCGGATGCTCCGGCGGTGGCTCCCGGTCGAGCGCCCCCAGCGCGGCTGGAATGTCGAGGTCGACGAGTGTGTTCCAGCCGGTCTCGACGGTCTCCACCCACTCGGTGCTCGGGCGCAGCGTGATGCACCTCACCCTGGCGAGGTAGGCCTCCTTCTGCAGCCCGCCCGAATCGGTCAGCACCGCGCGGGCGTTGCACAGCAGCGCCGCGAGCTCGACGTACGAGAGCGGCGGCGTGATCCGCAGCCGCTCGCTGCGCTGCAACCGCTCGAGCAACCCCGCGGCCCGGAGACGGCCGTGGGTGCGGGGGTGCAGCGGCAGCACCACCTGCGCGGGCACCGACAGCAGCAGCTCGACCAGCCGCGCGAGCCGCTCCGGATCGTCGACGTTCCCGGCACGATGGGCGGTCGCCAGCACATAGCTGCCGGGTTCTACCCCACGCGCGTCCAGCAGATCAACCCGTTCCCGGGCGCGCGGCTGCACCGACAACGCCACATCGACCATCACGTCGCCGACCAGCTCGACGGTGCCGGCCACCCCCTCGCGCTCGAGGTTCGCGACGGCCACCTCGGAGGAGCACAGCAGCAGCGAGCTCGCGTGATCGGCTAGCACGCGGTTGAGCTCCTCCGGCATCGAGCGGTCAAACGACCGCATCCCCGCCTCGACGTGCGCGACCGGCACTCCGGCCTGCGCGCCCGCCAGCGCCCCGGCGAGGGTCGAGTTCGTGTCGCCGTAGACGAGCACGACATCGGCCGCCGCTTCGCCGATGACCGGCTCGAGCGCATCGAGCATCCGCGACGTCTGGGAGGTGTTCGATCCCCGAGAGATCCCGAGCTGGCGGTCGGGCGACGGCAGCCCGAGCTCGCTGAAGAACACGTCGGACAGCTCCTCGTCGTAGTGCTGGCCCGTGTGGATCAGCAGCTCGTGTTGGGCGCGTCGCAGCGGACCCGAGACCGCCGCCGCCTTGATGAACTGTGGACGGTTCCCGACGACCGTGAGGACGTTCATCGCTCGCGGTCGAGCTCCGCGCGGATCACGCTCGCGACCTCCGCAGCGATCCGGCTCGTGACCGGTCCGGGAGCGTCGAACTGCGTCTCGTCCACCGTGGAGACGGGCTGGACCTCGCGAATCGTCGACGCCAGGAACGCCTCGTCCGCGGCGAGCAGCTCGTCAAGCGTGCACGCCCGCTCCCGCACCCCGGCCTGTTCGATCACGATCCGCCTGGTGATCGAGGCGAGGATGTGCTCGTCGAGCGGCGGCGTCAGCACCTCGGCGTCGTTGACCCAGAAGATTGTGCTGGTCGGAGCCTCGAGCACGCGACCGTGCGGGGTCACGAGCAGCGCCTCGTCGAACCCCCGCTCCCGCGCGAGCCGCGACGCGAGCATGTTGGCCGCATACGACAGCGACTTGACTCCGTCGAGCACCCGCGTCGGGGAGTAGGTGACCGTCGCGAGCCTCGCCGCCGGGGCGGGCTGTGGAACCGGCTCGGTCAGCAGCAGCCGCCGCCCACCCCGCGTGATCACGATCCGTAGCGCCTCGTGGTCCGGTCCGGCGCCGGCGTGAGCGAGCAACCGGTTGGAGTCGGCCCGGACGGCCTCCACATCCAGCGGCAAGCGCAGGTTCGACGCGGACCGTTCGAGCCGTCGCAGATGCTCCTCGAGCGCGAACGGCCGGCCGTCGTAGACGCGGATCACCTCGAAGATCCCGTCGCCGCGCAGCAGACCCTCGTCGGTCGCCGGAATCAACGCCTCGGACGCGAGCGTGATCTGGCCGTCGACGGATGCCAGCGAGGCGCTGAACGCTGGAGTCATCGCGGACGCAGCCTAACCGGCGGAACGGGCGGCGCTCGTCCCGGCCGCGTACTCCGGCCGGCTCCAGACCCCCGCGAGTCGCACCACCGTCGCCGCAGCGGCCGCCATCTCCTGCAGCGAAGCCCATTCCCGCACCGAGTGGTACTCGTGGCCGCCGGTGAAGATGTTCGGCGTCGGCAGGCCCATCTCGCTCAGCCGCGAGCCGTCGGTGCCGCCGCGGATCGGGGTCCGCACCGGCTCGATCCGCTCCTCGCGCATCGCGGTCTCGGCGGCCGCGACCACCTCCGGGACGCCCTCCAGGTAGGCGCGCATGTTGCGGTACTGGCGTCGGATCTCGACGTCCAGCTCCGCGCCCGGTGCGGATCCGACGACCTCGCCGGCAATCCGGCGGACCAGTTCGGCGTACCCATCGAGCTTTGCCTCGTCGAAGTCGCGCAAGATCATCCGCAGCTCCGCCTGACCCGCGGTGCCGGTGAACTCGTATGGGTGGATGAATCCCTCGCGGTCGGCGGTCCGCTCGGGCGAGCGCTCCTCGGGGAGCGCGGCAACAACCTTGGCGCCCAGCCGCAGTGCGTTGATGAGCTTGCCGGTCGCCTGCCCGGGGTGCACGTCGATCCCGCGGATCGTGACTACCGCCTCGAGCGCGCTGAAGCTCTCGTCCTGAAGCTCGCCGAGGCTCGAGCCGTCGAGCGTGTACGCGCAGCGAGCGCCGAACCGAGAGATGTCGAACAGCGTCGCGCCCTCGCCGATCTCCTCGTCGGGCGTGTACCCGACCCGGATCGGCGGGCGCGGGAGCTCCGGATGCGTCGCCAGATACGCGACGGCGCTCATCACGATTGCGACCCCGGCCTTGTCGTCGGCGCCGAGCAGCGTGTCGCCGCTGGTGGACACGAGGTCGTGCCCGCGGGCGGCCAGCAGCTCGGGCATCCGCGCCGGGTCGAGCGTAGTGCCACCGCGCGGGAGCTCGATCACCCCTCCGTCATAGGACCGGTGGACGAGCGGCTCGACGCCGTGACCGGGCGCATCGGGGCTCGTGTCGAGGTGCGCGATCAGGCCGATCGGCGCCGTCTCGGGCTCGCGATCCAAACCGGGCAGCGTCGCCGTCACGTAGCCGTTCTCGTCGAGCTCGGCGTCGTCGAGTCCGGCGTCGCGCAGTTCGCCGGTAACCAGGCGGCCGAGATCGAGCTGGCCGGGGGTGCTCGGGCAGGACGTGCGGTCGCGTGCGGATTGCGTGCCGATCCGCACGTAGCGAAGGAGTCGCTCGAGCAGCGCCGGGGCGAGCTCGGCGGCCAGCGGCGAGGTGAACGGGGCGGAGCTCACGAACTCCTGAGTATGGCGGGACGGTTCGTTTCGCCGCCCCCCGGTTGGGTAGGCCTCAATCGATAAGAACGACGAATAAGAGGAGTGATTCGATGGCGACGCAGACACCGTCGCAACGTCAGGCTGCCGCAAAGCGCGCAGCCGCCACCAGAAAGCGAAACGCCGCCAACCAGAGCGCGGGACAGACGAAGTCGTCCGCCCGGCGTACTCGCTCATCGGCTGCCCAGACCACGCGCGACGCGCGCAGGACCGGCCGGCAGGCGGCCCGCACGGCCGCGCGACGCGCCGACGAGGCAACAACCCGGCTCGAGGCCGTGAGTCGTCAGGCCCAGCGCGCACTGCTGATCCCGGTCGGCGCCGCGGCCGTCGCGTCCGACAAGGTCCGGGAGACCGCAAGCAGCTACGGCACGCTGACCCGGGTCACGCGCGAGCTCGACAAGTTCGAGCGTCGCGGACGCAGGGTGCTCGACCACAACCAGCGTGCGGTCGGCCGGAGCCGCCAGAAGCTCGAGCGCGAGGTGCGCAGCACACGCCGCGAGCTCGAGAGCCGCGCCGACGACCTGCGCGACGAGGCGAGGGATGGGGCTGAGCAGGTCAGGAACCTCATCTAGATCAAGGGGAAGGACGCCAGTGGCGCGATCGAGACCGGTCGCGCCACGGCGTCTTCGACGTTGCGCGACTCGGCAATGACCACGGATGGCAACCGCTCGGCGCCGGCGCCGACTTAGGCGCTCGGACTGCTCCGACCCCGGCCTGCATCGGCGGCGCCGGGGCCGCGGGTTCAGCTATCTCGACCAGCGCGGAGAGCCGGTCACCGACCGTGCGATCCTCGAGCGCCTGCGCGAGCTTGCGATCCCCCCCGCGTGGCAAGACGTGTGGATCTGCCCTGACCCCTTGGGCCATCTCCAGGCGACCGGGACCGACGCGGCCGGACGCAAGCAGTACCTGTACCACCCGCGGTGGCGGGAGCGCCGCGACCGTGAGAAGTTCGAGCGGATGGCCCGCTTCGGCGAGCGCCTGCCGAAGCTGAGACGCGCGACGACCGCCGATCTGAACGAGGACGAGCTCAGCCACCAGCGGGTGCTCGCATGCGCCGTCCGGCTGCTCGACGTGGGGATGTTCCGGATCGGCAGCGAGCAGTACGCCGAGGATGACGGGGGCATCGGGCTCGCGACGATCCGCACCGAGCACGTCTCGGTCCGCGGCGGCGAAGCGGTATTCGACTACCCGGCGAAGGGCGGGGTCAGGCGCTCCCAGGCGATCCACGACCCGCCGTGCGTCGCGGTCCTCGCGGCACTGGGGCGCCGTCGAGGCGGACCGCGCGAGCTGCTCGCCTACCGCGACCGGCGTCGCTGGCACCCGCTCCGCTCGGACGAGATCAACGAGTACCTGAAGGACCGGCTCGGCCCGGAGTTCTCCGCGAAGGACTTCCGGACCTGGAACGCGACCGTGATGGCGTCCGTGTCGCTCGCGACCGACGGACGCGGAGCGGGCTCCAAGACGGGCCGAAAGCGCGCGATCAACCGCGCGGTCAGGGCGGTGGCCGAGCTGCTGGGAAACACTCCCGCGGTGGCCCGCCGGTCATATGTCGACCCGCGCGTGCTCGACCGCTACCGGTCGGGCTGGACGATCGCCGGGGAGCTCGAGCGGCTGCCGAGCCTCGACCCCTCCGATGACCGCGTCCGCGCCCGGATCGAGCGCGCGGTGCTCGACCTGCTCGAGGAGCGAAGCTCCTCGCCGGCCCTCGAGCACGACCGATAACCGGAATTTCCGTAAACACGCGACGTCCAGAAGTTCGCGGGGCCCGCGTCGTTAAAGAACACAGTGGGTTTTACCGACAATGATCATGTGATAAAAACGAGCGCTGTCGGCGAGACGTGGAGGCGTTCCATGCCCGTGAGCCTGGGCAATGCTGTACCGACAATCACTGCCCAATCGGACGAACTGTTCGTCCGGTGGCGGAAGCATGGTGATCGCCCGGCGCGCGATGAGCTGATCGCCCGCTTCATCCCGCTCGCGCGCAAGCTCGCGCGGCGCTACGTCCAGTCGAGCGAGCCGTACGAGGATCTCGTCCAGGTCGCGAGCCTCGGGCTCGTGAAGGCAGTCGAGCGGTTCGACCCTGACCGCGGGTTCGCGTTCAG
Source organism: Solirubrobacteraceae bacterium (assembly GCA_036490875.1). Taxonomy (GTDB): domain Bacteria; phylum Actinomycetota; class Thermoleophilia; order Solirubrobacterales; family Solirubrobacteraceae; genus Palsa-465. The sequence goes on from DASXDA010000001.1 coordinate 88,974, forward strand.
CTCGTTCGCCGTGCCGACGATCGTCGGCGAGCTCAAGCGCTACTTCCGCGACACCGCCTGGGCGCTTCACGTCGATCGCGGCGCGCAGGAGCGGGCCCGCAAGATCACCGATGCCCAGCAGAAGCTCGGCTCCCGCACGGGCCGGATCCCGACCGTCGATGAGATCGCGCAGTACCTCGAGATCACCCAGGAGGAGGTACTCGACGGACTCCAGACCGCCGAGGCCTATGGAGCGGTCTCACTCGACGCACCAATGGCGGGTGAGGACGACGAGGACGGCACCCGCCTCGACTCGATCGGCTCCGAGGACACGCGCCTGGAGCAGATCGACGATCACGCGACGATCTTCGCCGCGGCCAGCCACCTCCCGACCCGCGAGCGCGAGATCCTATTCCTGCGCTTCAACGAGGACCTCACCCAGTCCGAGATCGCCGAGCGGGTCGGCGTCTCGCAGATGCAGGTCTCGCGTCTGCTGCGCCGGTCGCTCAGCAGGCTGCGCGAGTTGACCGATCAGCCGGCCTAGTCCGGGCGCAGCCTGCTCGGAAGTGGCGAGGCGCGCGCTGCTAGCGCCCGTACCACCGGCGCCGGCCGGCGCCCTCGACTCCCCCGATGAAGAATCCGATCACCCACAGGACCAGCGCGGCGATCAGGACAATCCACAGCGCGTGCGCTGCGAATCCGAGTCCGCCGAAGACGGCGAGAATCAGCAGCAGAACGAGCAGAGCAACCATTCGAACTCCTTTTCCTAGAGTGGTACTAGCGCGCCTCTCGCGTCCGGGTGCTACCCGGTCAGGCGCGCGGTCAACCCGTCGCCGGCCGCCCTCCGACCCGTGCAGGACATCGGGCTGGCGACCCTAGTAGGCTCGCGGCGTCGTGCAGAGCAACTTCGGCGTTGAGGTCCGTGACGAGCAGCGAGCCGTCGTCATCGGAGTCAGTGGGGAACTCGATCTGGCCTCCAGCCCTGAGCTGGAGCAGGAGCTCGACCGCGGCATATCGTCGAACGTCGAGCTGCTGATCATCGACCTGCGCACGCTCGAGTTCATGGACTCGACCGGACTCAGCGTGCTGGTCCGAGCCCACCAGCGGGCGACCGAGCGCGGCAAGCAGCTGGCCATCGTCAAGGGCCCGCAGCAGGTACAGCGGCTGCTGAGCCTGACCGGCGTCGCCGACCGGCTGACGGTCGTCGACACCCCCGAGGAGCTACTCGCCGGAAGCTGACCGCACGTCGCGGGAGTCGAGCATCACGACTCGCAGCGACTCGCTCCCGTTCTCGCGTGCGACGTCAAGCTCGTCGGTCAGCCGCCGCAGGGCGGAGCCGACCTCGCTCTTGCCGGCTCCCATCAACTCCGAGCTAGCGCCGCCGTGGAATGGGCCGATCGTCAGCTCGAGCCGGCGCGTGTCGGTCGAGATCCCGAACCCGACTCTGGACGAGTTTGCCGCCTGCATCGTGTGCGCCGCGAGCGCGTCGGTTACCAGATACACGTCGGAGAAACGGTCGAGCGAGAACCGGGCCCTGGCGGCGAGCGCCCGCGCGAGCCGGCCGAGCACGCCGCTGACGAACGTCAGCGGCGACAGCGACACGACCGCGTCGCCCGAGAGCTGATCGGTCCAGCCGTCCTCCGGCGAGGGCGCGGTCGGTGGGTCGTACAGGAGTTTTCCGTCCCGGCGGCCGGAGAACTGGAGCCAGACCTCGGTGCCGCCATCCTCCAGCGCGCGGAACGCGGTCTGCTGGGCCAGCGCCCGCATGATCGGGATCCCCACGCCCTGGAGCCTGTCGTCGGCCGGTGCCTCGACCGGGATCCCCTGGCCCTGGTCGCGGACCCAGACCTCGATCTCCTCCTCCCCGACCAACAGACACACCGACAACGGTCCGCTGTCGCCGCCGTACGCGTGCATCACGACGTTGTTGCACGCCTCGCTGACGGCGGTCTTCAGGTCGTCGAGCAGCTCCACATCCAGCGACAGGAGCTCCGCCATCCCGCCGAGCGCGCCCCGCACCAGGGCGAGCGTCTCAGGGTTCGATTCCAGCTGCAGACGGACCGTCGGGGCTTCGTCCACGGACACCGCCGGCGGGTCTCCGACCAGCTCTATGGGCACCGCCTGAAACGCAGCAACTGGGAACGGCCTGGCTGGACAACCGCAAACACCACCCTGCGGAACCTCCTACCCAACTGCGCGTCCGTCGACGCGGCGGGACACCAAAGCGCCGGGCAGTTTACTGAAGCGGCCCCCCGCCTCCCGTTTGCCACGCGCGGCATGGGCGTCGAGGATGCCCCTTTGACGCTAGGCGCCGGAAAACTCCGGCGGGCGCTTCTGCACGAACGCGACCGCGCCCTCGAGAAAGTCCTTGCTCCGTGCGAGTGCGTGCTGGAGCTCTGTCTCGAGCTCGAGCTGGGCGTCGAGATCGCCGTAGATGAAGTTGTTGAGCGCGCGCTTCGAGCTCGCGTAGGACCGCGTCGGGCCCGCGGAGAGCTTCTCGACGAGTGCCTGCGCCTCGTCCATCAGCCGATCGTCCGGATGGACCCAGTTGACCAGCCCCCATTCGAGCGCCCGCGGCGCGGGAACCCGCTCGCCGAGCAGCGCCATCTGGAACGCCCGCGCCTTACCGACCGCCGGCGGCACGAATGCGGTCGACCCACCGTCCGGCATCAGCCCGATGTTCACGAACGCGAGCCCGAAGTACGCCGACTCGGCGGCCATCACCAGATCGCAGGCGATCGCGAGCGAACATCCGATCCCGACGGCGGGACCGTTGACGGCCGCCACGACGGGCTTCGGCAGGCGCCGGATCCCGGCGATCGCCGGGTGGTAGATGTCGCGCAGCTCGCTGCGAACGTCGGGACCTCCGTCCTCGGCCGGCTCGAATCCCGCCTTCAGGTCCGCCCCCGAGGAGAACCCGCGGCCCGCACCGGTGACCAGCACCGCCCGGACCGAGTCGTCCGCCGCCGGCCCCTGGACCAGCTCCAGCAGCTCTGAGCCGAACTCGCCCGTCCAGGCGTTGAGGGTCTCCGGGCGGTTTAGCGTGATCCGCCCAACGGCGCCGGACTGCTCCCAGATGACCGTGTTGCCGGACAAGGCGAGCGAGTATTACGGCGACGGGCGACCAGTTCAAGGCGGAGGTACAGTTGCGATTGGGGATGGCTTCCGTCGAGAAGGGCTCGGCCGAGATCCGCTACGCGAACAGCGACGGCGTAAATGTCGCGTACAAGCTCAGCGGCAATGGGCCAATCGACCTCGTGTACGTCGGCGGTTGGGTGACGCATCTCGAGGTCTGGGAGGAGGACCCCGCAGTTGCCCGGTGGCTGGGCTCGCTGCGTCGGTTCGCGCGGGTGCTGGAGTTCGACAAGCGCGGGACCGGGCTGTCGGATCGGGTGCCCGTCGACAGACTGCCGACGGTCGAGGAGCGGATGGACGACATCCGCGCAGTGATGGACGCCGCCGGACTCGAGCGGGCGGCGATCTTCGGCTTCAGCGAGGGCGGCGCGCTTGCGACGCTGTTCGCTGCGACCTACCCCGAGCGAACGAACAACCTGGCCCTGTGGGGCTCGTACGCGAGCATCCTCCGGCGCCCAGACTACGAATGGGGAACCACGCAGGAGTACATCGACACCGCGGCCAACGCCTATCGCGAGCGGTGGGGAACCGGGGTTGGGCTGGGGGCGTTCGTGCCGAGTCGAGCTCACGACGACGCGACTCGCCGATGGTGGGGACGGTTCCAGCGGATGGCGGCGAGCCCGGCGGCCGCGGTCGCGCTGCTGGAGATGAACGCCCAGATCGATATCCGCGGCGCGCTCAGCGCGGTCAGCGCCCCGACACTGATCCTGCACCGCCGGGACGACGTGGTCGCACCGCTCGGCGGCGCGAGGTACCTCGCCGAGCAGATTCCGGGCGCACAGCTCGTCGTATTCGGGGGGCGAGACCACTGGCCATGGATCGGAGAGGACCTCGACGAGATCGTCGCCGAGGTCGAGGAGTTCCTCACCGGAGCGCGCAGTGTGCCCGAGCCCGACCGGGTGCTGGCGACGGTGCTGTTCACCGACATCGTCGGCTCGACCAAGCGAGCAGCCGAGCTCGGCGACGCCCGCTGGCGCGAGCTGCTCGAGCGCCATCACGCGATGGTGCGAGCGGAGCTCCTCCGCCACCGGGGACGGGAGATCAAGACCGTCGGCGACGGCTTTCTCGCGACGTTCGACGGGCCCGCGCGGGCGATTCGCTGCGCCCGCGCGATCAGCGACGACGCCCGGGCGCTCGGCCTCGAGATCCGTGCCGGGATCCACACCGGGGAGTGCGAGCTGATCGGCGAGGACATCGGCGGGCTTGGCGTCCACATCGGCGCGCGTGTCGTCGCGCTCGCCGAACCGTCGGAGGTGCTCGTCTCACGGACCGTCAAGGACCTGGTCGCGGGCTCGGGGATCGAGTTCGACCCGCGCGGGGAGCAGGAGCTCAAGGGGATCCCCGGCAGCTGGGCGCTGTTCTCGGCCGCGTAGGGCGATACTGCCGGGATGGCCAGCCCCGCCGCCAGCCGCCGGGTCGCGCTCGTGACCGGCGCGGGGCGGGGCATCGGCCGCGCCGTCGCCGGCGCGCTCGCGGCCGACGGTCATCTCGTCGCCATCGCAGATATCGACGCGTCCGCAGTCGAACGGGCAGCCGGGGAGCTGAACGGGCTCGCGGTGGCGCTCGACGTCACCGACACCGGCTCGGTGGCCGCGGCGGTGACCAACGTCGAGGACCGGGCCGGCCCGATCGAGATCCTGGTCAACAACGCGGGCTGGGACGAGTTCCATCCGTTCCTCGAGACCGACGAGCCGTTCTGGGACCGTGTCATCGAGATCAACCTGAAGGGCTGCCTGCGGCTGTGTCATCGGGTCGTGCCCTCGATGGTCGCCGCGGAGCGCGGGCGGGTGGTCAACATCGCGTCCGACGCCGCGCGAGTCGGCTCCTCGCTGGAGGCGGTCTACTCGGGCGCGAAGGGAGGCGTCGTCGCGTTCACCAAGACGCTCGCGCGCGAGGTCGCGCGTCATCAGGTGACGGTCAACGCGGTGTGCCCCGGACCGACGCAGACGGCGATGCTCGAGCAGATGGCGGGCGCCGGCGACCGCGGCGCGAACGTGATCGAGGCGATGCGGCGCGCGGTGCCGATGCGGCGGCTCGGGACGCCGGACGACATCGCCGCGGCGGTCGCGTTCCTCGCCTCCGACCGGGCAGGATTCATCACCGGCCAGACGCTGTCTGTGAGCGGCGGCCTGACGATGGCTTGAAACGAGAAGGGAGATCGAGTGGAGCTGACAGACACGACGTTCGAGGTCGAACGGGGGCTCGCGTGGATCACGATTAACCGCCCCGAGCGGATGAACGCGTTCCGGGCCCGCACCGTCGACGAGCTGATCCAGCTGTTCACGCGCGCGTGGGCGTCGCGCGAAGTCGGGGTGATCTGCCTGACCGGCGTGGGCGACCGCGCGTTCTCGGCCGGCGGCGACCAGAAGCAGCGCGCGGAGACCGGGGACTACGGGCCGAGCGAGTCGGGGCTGTTCGAAATCGAGCGGCTTCACAGGCTGATCAGGGAGGTCCCGAAGCCCGTGATCGCGGCGGTCAACGGCGTCGCGATCGGCGGCGGACACGTGCTCCACGTCCTCTGCGACGTGACGATCGCGGCCGAGCACGCGCGATTCGGGCAGGTCGGCCCTCGAGTCGGCTCGTTCGACGCGGGCTACGGCAGCGCGTACCTGGCGCGCGTCGTCGGCGAGAAGCGGGCGCGTGAGATCTGGTTCCGCTGCCGCCAGTACGACGCCGCGACCGCCGAGCGGTGGGGGCTCGTCAATCAGGTGGTGCCGGCGGACCAGCTCCGCGACGAGGTCCGCGTGTGGGCCGACGACATGCTCGCGCTGTCGCCGACCGCACTCCGCTTCCTCAAACAGTCCTTCAACGCCGACACCGAGCACATCGCCGGGATCGGGCAGCTCGCGTTCAGCGGACTCGGTCTGTTCCTCGAGACCGACGAGGCCGAGGAGGGAGTCCGGGCGTTCGGCGAGAAGCGCTCGCCCGACTTCTCATCTCATCGCGCCCGAGCCTCGGTCTGAACCCGCAGCAGCGCTGCGCTCCCCGGTGGCAGCGTCAGTTCGTAGCGGCCTGCCGACGGCTTGATCGTCTCGGCGGTCGCCCTGCCGACCCACGTCTCGTGGACCCCGAGCTGCTGGCCGTCGAGCGTCTCGCCGGTGGTCGCGCGGACCGACGGCGCGAGCAGACGCTCGACGCTCGCGCGCGCCACCGCCGGCAGCCGCAGCGCGGCGTGGACCCTGTGCCTGCCTTTGTTGATCAGCAGCACCCGAAGATCGTTCGAGCCGACCCGTACCGCCCACGCCTTCACGTGAAGCGACGCCGGGATCGCGAGTTTCGCATCGAGCAGTCGCGCGTCCGGACCGAGCATCCGCGCGAACAGGATCATCCCGTAGAGGAGCGGGTGCGGGACGATCCGGTTCGGCCCGAGCCCGAACGCGCCGTTGATCGCGTACGCGCGCACGTGGATGTTGACGCCGTTGACGCGGGCTCGCATCAGCTCGAACAGCGCGTCCGGCGCCCACAGCGCCGTCGCGAACGTGTTGCTGACGCCAAGCCTGCCGCCGCAGGTCACCGAGTTCAGCTCGGTCAGCCGCAACGGGAACCCGGCGCGGTGGGCGAGCACCACCGCCGGCCGGACGTCGGCGGCCATCTCGGCGGTGGCGTCCTCGCTCAGAACCTTGCCGATCGTCGCGTACGACGGAGACAGCTTCGGCACGCAGCCGGAGTACGGGTACTCGTGCGCGCTAACCAGCGTGAGATCGGGATGCGGCCCTTTGAGCAGCGTCGAGATCCAGTCCAACGCCACCGCCGGGTAAGCGATGACGGGCCCGGCCAGCCCGGTGCGCGGCGAGATCCGCGAGAGCACGGCCGAGTACGTGCCGAACAGCTTCACGTAGCTGGTGGGGGTCACGAAGTCGGGGAGATCCCGGACCAGCGGCTCGACCGGCGCGAACACGCTCGCCCAGTAACGCCGCGAGTAGAGGTCCGGCTCGTTGCCGATCTCGTAGTCCATCAGGCTCCCGCGCGGGAGCTCGGTCATCGCGGCGTGCGCCCAGCCGCGCGCCATCAGCGGGGTGTCCGTGACCCCGTTGAGGTCGAAGATCAGACGGGCGTGCAGGGCGTCGACCAGCGTGCTGACAAGCCGCAACCAGTGCGCGTGGACGTCGAAGATCCCGGCGGGGAGCCGCACCCTCGGCAGGTCGAGCACCGCGTGGTCGGCGGAGTCGCCCCCGATTCGGAGCACGAACGGCCCGTCGCCGGGGACGCGGAGCAGCGACAGCACTCGCTCGTAGTCGGTCATGAACTGGCCGAAGTGGTTGATCCCCCAATACTCGGTCGAGATCCCGAGGTAGGAGTGGGGGATCGGGATCGACGGCGCCCGCGACGACACGGTGACCGCGATCCGGGGGTCGCCCGGCCGGGGACCGTACGCGGGCGAGGTGATCGTCGTCCGTTGCGCCTTCTCCGCGCCGCACCCCGCGGCCACGACGGCCAGCGCGGCGATCGCGGCCACCCCAGCGAGCCGGAGCCTCACGCGACCGTGGCGAGCCCAACCACCACGTGGAGCGGCAGTCGCTCCGGCGTCTCACCGGACAGCACGAGCTCGCGGATTCTCCCGAGCGTCGCGTCCCGCTGATCGGACGGCAGCGCGGCGATCCAGCTCATCGAGGCCATGTGATCGACGATCCGTTCGGGCGTGGTCGGCTGGTCGATGGTCACACGCACCTCACGCGGCTCGCTCCATCCCCCGGCAGCCCGCACCACATCCTGCCACGGCGGGCCGTCGAAGTGTGGATGCTCGGGACGGGCCGCCATGACTATCGATCCGAGCTCCTGGGCCCAGCTCGCCCCGCTCCAGTCCGGGACCGTCGTGATCACGGCGAGACCGGCGCGGGGCCTGAGCACCCGCCGGATCTCCGCGAGCGCCCGCTCTCGGTCGAACCAGTGGAACGCATCCGCGACGGTCACGGCCGCAACCGAGGAGTCGGGCAGGGGGATCGCCTCGGCAAAACCATCGCGGACCCGGTCGGCTCCGATCCTCTCCACCAGCTTGTCGCGCAGCGGGCCCTGCGGCTCGACAGCGACGACGTCGAGCCCGAACGCGAGCAGCGCCCGCGTCAGCTTTCCCGTCCCGGCGGCCAGATCCAGGACCGGGTCGCCCGGGTGGAGGTCGAGCTCGGCGGCCATCGCGCCGACGACGGCCGGCGAGTAGTCCGGGCGGCCGCGCTCGTACACGTCGGCGACGGATGCGAACTGCTCGGCGAGCGGGTGGATCTCCACGGGCTCAGCGTAGAGAGTGCAATGTGTGAGTCCCGTGAACACGTCCCAATCCGGAGCGCTCCGGCCACCGGCGAGAACTGCGCCTGAGATACTCGCCCGCAACGATGGACCTCGCGCTCGTGAACTTCGACGACCCCGCCGACGTGCGGACATTCGAGAACGGGAAGTTCGAGCTCTACGAGGTGGGTCCGGCGACGCTTGGCCGCGCGACGTATGAGCCCGGCTGGAAGTGGTCGGAGCACGTCGGAGCAGCGGCCGGCGAGAGCTCCTGCCGGGTGGAGCACGTCGGCCTCGTGCTAAGTGGAAGTGCCGTTGCGAAGATGGACGATGGGCGCGAGATCGTGATGCGCGCCGGCGACTTCTTCTACATCCCGCCGGGCCACGACAGCTGGGTCGTCGGCGACGAGCCGTACCTGTCGCTGCACATCGTCGGCAGCGAGCGGTACGCGGTCACCGACTGATGATCAAGCTCGTCTTCAGCCTGAAGCGCCGACCGGAGATGACGCGCGAGGAGTTCCAGGCGTACTGGCGCGATCACCACGCCCCCCTCGTAGCACGCAACGCGGAGGCGCTCCGGATCCGTCGCTATGTCCAGACGCACGCGCGCGCATCCGAGCTCGCGGCCGCACAGAGCGCCGCGCGCGGCAGCGAGCCCGACGAGTACGACGGCCAGGCCGAGCTGTGGTGGGACAGCTTCGACGACGTCGCCGCCGTCGTCTCGACTCCCGCCGGTCTGCAAGCCGCCCTCGAGCTGCTCGAGGACGAGCGGCGCTTCATCGACCTAGAGCACTCGCCGCTGTGGATCGGCGAGGAGCACGAGGTCGTCCCCTCGACCTGACGGGCCGAGACGGCCTCTACGGCGTGCTGTCTGCCGGGGTCGCGATCGGCGGTCCGTGCGCTGTCCCGTACGCAGCGAGCTGGGGGAACGCGAGCATGATCAGCCCTACGCCGACCACGCACGCGATCCCGCCGGAGACGACCGACGTCATCGCCGACGTCAGCCCGGCGACGGTGCCCGACTCGATGTCGCCGAGCCGCGGGCCGCTCGTCACCACGAGGCTGAACACGGCGCTCATCCGCCCGCGGAGCTCGTCCGGCGTGACGGTTTGGTTGATCGTCGTCCTGCAGACCGCGCTGACGCTGTCGGCGAAGCCCGCGAGCGCGAGCAGTGCGATCGCCGGCCCGATCGTGTTGACCAGCCCGGCGACTGCAATCGCCGCTCCCCAGACGAGCACGGCGCCGATCACGATCTGCCCGAGCCGCCTCGCATGGCGGATCCACCCGGAACTCAGCACCGCGAGCGTCGCGCCGGCGGCAACGGCCGAATACAGCGCCCCGGTACCGGCCGCACCCGCGTGGTACACGGTCAGCGACAGCACCGCGAACAGCGCTCGTGGCATCCCGAACGTCATCGCGACTAGGTCGATTGCGAAGCTGCCCGCGAGCGCCCGATTGGAGCGCACGAACCGCAGCCCCTCCGCAATCGAGTGCAGCACCGGTGGGTGCTCGGCGCCGACCGGCCGCTGTGGCGCGATCGCGAGCGCCGCGGCGAGCATCGCCAGACACGAGGCGGCGTCGACAAGGTAGACGACGCCTTCGCTGGTGGCGGCGATCAACAGACCCCCGATCGCTGGCCCGACGATCCCGGTCACCTGGTAGATGCCGAAGTTGAGCGCCAGTCCGGAGCGCAGGTTCTCCGGCCCGAGGACGTTCGGGATGATCGCCGCCCGGGTCACGCCGTCGAGCGCCGCTCCGCCTGCGAGCAGCCCGCCGAGCACGAGCACGACGGCGACCGGAGGGTTACCGGCGAGCGACGCCGCCCCGAGCGCGCCCGCCGCCGCGATCACGGCCAGCTGCGCGATCGCCAGCAGGCGGCGACGGTCGTAGCGGTCCGCGAGGGCGCCACCTACGAGCGACACGACGATCATCGGCCCGAGCTCGAACAGGCCGAGCAGGCCGACCAGCGCCGCCGAGTGCGACACCACAAAGATCTGGTACGGCAGCGCGACCAGCGCCGCCTGGGTGCCGAGGTTCGAGACGATCTGGCCGATGAACAGCAGCCGGTAGTCGCGCGACTCGCGCACCGGCGATACATCGAGCGCGAGTCGCCTGATCGTTCTCAGCATTAGGCGCCAGCACGCTAGCGAGAGCGCGCGGCGTCTACGGCCACGGATGCGGCGCGCGGATCGGGGTCCAGGCCGATGTCTCCTGGGTCAGCGTCGCTTCGGGCGGCGCCGAGATCGTGTGCGTCAGCCAGCCGGGATCGACCGCGCAGTGGCGTCCTGATAGAACGGACCACGGGATGAGGGGCAGCTAGATGCGGTTCTCGCGCGAGCAGTCCGAATTCGACCGCGCGGTCGCGTTCATCGACGCGACGTTTGCCGTCGCGCTGACGCTGATCGTCACGACCCTCGACGTCGGGAACCCGTCGAAGGCGTTCAAGAGCCCGTCCGCGCTCTACGACGCGGTCGGCCCGCAGTTCCTCGCGTTCCTGATCGCATTCGGGGTGATCGCCAGCTACTGGCTCGCCCACCACCGCATGGTGGCGAGCTTCAAGACGATCAATTCGCGGACGCTCGTCGTCAACCTGGCTTTGTTGGCCGCAATCGTGCTGATGCCCTTCACCACGTCGTCGGTCGGGGACCCCGACGTCGCCGACCTCCCGCTCCCGACGGTGTTGATGGCGCTCGACATCGTCGCGGTGTCGTGCCTGTTCACGCTCGTCTGGGTCACCGCGGCCCGGGACGGACTACTGGACCACGCGCCCAGCGCCATCGAGTGGCGGCAGACGGTGGCAATTGGCTCGGCCCCAGCGCTCGTGTTCCTCGTCTCGATCCCGATCGCGTACGCGGCCGCGCCGTCGACCGCGCGGCTGTTCTGGCTCACGCTGATCGTCATCAATCCGGCCGCCGGGGTTCTGGCCGCGCGGATCCGTCGCTCGCGGAACAGGTCCGAATAGGCTCGGCGGGTTCAGCCGCATCGATGTGCTCGACGACGGCCGGCTCGTCGTCACGTTCGTGCCGCTCACCGGGCGCGACGAGACGCTGTACGAGGCTTAGCGGACGAGTCGCCGCTACGGCCCGCTGTGTGAGCGCGCTCGGTTACGGTGCACCGGTGACACCGACCAACTGGGCGGGCAACTACACCTACCGGGCGCGTGCGATCCACGCCCCGGCGACGCTTGAGCAGCTGCAGGAGCTCGTCGGTGCGTTGCCCCGTGTGCGGGTCCTAGGATCGCGCCACTCGTTCTCGGGCATCGTCGACTCCGAAGAGCTGGTGACGCTCGCCGGCATGGACCCCGATGTCGTCGTCGACCGGGACGCCCGCACCGTCTCGCTCTGCGGCTCCGTGCGCTACGGCGATCTCGTCGCCGACCTCAACCGAGAGCACCTGGCGCTCGCGAACCTGGCGTCGCTGCCGCACATCGCGGTTGCCGGCGCTGTCTCCACCGCGACGCATGGTTCCGGCGACCGCAGCGGCAACCTCGCGACTGCCGTGGCCGGACTTCAGATCGTGACCTCCGACGGTAACGTGCTGACCCTTGCTCGGGGAGATCCTGACTTCGAAGGCACCGTCGTCGGCCTGGGAGCGGTCGGGGCGGTGGCGCGTGTGACGCTCGATCTCGAGCCCGCCTACCGGATCAGTCAGCGGGTGTTCGAGGGGCTTCGCTGGGAGCAGCTGTTCGAGCACTTCGACGCGATCACCTCGAGTGGCTACAGCGTCAGCATCTTCACGCGGTGGGGCGAGGCTGTCGACCAGGTGTGGGTCAAGAACCGCGTCACCGAGGAGTCAGAGGCGGACCGGACCGACTTCTTCGGCGCGACCGCCGCAACCAAAGACGTGCACGTGATCGTCGGGCTCGACCCGATCAACAGCACGCCTCAGCTGGGAGTGCCGGGGCCGTGGTCCGAACGGCTGCCCCATTTCCGGATGGGCTTCACGCCGAGTAGCGGCGCCGAGATTCAATCCGAGTACATCGTTCCCAGATCGCAGGCGGTGTCCGCGATCCGCGCCGTCCGGAAGCTCGGCTCGGAGATCCGGCCGCTGATCCTGGTGAGCGAGATCCGGACGATCGCTGCCGACGAGTTGTGGATGAGTCCTCAGTACGGTCAGGACACCGTCGCGATCCACTTCACGCTAAAGCGCGAGCCGGATCGGGTGAAGCGCCTGCTGGTAGAAGTCGAGCGGGCGCTCGCCCCGTTCGAGGCGCGGCCGCACTGGGGCAAGCTGTTCCTCGCCGATGCCAAAACGATCGGGCCGATGTACGAACGACTCGGCGACTTCTCCGCGCTCCTGGATCGGCTGGACCCGCGCGGCGCCTTCCGCAACAAGTGGCTGGAATCCCGAGTGCTTGGCGGCTTGTAGGCCATGCGATTCGCCGTATTCGGTGCGGGCGCGATCGGCGGAGTGGTCGGCGCGCGGCTGAGCCAGGCCGGCCGCGACGTCGTGCTGATCGCACGAGGGCCTCATAGAGACGCGATCGCGGCGGAGGGTCTGACGCTCCAGACGCCGACGGAGCGCGTCACGCTGCGGATCCCGGTGATCCGCGGCCCGCGCAAGATGCGCTTCTCGCCCGACGATGTCGTCCTGCTCGCGACCAAGAGCCAGGACAGCTCGACGGCACTGCTGGCGCTCCGCGACGCCGCGCCGACCAGCACGCCGGTCGTGTGCCTGCAGAACGGCGTCGAGAACGAGCGGCTCGCGCTGCGGATCTTCTCGGACGTGTACGGAGCGGTGGTGATGGCGCCGACCGCCCACCTCGAACCCGGCGCCGTCGAGGCGTACGGGGCGGCGCTCACCGGCCAGATCGACATCGGGCGCTATCCGAGCGGCGTCGATGACCGCTGCCGCACGCTGTGCGAGGCACGGAGGCCAGCCTCGCGCCGGCGGCTCGACGTGGCAGAGCATCGCCCGCGGCACGGGCAGCGTCGAGACGGACTATCTGAACGGTGAGATCGTCCTTCAGGGACGCCTCGTCGGTGTGCCGACGCCGGTCAACGAGCTGCTCCAATCGCTGATGCGACAGATGGTCCGGGAGGGACACACGCCGGGCTGGCTCTCGGCCGCCGACGTGCTCGCGCAGGCCGGAAAGCGACGGGCTAGGACCATCATCAGCATCGTCGCGCCGGGCTCGGCGAGGGCGGTGATTCCCGCGGCGTAGGCCGCTCGCTGCTGGGCGTTCAGGCCGTGGAAGCAGCCACGGTCGAACAACAAGCCGTAACCGGGTTCGAGCCCGAGCTCCGCGAGCCGGGTGACATCACCGAGGAGCCACTGCACCGGCGCGTCGCCGGCGGCGGCGCGTGCGCGCGCCTCCCGGAGCGGCCGCTCGACCGCGTCGACTCCCGTGACCTGCCAGCCGTGCTTGGCGAGGTAGGCGGACTGGGTCCCCGTACCGCACCCGATGTCGAGCGCACGTCCTGCCGCAAGCGCGCCTTCTCCCTCGACGAGCTTCGTCAGCTCGTCAGGGACCGTGCCGGTGTCCCACGGCGTGAACCCCACCAAGTACAGGAGCCGATAGACCAGCGGCAACAGGCGCCAGCATATTCGACCCCGGCGCTCGGATCAGCGGCCGGGCGATCGATGCCCGCGCCCGTGCGACCAGGGCGGCCGTCCCGGCGACGTCGAGCCGTCGGCTCTCATAATGGATCGGCGCCTCCGACACATCGGGTTCGATCAGGCCAATCCGACGGCGATCGACCACCTCGTACTCCGGCGTCGCGGTGACCGCGATCGCCCAGCCGAAGTGGTCAGCGATGCCCACGCGCATGCCGCAATAGGTATACGCGCGGGCCCGGCTGACGCAACTCCGCGGTCAGGCGACCGGCTTCGTCGCCACCGCTAGGTCACACGCGCCGTTCACTCTCAAGCCGCAAGTGTGCCGCCGGTGAAGCCGAGCTCGCGCTCGAACTCGATCTCCCGGCCGGTGCTGGCGATGGGGGTGAAGCCGAACCGTTTCAGCAGCCTCCGGGCGGCAGCGTTTTCACGGAGCGTCGTCGCGGTCAGGGCGGTGAAGTGGATCTCCCTCGCGCGCTCGAGCATCCTCGCGGTGAGGCAGCTGCCGATGCCCATGTGCTGGAGATCGTCGGCGACTTCGATCGCCATGTCCGCCGCCTCCCACCAGTCCGTGCGACGTATCACCCGGACGACGCCCGCGAACGAGCCGTCGCGCCGGTCGACCGCCGCGATCGCCTCGTGGGAGAAATGGTCGATGTCGCTCAAATACGCAAGCTCGGGCTGACTCAGCTCGCGCTTCGGCGAGAGGAAGCGCCGGTAACGCGACTCCTCGCCGAGCCGGCGGAAGAGCGCGTGGATCCTTTCGCGATCTGCGCGCTCCACCGCTCGGAGGACGAGCCTCGTCCCGCTCGGCAAGATGAACACGTCGGGGAACGTGGCCGTGGCCACGACCGGCACCGCGCTCATGACCCCGTCTCCGCGAATCGGGCAGTTAGCCGCGCGAAGCGGATGCGCAGTCGCGCGATCCGGGCAGGCCGCGGGTCCGGCTGCTTGCCTCCGACGTGTTGGGCGTTCAGGCTGGCTCGCAGGCCGCCGTCGCGCAGTTCCCGGCTGCGCTCGGCCGCGAGCGTTTGACTCAGATGGCTGTGCATCGTTACTCCTTCCGGGTACACGACGCCGACGCGCCTGACGCTACGCGTAAGACACGCCCCTGCCATCGGCCGTTCTCCCCTTTGACGCGCCCCCGAGGCCTTACCTTCCGCCGCCGGACCCTTAGTGCGCCAAATCACAGTTCAGCGGGAAAGCCGGTTACCCAGAAGTCACAGGTGCAGGTGACCCGTTCGCCGAGCCGAATCGCGCGACAGTGGACGAACGGGTCTCCGCGCTGCTGGAAGAGCTTCACGGCTACGGGGTCGAGCACGACGCGACCAAGCCCAACCGCCTCGACCGGCTGCGCAACCTCGAGCCCGAGACCGCGAGGCAGCCCCGAGCTCCTGAATCTCCAGCGGCGGCAGCTCGGCGACGGGTTTGGCTCCCGGGCCCCGCACGAACAGGACACCGCCGGGCCGGTGGTCTCCGGTCCGCCAGTGCATGTACGGGCCGCGAACCATCCCGATCCGCGGCGATGACACGGTTTCGATCGGATGGTCCTGGTTCCACTCGAGGAACAGGTCGGGCAGCGCATCGAGTTGCCCGCGGTCATATTGCTCGTCGCAGCGGAGGACCCGATCGATCACCGTTGCGGTGCACTGCGCGGCCAAGGATCCGGTGCGAGGCCCCACGAAGCCCTCGAACTACGCCCACGGCGCGAATGTATGGCGGCGCGGTCTTGCGAAATAGGGGCGGATCGCGGCGCAAGCCGGGCACGAGCAGGTCAGCTCAGCGGTGGAAACACGTCGATCCAGACCCGGCTCCCGCTCGCGTCGAAATAGCCGCGCGTGTCGCGGTCCGGGACGCGCTGCGGCAGGCCGCTGAGCGACATCCAGCGCTTTGGGCGCACGACGTGTCCGCCGGCGAGCTGCACGCCGACCGCGCGACGGGCGGCGCGGAACGTCTGGTCGCTCGTGCACTTGATCTCAGGGCCGCCGAGCGGGTCGCGCGACCGTGTGCCCGACGGCAGGACGTAGCGGCCTCGGACGATCTGCTCCACGCGTCCCGCGTTGCGGGCGAGCAGCCGCACGAGCGCGTCGCCGATGATGTTGCCGGCCTGGGCGGAGGTCGACTCGGAGTCGTCGGAGTGATGGCAGCCGAAACGATCGTCCGAGGACGGGTCGAGGTTGCTCGCCGTGGGAATCCCCACCGCGTTGCCCGCCGGGAAGATGTACCCGAGCATGTCCTCGCCCAGCCCGTCGATGAACCGGAACGGGGCGTTCATGCGCGGAAGCAGCCACGGCGGCAGCGACGGGGTCTGGTTGGGCATGTCCTGCGGACCGAGGAATCCGCGCAGGAACGTGAATGGGAACACCTCCCCCGGAACCGAGATGAACTGCCCGTCGCCGATCTGGAACGCCGCCACCTGTGAGCGGAGCGACTGGCCAGACGTGGCACCGTTCGCCGCGACCCTCGAGGCGGCGGTGCAGTTCGCGTTGTAGCCCGGGCGCTGGGCGAACACCCCTACCGCGGCGCCGAGCACGAAAAGCTCGTTCTGGAGCTTGACGCAGATGTTGGCGCGCGCGCCCCAGATCGTGTTGGTCTGCGAGTTGTGGTACTCGCCGGAGCTGAGCGCCTGGATGATCGGCCGCGCCAAGTCGGTGCCGAACGCCTTCGTTTCGCCGGAGTAGCCGAGCGGAACGTGGAACGCGCCAGCCGTGTCGGGCCCGCGTCGGGTGTTGAACAGCGTGCGGCATCCGGCCGGATGACTGGCGTCGATGTACTGCTGCGGGGTCCGCGAAATCGCCCACGGATACACCTCGGGACTCTCGACCGAGCCCACCGAACCGGCCATCTCGATCGCCACCCCGCCGAGTCGCTGCTGCAGCGAGCTGCGGAAGAAGTTGATCCAGTCCGCGGAGACCCAATTGTTCTGGGCGTCGAGCGCCGACGTGCCGCCGTTGAAGCCAAGCGTCTCGGCGTGCTGGCTGACGTTGGCCAGCGTCAGGATCGTTCGACCGCGGGCGTCGACGGCCTGGAGCACGGGTATGTGCTGGTCGTCGACGTACGGGTAGGAGGACCAGCACTGGCGGACGTTCGACGGCTCGAGCACCTCCGTGTAGCGGATGGTCGCGCGCCGCCGGGCCCGATACGCCCGCTCGACCGCCTTCGCCGCCTGGTCGACGAGGTAGGAGGCCCAGTAGTTGTTAACCCCTGAGGTGGTCTGCGAGACCCCTCCCAGGCCCATGCTGTCGGGCGCCGACTCATCGTGCGTTGCGGAGATGAAGACGTTGCTCAGCCGGTACCCGTCCGCACGGACCTTGGCGCGGATCCGCTCCTGGTAGACGTTGAACAGACCTTCCTGGTCGACCACCTCGACGCCGACGGTCTGCCGGCCGTTGGAGACCACCATCGCCCGCGCCGTGACCGGATCGGCGACGTGATCGAAGTAGCGCGGAGTGTTCCCGCCGCCGCCGAGCAGGTTGCCGTCCCAGCGGCCGTTGTGATTGCAGTCAACGAACGGGTCGCCCTGGTCGTAATGGCCGTGGTGCTGAGCATCGACGTACGGTTCCTCGAAGGCGAACTTCCGCGCCCCGTTGTACGGCGCCGGATGCGCGCAGTTGGCCGGATCACCCCCCGGCACGTGGCCGAACGCCGGCGGCGTGAAGTTGGCCACCGCCACGCCGACGCGGAACGACGCAGCCCGTCCGTGCACATAGTGCCCGTGGTAACCGCCCGCGGGCGTCAGCAGCATCGCGACCGTCGCGAGCAGAGATTTCAATCCGATCCCGGTCATGGGAGCCCGGGGCCATTAACCCACGATTCACAACCGCGGTGCGCTTTTCGGGGCGGATCGTGCAAACGGACGAGCGGGCGCGGCTACGCGCGCGCGGCGATCAGGCCTCGAGATAGTCGTCGCGCAACCAGGCAAGCGTCGCCTCGAGCCCGCCGGTGTAGCTGACCCGCGGTTCCCATCCGAGCAGCTCGCGCGCTTTGCGGTTGCAGAAGTTCTGATCCCTGCCGAGCACCTGCACCGCCTGCCGGGAGAGCAGGGGCGGGCACGACAGGTGTGTGGCCCTGCGCACGAACCGGTAGCCGTGCTCGAGTGAGAAGCCAATCCCGTTCGCCATCCAGTACGGCATGCTCCAGCGGACGCTCGAACAACCGAGCCCGTCCGCTAACCCGCTGGTGAACTGCTTCCAGGTGACGTCCAGCCCGTCGGTGATGTTGAACGCGTTCCCCGGCGCCGCCTCGTCGCGGAGTGCGAGGATCGCGGCGTCGACGAGGTTGTGGACGTAGCAGAGCCCGGCGATCGCCCGACCGCGGTCGACGAGCACCATGTTGCCCGCGCGAATCGCGCGCGCGATTTCGCCGACGACCTCCGTGGAACGAGGTCCGTAGACCGTCGCCGGGCGCAGAATCACGGCGTTCATCCGGTGCGCCTGCTCGGCTCGACGGACCTCGGCCTCGGCCGCAAGCTTCGTTTGCGCGTACCAGTTCCGAAACCGTCCGGCCTCGTGGGTCTCGTCGACGGGCGCGCCGCCGGGATAGCCATAGACGTCGGTAGTGCTGAAGTGAACAAAGCGCTCGACGGACCCGTCGATCGCTGCCTGAAGCACGTTGCGCGTGCCGACGACGTTGATCGTCGCGATCTCGTCGGCCGTGGCCCAATCGGATACGAGCGCGCCGCAGTGAAATACGTAACGGGACCCGTTGACGGCGCGTGCCACCGAATCCGCATCCACCAGATCGGCAACCGTGATCTCGACGTCGAGCTTCTCGAGCAGCGACGTGTCGCTCGTGGCGCGCACGAGGCAGCGCACCGGAACACCCTCTTGCACGAGGCGCTCCGCGAGGTGGCCACCGATGAATCCGGTTGCGCCGGTGACGAGGCAGCCGCCGTCGCGTGTCGGAGCACACCGCTTGTGCCCGTTCGTCGGCTTGGCTGTCACCTTGTTCTCGGCGTCGCGCCGGCCCATCGTCGCGACCGCGATATCGCGCACGATGCTCCAGTTCTTGCTCGAGGAGCGGTGACAATCGGCGAGTACCGCGCCGATCGCATCGAGGAAGTTCTCCGCTTCTGACTCCGAGAGTGTCAGCGGGGGCAGCAGCTTGATCACATCGTTCTTGCCGGCTGCCATCGTGATCACGCCGTGCTCGCGGTGCAACGGAATCACGATCAGCTGCGGGAACAGCCCCTCGCTCGCCATGTGCGCCAGGCGCCAGTTCAGGCGTCCGATCCGGGAGCGCGGCGCGCCCAATTCGATCCCGATCATCAGCCCGCGCCCGCGTACCTCTTTGATCATTTCGTACCGAGCCTGAAGCTCTCCGAGCCCGGTCAACAGCACATCGCTCACGTGCGCGACATGGTCGAGGAGGCCGTCGCGCTCGATGATCCGCAATGTCGCCAGGCCTGCCGCCATCGATAGCCGATTGCGGCCAAAGGTCGACTGGTGGACGTAGCAGCGATCGAGCGTGCCCACGGCCTTGTCGTAGATCTCGCGGGTCGTGACCATCGCCGCGACCGGCATGTAGCCGCCGCTGAGCGCCTTCCCGATCAGGACGAAGTCCGGCTGCAGTCCCCAGTGCTCGAGCGCGAACCAACAGCCCGTCCGTCCGAGTCCGGTCTGGACCTCGTCGATCACGAACAACGTGCCATAGCGCCGGCACAGCGCCGCAGCCTCCTGCAGGTAGCTGTCGGGAGGCAGGGTCACAGCCCGTCCTTGAATCGGCTCGACGATGAAGGCCGCGACGTCCTCCGAGCGAAGCTCCGCTTCCAGACTGGCGAGGTCGCCGAACGGGATTCGTGCGCATCCCGGAAGCAGGGGCCCGAACCCCTCCTTAAAGAAGTCATCTCCGATCAACGACAGCGGCCCCAGCGTGACTCCGTGAAAGCTCGAGTCGCACGACAGCAGTCGGGGCCGGCCGGTCGCCGCGCGCGCGAACTTCATCGCCGAGTCGACCGCCTCGGCCCCCGAGCTCGTGAAGAACATCGCATCCAGATCGCGCGGCAACCGCTCGGAAAGGGCTTCGGCGAGCATGCCGGCCAGGACCGAGTGGTTGATCTGGACGCCATCCACCAGGTCCGCGGACAGGACGGCGTGCATGACATCGCGCACATCGGGGTGGTTGTGACCGAGGCTGGCGAAGCCTTCGCCCGTGTGGAAGTCGAGATAGCCACGGCCGGCGACGTCGTAGAGGTACGAGCCCCGCGCCGACCGAAACTCCTTGTCGAAGCCCAAGATCCGCAGCACATCGACGAGCGATCCGTCGAGATGGCGGGCGGCTAGGTCGAACGTTTCCCCCGCGCGTTCCGCGGCTTCCGCCACGACGCCGAGGGAGTCGACAGCGGGATCCGGCGGGGCGCTGACGTCCATAACGATCGAGGGACCTTACGGCAGCGGCCGCAGCATGCTCCCCGATCTTGATGTCCGCCCACCGACGCGAAGGGGGGCTACCCCCCGCTAAAAGCCGCTGCTCAAGATCAAGTTGGCGGTATATCCGGTGCCGCTCGTACCGGCGAGGTGGTGGATCCGTGCGCGGACGGTCAGCCACGAACCCGAGGCCGGTGCTCTCGCACCGGCTGTCGTTCGTGATAACGTACGGTCGTCCGTTATGGCCAACGCCACCACAGCGATGTCCGACGCAGAAGCGGCTAGCTACTCGCGCCGTCAGCTGCTCCCCTGCTTCGACGCGTTCTACGGCAGCGCGGTCCGGGCGCTCGAGCTCGCAGAACCCGGACCGCTGCGCACGGTTCTCGACCTCGGCACGGCTGATGCGCCGGGAGTCATGGCGCCGCATCGGCCCAGCGACCGTGGGTTAGAGTCGCGGCATGAGCGACTCCACGATTCGGCGACTTGAGGACGTTCCCGACGCGTTCGGCGGCACGTACCCGGGCGCGATGCGCTTCCTAACCGAGCACCTCGGTACCACGCAGGTCGCGTTCACGCACCGCGTAATGCCGCCGCAGTCCGGCGGCAAGGGCAGCTACGGCCACCGGCATAAGACCCAGGAGGAGATCTATTTCGTGATGTCGGGAACGCTGCAGTTCAAGCTCGACGACGAGGTCGTCGACGTCCCGGACGGCACGGCCGTCCGGGTCGCGCCGGGCGTCGTGCGGTCGGTGTGGAACGACGGGCCCGAGGATGCCGAGCTCATCATCGTGTCGGTGCGCATCGAGGACGCCCGCGAGGACGCCGAGCTCGTTCAGGACTTCTGGCCGGCCTGATCGTCTTGCGCAGGTAGGACGTCGCACGCCCAGTCGGCCCGCTTCCACGCCGGGATCGGCGTCTCGACGCCCGTGCGCGGCACGAAGCGCGAGTGCTCGACGAGCGTCATGCGGTGGATGTAGCGCGGGCAGTTGGGAAAGACCTGCGTCGCGCGTACCCGGACGATGAACTGTGCGCCCGGGTAGGCCTCCATCAGCTCGTCGCGCTCGTCGATGCTTGCCACGCCGTTCAGGCGCAGCCGCGACGGGCGCGTGGAGACGAAGTCGACGAAGAGGATGCCGACGTGCGGGTTGACGAGGGCATTGCCCATCGAGACGTACATCCCGTTGCCGTCGTAGTTGGGGAACGCGACGGTGTGCTCGTCGAGGACGCGGACGAAGCCGGGGGCGCCGCCCTTGTACGAGCACTGGGGCCGCCCGTCGGCGTCGGCTGTGGCCAGGAAGAACATGTCCATCCGCTCGATGAACGCGCGATCGTCCGCGTCGATGTAGCCCCGCTGGACAAACTTCTCGTCGAGGCGGTCGGCGAGCCGGCGCGTGTCGAAGGCGTCCTGAAGGCGTCGGGATCCCTCGTTGTACGTGGAACCCATCACGCCCCAGTATCGCCCATCGCTAGCGTGGCGCGGGCGCGGGCGCGGCGGCCGGTTCGCGGTGTTCGCCGGCCGGCGTCCGGCGGGGTGTCGGCGCCTAAGTAGAGTCGCGGTCGGGCTTTCGACGTGACCTCGGAGGAGCAGCAAACTTCAGAATCCAGGCACGACGCGCGGAGACGTCCAGCCGTCGCCTGCGACGGCTGAGCGATCGACGGAAGGCATTCGTCCTGCCCGACGTCGAGCGGATCGTCGGTGACCTGCTGGCGCGCCCCGAAGGCCTTCCGCTCGAGGACTACGAGCACAAGATCATGTCCCAGCACGGTGAGGACGGGATCACCGTCGAGGTGTTCCGCCGTGTGGGGATGGTCGATCGCAGACCGGGACCTGGACTACCTCGGAATCGACCTTGACGGGGTCGACTACTGGCTGTGGGACGCCTTCCCGACCCGGCCACGCGTCGTGATCTGCGAGTTCAACCCGTTATTCGGCCGCGACGCAGCCGTCACCATCCCATACCGGGCCGACTTCTCGCGCAAGGCCAGGGGAGATGACGGGCGCCGGGCCTATCCCCGTGGCTACCACGGCGCCAGCATCGGGGCCTACGCCGCTCTCGCACGACGCAAGGGGTACCGCTTGGTCGGCTCGGTGCCTCGCGGGACGAACGTCTACTTCGTGCGAAACGACATCGAGGCTGACGGACTGCCGGAGGTGTCGCCGCAAGAGGCCTGGCGCCCAATCATGAAGGGCAAAGAGCCGATTCCGCGGAAGACGGAGCTCTACGAGGAGATCAACCGCGACGACGTCCGGCGGCACTTCGCGGAGCTTGGCTTCCCGCTGGTTCAGGTTGACTAGCTGACGGCGAGGGGGTCGCTGGCGACTGGCGGCTGCGCTCTATGGTGGTTCTCGATACGAACAGATTGGAGTAGCGATGAAGACGCGCAGGCTCGGTTCACTCGAGGTATCGGCGTTGGGGCTCGGATGCATGGGAATGTCGGCCTTCTACGGGTCGACGGACCAAGCCGAGTCGACCGCGACGATCCAGCGCGCACTCGAGCTCGGCATCAACTTCCTCGACACGGCGCAGCTGTATGGCCCGCTCACCAATGAGGAGCTGGTCGGCCGCGCGATCAAGGGGCACCGTGACGAGTACGTGATCGCGACCAAGTTCGCCAGGCGCATGGACAACGCCACGCCCGGTGACCTGTCGACCACAGGCCCGCTCGACGGATCGGCCGACCACGTACGCAGCTCGATCGACATCTCGCTGAGGCAGCTGAGCACCGATCATGTCGACCTGTACTACCAGCATCGTGTCGATCCGAACGTGCCGATCGAAGAGACAGTCGGCGCGATGGCGGAGCTGGTCGAGCAGGGCAAGGTGCGCCACATCGGGCTGAGCGAGGCCGCGCCCGACACCATCCGCCGAGCTCACGCGGTTCATCCGATCACGGCCGTGCAGACCGAGTACTCACTGTGGAGCCGCGATCCAGAGCGCGAGGTGCTGCCGACTTGTCGCGAACTGGGCATCGGCTTTGTGCCGTACTCGCCGCTGGGCCGGGGGTTCCTGTCCGGGCGGTTCACCTCCCCCGACGACCTCGACGCGAACGACTTCCGTCGTAACGGGCCGCGGTTCACCGGCGAGAACCTCGAGGCCAACCTGAGACTCGCGGCCAAGGTGGCGGAGATGGCCGAGGAGAAGGGGATCACGCCGGCCCAGCTCGCGCTGGCCTGGGTGCTCGCCCAGGGTGAGGACCTCGTCCCGATTCCCGGCACGAAACGGCGAAGCTATCTCGAGCAGAACGCCGCCGCCATTGACGTGGAGCTGACCGACGACGACCTACAGCGAATCGACGCCGAGCTGCCGGCGGTAGCCGGCGAGCGCTACGACGAGTCGGGGATGGCCTCGGTCGACCTGTAGCGTCGTCAAAATCGTAGAGATGCGCCGTCGGGTGCCGATAATGCCTGAGCACGCTGACCGCAGGTCTGGGTCGTGCCGCAGGTCTCGGGCGTGTCGTCGACGAGTTCGTGTCTGACGGCGTGGTCGTTTCGTAGCCGTTCGAGCGTCTTCGCCTGCGTGCGGTAGCCGCGGATGGTGCGCCGGTTTTTGCCGTCCGGGAAGAGCGTGTCGTGTGCCTGATACGCCGCGGCGGTGAGCGGCCCGGGCACGCGTGGCAGGTGCTTACACCATGTGTCAGGGATCGCGAGGCCGTCAGCTGCCTTGTCGCCGATGAATGCGCGTTGGAGCCCGTGGATGATCGCTGGCGCCCAGGAAGCGGGTAGCAGGCGCGCGAGTTCGGCGGCTTGGAAGCTGGTCATGGCCGCGACAAACGCACGGTCGCCCTCGTCGGGACCGGGGGCGGTGAGCGCAAACAGCGCCTCGATTCGCGCGTAGTCGTCGGGTGTTGCTGGGAGGAGGTCGTCGTCGACGCCGACAAAGTGGCCGACGCAGCGCCACAGATGGACGATGTCGCCGAGTTCGGCGTCGGTGTAGCGGACGCCGAGCTGCGTCATCGCCCGTACCGCGACCCAGGCGTCTCCCCGGACCGGACTCACACCGGCAGGCCGCCCTGAACTTGTCGCGTCTACGTCATGTCGACCATCCTTTCTCCATGGCGCCGAGGCAGTCTCGGCGCACCCGCGCGAGGGGGTTCCCTTGTTCGGTCGGGCGAGGTTCGCGTCGCGGCGTGAGAGGCGGTCTTCTCTGCTCCGTGAGCGATTGTGAATCGCGCACGCCGGAGGTGACCGGCGAGTGAAGCTCGACGCCGCTTTTCCGCGTTAGTTTGCGCGCTGCGAGCGGAGGAGGCCTCAGGCGGCGAGAGGTGATCGCTGGCGGGCTGGCCGCGGCAGCGGCCGGCGCGCTCGGCGAGGCGGACGCGCCGGCCGCGACGAGGCGGCGGCACCACGCGCCCTGTCCGAAGGTCTACGACGTCGCGGTCGTGGGCGCTGGCCTCGCTGGACTCAGCGCCGCTACTGCGGTGCGCGCGGCGGGTCGGTCGCTGGTGGTCCTCGAGGCACGTCAGCGGGTGGGCGGGCGCAACTTCGACCACCCGCTCGGGCCCGGCAAGGTGGCCGAGCTGGGCGGCGAGTGGGCCGGGCCAGGCCAGGGTCCTCGGGCTGGCCAAGGAGCTCGGGGTGGCGATCCTCGACACCTACGCCAGCGGCAACAGTGTCTACTCCAGCGCCCAGGGGCAGCTGCAGACCTACAGCGGCGGCTAGCCCAGTTCCAGTCCCAGTCAGTCACGAGAATGCAACGCTCACCATCCGGGGTGGCCGCGGTTCGCTGCTAGGGGAAAGGCTCCCGCTCGCGTTCACCCAGTTGGGGTGATGTCAGGGTGACTCGGCGCAAGTCCGATAGGGCGGTCTCTGTGGCCTGGGTGGCCGCTGAGCTCGAGCCCCAAGAGTTCTTGCTTGCGCCGGCTATTGCCTACGCAACCTCAGCCGTCCCGTGGTCAGGTACCGGTTCCGGCGGCGATTCGTGCGAATACGTGACCGTTGCCGACTTCGCTGTCCGCTTGCGCTCCATCGCCTCCGGGGTGGCGCGCTGCACGTCCCACGCCAGGCCCGTCTTCTCCATGGTCCAGATGAGCCACCACGTCGGATCGAACTGCCACCTCTCCAGGCCATGCTTGGCCGACCTCGGGAAGGCGTGATGGTTGTGATGATTGCCCTCGCCAAGTCCGACCAGTGCAACCAACGGGTTGTTTCGACTCTGATCGCGGGTCTCGAACGGGCGCTTGCCCCAGAGATGGCAGACCGAGTTCACGCTCCAAGTGGCGTGGTGCACGAAGAACACGCGCAGTGGGCCACCCCACAGGAAGCCTGCCAGCCCACCACGAAGCTTTCTCGTAACGAGCAGCCCAGCTGTGAATGGCGCGACAAAGTAACTCAGCACGACGATCAGGGCAAAGCGGCGGTGCACCTTCATCACGACGGGATCATCCAGCAGATCCGGGACATAGCGATGCCGCGATGCCTTCTCGTCGGCAAACAGCCAACCGAAGTGCGCATGGACGAAGCCTCGTATCCGGCCGCCCTCGTGTCCGACGTGAGGGCTATGCGGATCGCCGGCTTCGTCGGCGTAGGCATGGTGCTTGCGATGGTCCGCCACCCAGTCCGGGGCCGACCCCTGAATCGCCGTCGAACCGAGAACGGCGAAGATGCCTCGGATGAGCGGGTAGGTGCTGAAGCTGCGGTGCGTGAATAGCCGGTGATAGCCCGCGGTGATACCGAACCCACTCAGGAGGTAGGACACCCCGAAGATACGACGGTTGGTCGGGGTGGCGAGAAACCAACGCTTGCGGAATGATGCGGCCAGCAGGGCGGGCGGACCGAAAACGAACATCCCTGTGAATATTCGATAGACCCGACTGGCCGGGTGCGTCTCGGGTACGTCGCGCACTTGCACTTGGTCCATGTCACGGACTCCTGTTCGGCACGTAGGGGTGCGGAGGCAACGGACCGCTCACCCACCTGTCCCATCAGATCCTACTCCGACGTGCTTTCAGCGCCGCCCTCGACGCACCGGACGACGGTGTCGACCTCGGCGGCATACCTCGCGGCGGTCATCCCTGTTCCCATCGCGTGTGGGGTAGCCCCGCCGCAGCCCGGTCCGAAGCACAAGCCGCTCAGCGCGCACACGGACCGTTGCGCGGTCCGTCGCGCCTCAGCTTGGCCCCGGACGAGCGCGCTGGGTCAGGTTATGCTCTGCGCCCGAGTCCGTGATGGGGAGTCACCTAACTCAGGAGCAAGTCGACGACCTCCGCGGAGAGAGTCGCTGGCCTCCGACGATAGTGCTCTGTATGGCGATCGCCGTCCCTTTACTACTGCCCGATCGCTTCAGCCTGGTGTCGAAGTGGATCGAACCGGCACTGTTGGCGCTGCTGCTCGTGGCGCACATCATCGCCGACCCAGGACGCATCGACCGGCAGTCAAGCGCCACTCGCACGATCGGCGTCGGACTGCTGGCCGTACTCGTCGTGGGCGCGACCACACAAGCGGTCGTGCTGACCGTCGAGTTGGTGAATGGCAACCGGGCGCTGAACAACCCCCACGCGCTGCTCTCATCCGGAGCACTGGTTTGGCTGGAAACGATCATCGCGTTCACCTTTGCCTACTGGGAGATCGATGCAGGCGGCCCAGCGGCGCGCGCTCATCGGACCGCAAAATACCCCCACCTAGCGTTCCCGGAGCACATGAACCCGGCGCTCGCGCCCCCCGGCTGGCGACCGCTGTTCCCTGACTACCTTTACCTTGGCCTAACGAACGCCACCGCGTTCAGCCCGACCGACGTGATGCCGCTGCGGCATTGGGCGAAGCTGACCATGGGCGTGCAGGCGGTCATCTCGCTGATCATCCTCGGGCTGGTGGTTGCACGCGCAGTGAACATCCTCACCTGAGTGGAGCTGCGAAGTTCGGGACGCGTTTCGGGACGCAGTTTTGTCCGAGGCCCCCGGAGGCGCACCGGCCGAGCCACGCCCTACCGCCGTGCCCGTGAACCGATGGCGCTCGCTGAGCTGGCGTTGCGCTCCCCCAGACGGTCGCATCAGCGGGCGGTACGCAGTTCTCGCGCGCTTGGGCGCGTTTGGGTGCGAGACACGGCGCTCAGAGTTCCAGCCGTCAGCGAGTGTCGCTCGACCCGAAACTCGCAGGGAGGAACGGTCGAATGTCGGGTGGCATACGGGTGCTGTTCGTGTTCGTGCGACGATGTGCTCGGTGGCGCACGAACGGATATCCGGGACGCTTGCCGCGGCGGTGACGCCGTTGCGCGATGGCGGCGATCGTCTTGATGAGGGCGCGCTCGAGCCGCTCCTCGATTTCTACGGCCGGGGCGGGCTGCAGGGCATTCTCGTCCTCGGCACGACCGGCGAGGGAATCCTGCTGACGGCGACGGAGCGGCGCCGCGTCGCCGAGCTTGCGGTTGCGGGCGGAGGGGAGCTGCGGGTGATGGTGCACTGTGGAGCGCAGACCACGGCGGAGACGCGCTCCCTGAGCTCCCACGCTGCCGAGGTTGGCGCGGACGCGGTCGCGGTCATCGCGCCGCCCTACTTCCCGTTTGACGTCGAGGAGCTTACGGAGCACTTCGCGACCGCGGCGGAGGCGTGCGCGCCGTTGCCGTTCTATCTTTATGAGTACGCCGAGCGCAGTGGCTATGCGATCCCGGTCGCGGTGATTGAGAAGCTGGGCGAACGCGTCTCCAACCTGGTCGGCATCAAGGTCTCTGACGCCCCATATGAACGCCTCAAGCCGTATCTCACCACCGGCCTCGATGTCTTCGTCGGATCCGAAGCGCTCATCGGTCAGGGATTCGAGGAGGGTGCGGTGGGGGCGATATCAGCTGTCGCGGGTGCGTTCCCGGAGGCAGTTTCCGCGCTCGTCGGCGACCCCACCGCCGACCGCGCCGCGCTCGTCGAGGCGCTCGCCGAAGCGATTTCGGCGCACCCGTTGCAGGCCGCCGTCAAGGCAGCGCTTGCTCTCCGGGGTGTGCCGGTACAGCCAGATGTCCGCGCGCCGCTGCGGCCGCTGCACCGCGATGCACTTGACCGGCTGCGAAACGCGGCCCTGGTAGCCGAGGCTAAGGTCTCGAGCTAGCCCACGTTCAAGGTTAGGTCAGCGAAAACACCCCATTCGCGTCGAGCAGGCTTGGATTGACACCGAGGCCCTGTCACGTCAATGCCGGCAGTCCGGCGCTCAGATCGAGCTGCCCCTAATCGTTGCTCTCGACTTCTTGTAGCCGATCGAACGTCTCCGGCGGGGAGACGACGAGCTCGCCGCGACGATCCAGCAAGACGCCCGATGCTGCGCGCGGCCTTTTGAGTGGGCCTCGAGGACCGGGGCCCCAGCCGCGCCTCGTAGTGCGCCAGATCGAGCAAGGGCTCCCCGACCCGCCGAACGCGCTGCTTCTCTAGTGGGCCGTGGGGGAATCGAACCTCCAAGCTTGGGATTAAGAGGCGCCAATTTGCAGGGCTTTCGCAGTAGATACGGCCGTTTGAGTGCCGCTGAGTGCAGAGTTAGAGCAGGTCAGAATTGCTGAGTTCGGGACCTGTTTCGGGACATGTGTTCGGAGGGCGGGCTGCTAGCAGCGACGAAGTCTGCGCTGGCGAGCTGAGGGTTTCCGCCCTCCCGGCCCGCGGAAGTCGGTGCGGTGGGATCGCGGTCGGGCTACCGGCGGTTGCGGCGCCGTGCGTTCTTAGTGGCCTTGCGTCGCGCGCGGCGCTGATCGTGTGTCGCGCGGTGAGCTGATGGGGTTGAGCGCGACCCGGCGGGTGACTGCTGCTCGGCGAAGTAGGCCTCGAGCGCGTTGCGGTCGTGAATGTCGACGCCGGTGCTGGCGGCGCGCATGACGGTGGACTTCGCCAGTCCCCAGTTGGCGGAATCGACGCACGAGTCGATGAACGGCTCGAGCAGCTCGCTCACGGCTCTTGCTAGGCGCTTTCGACTCGCGCCCGAGAGCGAGTCGCGCGCATCGAGGAATCCGAGGAACCGGCTGATCGAGGCCGGCGCCCCGAGCTCCGTGTCGTCGTCGGCGGTCACCTTCCGCGGCCAGAACTCGAGCATGAACTCGGTCAGCTCCTCGAGCGGCCAGTCGCCCAGCAGTCCGTCGGAGTAGTGCGCCTTGTAGCTGAGCATCGCGTTAGCGACGAACAGGTCAGTATTGCGCCGGTCGCGCTGATTGTCACTCGCGAGCAGCGGCAGGTACTCGTGCTCGTACTCGCGCAGCAGCGCATCTATCCGCGCCTGTGCCTCATCCTCGGCCGGGTCGACCGCGAGCTCTAGGTCGGGATCATCGAGGGCCACGTCGGTCGGGTCGACCGGTAGAACGGGCAGCGCTTCGGGATCGCCGAGCACCGGCCGAGCGAGTAGCGTCAGCGCGATCGCGAGCTCGGGGGGTATCTCGCGGCCCGTATCCGCTGCCCGTCGGCATCCTTTGAGCAGAGCGCTCGCAATCACTGGCGTGTCGACCCGCTCGGGGTCGGAGCCGCCCTCGAAGTCGCGTGGAACGATCATCTCGAGCGTCTCACCGTCGCGCGGCCCACCCCCGCACCCCGCCGCCACCACACCGTCGGGATGCCCGCGGCGGTCCAACAGCACAAACACCCGCGACTCGACCCCATCACCCCGGCCGAGGTCGATCGCGAACGCCTCAGCAGCCGAAGCCTCGACCCTCCACGCCTCGACCACCCTCAGCGGCCGCAGCTCTTCGACCCAGACGCCAGCGCTAGCGAGGCGCGCGAGCGCCGCGCGCGCGGCCAGCGCAGCCGGCGGGCGGGCAAGCTCGGCGACCCGCAACAGCAGGGGCACCGCACAGCGATCACCAAGCCCCTCGAGCGTCCCCGGCAGCAAGCTCGCCAACTCCGGATCCGCACCAAGATCCTGCGCAGGCGCGAGCACGGTCGCCGCCAGACCCGTCGCGCGGACCGGATCACCCTCAAGCGGCCGGCAATCCGCCAGCAGCTCAGCCAGATCGGAAAGCAGCTCGGCTGCAGGCTCAACCACCAGTGACGTCGCCATGGCGGAACCTTAAGGGCCGCGCCGGTCGGAAAGACCAGCCCCGAAGTCACATCCAAGTCACCGGGCCTGAGCTAGCCCGCAGCCGCCTTTCGGCCGAGTCCCGGTGGCCGCGCCGAGCGGGGGCGCGGGCGGAAACGCCGAGATGCTCGTCGGGGATCAAGCGGGGCCCGACGGCCGTAGCCGGCCAACAATCACGCCTGCGCTGTCGCCGCCGGTCTCGGACGCCAACAGCTGCCATCCACCGAGCGCTCGAATCCCCTTCCCGCTGCTCAGCGGTAGAAGTACCGGTCGACCACGCTCACCCACGCGACGCCCACTTCCGCATTTCGCTGAACGACGGTCCGGCAGATCTCGGCGCCGCCGGTGGCGATCGGGATCTCGTGTCCGTTCGGGAACGTCGGCTCGACGATGTATCTGGGCGTCGGTCCTCCTCGGTTGGTCGGCTTCGTGTGCCGAGCGGAGATTGCACTCGCGCCGGCCACGCGGATCGCGAGGACTCCCTATGCCGGGCCTTTCACCGAGGTTATGCTCCCCCCGGGTGCGACGAGCAACGCGAGTACTTTAGGGGCAGGCCTGTGGAAGCGCGGACGAATGCGGCACCGCTTGAGATTCCGCCGCCGCGGCTGGTCGAGGTGGTCGCGGCGTTCTCGATCGCGACGGATCTCGGGCTGGGGCAGCCGATGGAGCACGGCTTCCGCTCCTGCCTAATCGCGACCCGCCTCGCCGAGCGGCTCGACCTCAGCGATGACGATCGGTCGTCCGTCTACTGGGTGGCGCTGCTGGCGATGGCCGGATGCACTGCCGACTCGCGCGAGATGTCCGAGCTGTTCGGTGACGACATCGAGTTCCGGCACGGACTTTACGACGTGGGCCCGTCGTCGTTCGCTCTGCCGCGGTACTTCCTGGCGCGGGCGGGAGCCGGCGGGGGGCCGGTGCAACGCGTCCGCACCCGCGGGTCGCTGATGCGGACCGGCATGCGAGCGGTGATCGAGGCGTACGTCGCGGACTGCCACATCACCGGTCGCTTCGCTGAACGGCTGGGATTGGGCAGGGGGGTCAGCGAGCCGCTCGAGCAGAAATTCGCACGGTGGGACGGCAAGGGCATCCCGCGAGGGCTCGCTGGCGAGGACATCTTGGTTGCAGCACGCCTGCTGGCCATGTCGACGCGGCTCGAGCACGAGCACCGCCTCCGCGGCACTGACGGGGCGCTCGCGATGCTCCACCGCCATGCCGGCGCAGTCCTCGACCCCGGCCTGGTGAGGATGCTCGTGCCGGCGGTTCCAGAGATCCTCGAGGGCCTCGAGGACGAGTGCTGGCCGACCGTGCTGGCGGCTGAGCCCCCACGGGCGCGGCTCGCCGGAGAGAGGCTCGAAACCGCACTGACGGCGCTCGGCGATTTCGCCGACCTGAAATCCCCGTGGTTCACGGGCCACTCGCGCGCGGTCGCCGAGCTCGCCGAGGCCGCCGGCTGGCGGCTCGGGCTGCCGGACGCGGAGGTGACACTGGTGCGTCACGCCGCGCTCGTGCACTCGCTCGGCCGCACCGGTGTCGCGAACACGATTTGGGACAAGCGAGGCACCCTGTCGGTGTCCGAGCGCGAGCGGATGCAGCTCTACCCGTATTTGACCGGCCGGATCCTTCGGCGGGGCAGCCTGGCGCAGCTGGCCGAGGTGGCGTCCTCCAGCCAGGAGCGCCTCGATGGCAGTGGGTATCCGCGAGCGCTGTCGGGCGCCGGGATCACGGTGGCCGCGCGGCTGCTCGCCGCGGCGGACGTGTACCAAGCGCTGTGCGAGGAGCGACCGCATCGCCCCGCGGTCCCGGCGGCGGATGCAGCGAAGCTGCTGCGCGGCGAAGTCCGAGAGGGCCGAATCGACGGGGACGCGGCGGAGGCAGTCCTAGCCGCGACCGGCCACCGGCCCGAACGGCAACGCAGCGCCCCGGCCGAACTCACCGAGCGCGAGGTGGACGTCTTGCGGCTGATCGCGCGCGGACGGACGTCGGCTGAGGCCGCCAGCGAGCTTGGGATCCAGACGAAGACGGTCAGCAGCCACATCGAGCACATCTACGCCAAGATCGGCGCGTCGAACCGCTCGGTCGCCACGCTGTTCGCGATGCAGCACGGCCTCCTCTAGGTCCGCGGCCGGCGTCATCCAAAGCCCTGGGCCTCCGTCCGACGGCTGCTCATTACCACTCGCGAGCGGTCGGGCATCTCACGACCGCAGGCCATGTTCCATCGGCTGCCCCCGCCCGCGGTCCGTAGCCAAGGAGAGCGCGGCTCAACCAGGCGCGGCGCGGGATGTTCGACCGGCAGCGGACCAAGTGCGCGATCCACGGTGACAGCGACCTCAACGCAACGGCGTCGTCGCTCCTAGGGAGTTCTCCCGATGCGGATGCGTGTGCATGGGCGCAGGCTCCGCACACGTGCCACTCAACCTAGGAGCAGCAATGCCCAGATACGTCGTGGAGCGCACCTTCCTCAACGGACTTGAGATCCCGATCGCCGACGGCGGCGCCGAGATCTGCAGCACCGTCGTTCAGCGAAACGCCGAGTTGGGCGTTACATGGGTCCACTCCTACGTCAGCGAAGACAAGAAGTCGACCTTCTGCATTTACGACGCACCGACTCTCGACGCGATCCATGCAACAGCCGCCGCCAACGAGCTGCCGGTGGACCGGATCACCGAGGTGCGTGTCCTTGACCCGTATTTCTACTCCTGAGCCGAAAGACGATCACATCGAAAAGCGGAAGGAGCGCCCGATGACAGGTGTACGGATTCCAACGGCCCGGATCGCGGCCCAGGCTGCCGCGCCGCGGCCCGCCTGCCGGCGACTGTGGTGGCAGACGCTTGCTGTGGTAGCCGCGATGGTTGTGCTTGCGCCGGCGGCACGCGCGGTGCCGGGAGGGCCCGAGGTGTCCGCCGAGCAGGACCAGGCGGCGGCGCTACAGAGCCTGCACGGCCAGCCGCTGCCGCTGCCGCCGGCAGGCAACTTCGGCACGCTGAACAGCTCCGGGGTGAACTCGGCCAGCGCGAACCAGATCAACGACCCGTCGCTTGACGGCTTTCAATCCATCCAGGGCGCGCCGATCACGTTCGTAAAGGCAGACCAGGCCGAGACCTCGATCGCCGCTGCCGGCAAGAACATCGTCGTCGGCTACAACTCATCGGCCGGGGCCGTGTTCTCGGACGCGTCGGGCGACCTCTCCAAGCTGCTCTTTGATGGCTTCTCGGTCTCCCATGACGCGGGTAAGACGTGGAAGAGTGGTTTTATTCCAGCCGAGCCCGGCGCCCCGCCGTTTGACTTCGGGGACCCCGCTGTGGCCGCTGACCGAGCCGGGAGCTTCTACTACGCCTCGCTGTCTTGGTTTGGCATCCAGGTGTCGAAGTCAACCGACAGCGGCGAGACATGGACGACGACGAACGCTGCCCCCGTGTTCTACTCAGCTTCGAATTCGCCCGACAAGGACTGGATCGCGGTCGGCCCGGATCCGAAGGTGCCCTCCCGCGACGACATTTACGTAACCTGGACCCAGTACATCGGGCAAGGCTCGCAGCTGTGGATGACGCGTTCGACCGATCAAGGCCAGACATGGTCGCCACCGCAAGCGATCTACGTACCGGTCGCGAGCGGGGTGATGTCAAGCGTCGTGCCGGTGTCAAACCCGGTCGTCGATGCCTCGAACGGTCGCCTGTATGTCCCGTTCCTGCACCTCTCAAACATCGATGCGGATGACATCCGCGTGCTGTCCTCCTCCGACGGTGGGCACACATTCTCGCCTCTGAACTTCAATATTCCAGGGGCACCCGACGCCCAGGCCCTCCCGAATGTGACGCCAGGCACGTACTCCGATTGTGGCTCCTACCGGACGCTCACGATCCATCAGGGGCGCGCCACGGTTGGGGCGCGCGGCTTGCCGCGTTACGAGCTCGCGACGAGGCTGCTCACCCAGCCGGCCGTCGCAGCGGCCAACGGGCACCTGTTCATCGCCTATAACGCATCGACGAGCCCGTCCTACGGGGCGGGAACCGGGTCTGAGATCCGCCTCCTGTACTCGCCGGACGGCGGCAGCACATGGTCGGCACCGGTGGTCGTCGCGGCGTCAAGCACCGCTGAGCCCCAGCACGTGCTCCCGGCGATCACGATCGACCCGTCGGGGACGCGTGTGGAGGTCGTCTACTACACCCAGCAAGCCTCAGGGAGGGTGCGCGTCGACTCGGCCGCCGGCACCGCCACCGCTGGCGGGGTCAGCTTCGCGCGCCCGACCCAGCTGTTCGCACCATTTGATCTTCCACCGACCAACATCACGGTGTCTTCTGACGTCAACTTCCCGACGTTCAACTACATCGTCGGCGAGGCGACGTGTTACGGCCTTGGCGAGTACTTGTCGGCCACCCAGTCCACATCAGGACCGATCGCCGCATGGGGAGGTGACCGGCAGCAGTGGAAGGAGCCACCCGGCGCGATCATCAGCGGTGTGCACGCGCAACAGGACGCGTTCTTCGGCCCGCTGGGGTGACCTTGAGCGGATGACACGATGTGGTACCCGGACATTCCGCCGATCAAGATTGGAGTCCTCCGCCTGATGGTTGAGCCCGTCTGGCTTGAGCCGGATTTGGTCGAGCCCTACGAGTATCACCGGCCGCGTGCGGCGCCGGCGGCACCATCAACGCGCGAATGGCGTCGAAGACGCCACCGACTGCGGGGAGGTCCCCGGCTGCAGCGTTCCATGCGACGGTGGAGCCGCCTAGTCCGAGGCTCGTGCCGCAACCAAAGCAGGACGCTGTCCGGAGGCGAGGATCGGCCCTGCTCGTCGCCAATGGCGAGGCTGAGAAGTACCTTGCCCGGGCCTCAGAGACCGCGTTGATCCGCGGCGATCAAGGCCGAGCTGCGGACCTCACCGCACCTGCCGGTGCGGGCTACGGGTCAGAACACTGCTTTAGCATCCGCTCCACCTCCTCTCAGATCCTCGGATTTTGCGGTGGATTCCCGGGGATTAGGCAGTGAGATCGGGGTACTGCCCAAACTACGAGGAGCTGCCGTCCCGCCCGCGGCGACAGAAGTGGGCCGGGGAGTAACCGCTCTCATGAGGAGCGTTCTCACGCCGACGGCGAGCGTCCCGACGCTACGGCGGCAGGCGCCTACGGACGGTGGCAATCATGCCAAAGCGCTCCCCGGCGCCGGCGATTTCGCACGATCGAGGCGTCGCCAGCGCATTCGTATCCGACTACACCACCGACGATCGAAGGCGATCATCCGCGAGATGCCCGGTTTCCGCGCGGAGCAGGGCGCCGCCCGTCGGCGGCGAGGCACCTGTGCCACAAGCGATGCAGGACCGCACGCGCCGTCGTGCGAGGGATCAACGTGGCTGCTGGCGGCCTGAACCACGGGAATCTGGACTAGAGATCTGCCGAGACCCGTCCGGCCGGCTCCCGAACGTCAGCTGCATCATCGCGCCGACGCTTCGGAGCTACACCTAGCCCTGGCCCAACGCCGTCTTCGCCGCGTTGAACCATGCAATCGAAGCTACGTGGTATCCCCGGATGGCCGCCTGAATGTCGAGGGCATGCGCCAGGGTCGGGGAGTTCTTGCCCTTCAGATCGGTCACCGCGACGGCCGTCGCGTCCGACAGGCGGATCAAGCTCGCCTCCAGTGCCTGCTGCTTCGACTGAAGGGCCGCCGGAGCTGAGATTCCCTTGAGGGTGTCCGCGGCCTGCTTCGTCGTCCGCGACAGCGTCTCGATCGAGGCCGCATCGAGATGAGTCCCACTGGTTTCAGCTTGGTGAAACGCAGGCAAGAGCGGCAGGGTCGCCTTGGTTACCTGCTGAACGTCCTGCTTGATCGACGTCGCCGTCGTGGTGCTGCTCGACCCGCAGCCTGCGACGCCAATCGCGCTCACCGCGAGCAGAACCAAAGGCGCCCCGCCGCCCCATCCAGACATCTCAACTGGCCCTCATAGTCACACCACGGCCCGCGGCTCTGCAAGCCCCCTTGCGATGCAGCTTCTCAGCGCCGCGGCAGCCTGTCAAGGAGTCAGACGCTCTCAGCGCTCTAGCCCCGCCGCGGCCGCGACCCCGGCTCCTGGGCCGGCAACCGCCGGGTCGCGAGCGGCGGCAGGCCGGGCGAGCACGGGTTGCAGGCGGTGTTCGATGCCGCCGTCAGCTGCGCGGTCGCCGGCAGCGACGGGACGCTCATATCGCGATGGGCGTAGGGCGAGCGGTGAGGTCAGATCGCCGCACGTTCGCCGGCGCCAGGTGCTGATCCGCGGCTCGCGGACCCTGAAGCGCCGCTCGAGGAACCGCAGCATCAAGGTGTGATCGAAGGTGTCCGAGCACACCCAGCCGCCCCGCCTCCACGGCGACCAGACGATCGTCGGCACGCGGAAGCCGAGCCCGATCGGCTCGCCGGACACGAACTCGCCGAGCGTCCCCGACGTGGGAAGCGCGGGGATCACCTGCTGGCCGCGCTGAGCGGGACTAGCGTTGTCCGCGGCGAAATGCTGGCGCAGAGTGAAAGCGGGACTCCCGCACGGTGCCGCCCTCGTGATCGCCCCAAACGCGAACACGGATCGTTGGCGGCGAGCCTGGTGTTGCCTTCCGCGCGCCCCTGAGTCACCGTGGCCGCGCTTCGACCGTTGCTCGCCTCGTTGTGCTCCGGAGGTCGCCGCGGTCGTCGACGAGGGTGAGGGTGATGGTGTAGTGCCCGCCCCGTCTGTAGCGATGGTGTGCGCGTGTGAGCGTTGCACGGCTGAAGTTCGTTGCATCCGCAACCGCAGGCCGCTCCTGGCATCGCGCGCGCGACATCACCGGCGCCTCGGTAGAGCCGCTGTTCCCGGTCCTCGCCACCGACTCGAGCGGAACCATCGCGCTGACGTTCTACGACTGGCGCCACGACCGACCCGGCGACCGTGTCCTGACCGCCAACGTCTGGTTCCGGCGCTCGAGCGATGGCGGGCGCACTTGGCACGAGACCCGCATCGGCGGCCCATTCGATCTGCG
>DASXDA010000002.1:0-7833 GCA_036490875.1 Solirubrobacteraceae bacterium
GAGCCCAGCAACTAAGCGGCCCGCGCCCGAAACGTGGCCCATTTGTGGCCCATTGGCGCTGAATCGCCCGTAAACACGGCGAGTACCCGCGGCCTTCTAAGCCGTGGGTCGCAGGTTCGAGTCCTGCCGGGGGCGCTGGGCGAGCGAGCGCAACCGCGGCAGTCGCTCCGAGCACGGATTGAAGGTCGGCTCAATCGGGGATCCTCATGAGTGGTGGTGGCCGGCCCCGTTTCTCAATAGCTCGGACGAGCCGGGGAGGATCGCGATGTCTAGGTTCCAGGTCGACACCCAGGCGCTGGCAGCCGCCGCCTCGCAGGTGGGGCGCTCGGAGACGATGCTCTCGAGTGCGCATGGCGGACTACAGGGGCTGAGCGACGTCTTCGATCCGCTCGCCGGCACGCCGGCCCAGATGGCCTTCGTCGACTTCGTCAGCGCGGCCGGAACAGCAGCGGGCGGACTGCAGGACGCGACGACCGGATTGGCCCGCGCGCTGGCCGACGCCGCCGCGGCGTACGACATCGCGGACGAGTCCGCGGCGAGAAGTGTGGGTGGTCGATGAGCTCGACAGGGTCCTCTCCATTCGGCCCGCTTGCGCCGCTGTTCGGTGGGGCGAGCTTCCTCGAGTTCGGCTTCGACGTGCCTCAGGGCGATCCGGCGATGATCCAGATGGCGGCCCGCGAGGCCCGTGATCTCGGCCAGACGTTCACCGATCAGGTCAAGTCGCTGCGGGCGGCCTCGCAGGTGGCGCTTGGAACCGGCGGCGGCTGGCAGGGCGCGGCGGCGTCGAGCTTCGCGCAATACGCGGGGAATCTGACCAGCGTCACGTCCGCAAACGCCGGCGCGTGCGAGACGGCGGCCGGCGCGCTGTCGACGTTCGCAACCGAGCTCGAAGCCGCCCAGCGGGTGACCACGAAGGCGCTGGCCGACTGCCAACACGCCCATGACGAGTACACGACCCAGCACGGGCTCGCGCAGCAGGCACAGGACGAGGCCGACACAGCCAATCAGAACGCCGCCAACGCGTTGCATCCCAGCCAGCAGACCGCGTTCCAACACCAGGCAACCGAGGCGAGCGGCCGCGCCGGCACCGCGAGTACGGCAGCGGGGAACGCGCTCGATGACGTTCGCAGCGCCGAGCGGCAGGGCCGGACCGCCTACAACCAATATCAGGACGCCCTCCGTGCGCTGGAGGGCAAGCTGGGGTCCGCCGCCGGGCAGTTCCGCCAGGCGCCGGTTCCGGCTGGTGGCACGCCGGTGCCGCTGACCGTTACGGCCGCGGACGCCGAGCGGGCGTCGGCGCTGATCGCGTCGGCCGGCGGCGCCGCCGCGCTGCTGCAGGCGCTCAGCCAGCCGGGAGGGCTCAACCGCATCGGCGCATCGAACCTGACGCCAGGTACGGCGCTCGCGCTGCTGATGGACGCGGAGGCCGAGATCGCGGCCAGTGCCCTGAACCAGTCCAAGCCGAAGCCTCACCACGACAGCGTGCTCGGCTGGCTCGGGCACCAGGTCGCCGGGGTCGGCGAGGGCGCCTGGAGCGCCACCAAGGGCACGGTCGGGCTCGTGATCCATCCGTCGCGGCTCGCGCAGACCGGCGAGACGCTGTTGGACACGAGCCCGCTCTACCAGATGGTCGTCAACGGCAAGAGCTTCTCCGACGCCGAGGCGTCCGCGTCGCAGACTCAGGATGCCGTGCTCAAGGGCATCGTCGACTGGCACGACCTCAGCAACGGCAACTATGGCCGCGCGCTCGGGACGATCGGGATCGGGCTGATCGGCACCAAGGGTGTCGGCGAGGTCGCCGGCCGGGTGGGCGCGCTCGCCCGGGACGGCGCGACCGTGGCCGAGGACGGCGGCGATGCGGCCTCGGCGGCTCGGGGTGGTGCCGGTCCTGTCCGACAGGGCCAGGCCGGCGTCGACCGGACGATCAAGGACCTCGAGGCGGCCGGCGGCAGCGTACGCGGTGCCGAGGTCACGGTCGAGTCCGGCGGGGTTCGTGTGCGGATCGACCTCTACGCGCAGCTTCCCAACGGCCAGCGGGCGTTCATCGAAGTCAAGACCGGTGCGACGGCCGGGCTGAACGCGCGCCAGGCGATTGGATACCCGTCTGTGATCAAGAGCGGTGGCGTTGCGTACGGACAGCGGGCCGCAGAGGCAGGATTCGTGCCCGGCCGGCCGTTCCCCCCGACCCAGGTGTGGGTCGTCCACCAGCCCTGGCCGCTGCCGTGAGCAGGACCGGACAGCAGGCTGCGGTCGAGTTGTTGCGCGAGCCACTCGCGGGGCTCGGGTTTCGCAAGCGCGCCGGCGCGATCTTCACGATCGAGCTCGACGACCCGGTGATCGGTTGGCTCGGGCTCAATGCCGCCACCGAGCACCAGCCGGCCGGCCAGGCAAGCGTCAACCCGGTGGTCGGCGTGCGACACCAGACCGTCGAGCGGATCGTCGCGGTGCTGCTCGGCGAGCGATTCCATCCGTACGTAGGACCGACGGTCTCGACCCCGATCGGCTACGTGATGCCCGAGCGGCGGTTCGCCACTTGGGAGTTCGGGGACGGCGACTCACAGGGGCAGGCGGATCGGCTGCTGACCGCACTCGAGGACTACGGCCTGCCGTTCATGCGCGACCGCACCGGGCTGGACTCGATCCGCGATGCGATCGAGCAGGGCAACGCGGAGTTTCCTGAGTACCAGCTACCGGTCGTGCTCGCATTGCTGGGCCGGCACGACGAGGCCGCTCGGACGATCGACGAGCGCCTCGAACAACTCGGTGACGCCGACAACCCCTTCGCGCGGGAGTTCCGCGCCTACGCCAAGCGGTTCGCAGAGCACGCGGGCGACCTGACCGCACTCGCCGGCTGACCACGGCCTCGGCCTCACCCGGCGCTTACGCGCTGGGGCCCCGCACGTTGAGGCTCACGGTGATCCCGAACTCCGAGAGGCTCGGGCCGGCCTGATCGATCAGCGCTGCGATCGCATCCGTCGGCTGCTCAGGACAGTCGATCTGGACCCGCACCGGGCGGCCCTCGAGGTCGGGGTACTGGCGCACGAGGCTCCGGTCGGCGACAAAACCGGCGTAGGTGATCAGCTTCTCCCGGAGCTCGTCGACCTGGCTCGGTGACGCGTCCCACGGGCGTTCCTCGACGATGAACATGATCACCTCACCGTCTGGTCCCTCGCCGACGAGGTCGATCACGTTCGTGTCCTGAACGCCCGCCATCGCTTCAGGCTACCCAGGACGCGGAGCGAGGAGGCCGGGCGCATATCTTTGAGATGTCTTGAATCCGTTCTCGTCATTCGCGACGCACCGGGCTCGGACCGTTCGGTTCTCGCTGGAGTCTGAGCTGCGCCCGGACGAGGCCGTGCTGTGGCTTCGCGAGGACGATCGGCCGTTCGCGTTGGTGGGCGACTGGCTGGACGGCCTGACCGTGCTCGGCTCTGAGC
This sequence comes from Solirubrobacteraceae bacterium, assembly GCA_036490875.1. Taxonomy (GTDB): domain Bacteria; phylum Actinomycetota; class Thermoleophilia; order Solirubrobacterales; family Solirubrobacteraceae; genus Palsa-465. Next base: position 3,438 of record DASXDA010000002.1, read on the forward strand.
CGCTCAGCGTCGCCGGCCCCGACAGCGATCCGTTCTCGGCGCTCGAGACAGGGCCCGAAGTGGACGGCGATGAAGCGCTGGTCGGTGGCGGCTGGGTCGGGTGGCTCGGCTATCGGTTGGGCAGCCGGATCGAGCGGCTGCCATCCGGCCCGCCCGCCCCGGTCCCGCGCCCGGAGTTCTCGCTCGCCTTCTATGACCACTTGGTGGTGTTCGATGGCGAGCGGTGGTGGTTTGAGGCGCTGTGGAGTGCCGCGCGCGAGCCCGTGCTGCGCTCCCGGCTCGCCCTCTGGCAGACACGCCTCGGAGCCCGGCCGCCGCGGCCGCCGCAACCGCAGCAACCGCCGAGCGCCGCGCCGACCTCATTCGAGCTTGCGGCCAACGGCGCCGCCGGCCATCTCTCGGCAGTGGCCGATTGCACGCGGCGGATCGCCGAAGGTGAGCTGCTCCAAGCGAACCTCTGCGTACGGCTCGAGGCGCGGTTTGACGGCGAGCTACTGGATCTGTTCGCGCGTGCGCTGGAACCGGCGCAGCCGCGCTTTGGCGCCTTCGTGGACGGGACGCTCAGCCTCTCGCCGGAGCGGTTCCTGCGCCGCAGCGGTCGCCGGGTGCAGACCGAGCCGATCAAAGGCACCCGTCCACGCGCGGGCGGCGAGGCCGACCAGCGTGCCGCACTCGACGAGCTCGCGGCCTCGAGCAAGGATGCGGCCGAGCACGTGATGATCGTCGACCTCATGCGCAACGATCTCGGCCGCGTGTGCGAGTACGGGTCGATCGTCGCGCAGCCGCCCCGGATCGAGGGGCACGCGGGGGTCTGGCACTCGGTTTCGACGGTGTCGGGCAAATTGCGCAAGGGCGTCGGCGACGGCACGCTGTTACGCGCGACGTTCCCGCCGGGGTCGGTGACCGGTGCGCCGAAGATCCAGGCGATGAAGGTGATCGCGGCACTCGAGGCCACCCGACGCGAGCTGTACACGGGCGCGATCGGGATCGCCAGCCCGATCGCCGGCCTTGACCTGAGCGTCGCGATTCGCACGTTCGAGCAGCGAGGAGCGAGGATCTGGTTCGGCGTCGGCGGCGGGATCGTCGCGGACTCAGAACCCGAGCTCGAGCTCGCCGAAGCGCTTGCAAAGGCCGCCGGCCCGATCGCCGCGATCGGCGGCGAGCTGACAGAGCCTCCGCGCCGCAAGCCGCCGATATCGCCGCCGCTGGAGCGGGCTACCGACTTCGGCGAGCGGCCCGACCCTGCGGATGGCGTGTTCGAGACCGTGCTGGTGTTGGATGGCCGGCCGGTGGCGCTGGCGCAGCATCTCGAACGGCTGGCTGCGTCGCTCGAGCAGCTCTATGGCGCATCGCTGGACCCGGACACCGCTGCACGCGCCGAAGAGGCCGCTACGAACCTCGCCGGAGCCCGAGCCCGGCTTCGGATCGGCGCGACCACCGACGGCTCGGTCACGATCGCTGCGACCGCCGAGCCTGCCGTGGACCACTCGCCGCTGTCACTGACGCCGTTCGTGCTGCCCGGAGGGCTGGGCGCTCACAAGTGGCGAGACCGCGGCCTGCTGCAAGCGCTGACCGATCGCGCGCCTGGCACCGTGCCGCTGCTCGTCGACGCCGACGGGCTCGTGCTCGAAGCCGGGCACGCGAACATCTGGATCGCCGAGCACGACGCGCTGATCACGCCGCCGGCGGACGGACGGATCCTCGCCGGCACCACCCGTGCAACGCTGTTGGCCCAGGACCCGAACGCCCGAGAGGAGCAGATCGAGTTCGGCGACCTGCTCGACGCCGACTCGATCTTCGTGACGTCGTCGATCGGTTTGCGTCGCCCGGCGCGATTGGCGCCCGGCAGCTACCGCTCCGGCCGCTACCGCTCCGGCCGCACGAGCCGGTCGTAGTCGTCGTAAGCGCTCGCATTGGCTTCGATCTGATTGCGGACCGCAGCGTGGCGCTGTGCGGTCTCGAGGATCTCGCGATAGTGCTCGCGCTTCTCGGTCATCGAGATCACCGAGCAGTCGAGGTCGGTCCAGCGCACAGCGAGGTCGTCGCCGAGCTGCCCGCGGGCGCCGCACGTCGCGCACTCGACGTTGCGGCCGCGCAGGACGACGACGTCCAGGTGGCACATCGGGCACAGCCCGGGCTCGTCGCCCAGGTACTGCGCATCGTCGAACTGACGCCCAAGCTGGGAGGCGACGTTGGCGCCCAGCCGCCGCGCCCGCTCGAGCGCCGCTGGGTCCAATGCGATCGAGCGTGGCGTGCCCGCGCCCTCAAACTGGACCTGATCGACGACCGCGATGTGCATCGAGAACGTCGTCGTATGCAGCAGCGGAAGCGTCAGCGTCTTCCACTGCGAGGTGAGCGAGCCGCCGACGGCGATGAACCCGGCGACGCGCGGCTTGAGCACCCGCTCGTCGACGCGGAACGGCACCACTGGCTCGCCGCCCGCACGCTTGACCGCAACTAGCTCCTCGATGATCGCCGCGTCGGCGTTGGGCCCGAGCAGCCGGTCGCCGAGCAGCTTCAGGCGCGCCGTGACCGTACGCGAGATGATCGGCGTGCTGACGATCAGGCCGTCGCAGGCAACGAGCCGCTCCCACAGCCACCAGATGTCGTCGGGCTCGGGGGCGTCGGGGCCACTGGGGATCCGGAGCTCGTCGAGCCGGGCGAGCTCGACGCGGGCGCCGGTCTCCTCGGCTGCCTGAAGCGCGACCTTCAGCAGGAGCTCGGCGCTCCCATCCGGCTGGCCGCAACCGAGCCCGAGCACGGTAGCTGGAGCCATTGACAGAGTGTATACAGTTTGCTTCTACGTATGCAACTCGCAACCGAGCGGAACATCGCACCGGCGGTGCGGTTGTGATCAGCGAGGCGGCGCGCGTCCAGCGTCGGCTGTGGGGGACCGACCCGCGCGCCTGGGCTGAGCTCGCCGAGGCGCACAACCGCCCGCTGTTTCAGGCGGTGCTCGACGCGGCCGGTGTCAGCGCCGGCACCCGCGTGCTCGACGTCGGCTGTGGCTCGGGGCTGGCGCTGGTACTCGCCGTGCAGCGCGGCGCCGTGCCAGCCGGGATCGACATCAGCCCGGGTCTGCTCGCCGTCGCGCGCGAGCGCCTGCCCGACGCGGACCTGCGCGAGGGCGACATGGAGACGCTGCCGTTCGAGGACGCCGGCTTCGATGCGGTGCTCGGGATCAACGCGTTTCAGTTCGCCGGCGATCCGCTGCGGGCGCTGCGCGAGGCCGCGCGCGTGCTGGCACCCGGCGGGCGGCTCGTCGCGAGTCTGTTTGCGGCTCCCGAGCGCTCGCAGGGCACGGTCGCCCACGAGGCGATGAGCGCGCTGATCCCCGCGGACCTCCGCGGCGACCACGCGCCGTACGCGTTGTCGGCGCCGGGTGGCCTCGAGTCGGCGCTGCGCGAGGCGGGATTGCACGTGCGCGACGACGGCGAGGTGCCGGTGTCATGGCGCTACGCGTCGATCGACGAGGCAATCGCGGGACTGCTGTGCTCGGCGGGCGGCGCTCGCGCCAAGGAGGCGGCGGGCGAAGCGGCCGTGCACGAGACGCTGGCGGGCGCGCTCGAGCCGTTCAGGGATCCGACCACCGGCGGCGTGACGCTCGACAACACGTTTCGCTGGGTGCTCGCATGCCGGTGACCGGCGACCGTGCCGCGCCCGCGATCCACCACATCGGTTACGTGGTCGACGAGCTGCGCACCGGCGTCGAGCAGTTCGCCGCCGCGACCGGCGCAGGCCCGTTCTTCGCGATGGAGCACATCCACTTCGACGAGGTCACCTACGAGGGCCGTCCCGCGATCTACGACCACTCATCGGCGTTCGGAGCCTGGGGGGCGCTGCTCGTCGAGCTCACGCACGTGCACGACGCGCAGCCCGCCGGACTTCGAGACTCGCTGACCAGGCCCGGTGCCGGCGTCGGCCACGTCGCCTGGCTCGCCGACGACCTCGAGGCGGAAACCGCGCGGCTCACGGCCGCGGGCCTACGACCGTTTCACACAGGCCGCGCCGGACCGGCCGCGGCAGTCTGGTTCCACGGCGATTGCACCTTCGGGCATCCCGTGGAGGTGCTGGCGCGCCGCGACGAGATCCTTCGCTTCTACGAGATGGTCCGCGCGGCTGGCGCCGGGTGGAACGGCGATGAGCCGCTGCGCGTGATGACCGGTCCGCCGCAATGACCGACATCGACGTGCTCGTGCTCGGCTTCGGGGCGGCGGGCGCGAGCGCCGCGATCGCAGCGCACGATGCCGGCGCCCGCGTGCTGGTCGCCGAGAAGATGGGCTACGGCGGCGGCAACTGCCTGAACTCGGGTGGCTTCCTGTTCGACGTCGACGGCGACCGCGCCGTCGATCACCTCGACGCGCTCTGCTTCGGCAAGACCCCGCGCGCGGTGCTG
>DASXDA010000003.1:0-24101 GCA_036490875.1 Solirubrobacteraceae bacterium
AGGTCGATCCGGCCGGGGAACAGGGCCGCGAGGATCGTGAACGTCTCGGCGACCTTGAACGGGCTGTAGTGCGGAAGCATCACCCCGCCGCTGCCGACCCGGATCCGCGTGGTCGCGGCGGCGATCGGCCCGATCAGCGCCTCGGGACTGGCGCTCGCGAGCATCGGGCCGCCGTGGTGCTCGGCGACCCAGTAGCGGTGATAGCCGAGCGCGTCGGTTAGTGCGGCCAGGTCGAGCGTGTAGTGGAGCGCGTCGGCGCCGGTCGAGCCCTCGGAGATCGGCGACTGGTCCAGGACGGAGAGGCGCATGCCGTGATGGTAGGACGGCGCGCTTGCATTGCCTCGCGCGCGGGTGGAGAATCGGTCGACAGCAGCCGAGAGGAGGACCAGATGTCCGCTACAGATGATCCGACGCAGGGCGCTGGCGGGGAGGGCGACGATCCGATGAGCGCGGTCGGAGGACCAGGCGAGGACCCGACGGGTGCCGGCGGTGCGGCGGGCGACGACCCCACGGCCCGCGGCGAGCCCGGAGACGACCCGACGGACTCGGGCGGCGGTCCCGGGGACGATCCGACCGCCTGAGCGCTAGCGCGCGCCGGGGCCGCGGCCGATGACGCCGCGGCCCACGACCGCGGTCCCTACGGCAGCCTGCCGTGGGCCGCGTTCAAGACCCAGTGGTACGCGGGCCTCGTCGTCCCGGTGGGGTTCAGCAGCCCCGAGTCCCAGCCCGTGGTGGGGGTGTCGATCTCGCCAAGCCACTGGTAGTGATAGATCCTCGCGATCCGCTTGTACTTCTTCGGCAGCGAGAACAGGAACTTCTCGTCACGCCCGGCGGCGGCCGCCGACTGGTTCTTGTACTGCCAGTGGCCGCGCCGGAGCACGCCGCTGATCTCGTCGAACCAGATCGGACCCCTGGTCACCTTCTGGAACGCCTGAAGCTGCTTGGTGGTGTGCGTGCGGATGTCGTTGTAGGGGTGGATCGCCCACGCCTTCGGACGCGGCTTCAGCCACTTCGCGTATGACCGGACCCAGGAGCCGAGCCCCTGGTTGGCCGCGCGGTACACATCGCCGGCCGCGACGGTGCAGCGCTTGCAGTACTTCACGAGCGCGTTGTAGTACGAGGCCGCGAGCTTCGGATTGTTCGAGAGCTTGGGCCGGTAGATCCAGTCGGGCTCGTTCCAGGGCGTGTAGAGCTTGACCTGCGGGAAGATCTTGATGAACGCCCGGATCGCCTTCGTGTAGACGGCCGTGCTCGGGATGAGGTTGCCGTTGCCGGCGAACGAGATCAGGGGCGCCACATGCGCCGCCTTGGCGTCGGCCAGCCACACCTTAAGGTTGTTGAGCGGCGTCTTGTTCTTCATCACGGCGACGTTCCAATAGACCATGTTGCGCGCCGTGGAGGAGTGGAGCCGCTGGAACTGCGGCGAGCTGAACATCCCGGTGCCGTTGTCGCTGATTCCGACCATCAGCTTTGCGTTCGCGGCCGCCGGGAGCGCACCAACGAGCGCGCAGGCGCAAGCGATCGGCAGGGTGAATCTGGCAAGTCGTCTGACCATTGTCGGTCGTCGCCTCCTCGGGTGGCTGGGATGCTCTTGGACGAGGCCCCCGCCGGCCGACCGGGCCTGCGGGCCAACTCTAGCGACTCGGCTCGCCGGCCCCTGCTACCCACGCGTGAATGGGCCGCCGCGGCGACGGGTGTGCCGCCGCGACGGCCCTCACCGTTGGGCTCGCCCTTGCGCGCGGGTCCTTGCTCGCTCGGAGCGAGGACCGCGCCGAGCCCTACGGCAGGTGGCCCTGGGTCGCGCTCCGGACCGTGTAGTACGCCGGGCGCGGGCGGCCCTGCGGACCGAGCAGTCCGGAGTCCCACGGGGCCGACGGCGTCCCCTGCCACTGGTAGTGGTAGATCCGGGTGATCCGGTGGAACCGCTTCGGCAGGGCGAACAGGAAGCGCTCGTCCTTGTTGGCGTGGTTCTGGTTCTGGTTCTTGAACCCCCAGTGACCGCGCCGCTCGACGCCGCTGATCTCGGTCAGCCAGATCGGACCCCGGGTGACGCTCTCGAACGCCTGGATCTGCTTCGTCTGGTGGGCGCGGATGTCGTCGTAGGGATGGAGCGCCCAGGCAGCCGGCCTGTGGTGGAGCGAACGCGCGTAGGCGCGGACCCATGACGCAAGCCCCTGGTTGCTCGGCAGGTAAACGTCGCCCGCGGCCACGGTGCACCGGTGGCAGTACTTCGCGAGCGCGTTGAAATAGCCGGCGGCGAGGCTCGGGTGCTTGGCCAACGCCGGGCGGTAGATCCAGTCCGGCTCGTTCCACGGCGTGTACGTCTTGACCTGCGGGAACATCTTGATGAACGCTCGGATCGCCTTTGTGTACACGCTCACGCTCGGGATGTAGTTGCCGTTTCCGGCGAACGAGATCATCGGGTTGACACCATCGGCGACGGCGGCGTTGACCCACTGCCGCGTCGCCTTCAGGTACTTCTTGTTCTTCATCACCGCGATGTTCCAGAAGACCATGTCGCGGGCGGTCGTGCTGTGGAGCGACTGGTATTGGGATTCCGAGAACATCGCCGCGCTGTTGTCGCTGATGCCGACGGTGAGCGCCGATTTCGCCGGGCTGGCTTTCGGGCCGGGCTGGGCGCCGGCGGGCGGCGCGCCGCCGCCTGCCGCGGCCGCGCAGATCAGCGGCACCGCAAGCTGCTTGCAGATTGTTTGCACCATGTGTCGGTCGTGCCTCCTGACTAGCTGGTCTCGGATTGGGCCCCGTGCCGGCCGACCGGGCCTGCGCATGACGCATTCCGCGGAGCCGCAGGGCAACTCCCCGGAAAGCGGGGGCATACCCGCTGGCGCGGGTGCCAAACACCCGCTGTCAGCGAGCCGTCAACCGACGCTCAGCTGCCGGTCAGCGAAGCCAGTGAGGCCCGATCGCGAAGATCGCCGCGATCGCCAGGCCGCCGACCAGCAGCGCCCCGGCGCGGCGCGTGTGCGTGAACACGAACGCCGCGAACCACAGCGGCCACACGGGGAAGCGGCGGGGCGGGCGCTCGGGGCGGGGCCGGCTGAGTGCCGTCAGTGCGCGGCGCAGTAGCGGCAGCGCTCCGAAGCTCGCGAGCGCCGGCCACGGGAGCGCTCCCACGATCACGCACACGACGACCGCGACGTAAAAGCCGACCATCAGCGCCTCGGTCACCCGGCGGGCGCGCCGCTCGCCGAGGATCACCGGGAGCGTGTGGATCCCCGACTTCTGATCCCAGGGAAGCTTGTCGATGTGCTTGCCCATCAGCACCGCGGTGCACAGCAGCCCGTACGGGATCGACGCCGGCCACACCTGCCAGGGCAGCCGCCCGGTCGCCGAGTAGTACGCGCCCGCGATCATCAGCGGCCCCCACACGAGCAGCACGTCGAGCTCGCCGAGACCGCGCTTCTTCAGCCGCAGCGGCGGCGCCGTGTACGCGACGTTCAGCAGCACGCCGCCGAGCCCGAACGCGAGCACGACGGGCCCGCGGGCGATCGTGAGCACGACCATGATCGCGAGCCCGGCGATCGTCACCGCGGCGGCGGCGGTGAGAAGCCCCGTGCGGCTGATCATCCCCGACAGGATCGGGTGCGGGGCGTACAGCGCCCGCGGGTAATCGCCCGTGTCGAGCCCGGTGTCGGTGTCGAACAGGTCGTTGAGAAGGTTGTTGGAGATGTGGGCGAGCACGATCCCGACGAACGCGAGCACGAACCAGCCGGTGGCGAAGCGCGGGCTGCGAACCGCCAGCAGGCCCGCGATCGCTCCCGCGGTGAGCGTCATCGGCAGCACGCCCGCGCGCGTGATCACGAGCCACTTCGAGACGCCGTCGAGCTCCCCCTCCGGAGGGTTGATCGTGCTCAGCGCGTGGCGCCAGCGGGCAAGGCGCGGCTGTTGCCTTGCCGGAGGCGTGAGCGTCGGGGCCGTCTGACTCATCGCGTGGGCACCCTATCGCTAGGGTGGGCTGATGGACTACAGAACGCTTGGCCGTACCGGAGTGAAGGTATCCCCGCTGTGCCTCGGGGCGATGATGTTCGGCGCCTGGGGTGAGACCGACCACGACGAGTCGATCCGGATCATCCACCGAGCTCTCGACGCCGGAATCAACTTCATCGACACCGCCGACGTCTACTCGCGCGGGGAATCGGAGGAGATCGTCGGCAAGGCGCTGGCCGGTGGCCGGCGCGACAACGTGGTGCTCGCCACCAAGGTCCACGGAACGATGGGCGATGACCCGAACGAGTTCGGCAACACGCGCCGCTGGATCGTGCGCGAGGTGGAGAACTCGCTGCGCAGGCTCAAGACGGACTGGATCGACCTCTACCAGATCCACCGCCCGGAGTTCGACACCGATATCGACGAGACGCTCGGGGCCCTGTCCGACCTCGTCCATCAGGGCAAGGTCCGGTACATCGGCTCCTCGACGTTCCCTGCGTCCGCGATCGTCGAGGCCCAGTGGGTCGCCCGCGACCGCGGCCGCGAGCGGTTCGTCTGCGAGCAGCCGCCCTACTCGATGCTGATTCGCGGCGCCGAGGCCGACGTGCTGCCGACGTGCCTGCGGTTCGGCATGGGCGTGATCCCGTGGAGCCCGCTCGCCGGCGGCTGGCTGAGCGGTCGCTACCGGCTGGGCAAGGACGTTCCGACGTCTCGGCGTGCCGTAATGATCCCCGACCGCTACGACATGTCGATTCCGGGCAATCAGCGCAAGCTCGAGGCGGCCGACGCGCTGGCGAGGCTCGCCGAGGAGAACGGGCTGACGCTGATCGAGCTGGCCCTGGCCTTCGTGATCCGCCATCGGGCGGTGACGGCGGCGATCGTCGGTCCCCGGACGATGGACCACCTCGAGTCCCAGCTCCCCGCAGCCGACGTGGTGCTGTCCGACGAGGTTCTGGACCGGATCGACGAGATCGTGCCGCCGGGCACGAACGTCAACCCGGCGGACACGGGCTGGCAGAACCCGGCGCTCGAGGCCGGGGAGCGGCGCCGGTAGGGCGTCGGGGTCGGCGGGGCGGATGCCGCGTGCGCGCGCCGAGCCTGTGCGCGTTCACATTCCCGGCACCGCCGCGACTTTCCGTCCGTTGACGCGTTCATCCTTTCGTGATCGGCATAACGGAGCGTTGAGCGTGCTAGAGGCGGACGCGAGGGCGAAGCAGGAGATGAGCAACCTCGCCGAACTCGTGTACGAGCTGCTCGACGCGCACGCCGACACGATCGCGCTGGCGGATCGGGTGAAGGCGGTCGAGCGCTGCCCGACCGCGTGGGCCGCGCACCTCGACTATCTGCGCGACCTGCAGAGGGTCGGGCGGGAGCGGCTCGCGAGGCTGTCGTAGGCGCTGACGACGGCGCGCCAGATCTGCTCGGCGACGCTGTCGGCACCATCTCCGGCCTGCTCGAGGTCGGTGGTCACGGCGACCGTGACGCCGCGTGAGCGGTCGGTGAAGTTCTCGCTCTCGTAGCCCCCGTAGGCGCCGTTGTGGCCGACCCACTGGTGGCCGTCGTACGACTGGCCGAGCATCCCGAGCGAGTACGGGTGAGCCATCCGGATCATGCCGCGACCAGCTCGGCCCGGTCGAGCGGAAGGTGTGTCGAGCACGACCGAGGTGTGTCGAGTACCCCGGTCCCCCACGCGCGCGCGAGGCCGACCTGATTGGGGGGCGCCCAGCAGATACGAGGTCGCTTTCGGGCTGCGGAGCACGGTGACGGGGGTGGGCGACTCTCCGGGGAGCGTGCTGCCGTCCCAGAACTCATGCGGATATTCTGACCCCGCCCCGCCAAGCCACGCAAGGAAAAGAGTTCGATGCCTGACCGAGCCGCACTTGTCACCGGAGCGTCCCGAGGGATCGGCCTAGCGTTGGCCGACGCGCTCGGCGACGAGGGTCACGCGCTGACGATCAGCGCCCGCAAGCCCGACACGATCGAGCAGGCGGCCGAGAGCCTGCGGGCGAAGGGCTACGAGGTCCAGGCGGTGGCGGCGAACATGGCGGACGAGCAGGCAATCGCCAGCCTCGTGGAGGCCCACCGCGACCGCTACGGCCGCCTCGACGTGCTGGTCAACAACGCCGGCGTCGGGATCGGCAGCGGCGCGGGCGATCAGCAGACCAAGCACATCGACCTCCAGATCGGGGTCAATCTCCGCGCGATCGTGCTGCTCTACCGCGACTGCCTCGAGATGCTCCGCGCGGCCGGCGCCGAGCATCGCAACGCGGTCGTGGTCAACCTCGCGTCGATCGCGGGCAAGTCGCCCGCCGCGTGGCTGTCGGTCTACTCGGCTACGAAGGCGGCGGTGCTCGCGTACACGGTCGCGATGAACAAGGAGCTCGGCGCCGACGGGATCAAGTCGACGGCGCTCGCCCCGGGATTCGTCGACACGGACATGACCGACTTCATCAAGGGCTCGGTCTCGGCGGACGAGATGATCAGGCCGACGGACCTCGCCGAGGCGCTGCGGTTCCTGCTGCGCACTTCGAGCAACTGCGTCGTGCCCGAGATCGTGTTCGGGCGGCCGGACGAGACGATCTAGCCCTCACGACCACTCTCTTCACCGTCGGCCATTCCACCCGCTCGATCGACGAGCTGATCGAGCTGCTGGCGGCGGCGGACGTCGAGCTGCTGGTCGACGTCCGAAGGTTCCCGGGCTCGCGCCGGAACCCGCAGTACGGCGCTGACGCGCTCGCCGCTTCGCTGGCAACCCGCGGCATCGACTACCACCACGCGGCCGCGCTCGGCGGGTTTCGCAAGCCGCGGCCCGATTCGCCCAACGATGGCTGGGAGAACGAGTCGTTCCGCGGCTACGCGGACTACAAGGCGACCCCCGAGTTCGCCGACGCACTCGCGTCGCTCGAGCGCGAGGCGGGCGAACGACCGTCGGCGATCATGTGCGCAGAGGCGCAGTGGTGGCGGTGCCACCGCCGGCTGATCGCCGACGCTCTCAGCGCGCGCGGCTGGCGGGTGCTGCACCTGGGATTGGGGCCGGAGCCCGTCGAGCACGAGCTGACCCCGTTCGCGGTCGTTCACGACGACGGCTCGATCACATACCCCGCGGCCCAGGGGCAGCTGCCGCTGTAACCGGCGCACACCTCCTCAAAGCCACTTATATTGCCGCGCCGGGAGGTAGTCCAACTTGCGTCTGCGACTGACAGTGATGCTGGCTCTGGTCACGCTCGGTGCCATCGGCTCGAGCGCGCTTGCCGCACGCCGCCACGGCGTCCGCGCGGCCAGTCCAACGATCCAGGTCCTGTCGGGCCGCTCGAACCTGGTGTCGGGCGGCGAGGCGCTGATCGCGGTCGCCGTGCCGCGCGGCGCCAAGCCCTCCGCGCTCACGCTGACGCTAGCCGGCCGGAACGTGACAGGAGCGTTCGCCGTCCGTCAGAACGGCCTCTACGAGGGCCTCGTCACGGGCATCCCGAACGGCTCGCACGTCCTGCGCGCGACGCTCGAGGGTCACCCGGACGCCACCACGACGCTGGTCGGTCACCCGGTCGGCGGGCCGCTGTTCGCCGGACCGCAGGTCAAACCGTGGGCCTGCCAGAACGGCTCCAAGGACCCGCAGTGCAACGCGCCGACGACGTACTCGTACGAGTACATGTCGTCAGTGACCCACGGCTTCGAGGCCTACGACCCGAGCAAGCCTCCGCCCGACGTCGCGACGACGACGACGCAGACCGGCGCGACCGTGCCTTTCATCGTCCGCTTCGAGACGGGCTACGAGGACCGCGACCAGTATCAGATCGCGGTCCTGTACCAGCCGAACAAGCCGTGGGCCGCGTGGGCGCCGCAACCCCAGTGGGACCACAAGCTGCTGATCACCCACGGCGCGAGCTGTGGGATCGACCACGAGTCGGGCACCGCGCCGAGCACGACCGGCGACACCGTCGGGATTCCGGGCGGTCCGAGCGCCGGCTCGAGCCCGACGACCGCGCTCGGCATGGGGTTCGCGGTGATGTCGACGGCGCTCGACAACGCTGGCCACAACTGCAATCTCGTCACCGAGGCGGAGTCGCTGGTGATGGCCAAGCAGCACCTGATCGCCCACTACGGCACGCTCCGCTACACGATCGGGACCGGCTGCTCGGGGGGCTCGCTCGTCCAGCAGCAGGTCGCCAACGCCTATCCGGGGATCTACCAGGGGATCCTGCCGCAGTGCAGCTTCCCCGACGCGTGGTCCACCGGCCAGCAGCTCGCCGCGTACCACTTCGGCCGCCTGTACTTCGAGAACCCGCAGAAGTGGGGGACCGGGATCGTGTGGACGCCGACGCAGATCGCCGCCGTGATGGGTCACCCGAACTACGCGAACGCGGTGATCTTCGACACCGTCTACTGGAACGCGCTCGCCAACCCGTCAAACAACTGCGCGGGCGTCCCCGCGAGCCAGGTCTACAACGCGCAGACGAACCCCGCCGGCGTTCGCTGCACGCTCGCCGACGACATGATCAACGTGTTCGGACCGCGGCCGAAGAGCGTCTGGACGCCCAACGAGAAGAAGCTCGGGCACGGCTTCGCCGGCCTGCCGATCTCCGACGTCGGCGTCCAGTTTGGTCTGAACGCGCTGCAGGCCGGCACGATCACACCGCAGCAGTTCGTCGACCTCAACCAGAAGGTCGGCGGCGCGGACATCGACCTGAACCCGACCGCCGGTCGCACCGACACGACCGAGCCGACGCTCCACAACGACTACACGAGCGGCGGGATCAACGAGACCAACAATCTGACGAACGTCGCGATCATCGATCTGCGGGGCCCAGACCCGGGAGCGTTCCACGATGCGTACCGCTCGTGGACGATCCGCGCCCGGCTCGAGGCGCAGGAGGGCCACTTCCCGAAGAACGACGTGCTCTGGTTCGGGGAGACGCCGCTGATCGGCGACCCCAACTACACGGTCGAGGGGCTCGAGGCGATGGACCGGTGGCTGTCGGCGGTCGAGGCCGACCACCGCACGGTGTCGCTCGCCGACAAGGTCGCCGCCGACCGCCCGTCGAACGTCCACGACCAGTGCTCCGACGTCCCCGACCTCGACCAGGTCAACGTCCCGGGCGTCGGGGAGGTGTGCCAGCTGCCGCTCGCACAGACGAAGTTCGCGACGCCGTACATGGCGGCGGGTGAGGGGATCGCGACCGACCAGGAGCGCTGCCAGCTGAAGCCGCTCAAGCAATCGGACTACTACCCGATCACATTCACCGATCAGGAGTGGGCGACGCTCGAGAAGGTGTTCCCGAGCGGGGTCTGCGACTGGACCAAGCCCGGGGTCGACCAGCAGAATACGGTCCCATGGCAGACCTATCAGACGGCAAACGGGAGTGTGATCTACGGCGGCCGCCCGCTCGGGCCGGCGCCGAAGAACTCGGGGTCGGGTTGGACGAGCGCCTCGTTCGACTCGTGGCAGAGCAGGTAAGCGGCGGCATGAGCCGCGTCGTTCTGCTGGTCGTGGCGGCCGTGCTCGCAGTGTGCGCCCCGGCCGCCGGCGCCGTGCAGTTCCGCAGCGGTGACGGCCTCACGATCGCGAGCGTCAAGCAGGTCAACCCCCGGCTCGTCGCGCTCGTCGTCAAGACAAAGGCGATCCCCGACCCGCTGAACGTGTACGTCCTGTTCCCGCCCGACTACGCGACCCGCCTGAGCAAGCGCTTCCCCGTCTTCTACCTCCTGCACGGGACCAGCGGCACCGCCTCTGACTGGCCGCTCAAGGGCAGCGCCCAGCAGGTGATCGGCGACCGCGAGCTGATCACCGTGATGCCCGACATCGCAACGGGCGACGGCGGCGGCGGCTGGTGCAGCGACTGGCCGGGCGGAGCCCAGAAGTGGGAGACGTTTCACATCGACCAGCTGATTCCGTGGATCGATTCCAACCTGAGGACCAAGGCTCAGCGATCCGGGCGCGCGATCGCGGGGCTCTCCCAGGGCGGCTTCTGCTCGATGAGCTACGCGGCGCGCCACCCCGACCTGTTCAGCATCGCGCTCGGGTACTCGGGCGCCCCCGACATCTACAACGACCCGACCGCTCGCGTCGGCGCGAAGGCCGTGATCAACGCGACGGAAGTCGGGCTCGACCAGGTCGCGCCCGACACGTTCTTCGGCGACCAGGCGACCGACGGGATCAACTGGGCCGCACACGACCCGGCCACGATCGCCGAGAACCTCCGCTGGACGAAGATGTACATGTACTGGGGCAACGGGCAGCCAGGGCCGTTCGACACCCCGTCGAGCGATGGCGCCGGCCCGCTCGAGGGGGCGATCAACTACGACAACCAGGACTTCGAGGCGCGGATCAAGGCGCTCGGGATCCCCGCCTACTTCGATCCCTACGGCAACGGAACGCACTCGTGGCCGTACTGGACGCGGGACCTGCAGTGGTCGATCGACAAGATCACGGCCGGCTTCGCGCACCCGGCGCCGACGCCGTCCCCGTTCACCTACACGAGCGCGGACGACGCCTACTCGGTGTACGGGTGGTCGGTGACCACGCATCGGACGGCGCGCGAGTTCTCGACGCTCGGGAACGCGTCCAAGCTCTCCTTCAAGCTGGCGGGCAGCGGCTCGGGCACGGTCGTGACGCCGGCCCAGTACAAGCCCGGTGCGCGCTACCGGGTGACGCTGTCCGGTGACAAGGTCGCCGCGCACACGGTGACGGTCGCCGCGTCGCGCGCCGGGCGCCTGCGGATCGAGGTGCCGCTCGGGCCGGCGAACCCGTACCAGCAGGACACGGTCCAGGCGCAGGCCGCCGGGACCGCCGTGTACACGACCACCGTGAGGATCGGAGCCGCGCCGCGATGAACGACGGAAAGCCACGACTCCGGCCAGGATCGCGCAAGCAGATCGGGCCGCTCAACTCCCTGATCGTGACGGTGATCGGCCGCGCGGCGGGGACGCGGCGACCGCCGCACCTGTTCACGACGCTCGCCCGCAACCGGCGGCTGTTCAGAGCCTGGCTACGGTTCGCCGGGGCGCTGATGCCGCGCGGCTCGCTCCCCCGCGCCGACACAGAGCTCGTGATCCTGCGCGTCGCCCACAACTGCCGATGCGACTACGAGTGGCGCCACCACGAGCGGCTGGGACAGGCCGCCGGGCTGAGCCAGTCGGATATCGGCCGGGTGCTCGACGGACCTGCCGCCCCGGGCTGGAGCTTCCAGCAATCGCTGCTGTTGCGCGCCGCCGACGAGCTCCACGACCGCCGCGACCTCACCGACGAGCTCTGGGCGCGCCTGACCGAGGAGTTTGGGGAGGCCGAGCTGATCGAGCTGGTGATGCTGATCGGCCACTACGAGATGCTCGCGATGACGATCAACAGCCTCAAGGTCCAGCCCGACGAGCCGGCGGGGTCGAAGCCGGAGGCCGCGTCCGCCCGCCTCGCCGGCAAGCGCGTGCTGATCACCGGCGCCGCGCGCGGGATCGGAGCCGCGACCGCCCGCCGTCTCCACGAACGGGGCGCGAAAGTCGTCCTCGCCGGGATCGAGCCCGACGCGCTCGCGGAGGTCGCCGCGAGCTGCGGCAACGCGCTGGCCGTGATCTGCGACGTGCGCGACCGCGAGCAGGTCGAGGCCGCCGTCGAGGCCGCGGCCGACCACCTCGGCGGGCTCGACGTGGTCGTCGCGAACGCGGGCGTCGCCGCACAGCTGCCGATCGTCGGCGGCGACGCCGAGGTGTTCGAGCGGACGATCGACGTCAACCTGCGAGGCGTGTACTACACGCTGCGGGCCGCCGGGCCGCACATTGCCCACGAGGACGGCTACGCGCTCGCGATCTCGTCGCTGGCGGCCGCCGTGCACCCGCCGCTGCTGAGCGCGTACAGCGCGTCGAAGGCCGGGGTCGAGGCCCTCGGCGACGCACTGCGGATCGAGCTCGCGGCGAGTGGCGCTCGCGTCGGCGTCGCGTATTTCGCCGAGCTCGACACCGACATGACGAGCCGCGGGTTCGGTACCGAGGCCGCGTCGAAGGTGCGGATGGGCCCGCGCCGGGTGGCGCCGCTCGAGCTCGGGATCGACGCGATCGAGCGCGGAATCGCGCGGCGCTCGCGCCGGGTCGTCGCGCCGGGCTGGGTCGCCGCTGTGCTGCCGATCCGGATGCTCGCGCAGCGGGTGATCGACCGCTACACGCTTCCGGGTCTCGACGACGCGCTCGCGACGGCGCGCGGCGAGCACGCGCCGCTCACGACCGAGCTGCCGGAGGAGCAGTCGGCGCCCGTTGAGATGCCGAGCTGACGGTCGTCGCGGCCGGGCGGAGGCGGCCCTGGGAGATCGCGATCCCGAGTAGCAGCACGGCGGCCCCAACCGCCTGGTTCCAATGCAGCGGCTCGGCGAGCACGATCGCGCCGAGCGCGGTCGAGAACACCGGGATCAGGTAGGTGACGGTCGATGCCGTGGTCGCTCCCTTGGCGCGGACGATCGCGTAGTTGAGAGCGAACGCGATCCCGCTGCCGAGCGCGCCGAGCGCCAGCAAGCTGGCGACGCCGTCGAGTCCGAGGTTGCCCGAGGGGCCGGGGGACAACGGCAGGAACACGCCGAGCATCACCGTCGCGCACGTGAGCTGGCAGGCGGACAGCACGACGCCGCTCTCGGGCCGGCCGGCGAGGTGCCGTCGGGTATACGGGAAGCCGAGGCCGTAGCAGACCGCCGCGCCAGCGCAGGCGAGATCGCCGATCAGCTGCCCGCCGCCGAACCCGCGCCACGGGCCCAGCAGCACGGCGACGCCGAAGAACCCGATCGCGAGCCCAGCGATCCGCCCGGGCGTCGGCCGCTGCTCCGGGAACGCGGCCATCGACACGACCAGCACCCACAGTGGCGTGGTCGCGTTCCAGAGCCCGGCAACGATCGAGGAGATGTGCTGCTCGCCGAACGCGAGCAGCGTCCACGGGATCGCGTTGAATGACAGCGCCGCGACCGCGGTGTGAAGCCACAGCCGCCGGTCGCGCGGGAGGCGCTCGCGGCGGAACGCGACGAGGATCAGCAGCGTCGCGGCGCCGAGCGCGATCCGGCCGAACGACACCCACAGCGCCGGCCAGTACCGCGCGACCACCTTGATGAACAGGAAGCTCGAGCCCCAGATCGCGGCGAGCGCGACGAACTGGAGCTCCCACTGGGCACGGCTCGCAGTCCTTCCTGAACTGGGCACGGTCCTCACACTAGGTCAACGCCGAGGACGTCAGCTCGCGTGACATTTGTGTGGCATCCGTCACACGCTGTCAAGTTGGCCGGCCAGCCAGTAGGATCGCGCGAATCGCGCGCGTAACCTGCGCGCGTAACCTCGGAGGGAGGGACTTTGACCTCGATCAGCAGCGATCCCCAGCACGTCGACGTCGACGAAATCCTCGTCACCGAAAGGGAGCTGTGGCTCGAGGGCCCGCCCTACGAGACGTTCAAACGGCTTCGCAACGAGTGCCCGGTGCACTTCACGTCTCACATGACGGAATTTCCCCAGGAGCAGGGGTACTGGTCGGTCACGCGGGCCGAGGACATCCACGCGGTCAGCCGCGACTTCAGGACGTACTCGTCGGAGACCGGCGGCGTCACCGCCGCGACCGTGGGCTTCCCGCTCGAGCTCTCCCAGGCGATGTTCATCGGCATGGACCCGCCCAAGCACGACCGGCTGAAGATGCTGTTCCAGGCGGGGTTCACGCCGAAGCGGATCGCCGCGCACGAGCCCGCGATCCGGGAGATCGTGAACGGCGTCCTCGAGCGCCTGGACGGCCGCGACAGCTGCGACCTCGTCAACGACGTCGCCCAACCGATCGTCTCGCGGGTGATCGGGAGCTTCATGGGGATCCCGCCCGAGGACGACGCGATGTGGGCCCAGCTGATGAACGCGGCGCTGGGCGCCGGCGACCCCGACCTCAACCCGGGCGGCCCCGAGGCGATCATGGGCGAGTACATCCCGAAGATCTTCGAGAACTGCCGGAAGCTGATCGAGGCCCGCCGCGAGAATCCGACCGACGACCTGACGAGCGTGCTCGTCCACGCCGAGATCGACGGGCAGAAGCTCGAGGAGCACGAGATCGTGATGGGCTTCTTCCTGCTGGTCGCCGCGGGCAACGACTCGACCAAGGCGACCTACTGCAGCGCGATGCGGGCGCTGATGGAGCATCCCGACCAGCGCGACCTGCTGCTCGCCGACCCGTCGCTGATCCCGAGCGCAGTCGAGGAGGCGCTTCGGATGTTCCCGGCCTTCGCGCACTTCCGCCGCACCGCCACGTGCGACACGGAGCTGAACGGGAAGAAGATCCGCGAGGGCGAGAAGGTCGTGATGTGGTACGTGGCCTCCAACCGCGACGAGACCCGCTACGAGGATCCCGACCGGTTCGACGTCACCCGCAACCCGGAGCACCAGGCGTTCGGCGCGGGCGGCCGCCATTTCTGCCTCGGGACCGCGCTGGCGCGGCTCGAACTGAACGTGATGATGGAGGGGACGCTCAAGCGGTTCCCCGCGATGGCGATGGACGGCAAGCCGATGTACGCCGAGTCGGCGTTCATCAACCAGCTGAAGACGCTGCCGGTCAGACTGCGCGCGTAAGCGTCAGCCCAGGTTCATCCAAGGCGAGCGCTCGATCATCTCCTGCTGATCAGCGCGGACGACGTGGATCACGGCGTTGATCAGCGCCAGGTGCGTGAACGCCTGGGGGTAGTTGCCGAGCTGGCGGGCGCTGCGGGCGTCGAGCTCCTCGGCGTACAGGCCCAGCGGGCTCGCATAGCCGAGTAACCGCTCGCACAGCGATCGCGCCCTGGGGTGTTCACCGATTTCACAGAGCGCCGAGACCAGCAGGAACGAGCAGATCATGAAGCTGCCCTCGTCGCCTGAGAGGCCGTCGTCGGTCTCCTCCGGCCGGTAGCGCAGGACGAGGCCATCCTCGGTCAGCTCGTCGGCGATCGCCAGCACCGTCTTGCGGATCCGTGGGTCCTCGGGCGGCAGGAAGCGGATCAGCGGAGCGAGCAGCAGCGACGCGTCGAGCGCGTCGGTGTCGTAGTGCTGAACAAACACGCCGCGGGAGTCGACCCCGTGTTCGCAGACGTCGGCGTGGATCTCGTCGGCAACCGCCCGCCAGTGCTCGGCGTGTTTGTGCTCGTCGCGGAGCAGCGCGAGCCGTGCGCCGCGGTCGCACGCCACCCAGCAGGACATCTTCGAGAAGGTGAAGTGCTGGGGCTTGCCGCGGACCTCCCAGATCCCGCGGTCTGGCTTGCGCCAGTTCTTGACCGCCTCCTCGACCTGGCGGACGAGGATCGGCCAGACGCGCTCGTCGAGCGAGTCGCGCGAGCGCGTGTGCAGGTAGACCGAGTCCAGCACCGAGCCCCACACGTCGTGCTGCTCCTGCTTGTAGGCGTTGTTGCCGACCCTGACGGGGCGGGCGCCCTCGTATCCGGTCAGGTGGTGAAGCACGTGCTCGTCGAGCTTGCGCTCGCCGTCGACGGCGTACATCACCTGGAGGTCCTCCTTGTGATCGGCGACGTCCGCGATGAAGTAGAAGAAGTCGTTGGCCTCCCAGTCGAAGCCGAGCGTGTAGAGCGCCCACAGCATGAACGTCGAGTCGCGGATCCAGCTGTACCGGTAGTCCCAGTTGCGCTCGCCGTGAGGCGTCTCCGGCAGCGACGTCGTGGCCGCGGCGATCAGCGCGCCGGTCGGCGTATACGTCAGCCCCTTGAGCGTCAGCGCGCTGCGCTGCAGGTACTCCCGCCACGGGTGGTCGGGGAAGTTGCCGCGGTCGAGCCAGTGCTGCCAGTGGTGGGCGGTCCACACGAGGCGGTTGTAGGCCTCGTCGAAGTCCTTCGGCGCGCGGTCATTGGCCCACGAGAGCGCCACGTAGATCTGCTCGCCCTCCTTCATCCGGTGACGGGCGGTCGCTCTCGCCCCCTCGAACCCCAGGTTCATGTCCGTCGTCAGCCGCAACTCGATCCCGCCCTCCTCCCAGCGGGTCACGCCCTCGTGGTAGCCCGACCCCGGGTACTCCCACATCCGCCGCTCGCGCCCGTAGTCGAACGCCGGCTCGCAGTCGAGCACGACCTCGACCTCGCCGTTGACGCAGCGGACCGTGCGCAGCAGCACGTGGTCGGCGTCGTAGTCGGTCGGCGCCCGCCGGTGCGTGTGCGAGCGCTCGGTCTCGTGGTGCCACGGACCCATCAGCAGCAGGTCGCGAACGATGATCCAGCCGGCCCCGGTTGCCCAGCTCGTCTCGAGCACCATCGTCCCGGGCAGGTAGCGCCGCGAGCTCGGCACGTTGACGCCCACGGGCCCGAGGCGGAAGTAGCCGGCGCCGCGGTCGAGCATCGAGCCGAACACGCTCGGGGAGTCGACGCGGGGCAGGCACAGCCACTCGACGCTGCCGCTCGGCGCGACCAGCGCGACCGTCTCGCAGTCGGACAGGAACCCGTAATCGGCAATCGGCGGGAACGGGCTGCCGCCCAGCGTGACGTCGGGGACGGCCTCGACGATCGCCTCGTCGTTAGGCGCGAACGGCGAGATCGCGTCCGGCAGCGGGTGTCCTTTCGAGCCGTCGGAACCGCTCATCGGACGTGAGTATCGCTCTCCGCGCGTCGCCGCGCCCGAACTGGGCGGCGGCTTGCGGTCACGTGTCGGGACCAGCGACTACAGCACTCCGGCGAGTACCAGGGCCCCGATCACGATCAGCACCACGGCCGTGAACGCGTTGCCCCACTCATCCAACCACTTGACCCGGAGCTGGTAGCCGCCCGCGGCCGCCGCGACCGTGAGGCCGACGATCGTCGCCACCGTGACGATCGCGAACACCGCCAGTGACCCGATCGCGGCGCCCGCCCCCGCGGTGGTCGCTGCCAGGAACACCGGGAGGATCGTCAGGTCCGGCGAGGCGGCCGCGCCGAACGGGACCATGATTCCGGCGAGTCCGTGGAACCGCGACTCGCCGTCCCCGCCGACCGTTGGGTGGGGGTGCGGATGCGGGTGGGGGTGGGCATGCCCGTGCGCGCGGCCGCTCAGCTCATAGATCGCAAATCCGACCCCGGTGACGATCAGGAGCGCCCCGACGATCGTGTTCTGCGCCTGCTCGATCTGGGAGCGGAACTGCAGCCCGATGACGATGATCACGGCGCCGAGCAGCAGCGACACCAGCACGTGCGTGACGCCGGCCAGGCCCGAGAGCCCCGCGACCCTCGCGAGCGAGTACCGGCGCGTGCGGCCGACCACCGCCAGCGGCACCCAGTGATCTGGCAGCACCGCGTGACCGAGGGCTACCCCGGCGGCGGCCAGCAGCGGTGCGGCCCCGGCGCTCATCGCATCAGGGTACGGGTTGAAGCGTTCCGAAAAGCCGGTTTTGGGGTATTAGCAGCGAAGTTCCAATGCACGGAGTGCACAAGCCGAAGGAGGCACGGATGAAACTGAAGACGATGAGCGCGCTGGGACGACGGCCCGGTGGACCCAGACGGAGGCTTCGCGCGGCAGCTCGCGTGAAGGCCAGGACCCGCCCGTCCGAAGTCGAGCCGCGCATGTACTCGTTGCTACTCCCGCCGGGCCTCCCGCCCGATCGCCGCTAGCCGCTCCGCGCCGCCCGGATCCCGCTACTACCGGGAACCTCGTTCCCGGTTGTCATCATCAATGAGATGAGCTTTACAGGGAGAGGGATGGGAGCCGCGAACGGCACGCCCGGAACGGGCGCGATGCGCAGGCTGCGCCAGCCCGACAAGAAGCCGCCGCCGTTGATGGATCCGACCCGCAAGCGTGAACGCAGCCGGATCCTGCAACTGTTCCGCCCGTATCGCTGGCGGCTGGCGGCGGTGATGGGGCTGATCGTGTTCTCGGCGGGCCTGGCGATGCTGCAGCCGTTCCTGCTGCGCGACGTCCTCGACGAGGGGATCTTCGGGCACAAGACGACGCTGCTGACGTGGCTGGTGCTGGCGATGATCGCGATCGCGATCGCCAATGCCGCGCTCAGCGTGTGGCAGACCTACATCTCCAACTCGATCGGCCAGCGGGTGATGCACGACCTCCGCGCCGCCGTGTACCGGCACCTGCAGCGGATGTCGCTGGCGTTCTTCACGCGCACCCGTACCGGCGAGGTGCAGTCGCGCATCGCCAACGACATCGGCGGGCTCGACAACGTGGTCACCACCACCGCCACCTCGATCGCCCAGAACGCGACCACGGTGATCGCGTCGCTGGTGGCGATGTGCATCCTGGACTGGCAGCTGGCGATCATCTCGCTCGTCTTCCTGCCGCTGTTCGTGTACCTGACGCGGCGCGTCGGCAAGCTGCGGCGGAAGATCACCTCCGAGCAGCAGGGCCAGCTCGCGAACATGTCGGCGCTGGTGGCCGAGTCGCTGTCGGTCTCCGGGATCATGCTCGGCAAGACGATGGGGAGGGGCGGCGACCTCGCCGACCGCTTCACCCGGGAGTCGACGAACATCGCCGACCTCGAGGTCCGCTCGCGGATGGCGGGTCGCTGGGTGATGTCGACGATCCAGATGACGTTCGCGATTCAGCCCGCGATCATCTACTGGCTCGCTGGCCAGAACTTCCTCGGCAACTCGATCTCGATCGGGACCGTGGTCGCGTTCACCACGCTCCAGACCCGGTTGTTGTTTCCGATCCAGAGCCTGCTCTCAGTCGGCGCCGATGTCGAGGCGTCGATGGCACTGTTCGACCGGATCTTCGAGTACCTCGACCTACCGGTCGACATCGTCGAGAAGCAGGATCCGGTCGTGCTCCGTCCCAGCGAGGTGCTCGGGGAGGTGCGATTCGAACACGTGTCGTTCCGGTACGGCGAGAACGGCAACGGGTCGGACCCGTGGACGCTGCGCGACATTGAGCTCGACGTCCCCGCCGGCACCCGCACCGCGATCGTCGGCGAGACCGGAGCCGGCAAGACGACGCTCGGATACCTGGTCGCGAGGCTGTACGAGCCTCAGGAGGGACGCGTGACGATCGACGGCGTCGACGTGCGCGACGCCTCGCTCGAGTCGCTGGCGGCGACCGTCGGAGTGGTCTCCCAGGAGACCTACCTGTTCCACGCCAGCGTCCGCGAGAACCTCCGCTTCGCGCGCCCCGACGCGACCGACGAGGAGATCGAGGAGGCGGCGCGGACCGCCCGGATCCACGACCTGGTCGAGTCGCTGCCGGAGGGGTACGACACGGTCGTCGGTGAGCGCGGCTACCGGTTCTCAGGCGGTGAGAAGCAGCGGATGGCGATCGCGCGGACGATCCTGCGCAATCCGCCGGTGCTCGTCCTGGACGAGGCCACCAGCTCGCTCGACACCCAGACCGAGGCGGCAGTTCAGGCGGCGCTCGAGCGCCTGTCCGAGGGCCGCACCACGATCACGATCGCGCACCGGCTCTCGACCGTCCGCGACGCCGACCAGATCGTCGTGCTCGACCACGGCGGGGTGATCGAGCGCGGGACTCACGAGCAGCTGCTCGAGCGCGGCGGGCAGTACGCCGCGCTCGTGGCGCGGGACGTGACCGAGCAGCCCGCCGCGTAGCGCTGGGTTCGATACTTCGGCGCGGGCCCTTACTCGACGACCAGGTACTGCATCGCCACCGGGCCGACGAGGATCTGGTCGCCATTCTCGAGGTTGGTGGCGGTGATCCGGCGACCGTTCACGAACGTGCCGTTCGAGCTGCGGTTGTCGAGAATCCTGAAGTGACGCCCGTGGCGCACGAGCACGGCGTGCGAACGCGACACCCGGTGCTCGTCGAGGCGGATACCTGCGTCGGCACCGCGGCCGAGGTGCGTGATCTTCTCCTCGAGCCGCAGCAGGCGTGTCTCGTCGGCGTCCTGCATGGCGAGGTAGTTGCCGCGGGCGACGAGCATCGTCGAGCGCGTGCGGCGGCGGACCGCATGGTCGAGCAGCGGCAGCGCGTCGAGTTCCTCGGCGGCCGCGTCGGGCTCGAGCGATCCGGTCGGCCGCTCGGGGGTGGGCGTGAACGGTCCGTACGGCTTGGGCGCTAGAAACGGATTGGGTGAGGTCTGAGTGGTCATGGCCGATACCCAACCACCGAAAAGCGAGAGCAAAGTCAATAGTCGCTAAGAGGTGTCGAAGAGCGGGCGGTTACGATCCCGGCCGATGCCTGCGTCGAGCGCCGGGATCCTCCTCTACCGCCGGCGCGGGGGCGGGCACGAGGTGCTGCTCGTGCATCCGGGCGGACCCTTCTGGGCAGGTCGTGACGCCGGCGCCTGGTCGATCCCGAAGGGCGAGTACGGCGCCGACGAGGACGCGCTCGCGGCCGCCCGCAGGGAATTCGTGGAGGAGCTCGGCGTCGCCCCACCGGAGGGCGCGGTCGTCGACCTCGGAGAGGTGCGGCAGAAGTCCGGCAAGCGGGTCCATGCGTGGGCCGCGGCCGGCGAGCTGGACCCTGGCGGGATCGTCAGCAACACGTTCGAGCTGGAGTGGCCGCCGCGGTCGGGGCGGATGATCGAGGCGCCCGAGGTCGACCGCGCGGAATGGTTCGGGCTCGCGGCGGCGCGCGAGAAGATCAATCCGGCGCAGGTGGAGCTGCTCGACCGCCTGGCCGGCGCGCTCGAGGCGGTGGAGCAGGCCCGGTGAGCGCGTCCGAATCGATCAGCCCGACGGCTCACTACACGGGGTTCGTGTGGGCGCGGAACGGCCTCTCGCATCCCGAGCTCGAGACGGCCGAGGGCCGGGTGCTGTACGAGTCGCTGCGGCTCCCGATGGCGGTCGAGGGGATGCTCGGGCGGCCGACGCTCGAGCGTTACCTGCTCGCGCGTCACCGGGCGATCGACAAGCTGCTCGAGGACGCGATCTCGAACGGCGGCGTCACTCAGGTGATCGAGGTCGCGGCCGGCCTCTCGCCGCGCGGGTGGCGGTTCACCGAGCGGTTCGGAGAGCTCGTCTACATCGAGGGCGATCTGCCGGGCATGGTCGAGCGCAAGCGCGAAGCGCTCGAACGGATGGACTCGCTGTCGGATCGCCACCGGGTCGTGGAGCTCGACGCGCTCCGCCCGCAGGGTGCGACCAGCATCAGCGGCGTCGCACGCGGGCTCGACCACGCCAGCGGGCTGGCGATCATCACCGAGGGGCTGTTGAGCTATCTGCCGCGCGAGGCCGTCGACGGGATCTGGCGGCGGTTCGCGCGCGCCGCCGGGCGGTTCGCGAGCGGCCGGTACATCTCCGACATCCAGCTCGAGACCGGAATGACGCCCGAGGCGCGCGCGTTCAGGGTGCTGCTGTCGGCGTTCGTGAGGGGGAAGGTCCACATCCACTTTGAGCGCGCAGAAGAGGTCGAGGCGGCGCTGCTCAAGGCGGGGTTTGCCTCGGCGAGCGCACGGGCAGCGACGGAGGTGCTCGGCCGCAAGCGTGACCGCCCGAGCAGAACCCATATACTTGAGGCATCAACCAAGTGATCTCAGCGACCCTCTACACCGATCCTGCCTGCCCATGGGCCTACTCCGAGAACCCGGCCTTGCGGGTGATCGAGTGGCGCTACGGCGACCAGCTCGAGTGGCGCTTGGTCCTGGTGGGGCTGACCGAGAGCGCGTCGCAGTACGAGGCTCGCGGCTACACGCCGCTCCGTGGCGCGCTCGGACAGGCGCTGTTCCGGCGCCGCTACGGCATGCCGTTCTCGCCGGCGCCCAAGGCGCGGCTGAGCGCGACCTCGCGGGCGTGCCGGACTGTCGTAGCGGCGCGGCTCTCCTCGCCCGGGAGCGAGTGGCGGGTGTTCCGCGCGATCCAGTTCGCGAACTTCACGACGCCGCTCGTGCTCGACGACGACGAGATGCTGACCGCCGCGCTCCGCGGGGTGCCGGGCATCGACGGCAAGGCGCTCGTCGGCGCAATCGACTCGCCCGAGGTCGTGGCCGCGTACGAGGCGGACAAGCACGAGACCCGAACCGCCGCCGGATCGGCGGCCGAGCTCCAGGGTAAGACCCGCGCGACCGACGGACCCGTCCGCTTCACCGCGCCGTCGGTTGTGTTGCAGAGCAACGGCACGCGGCTGGTGGCGGGTGGGTTTCAGCCGGTCGAGGCGTACGACGTGCTCGTCGCCAACCTCGACCCGGAGCTGCGGCGCGAGCCGCCGCCGCCGACACCGGAGCCGCTACTCGACCGCTTCGGAGACGGGCTCACCACCCAGGAGGTCGCGGCGCTGCTGACCGATGGCAACGAGCGGCCGGAGCGGGCAGCCGCCGAGGCGGCACTGCTCGAGCTGGTCGCCGAGGGCCGCGCGGTTCGCGAGCCACTCGGTGACGACGCGCTCTGGCGAAGCGCCTAGCCGAGCCTCAGACCCGGCGTAGGCGGCGAGCCACGGGATAAGCCTACGGGCGGTTCGGGGTGCCGCCGTGCCCGGGGACGGTGAAGCTGGTCGCCAACGTGCGCACGGTGTGAGAGACTTGGAGGGGTTAGCAAGGAAGGTTCTGATTTATGGGGCTTTTGCGGTTTTGGGTCCGCGGCGGGCGTCGTTGCATCGCTGTGATCGTGCTGCTCTGCGTTGGTGCCTCGTTGACCAGCGTGGTGCCTGCGGCGGGGTCGTCGCCGGGGCTGCACGTCTCAGGCAATCAGCTCCTTGACGGCAACGGTCAGCGGGTGGTCCTGCGCGGCGTCAACCGGTCCGGAACGGAGTACGCGTGCGTTCAGGGGTTTGGGATCTTCGACGGCCCCAGCGACGCCACTTCGGTACGGGCGATTGCCGCCTGGCGCGTGAACTTCGTGCGCGTGCTCCTGAATGAGGATTGCTGGCTCGGCATCAACGGCGTCAAGCGCGCCTACAGCGGGAGGCGCTATCGGCAGGCGATCGTCAAGTACGTCAAGCTGCTGCACCGCTTCGGGATCTACGCGGAGCTCTCGCTGGTGTGGGCGGCACCGGGGCGACACCGCGCGACCTACCAGCCTTCCGCCCCCGACCACGACCACTCGCCGGCGATGTGGGCAAGCATGGCGGCCACGTTCAAGAACGATCCGGATGTGCTGCTCGCACCGTGGGGCGAGCCGGTGGTCAACGCTCGATGCTTGCTGCGTGGCGGCGTCTGCGAGGCGACGGTGCCACACCACTTTCACTACCTGACGGCCGGGATGCAGCAGGCGGTCGACGTGATGCGCGCCGCCGGGTATCGCGGGCCGATCGCGATCCCGGGCCTCAACTACGCCAACGACCTCACGTCGTGGCTCGCGTTCGAACCTCGGGATCCGCTGGGTCAGCTGGTCGCAGAGGCGCACGTCTACGGCAAGAACGCGTGCAGCTCGACGTTGTGCCTCGAGGAGACGATGGGCCCGGTTGCGCTGGTCGTGCCGATGATCTTCGGCGAGGCCGGCGAGACCTTTGACGCCTCGAGCTGCGCATCCCGCAACATCTCGAGCTTCCTGAACTGGGCGGATGCTCACGGCGTCGGCTACGCCGCGTGGACGTGGGACACCTGGGGCAACTGTCACGCGTTGATCAGCAGCTACGGCGGCCGTCCCGCGCACGCGTACGGAGCGTTCGTGAAGCGCTACCTGGCCCAGCGTGTGGCCGGCTCTTTGCCCGGTTTGCCGCTCCCGATCACGCATGTGCCGACCCGGGCGCTTTGGCCCGGACGCACGTGAACGAGAGCTCACAAGTGGACCAGCGGGAGCGATGACTGCGGGCCGGCGCCCTGACGCGGATCAGCTGATCGACGTCGATCGGCTCGTGGGGGCTTACTACGACGAGCATCCAGATCCGTCGGACCCCCGGCAGGCGGTGTCCTTCGGGACCTCGGGTCACCGGGGAAGCTCGCTCGCGGGGACCTTCACGGAAGATCACATCGTCGCCGTCAGCGAGGCGATCGCGCGGTACCGCGGGAGCGCGGCGATCGACGGTCCGCTGTTTCTCGGGCGCGACACCCACGCGCTTTCGGCTCCGGCGTTTCGGACCGCGGTCGAGGTTCTCGTGGCACATGACATCGAGGTGGCCGTCGATCGCGATGACGGCTACACGCCGACGCCCGTGATCTCGCACGCGATCCTGACGCACAACGCGCGGGGAGGCGCGAAGGCAGACGGGATCGTGATCACGCCGTCGCACAACCCGCCCGAGGACGGAGGCTTCAAGTACAACCCCCCACACGGCGGGCCGGCCGGCGCCGACGTCACGCGCCAGATCGAGGACACCGCCAACCAGCTGTTGCGCGCGCGCCTGCGTGGCGCTCGGCGGCTGAGCTACGACCAGGCGATCAA
>DASXDA010000004.1:0-30092 GCA_036490875.1 Solirubrobacteraceae bacterium
CTCATGCGAGCACCACCTCGGCGTCGTGGCGCGGCGTCTCGGTGATCGCGCGCCGAAGGTTCGGCTCGGCCTCGGGCCGCGACGGCGCGAGGTGTCGGCGCTTGACGAGCTCCGCGAGCACGACCTGCATCTCGAAGTGGGCGAACGATCCGCCGATGCAGCGCCGCACGCCGCCCCCGAACGGGATCCATGTGTATGTCCCAGGCGGGTTGCCGAGGAAGCGCTCGGGGATGAAGCTCTCCGGGTCGGGGTAGACGTCGGGTCGCCGGTGCACGAGGTAGATCGAAGGCGTCACCGTGATCCCCGCCGGCAGCTCCCAGCCGCCGATCTCGACGGGCTCGGTCAGCCTCCGTGCAACCAGCGAGATCACCGGGCGGAGGCGCAGCGTCTCGGTCACCACCGCGTCGAGGTACTCGTGCTCTCCGGCGCGCACCTCTTCAGTGAGCCGCTCGAGCTTGTCGGGATGCCGGATCAGCCGCTCGACCGCCCACGCGAGCGCGTTCGCGGTCGTCTCGTGTCCGGCGACGAGCAGGGTCAGGAGCTCGTCGCGAAGCTCGCGGTCGCTCATCGGCGACCCATCCTCGTGGTGAGCCTGAAGCAGCATCGAAAGGATGTCGTCCCGCTCGCCGAGGTCCGGGGCACGCCTGCGTTCGGCGATCTCCTCGAAGATCAGGGCATCGAGCTGCGCGGTCATCCGCCGGAACGGCCCGAACCGCGACAGCCGCTCGGGTCCCATCAGCATTGGGAACACCAGCATGTGGGGCTGGGTCAGCACGTTGAGCAGCTTTCGGAGCTCCACCCGCATCGGCTCGAGCCGCCCGCCCTGCTCGAGCCCGAACACCGCGCGTAGGATGATCTCGAGCGTGATCGCCTGCATCCGGGGACGGAGGCGGTAGGGCTCACCGCTCGGCCAGCTGTCAATCTCGTTCCCGGCAATCTGACTCATCAGCTCGCCGTAGCGCTGCATCCGCTTGCCGTGAAACGGCGGGAGCAGCAGCTTGCGCTGCTCCATGTGGGCGCTGTCGTCGAGCAGCAGCAGCGAGTGCTCGCCGAGCACCGGAAGCAGGATCCGGTTGCCCTCGCCGGCGTGAAACACGCGCGGATCGCCGGTGAACACCTGCTTTACGTGCTCCGGGTTGGACAGCATCACCCACGTGCCCTCGTAGACGATCCGCAGCGTGAACGTCTCACCGAACCGCGCCGCGCATTGCCGCAGCATCCACTGGGCGTGACGCGACCAGATCGCCGTCTGCAGCGCGACCGGCATCCTCGGCCCGGGCGGCAGCGTGCCGTTGGTCACGCTCATGCCGTCGCTTCCCTGATCGGGCCTCGGCCACAGGAGAACCGCAGCCCGCGGCGCGTCAGAGACCGGGGCTTGGGCGCCGGCTCGGGACACCCGCTGACGAGATAGGTGCCCACCGGCTCTGAGACGTTGCGCAGCCAGTGGAGCTCGCGCTCGCCCCAATCGATGTCGGGGAGGGCTCCGGCGGCCTCGCGGGTCGAGTCGGAGACCATCACCTCGCCGCCTGGGGCGACCGCGCACAGCCGCGCGGCGACGTTGACGGCGCGCCCGTACCAGTCGCCATCGTTGGCGAGCGCGGGCCCGGTATGGATCCCGACTCGGACGGGCGGAACGCCGTTGTCGCCGTTGATCTGCTCGATCAGCCGCAGCCCCAGCAGGATCGCGCCCCGAGGGTCCGAGCACCGGAGCATCAGCCCATCGCCGATCGTCTTCACCTGCTCCGCCGAGTGCTCTTCGAGCAGCCCGCGCACCCGCCGCTGCAGCGCGAGCACGACCTCCAGCGCCCGATCGTCACCCTCGAGCTCGGCCAGCGCGGTGAAGCCGACCAGATCCGCGAACAAGAAGGTGTGAATCGAGTCCGCCATCCCAGATACCACTCGGTATCTAATCGCATACCCCTCGGTATGTCAAACCCAAAACGCGCGGACCACCCGCGCGCGATAATCGAGCGATGAGCGACGATCTGGTCGGGCTCGTTCGTGGTGGTTTCGAGGCCGCCTCGCGCGGCGATGTCGACGCGATCGCGGGAATGCTGGCGCCCGACGTCCGGTGGCACGGCGCCGGCGACGACACCGGCGGCTGCCAGAACCGCAAGCAGGCGCTGCGTTGGATGCGAGAGGCGATCGAGCGCGGGGTTGCGGTCGAGCTGCTCGACGCCCGCGAGCTATCGGGCGACCGGGTCGCGCTCGTGCTCCGCCGCCGACCCTCGTCAGACGATCCCGAGCCACCGCGGCCCCACGGCGAGATCATCAGCTTCCGCGACGGGCTGATCACCGAGATGGTCGTCTACCCGACCGTCGAGGAGGCTCTAGCCGCCGCTGGCTAGAGCCGATCGATGCCGCTCTACGACTTTCGCTGCCGCGCCTGTGGCGAGGAGTTCGAGGAGAGGACTCCGCACGACCAGCTGGCGCCGTGTCCTGCCTGCGGATCGCAGGACACCGAGCGGATCCCGGCCCCGTTCGCGGGACCGTTCACGGTCGGTCTCCGGGGAGGGCCCGCCAAGCGATCCGACGCGACCCGGCGCGCCCGCGAGGAGCAGCGGCGCGAGCGCCGCGAGCAGCGCAAGGCCGGCCGCGGCTGAGCCCACCCGCCAAACGACCGCCCACCCGAGCGACCGCCCCCAAGCGACCGCCCCCCAAAGGAGCGGAATCCGCTCAACCCGAGGACCGATTTCGCCGATCAGAGCTCTATAACGGGTTCGGGCAACGTGGGCACCCTGAAGCGGCCCCAAGCCGGCCAGGCACCCATGCGTCCGACGATCAGCTCTTCGGCCTAAAAGTTCTCGAAGAGGGGTACGAGTTGGTGACACTAATTTCCGCCGTCGGTGTTCCTATCGTTGTGAGCAGCACATGACCTGGACTCCTTTCCTCCGCGTAGTTGGACGCGCCCGCCGGCCTCGGCGGGCGTCGGGAGCCGCGGCTCACCCCGAGGCGCGCCGTAGCAACCCTGCGATGGCCGGCCTGGACGTGCCGCCCGTACATGGGCGCCACTGCATCTGCGCGCGCTGCGAGCGCCAATCGCGGCCAGCCGCTTAGGCGCATCCCATAAGGTTGTTGACGTGCTGAGCATTCTCGGCGGCGGTGGCTGGTTCCCCGCCCACGGACGACACACCGCATGCGCGCTCCTGCGCAAGGGGGAAGACGCGATCATCATCGACGCCGGCAGCGGCGTCGGCAGGTTCATCGAGCGGCCAGCGCTGCTGGCCGGCGTCACCAGGATCGACATCCTGCTGACGCACTTTCACCTCGACCACATCGCCGGTCTCGCCTACCTCCCTGCGATCGGCCTCTGCGAGCAGACGACGGTCTGGGGTCCCGGCCGGCTGCTTTACGACACGCCGACGCACGAGCTGTTGGACCACGTTTCCCGCGAGCCGTTCCATCCCGTTCCGCTCGAACGGCAACACATCGAGGTGCGCGACATCGGCCCGGGCGAGCTGGAGCTTGCCGGCGTGCGGATCACCCACCGGCGTCAGGATCGTCACTCCTCGCCGACGCTCGGCCTCCGCTTCAACGACACGCTCACGTGGATCACCGACACCGCGTACGACCCCGACTCGGCCGCGTTCGCGGAGGGGACGGAGTTCCTCGCGCACGAAGCCTGGTACCTGGACAGCGCCCCGCGCAACCCCAACATCCATTCGTCAGCGGCGCAGGCCGCCGACGTCGCCGCGAAGGCCGGCGTGGACCGGCTCGCGCTGATCCACCTACCGCCGTTCGAGGAGTCGCTCGAGCCGCTGCTCGACGAGGCTCAGGCGACGGTTCCCGGCGCGGTCGCGGCGATCGACGATCTGTCGTTCGCCGAGCTCACCGTCTGACGCGCGCGCGCGGATCGCGCCGCGTAGGCGAGCGCCGTCCCGATCCCGAGCAGCGTCCACATCTCGGGGTCCTCGAGGAAGTCCGCGTACAGCAGCGTGTGGAACACGAGCGCGAGGAACGCCGCGGCGATCGCCGCGCGGGCCGGTTCGGCTCGGGCCCCGCGGACGAGCACGACGGCCGCGGTGATCACCAGCGCCAGGTAGACCAGCTCCCCGATCAGCCCCTGCTCGGCGGCGATCGTGATCGCGATCGTGTGCGAGGCCGTCAGCGAGCTCGCCGGATGGATCCGGTGGTACTCGGTCTCGAACGAGCCCGAGCCGTAGCCCCACACCAGCCGCTCCCCGAACAGCTGCGTGCCGCCGCCGACGAGCCCCGCGCGGCCGCTCGAGGCGCCGTTCAGTCCCTGGTTCAAGCCGAACGTGTTCGGCGAGACGACCACGGCGACGATCCCCGCGATCGCGACCGCTACGGCGACGAACAGGATCGGCCTCGCCCGCCAGCGCATCGCGCCGAGGATCCCGAGCCCGACGAGCAGTGCCGCGAGGCTCGAGCGAGAGAGGGTCAGTACGAGCCCCGCCCACAGGACCGCGAGCGCGCCAGTCGCCTCCAGCTGGGCACGGCGCCGCCGGCTGTAGAGCAGCACCGCCGCCAGCAGGATCATCACCAGCGCCAGGAACCGGCCGAAGATGTCGGCGTCGAGGAACACCGAGTTGATCGCGAAGTACGTGTGGACGTTGTTCTCGGCGATCAGCTTCGGGTTGAGGAACAGCGTCTTGGTGCCGTACTCGACGAACCCGACCGCCGCCAGAAGGAGCGCGAGGCCGACGATCACCACCAGGCAGCGGCGGAGCAGCACGGGCGTCCACCGCAGCCGCCGCAGCAGGCAGAACAGCAGCGCGAACGGGACATAGAAGAACACCATCTGCTGGAGCGCCTTCTCGAAGTCGGGCGAGTAGATCGCCTGGACGGCGTAGAGGACGACGTACAGCGCGAGCAGGCGCTCGACCCAGCCCGCGGGCGGCGGCTCCTCGACCAGGCCGTCGGCGCTCGAGCCCGACGACGACGCGCCGCGCCCACGCAGCGCTGGGACGATGAACGCGAGCGCGCCGGCGCCGACCACGAGGTACAGCGGCACGAGCAGGTTCGAGGTCGTCCCGCCGGCGGCGATCGGGACACGGAACGGGATCGCAATCAGCACGAGCGGCGCGAGCAGTGCAGGACGCCGCCAGATCAGGACCGCCAGCCCCGCGACGACCAGCAGCCCTGCCACGGCGATCGCCGCCGCGAAGGCTGGGTGCCGGTGGATGATCGACAGCTGCGGTGAGTGCCAGATGTCCGCCAGCAGCAGCGCCGACGCGAGCACCAGCGCGCCCAGCACCGCGCCCGCGCGCGCCCGCGCGTCTGAATGGAGCAACGTGATCGCGACGACCAGCGCTACCGCCACAACGCCCGCCTTCGGAAGCGGTCCACTGAGCGCCGCGAGCGGGATCACAAGCTGGATGATCCTCTACCGTGTTAAGAGATGCCCTCCTCGAAGGTGGCGTTGGCCTCCGGCCTCGCCGCAATAGTTCTCTGCGGCTGCGGGTCGGCCGCGTCGCATCCGCAAGGTCGCGGCAAAATCGAGAGCCAGTTCACCTACCCGCGGAACCACCTCACGTGCCTGCGAACGGAACACTTCCAGGTGACGCGACTGGGGCCCTTCGGCGTGCAGGTCGGGCAGCCTCCGAGTGGACCGCAGATTTGGTACCAGCCGACACCCGGAATCGCGCAGGGGCAGCAGATCCAGGGAGTTCCCACGGCACAGGCCTCAGAGGTGATCGGGGCTGCGCAGGTGTATCCGAACGGGGCGTCTGACAGCGCGATGAAGAAGATCGAGCTCTGCATGTCGCAGGGCGTCGGCGGATGATCCAAGGCCAATGTCCGTGCCGACCGCAGAGCTGACCGCACCCTCCCCTAGCCGACCTTCGATCGGCTCCGTGTCGTTGACGAGCCGCCTCGCGGGTGGCCGCCTGTACCTGGTGCTGACCGTCGCGGCGCTGGCGATCGCGGCGCTGTCTCTGCTGATCCCGTCGACCCCCAGCTACGACCCGTGGTCGTGGCTCGTATGGGGGCGGGAGATCGCGCACCTCGACCTCGTGACGACGGGCGGTCCGACGTGGAAGCCGCTGCCGGTGATCTTCACGACGGTCTTCTCGCTGTTCGGCGGCGCAGCGCCCGATCTGTGGCTGGTGGTCGCGCGCGCGGGCGCTCTGATGGCGGTTGCGTTGACCTTCAAGGTCGCGTGGCGGATCACGCGCGACATCGTCAGCGTGCCCGGCGACGCGGTCGGCTGGGCACGGCGGGCGGCGTTCATCCCGATCCTGTTCGCGGCGCTCGTCGCGGCCGCAAGCCTCATCAACTCCAAGGGCTTCGTCACCGACAACGCGCTCGGCTACTCCGAAGGGCTGATGGCCGCGCTGGTGCTGGTCGCGCTCGATCGCCACCTCGACGGCCACCGCCGCCAGGCGTTCATCATCGGCTTCTTCGCGGCGCTCGACCGGCCCGAGCTGTGGGCGCTGTGGGGCCCGTATGGCCTCTACCTGTGGTGGAAGGACCCGGGCGCGCGCAAGCTCGTCGCAGGGCTGTTCGTGCTGATCCCGGTGCTGTGGTTCGGACCCGAGCTCTGGGGTTCCGGCCACCTGTTCCGCGGCGTCACGCGCGCGCAGCACGTCCGTTCAAACTCGGCGGCGCTCGCCAAGTGCCCGTTCTGCACCGAGCTTCGCCAGCACGCGTGGCCTCGGGTGATGTTCCGGATCAAGATCGTGGCGCTGCTCGCGATGGCGGCGGCCGCGTTCGGACTTTGGCGAACGCGCGCGAGCTGGTGGCGCTCGAGCACCCCGCTCGTGTCCGGCACCCGCGGGCGGATGCTGCTGCTCGCCGCCGGCACGGTCGGCTGGCTGTGGTGGGTCGGGATCGCGGTCCTGACACAGGCCGGGTTCTCAGGCAACGACCGCTACCTGGTGCTGGGCTCGGCGCTGATCTCGATCGCCGGGGGCGTCGGCTGGGGCTGGGGCGCGGCGACCGCCGCAAAGCTCGCTGCGCGATACGTCGGCGTGATCCGCCGGCACCTTGCGGTCGCGACAACGGCCGCCGTCGGGATCGCGCTCGCGATCCTGATCGCGACGCCGCCGTGGATCGGCCCGAGCATCATCGACGTGCCGGCGACCCATCGCGCGCTCAACTACCAGGCGCAACTAAGAACCGACATGACCCGCGCGGTCCAGGCCGCCGGCGGGCGTGACCGGATCCTCGCCTGCGGCACGGTCATGACCGAGGGCTTCCAGGTGCCGATGCTCGCCTGGAACCTCGACGTGCACACGGGGCGGCTCCAGGCCTCGCCGACCGTCGCGGGCACGGGCACGCCGCCGAACGTGATCTTCCAGACGCGCGCACAGCGCAACGCCCATCTACTCCCGATCATCCGCGCGTGGCACGGCGTCAACTACACGCACGTGACGACGCAGCGGACGTTCCGCGTGTTCGCCCAGTGCGCGAACGGAGCCTCCCTCTGATGGCGACGACGGTCGAAGCACCGGTCCGGGGCGTCCCCCGGGTGATGGACGTCCACCAGCCCAGGTGGCTGGATCGGATCCCGACGTGGGCGGTCAACGCGGGGGTCCTGGTCGTGCTGGTCGCGATCTCGGCCTACCTGCGCAGCAAGTTCATCGGCGGCCAGTTCTGGATGGACGAGGCGATCACCACCGGGATCTCGTCCCACCCGCTCAGCGCGATCCCAGGGCTGCTCCGCCACGACGGCTCGCCGCCGCTCTACTACTTCCTGCTGCACTTCTGGATCCAGGTCTTCGGGTCGAGCGAGGCGGCCACCCACTGGCTGTCGGTGCTGTTCGGCCTGTTGACGATCCCGGCCGGGTTCTGGGCCGGGTACAGCCTGTTGGGCCGCCGCGCCGGCCTGTACGCCGCGACGCTGTTCGCGTTCAGCCCGTTCCTCACCGCGTATGCGGGCGAGACCCGGATGTACGAGCTGATGGGGCTGCTCGGGATCCTCGCGACCGGGTCCTACATCCACGCGTTCGTGTTCCGCAGACGCAAGTACCTGATCATGTTCGCGGTCTGCCAGGCGCTGATGCTCTACACCCACGCCTGGGGAATGTTCTACGGCGTTGGCGCCGTGCTCGCCCTGATCCCCATCTGGCTGAACAGCGATGACCGCCGCGGGCTCGCCAAGGACGCGGTGCTGGCGTTCGTGGGCGCGGGGATCCTGTTCCTGCCGTGGCTCCCGAACTTCATCTACCAGGCGGCCCACACGGGTGCGCCGTGGGCTCCGCCGCCGCGGTTCGGCGCGCCCGTCCTGATCTCGCGCGACCTGCTCGGCGGCGACCGGATCACGGTCGCGCTCCTGATCGCGCTGATCATCGGGCTCGCGAGCCTGTTCACCAAGCGGTTCCGGCGGACGCGGCAGGCCACGATGATGTGGGCACTGATCGTGCTCCCGATCGCCACGCTGCTGATCGCGTGGGTCGCGTCGCAGGTCACGCCGGCGTTCGTCTCGCGCTACTTCGCCCCGGCGCTCGCCCCGATCCTGCTGCTGGCCGCGTGGGGATCCGCGCGCGCCGGGATCGTCGGCCTCGCCGCGATCATCCTGTCGGTCGTGTTCACGGTGCACGTGTCCTCGTACACGCCGCAGTACAAGAGCAACATGCGAGAGATCAGCGGCGAGCTATCGAAACAGCTGCACCCCGGCGACGTCGTGGTCCTCGGCCAGCCCGAGCAGGTGCCGCTCGCGTGGTACTACCTGCCGGGCAACGACAACCTCCAATACGCGAACACGCTCGGCAAGGTCTCGGATCCCACGTACATGAACTGGGTGTACGCGCTGAAGCGGCTCGGCAAGGCCAAGCCCGCTGCAACGCTCGATCCACTGCTTGCTACCCTCCGCCCCGGCCAGCAGGTGCTGTTTATCCGTCCGCTGACGGAAGGCGCCGGAAACTGGTCGGCGGCGTGGACGCTGCTGGTGCGCCGGCGGTCGGCGCAGTTCGGTGCGATCCTCGCCTCTGATCCAAGCTTGAAGCCCGTCGCATGGGCGCCGCACACGTATCGTGGTGCGTGCTGCGTCGCCGACAGCGCGCTGCTGTACCGGAAGACCTAGGCCGATGACCGACACCGCTCCCCAGACCCCCGCGCCGGCGCCAGGCGGCGAGATCACGCCTGAGCGCCCCGTCGTCGTGCTCGGCGGAGGCCCGGCGGGACTGACGGCGGGCTACCTGCTCGCCAAGCAGGGCAAGCCCGCGATCGTGCTCGAGGCGACCGACCAGGTTGGCGGGATCGCCCGCACCGAAGTTCGCGACGGCTACCGCTTCGACCTCGGCGGCCACCGGTTCTTCACCAAGGTCAAGGAGGTCGACGACCTCTGGCACGAGATCATGAAGGAGGAGTTCCTCAAGCGGCCGCGACAGTCGCGGATCTACTGGAACGACAAATTCCTCGAGTACCCGCTCCAGGGGATGGACGTGATCAAGAAGCTCGGGCCGATCGAGCTGACTCGCTGCATGGCCTCGTATCTGTGGGCGGCGATCAAGCCGAAGGGCCGCGAGGAGACGTTCGAGGAATGGGTCTCGAACCGGTTCGGCAAGCGGCTCTACAACCACTTCTTCAAGACCTACACGGAGAAGCTGTGGGGCGTTCCGACCGAGGAGATCCGCGCCGAATGGGCGGCCCAGCGGATCAAGGGCCTGTCGTTCTTCGCCGCGGCGAAGGCCGCGTTCCTCGGCAACAAGGGCGACAAGATCAAGTCGCTGATCTCCGAGTTCAACTACCCCCGATACGGCCCCGGCCAGATGTGGGAGCAGATGACCGCCGACATCCGGGCCCACGGTGGCGAGGTGCGCCTCAACGCGCCCGTCACCCGGATCCGGCTCGGCGAAGGCGGGCGCGTCACCGAGATCGTCGCCGGCGGCGAGACGCTGACGCCCTCGCACGTGATCTCATCGCTGCCGCTGCGCACGACCGTCGGGATCGCGGAGCCCGAGGCGCCGGGCGAGGTGCGGGATGCGGCGCGCGGGCTTCGCTACCGAGAGTTTCTGACGGTTCTGCTCGTGATCGAGGGGCAGGACCCTTTCCCCGACAACTGGATCTATATCCACCAGCCCGGCGTTCGCGTGCTGCGGATCCAGAACTTCAAGTCGTGGAGTCCCTGGATGGTCCCGGACGAGAGCGACGCGTCGATCGGGATGGAGTACTTCTGCTTCGAGGGCGACGAGCTCTGGAACATGGACGACGACGACCTCGTCGCGATGGCGGGGCAGGAGATCGAGAAGCTCCACCTGGCTCGCGCCGACAAGGTCAAGTTCGGGTTCGTCGCGCGCGTCCACAAGGCGTATCCGATCTACGACGTCGAGTACGCCGAGCGCGTGGCGACGATCCGCGACTGGCTCGCGACGATCCCCAATCTGATCCAGGTCGGCCGCAACGGCCTGCACCGGTACAACAACTCCGACCACTCGATGCTGACCGCGATGCGCGCCGTCGACAACATCCTGCTCGGCACGCACCACGACATCTGGGCGGTCAACGCCGAGAGCGTCTACCACGAGGAGGACGTCCCGGACGAGCAGCCCTACCGCGAGGCTCCGGAGACGCCCGCGATGGAGAAGCCGCTCGCATAGCTCTGATGGTCGGGCGGGCGCGGATCGCTGTGGGGCTCGTGGGGGTGGCGCTGGCCCTCTCGCCCGCCGTCGCGCTCGCGCAGGGACCGTCGAACCCGCTTTCACCGGGTCTCCCGCAGGCGCCGGTCACGACGCCCACGCCGACGGCACCGACGATCAATCCGAACACCACCACGACCGCCGGTGGCAGCGGGTTGGGCGGTGGCGCTGCGATCGGGATCGCGATCGGCGCGATCGTGCTGCTCGTCGGGATCTCGTACTTCATCTGGCGCGACTCCCGCAAGCGCGCGCCGATCAAACACCACGCCGCCCACGGGGACGCCGGCGTCGGGGCTCGCTCCGGGTCAAAGCCGCCGCCGAAGCCGCGCAAGCTGAGCCCCGCAGAGCGGCGGCGGCGCAAGCGCGGACGCGCGCGGTAGGGCGGGAGCAGGGAGCCGTCAGGCGGCCGCGCGGAGTTGCCCGCGCGCGCGCCCCAGCTGCCGGTCGACCGTGCGGGTGCTGCAGCGCTCGTACGCGGCCATCTCGGTGTAGCTCAACCCGAGCGCGTGCAGCCAGACGAACCGCTGCGAGCGGATCGCCAGCGTGCGCACCCCGGTTATCCGCTCGCGCTCGGCGAGCAGCTCCCACGGCTCGGGACCCAGGGCGACCGGGTCCGCGCCCTGCTCGAGCTCGAAGTCCAGCGATAGGTCGCGCACCCGCCTGCGGCTGAGCTTGAACGCCTCGTGGATCGCCGTCTGCGCGAGCCACCCGAACACCGTTTCCTCGCGCACGCGCGCGCGATGACCGACGAGCCGGCACCAGGCGGACTGGCACGCGTCCTCGACGACCGGCTCCGCTTCGCACACGAGCCGCCGTACCACCTGCTCCAGCGGCTCCGCCATCTCCCGGTAGACGCGCGCGACGTCGGCGATCGAGAGCCCATTCGCGGAGTCGTGGTCCTCAGATGTCATTGACTCTAATTGAGACTAAGTTGATGCAAACCAATCTAGCATACTCTGATAGCTTCTGGTTACATTCACTTAGCTTCATTTTGCTTAGGAGGCGCAGAGATGCTGAAGATCGCGGCCGTGACCGCGCACCCCAACCCCAGAGGCCTGCCGGGCAGCAACGTGCTCCAACAACTCGTCAACGGCGCCGAGGCCTGGGCGCTCACGATCGCGCTGCTGGGCGCGTTCGTCGGTGCGGGCCTGTGGGCGGTGGCCTCGCACACGCACAACCACCACTACGCCGCGCGCGGGCGGATGGCGGCACTGATCTCAGGCGCCGCGGCGCTGGTCGTCGGCGCCGGGCCGGGGCTCGTGAACTTCTTCGAGAAGCTCGGCAGCACCGCCCACTGAGATGGTCCCGGCGCGACTGAGACAACTGGTCCTCGCGACCGTCATCGGCGGCGCGTTGTGGATGGGAGCGGCGGCGCCACCGGCGCGGGCGTTCAACCCGATCAAGCCCGTGTGCGAAGTCGGGGGTCTTCTCAGCGGACTCGTGGGCAAGGCGTGCAACGCCGTCCAGCACGGCGGCCAGGTCCTGAGTGCCGGCAAGAAGCTCCTCACCGGGCACATCGGAAGCGCCGTCAAGACGCTTGCCGGAAGCACCGGGAGCTCGGTCGCGTCGAAGGCGACGTTTGCGTTGGGGCTCGCCGCTGTCGTCAGCTGGGTGCTCGGCGGAGCCAAGTACGCGGTCAACGCGACCGCGAGCGTGATCGGCCACACGACGGCGCCTCAGCTTCGGAGCACCTGGTTCTCCGCGACCTACTGGCGGGTCGCCGGGATCGCCGCGGTGCTGACGCTCCCGTTCCTCTTCGCCGCCGCGATCCAGGCGCTCGTGCGCTCGGATCTGGCGCTGCTCGTCCGCGCCGCCTTCGGGTTCCTGCCGCTGGCGATGCTCGGCGTCGGGATCGCCGCGCCGCTGACGATGCTGCTGCTGTCCGCGACCGATCAGCTGTCCGCGATCGTGTCATCGGCCGCCGGGAACGGGAGCGCCCACTTCCTCAACCGGGCGAGCGCCGGAATCGGCGCGCTGACGCTGATTGCGCGCTCCCCGTTCCTCGTGTTCTTCGCCGGACTGCTCACGGTCGGAGCCGCGATCGTGCTGTGGTTCGAGCTGCTGCTCCGCGCCGCGGCGGTGTACGTGATCGTGCTGATGCTGCCGCTCGCGTTCGCCGCGCTGGTGTGGCCCGCGCGTCGGATCTGGGCGATCCGCGCCGTTGAGGTGCTGTTCGCGCTGATCCTCTCGAAGTTCCTGATCGTCGCGGTCCTGTCGCTCGGCGGGGCCGCACTCAGCCAGAGCTTCCTCACGAGCATCAGCGGGATGCTCGCGGGGTTCGTGCTGCTGACGCTCGGCGCACTCTCGCCGTGGGCGCTCCTCCGGCTGCTGCCGCTCGGGGAAATCGCCAGCGCTGCGGCGAGCTCGCTGCGTAGCGAGACGCTCGGCAAGGGAGGTCGCCTGCTCCAGGCCGGGCTCGGGGGCGGCGCGATCGCACACGACTGGGCGTTCACCACTGCCCAGATGCGACGCGACGCCGACGGGTTCGGGGACAACGGGGCGGACCCGTCCGAGCGCTCGACGGCGACGCCTGAAGCGGCACCTGCAGCCGAGACCCTGGTGGGGGCTGCGGTGCCGGCGGCGGGGAACGGCGGTCCGCCGGGGGCGGAGCAACCGCCGGAGCCGGGATCGGGTGACGGCGCGCCGGGCGCGCCCGCGGGACCCGTGGCTGACGGGGGCGCGGGACCCGTGGCGGCCGGGGGCGCCGAAACGACGCACGAGCCCACGGCAGCCGCGGCGCCTCCTACGGCCGCAGCCGCACCTCCCCGCGCCCCCGGGATGGGCTCGATCTGGCAGACGCGCGACGAGGGCTGGCCGACACTCAAGCTCGGCCTCGAACACGGGTGGCCACCGAAGCCGATCGCCGAAGCGATGAGCGAGGGCACTGAGCCGCCCGCCGAGCCCGGGACACCGCCCCGACAACCCGGCCGGCCGACAGCCAACCCGGAGGACCACGACCCCCGGCCCGCCGCTCAGCCCGACGAGGACGGCTCGCTGTGACCGAGCGCCTGAGCTACCGCTTCGGCCCGCTCGAGCGCCGAGGGATCCTGGGGGCAGTCCGTGCCGGCCAGGCCGCGCTGCTGGCCGTCGGCTCCGCAGCCGCGATCGCCGCGCTCGACCTCTCGCCGACCGCGGCCGGCGGGTTCGGAGCGCTCGTGCTGTTCGCCGCCGCGACCGCGCTCGCGTTCGTCCCGATCGGCCGCAGGACGCCCGAGGAATGGGCACCCGTTGCCGCCACATTCGCGCTCCGGCGGATTCGCGGACGCCACCGGTTCGCGTCGGCCGCGCCGATGGTCGGGATCGTCGCCCGGGGGATCGGTGACCGACGCCCCCGCCTCGGCGGGGCGACCGCCGACCCACCGCCCTCGATGAAGGGCGTCGCGCTGCTCGAGATCCCGTATCGGGACCGGACGATCGGCGTCGTCTCCGAGCTGCGCGGGCGCAGGCTCGTCGCCGTCCTCGCGTGCAGGGTCGTCGCGTTCTCGCTGCTCGACCCGGAGGCCCAGGAGCGGCGTCTCGCCCGGTGGGGGCTGGTGCTCTCGGGCGCCGCCGGGACTCCGATCAGGCGGATCCAGTGGGTCGAGCGGACCGTTCCCGCGCAGGGCGACGAGCTCGCCAGATGGCTTCACTCGGAGCGCGACCCCGCGGTTCCGTTACGCGGCACGCCGATGATCGACTCGTATCTGGAGCTGATCGGGACGACCGCGAGGGTCACGCAGGAGCACGAGCTCCTGGTCGCCGTGCAGATCGACTCGCGCGGGGTGCGCGACCGTGGCGCGGACGCCGTCGCGCGCGCGCTGGTCGAGCAGACCGAGCGCGTCGCGCAGGGGCTCGAGAGCGCGGAGGTCACGGTGCTCGGCGCGCTCGGCCGCGGGCAGCTCGCGCGCGCCCTGCGAACGGCGTTCGACCCGTACGCGCGTGCCGAGCTCGCGGCGCTCGAGACCGCCGACCCGGCCGCCGCG
This sequence comes from Solirubrobacteraceae bacterium, assembly GCA_036490875.1. Taxonomy (GTDB): domain Bacteria; phylum Actinomycetota; class Thermoleophilia; order Solirubrobacterales; family Solirubrobacteraceae; genus Palsa-465. The sequence goes on from DASXDA010000004.1 coordinate 14,504, forward strand.
CGCCTCCCCGAATCGTCGGCATGGCCGACCGGGTGCAGCGAGCACTGGGACCACTACCGCGCGGACGGGGCGGTGCATGCGACCTACTGGATCGGCGGCTGGCCGAGGGTCGATGTCTCGCCGATGTTCATGGACGCGTTGATCGGCCGCTCGAGCGCGGTCCGCTCGGTGGCCGTGACGATCGAGCCGATCCCGCCCGACCGCTCGACCCGCCAGGCCGAAGCGGCGGTCACGCGCGATCGCGCCGACCGCGAGCTGCGCCACCGCTTCGGCCAATCCGAGACCGCCCGCCAACGGCAGGCCGGCGAGGCGACGGCGCGCCGGGAGTCGGAGCTCGCCGCGGGCCACGGCGAGGTGCGGCTGGCCGGGTTCGTGACGGTCAGCGGCCGGGACGACGACGATCTACGTCGCGCGTGCTCCGAGGTACACGACCACGCCGCGAGAGCGCGGATCGAGCTGCACCGGATGTACGGCCAGCAGGCCCAGTCGTTCACGTTCGCTCTGCCGCTCTGCCGGGGGCTCAGATGACCGGCCCCGCGGTCTCGCTGCTCACGTACGTGTGGCACTACCTGGTCGCGCGGGTCTTCTACGACCAGCTGATCGGTCCGGTCCTCCACGGCGACGCGGCCCCCCTAGCGGTGCTCGCGTGCGTCGCGGCGCTCGCGTTCGCACTCGGGCGCCGCAGCCGGAGGCGAGCGTGAAGCCGCTCGGCGCCGACCGTCCGGGACACCGCTGCACCACGCGCCACGCACAGGCGATCTACCCGTTCATCTCCGCGGGCGGGCTTGGGGGCGAGGGCGTGTTCGTCGGACGGGAGTCGAGCGGCGGGGCGTTCTGCTTCGACCCCTGGCTGCTGTACCGCCAAGGGCTGCTCGACGACCCCAACCTGATCGTTCTCGGGAAGCTTGGGCAGGGCAAGAGCTCGCTTGTCAAGACGCTGCTGTGGCGGATGCTGTTGTTCGGCCGGCGCGCGTTTGTGCTCGACGTCAAGCGCGAGTACGGACCGCTGTGCGAGGCGGTCGGCGTCAAGCCGATCTCGCTCGTCCCGGGTGGCGGCGTCCGGCTGAACCCGCTCAGCTCCCGGCCCGAAGAGCACGCCCAGCTCGAGCTCCTGCGCGCGGTCGCGACCACCGCGATCGGCGGCGCCGTCACCCAGGTCGAGAGCGCCGCGCTCCGCGAGGCGCTGCGCGCGGTCCGGCTCAGCGGGGTGCGGGAGCCGACGCTGCCGGACATCGCCGCCGCGCTGTTCGCGCCGGTGGCGGAGATGGCGACGGGGCTGCGGACGACGACCGAGCGCCTGGCGGCCGACGCTCGCCGGGCGGCGCTCGCGATCCAGGACCTGTGCGAGGGCCCGCTTCGCGGGATGTTCGACGGACCGACTTCCGCCGGGCTCGACCTCGACGGCCGGCTCGTCGTCGTCGACCTGCACGCGGTCAGGGACTCGCCCGCGGTCGGGATCCTGATGGCCTGCGCCACCGCCTGGATGGGCGCCAGGCTCGCGGAGATGGCCGACCGCCCCGGCCGCGGGCGGCTGATCAACGTCGCAGACGAGTCGTGGAAGATCGTCCAGCACACCGGCCTCGGCGAGTGGTTTCAGTCGAACTTCAAGCTCGCACGCCAGTTCGGGGTGATGAACGTCGTCGTTCTGCACAAGCTCGCCGACCTGCAGGCGGCTGGCGACGCGGGTTCTCGTGCCGCGCGAATCGCCGAGGGGCTGATCGCCGACGCCTCGACCAGGGTCGTCTACCACCAGGACGAGAGCCAGATCGAGGTCACGCGGAAGTTGCTCGGCCTGTCCGGCAACGAGGCACGCCTGATCTCGATGCTGTCAGCCGGCCAGGCGCTGTGGCAGGTCGGCGCGCGCTCGTTCGTCGTCCAGCACTATCGCTCGACGACCGAGGCGCGGATCACGAACACGGACACCGGCATGCGGACCGGTCCGGCGAGGGTGACGCGCGGATGAACGGCCGCGGCCCGCGGATCGACGCCGGCGCGGCCGCCGAGCTGATCGGCCTCGTGTACGAGCTGCTCGACGCGCACGAGGACACAGCCGAGCTCGCGGGCGGGCTCGGCGATCTGACCTGGGAGCTGCATCTGGACTATCTGCAGACGCTCCAGCGGCGCGGCCGCGAGGTGCTCGCGCGAGCGACCGTCGGCGGGGCGGGGCAATGAGCCCGAGCCGTTCGGAGCCGGTCTCGGATGGAGCCGTGCTCGCGGTGATCGCGTGCCTCGCCGCAGCCGGCGCGGCGCTGTGGCTGTGGGCGGGGCTCGCCGGGGCGCTGTTCGGCCACGGATGGGCGGGCGGCGGGATCGGCGAGCTGCTCGGCGCCGCGACCCGACTGCCCAGTCACCTGGCCGACCCCGCGCGAGCCTGGCCGGCGCCCGACCGCTCCCGGCTCCCCGGGCCCGAGGGCTTCTACGGCGCGCTGGTGGTGCTGCTCGGCGCCGGTGCGGCGTTCGTGATCGTCGCGCGACGAGCGGGCGTCGTCCTGCCGGCGGCGCGGCGCGACCGCGGCGCCCGCTGGGCGGGGGATGCCGAATTGCGGTCGCTCCGTGGGCGCGGCCGCCCCGATGACGGGAACCGGCTGGTGCTCGGGCACCATCGCGGCCGGCTGCTGCGCGCCGAGCGCCGGCACGCGCTGGTCGCCTTCGGTCCGCCGCAGTCGGGGAAGTCCGCCGGGCTCGCGGTGCCGGCGCTGCTCGAGTGGCGCGGTCCTGCGGTCGCCTCGTCGATCAAGACCGACCTGCTCTCGGTCACAGTGCAGCGACGGCGCCGGTTGGGGCGGGTGTTCGTGTTCGACCCGTTCGCACTCTCGGGAGGACCCTCCGACACCTGGTCGCCCCTGAACGCGGCCCGGACGTGGGACGGGGCGCTCGAGGTCGCCTGGCGACTCGCCTCGGCTGGCGAGCTGGATCACAAGGGCGTCGAGGGCGGCGACTTCTGGGCGGTCGCGGCCGAGCAGCGCCTGGCGCCGCTGCTGTACACAGCGGCGCGCACCGACTCGGGGATCGAGGCGCTCGTCAGGTGGGCCTACGGCCAGGCGCCGCGAGAGCTCGACCAGGCGCTCGCCCGCGTCGCCGGCGAGGCGTCGGACGACCGCGAGCTGGCCGACGCCCACGCGGCGTACGACGCCGTGCGGGCGTTCGAGCTCCAGGCCGACAGGACGCGGAGCTCAATCGAGGCGACCGCGCAGGCGCTACTCCGCGCCTACCGGTTCGCGCGGGTCGCGCAGTCCGCGCAGTCGTGCGAGATCACGGCGGACCGGCTGCTGGACGAAGCGGCGACGCTCTACCTGATCGGAGACGCGAAGGCCTCCCGTCTGCTGCGCCCGATCTTCCTCGCGCTCGTCTCCGAGATCGTCGACCGGGCATACCAGCGCGCGACGCTGGCCGGCGGGCAGCTGCGCCTGCCGCTGCTCCTGTGCCTCGACGAGGCCGGGAACGTCGCGCCGCTCCCGAACCTCGCGGAGATCGCCTCGACCGCTCCGAGCCACAACATCCAGCTACTGTCGATCTTCCACGACCTCGCCCAGGCGCGGAGCCGTTACGGCCGCCAGGCCGAGACCGTGATCAACAGCCACCGGGCCCGGATGCTGCTCCCGGGCGTAGCCGACCTCGACACGCTCCGGTACTTCGCGGGCCTCGTCGGCGACGAGGACGCGCCCGATATGACGCGGACCACCGGCGCCGGCGGGACGTCGAGGTCGAGCGGCAGGCGGCGCCGTCCGCTGGCCTCGGCGGAAGCGCTCCGCCAGCTCCCGGAGGGCCAGGCGCTGCTCGTGTACGGGCGGATCGCGCCGGCGCGGGTGCGACTCCGCCTGTGGTTCGCCGACCGCCGCCTCAAGCGGATCGCGGGGACGACATGAACCCGCAGGGTCCCGAGAACGAGCGCTCCGGCGACTCCGGCGACTCCGGCGACTCCGGCGACGCCTGGGACGACGAGCCGTCGGGGCGCTGGCCGCTCGACTGGCGCGGGCTGTACCCGCGCGAGCGCTGGATGTGGTTCGAACAGCTGTGGACCGACGCCTGCATGCTCCGCGCCCGCTACCGACTCTCGCTCCGCTCGGGCTGGTGGGAGGATCAGGTCCAGGTGGAGACGCTCGCAGCGTTCGCCGCCTGGGTCGCCCGCTACGACACCGGCGAGTGGGATGACCCACCGGGGAAGCTCGCGTTGCTCTACGACCTCGACCGGGTCGCCGCGCTGCTCAGAGACGGCCTCGACCCGTTCGATCCCGACCGGGATCGCGCCGCGTTCGCCGCGTATCTCGTCGAGCTCGGCTGCCGCGCACCGCCAGACGGGAGCCGGTCGTGACACGCTCAGACCGTGACCCGGGAGCGAGCCTTCCCGATCGGCGCCTCGCTCGTGCTGGAGCAGCTCGAGCACGACCCGCACCCAGTGCTCGCCGAGCTCCGCGCCTCCGAGCCGGTCAGCTGGGTGGCAGCGCTCGAGGGCTGGCTCGTGACCCGCCACGACCTGGCGCTCGAGGTGATGCGGGACGCCGGCACGTTCACCGTCGACGACCCGCGGTTCTCGACGGCCCAGGTGATCGGTCCGAGCATGCTCAGCCTCGACGGCGAGGAGCACCGCCGGCACCGGTCTCCGTTCGTCGCACCGTTCAGGCCGGGGCCGGTGCGCCACCGATTCCAAGCGCCCGTGGCCGCCGAAGTCGAGCGGCTGCTCGACGGGCTCGAGCCGGACGGCGAAGCCGAGCTCCGCCGGGCGTTCGCCGGCCCGCTGGCGGCGGCGATCATCGCGCGAGCGCTGGGGCTGAGCGGCGGCGAGGTCGATTCGGTGCTCCCGTGGTATGACGCGATCGTCGCCGCGGTCACCGATATCACCGCGGGTCGCGGGCTGCCGGCCGAGGGAGTGGAGGCGTTCGCGCAGCTCGGCACCGCGCTCGCCGGTGGACTCGACAACGACGACGACGATGGCGCACGGTCGCTGTTGCGCGCAGCGGCCGATGGCTCCGACCTCGACCGCGAGCAGCTGGCGTCCGACGCCGCGGTGCTGCTGTTCGGCGGGACCGAGACGACCGAGGGGATGATCTGCAACGCGCTGCTCCTGGTGTTGCAGCGCCCGGAACTGGTCGCACGGGTCCGAGACGACGGGACGCTGCTCGACGCCGCGATCGAGGAGTCGCTTCGGCTCGAGCCCGCCGCGGCGGTGATCGACCGGTACGCGACCACCGACGTCGAGCTCGGCGGCGCCGCGATCGCGCGCGGCGAGCTCGTGCGGATCTCGATCGCGGGCGCGAACCGTGACCCGGGCGTGTTCGAGCGCCCCGACGAGTTCGACCTCCGCCGGGGCCAGCACCAGCGGCACCTGGCGTTCGCGCAGGGCCCGCACGTCTGCCTCGGGGTCCACCTGGCCCGGCTGGAGGCCCGCGCAGCGCTCGGAGCGCTGCTGGAACGCCTCCCGAGCCTCCGGCTCGATCCCGCGCGCCCGCCCACCATCGGCGGCCTCGTGTTCCGCAAGCCGCGAGAGCTGAACGTGGTCTGGGACGGTTGAGCGCTACTGCCAGCGGCGGCGCCCGGCACGCAGGGCGCGCAGCTCAGCGATCGCGTCGACGTCGTCGAGCTGGGCCCGCGCCCGGGTCGCTCCGGGCAGCAGCGTCACCGGAGTCTCGGTCTCGCTGAACCCGCCGCTCCCATCCGGGCGCACCCGGAAGATCCGCGCGCCCTCACGCGACGCGACGCACTCGGCGAGCTCGGTGCCCGTGAACAGGAGCGCGGCGCCGTCATCGGCCGCGTGCCCGTCGGGAAGGCGCCCGGACGCGACCGCCGCGCGGTACACGGACAGGCGCTCGGGCTCGGAGTCGCGGTGGACCGACAGGCTCCCGCCGAGCATCCCGAGCCCCTCGACCGGCTCGGGTGCGCCGCCGCTCGAGCTGACGCCGCCCTCGAACCAGCACATCGCCCCGGCGCTGACACCGGCCAGCACCACCCCCGATTCCCACGCCGTCCGCATCACCTGGTCGATCCCGTGCTCGCGCCAGATCGCGAGCAGGTTGCGCAGCGACCCGCCGCCCACGTAGATGGCGTCCTGGGCGAGCAGATGCTCGCCGGGATCGATGCGCTCGCGACCGAGATTGAAGAGCGACAGGACGGTCGGCTGGCAGGGCCACGGATCGAACCGCTCGCGAAAGCGCATCGCGAGGTCGCCGCGGTCGCCGCTGGCGGTCGGGAGGAAGCAGATCTTCGGCGCCGGCTTGCCGGTCAGCGTCAGCACCAGCCGGTCGAGCGCCGGGTTGCGCTCGGGCATCGTGAAGCCTCCCCCACCCATCGCGAGGATTCGCCGGTCCGCGGGTCGAGACGTCACGCGCCCAATGATCGCTGAGCGGGTGAGCCGCGTCTATGCCGCGAGCACGATCGGCTCGGGCCGCGCAGCGGGGTCGCCCAGGTAGCGCACGGGCAGCTCGCGCTCCAGCACGCCCCGCTCGCCGTCGCGGCCCGCGAACACGGCGCGCGCTCCGCGGCGTGAGGAGACGATCTCGGCCAGCTCCGTCCCGACGAAGTGCGCCGCCGCCCCGTCGCCGATCCCGAACCCGGGCGGCAGGCCGTCGGCGATCGCGTCGAGGAACGCCCCGCGCCGGCCACCCTCCTCGTCGTAGTGGACGGCGTTGGACCACGGCAGTAGCCCGAGCGCCTCGATTCTGGTCGGCGGCCCCTCGTGAAACGCGCTGACGGCGTGGGTGAACCAGCACAGCGACCCGGCCGAGCCTCCGCACAGAACGACGCCGGCACGCCACGCCTCGCGGAGCAAGGCGTCGAATCCGTGTGCGCGCCAGGTGCCGAGCAGCGACACGAGGCTGCCGCCGCCGACGTAGATCAGATCCTGCGCCAGCAGGTGGGCGCGGGGGTCGCCGACGCCGGTCTCGCGCCTGAACAGGGAGATGTGCGAGGGCTCGCATCGCCCCGCGGAGAACGCTCGGTAGAACCGCACCACGTAGTGATCGGCGTCGCCGCTCGCGGTGGGCAGGAAGCACACTCGCGGGCGGTCTACGCCGGTCAGCGACAGGACGTGGTCGTCCAGCAGCGTGTTCCCCCACTCCATCGAGAAGCCCCCACCGCCGAAGGCCACAATCTGCGGCGGTCGGACGCGCATAGCGGCAAGGTACCCGCGGCCGGTCGAGGCCCGCACTGTCCCTGTGTCCAAAATCGCCGCCGGGAGGTGCTCCATTGAGATGATGGGCATCCGCCGTCGAGACAAGGAGATCGGGAACCATGGCCCTCAGCAAGCAAGGCGAACCCAGGCGCCGGCGCGTCACCACCGCGGATTCCGACACCGCCGCGTTCCTGAAGGAGCTGCCCACCCACGAACTCCCGGAGCATGGCCTGGGGCTCGAGCCGGCGCTCGAGAAGATCACCTCAGAGCTACTGCTGGACGGTCAATCGCGACTCAACCTGGCGACGTTCGTCACCACCTGGATGCCTCACCCGGCGGAGCTGCTGATGGCCGAGACCGCGGACAAGAACATGATCGACAAGGACGAGTACCCGCAGACCGCCGCGATCGAGGAGCACTGCGTAAACATTCTGGCGCGGCTGTGGGAATGCCCCAGCTCGGGCGAGGCCGTCGGCTGCTCCACCACCGGGTCAAGCGAGGCGGCGATGCTCGGCGGGATGGCGCTCAAGTGGCGCTGGCGCGAGCGGAGGCGCAGGGCAGGCAAGCCCACCGACAAACCGAACCTGGTGATGGGCACCAACGTCCAGGTGTGCTGGGAGAAGTTCTGCCGCTACTGGGACGTCGAGCCCAAGTATGTCCCGGTCGAGGCTGGGCGCTACCACCTCGGCCCCGAGGAGGCGGCCGGCGCCTGCGATGAGAACACGATCGGCGTCGTCGCGATCCTCGGCTCGACCTTCGACGGCAGCTATGAGCCGATCAAAGAGATCGCCGCGGCGCTCGACCGGCTCGAGAGCGATCACGGTCTGAATGTCCCGATCCACGTCGACGCGGCCTCGGGCGGCTTCGTCGCGCCGTTTCTCCAGCCCAAGCTCGAGTGGGACTTCCGGATCGAGCGGGTGCAATCGATCAACGCATCCGGTCACAAGTACGGACTCGTGTACCCCGGCGTCGGCTGGGCGGTCTGGCGCGACGAGGCGGCTCTGCCGCGGGACCTGGTGTTCAACGTCAACTATCTCGGCGGCAACATGCCCACCTTCGCGCTCAACTTCTCGCGTCCGGGCAGCGAGGTGGTGGCCCAGTACCTGATGCTCACCGGGCTCGGGCGGGATGGCTACACCCGCGTGATGCGAGAAGCGCAGGACGTGGCGGTGCAGCTCTCGTCGGAGATCGCCCAGATGGGACCGTATGAGCTGCTCTCAGAGGGGCGCCAGTTGCCGGTGTTCGCGTTCAAGCTGCGCGACGAGGTCGACAACTACTCCGTGTTCGACGTCTCCGACCAGCTCCGCCAGGCCGGCTGGCTCGTGCCCGCGTACACGTTCCCCGAGAACCTTCAGGACATGAGCGTGCTCCGGATCGTGGTGCGGGCGGGGATGACCGCGGAGATGGCCGACCTGCTGCTGGACCACCTACGTGAGAAGACCGAGTTCCTCCAGTCGCTCACGGCTCCGATGCCGAGCGAGGGCCGCGTCGCGTTCTCCCACAACTAGACCAGCTCAGCCAGGCGTCGGCCCGCGGCCTCGAGCCCGCGGAGCGTTTGCGCCTCGAGCATGGCCTGCAGGTCGAGGATCCGCGCGCCGAACGCGTCGAGCTCACGCTCGCCCGTGACCGCGTGGCAGGGGACTCCCGACTGGCGGCAGCGGGTCGCGACCTCGGACACGGCCTTGCCCGCGAGGCTCTGCTGGTCGAGCCGGCCCTCGCCGGTCACGACCGCGTGCGCCGCGCGCATCCGGGCGTCGAACTCGAGCAGGTCGAGCGTGAACGCCGCCCCAGGCACGAGCTCGGCGCCGAGCTCGGCCCACAGGCCCCCGGCGAGGCCACCGGCGGCGCCCGTCATCGGCACCCCCCGCGGGTCCCGCGGCAGCCGGCGCGCGAGATCGCGGAGCCGCCTGGTCAGCCGCCTGACCTGCTCCGGAGTAGCGCCCTTCTGGGGCCCGTAGATCCGGGCGGCCTCCTCGAACACGGTGCGGACGTCGCACAGGACCACGAGCCGCGCATCGCCGAGGCCACCGGTTCGATCGATCGCTCGCAGCGCCCCGGCGCCGCCGTCGGTCGTGGCGCTGCCGCCGACCCCGAGGTAGACGGTCTGCGCCCCCGCAGCGACCGCAGCTGCGATCAGCTCCCCGGTCCCGAACGTGCTCGCCGCGATCGGATCGCGGTCGCGCTCGTCGACCAGCGTCAGTCCGCTCGCGCTCGCCATCTCGACGATCGCGACCAGCCGTCGCGCGCGTACGTCCTCGACGAGTCCGAACGCGGCCTCGACCGGTCGGCCGAGCGGATCCTCCACGGTCGTCGCGACCAGCTCGCCGCCGAGCGCGTCGAGCAGCACCGCGAGCGTCCCCTCGCCCCCGTCGGCGACCGGGCACAGGTCGACCGGACGCCCAGCCCGCTCGAGCCCCCGCCCGAGCGCCGCCGCCACCTCGCCGGAGGTGAACGTGCCCTTGAACGAGTCGGGCGCTACGAGGATCGTCTCGGGAATCGGCGGCAGCCGGGGCATCGGCGCCGTCAGGCGTCCATCTGCGACAGCGCGCACGCCTCGGGCGCCTTGTCATCGCGCCAGCGGAGGATCTTCGTGCCGTGGCGGATCCTGCCGCCGCTCGCGTGGTCGAACGTCACCTCGACGACCAGCTCCGGCCGCAGCTCGATCCACTCGAGGTCCTTCTCGCTCTTCCAGCGGCTCGGGTCTCCGTGGCCGCGCTTGCCCGTCTCGTATGGCTCCAGGCGCTCGACCAGCGCGCGCTTCTCGGCCGCCCGCAGCCCCGAGGAATGGCCGACGACGTGGAGCTTGCCGGCCGGGTCGTAGAGGCCGAGGATCAGCGATCCGACCGTCCCCTCCTCCTTGCCAGGGCGGTAGCCAACGACGACCGCGTCGATCGTGCGGACCCGTTTGACCTTCACCATCCCGGTGCGCTGACCCTCGCGGTACGGGGCGTCGAGCTCCTTCGCGACGACGCCCTCGCCGCCGTGCAGCCACGGCTCGGCCTGCTCGGGATCCTGCGTCAGCGGGGTGATGTCGATCTGATCCGGGATCGAGGACTCGAGCGCGGCGCGCCGGTCGCGGAACGGGCGCGCCGTCAGCGACTCGTCGCCGAGCGCGAGCAGGTCGAACGCGACGTACCGCGCGGGCGTCTGCTCGGCGAGCATCGCGATCCGGGACTCGGCCGGATGGATCCGCTGCTGGAGCGCCCCGAAGTCCTCGTGGCCGTCGGCCGCGTCGATCACGATCTCGCCGTCGAGCACGTACTCACCCGGCGGGAACTGCAGCTCCGGGAAGTACCGCGCGAGCGGCTTGCCGCTCCGGGACTGGATCGAGAAGTCGTCGCCGTCAACGAACACGATCGCGCGGAAGCCGTCGTACTTCGGCTCGTACGCCCACTGGTCACCGATCGGAAGCCCGGCTCGGGGCCGGGCGAGCTGGGGCTCGAGTGGCGGCTTCAGCGGAAGGGACACTGGGTCCGCGATGCTAGGCGATGGGGTCGCCGCGAAGCTATATCGTGCGCCGCGTGGCGTGGCAGAAGATGACCGAGCTGTCGGTCGCGGCGGGCGCCCACACCGTGCACATGTACACCCCGTGGGCGCTCCCGCACAAGATGGGGCCCGCCGACGTCGAGCTCTCGCTCGAGGACGGCGAGACGGTCGAGATCGGCTACAAGCCACCTTGGATCCGGACCCAGCCGGGCCGGGTCGCGGTCGGCTCCGCGGGCACGTGGAAGACCCCCGAGCCCCCGCTACGATCAACTGAACATGGCGCACGAGGCGACCGCCGCGGAGGAGGAGTACCTGGAGAGGCTGTTCTGGCTGTACGAGGCCGGGCTGCCGATGACCGGCGCGAACCTCGCTCGCGCGATGCAGCTGTCGGCCCCGACCGTCCACGAGATGCTTGGCCGGCTCGAGCGCGACGGCTACATCGCCCGCGATGAGGAACGGACGATCGCGTTCACGGCGATGGGCCGGGAGCACGCCGGGAAGCTGGTCAGCCGCCACCGGATGATCGAGCGGTTCCTGACCGACGTCGTCGGCGTTCCGTGGGACGAGGTTCACGAGGAGGCTGAGCACCTCGAGCACGCGATGACACCGCGGTTCGAGGCGTACGTCCGCGCGTCGGTCGGCGAGGCCGAGACCTGCCCGCACGGCCACCCGATCGTCGTTGGCCAGCGGATCGACGGCGTCCCGCTGGCCGACTGCAAGCCCGGTGCGAAGGTGACGATCCTGCGGCTCGAGAACGAAGCTGAGGACCTCCTGCACTACCTCAAGGACGCGGGAATCGCGCCCGGAATGACGGGCGAGGTGCTCGACAACGACGGCGAGAACGTGTCCGTCAGCAGCGACGGAAAGGTGGCGGTGATCACCACCAGCGTCGCCGAGACGGTGTCGGTGCTCGCGGATCCATCGCCGCCGACGCGGATTGCGCTGCCGGAGCAGCTGGTGCTCGGGCGCGACCGGTACGGGCGCTAGCGCGCGGGCGTTCAGGCGGGCGCCGGGAGCGCGCGCCGCGGCCCCATCCACCGGTGGATCTGCTCGTAGATCGCCGGGTGGTTGAGCAGCTCGAAATGGTTCGCGCCGCCGACGTGGTGGTACTGCTCGATCGCGAACCGCAGCTGCTGTCCGCGGCGTTGTGACCACGCACTCGGCTTCAGCACGAGCAGGTCGCCGACGATCCGCCCGACGAGCGCGTCGGGCTCGCGTGACAGCGTCGCGGACACGAAGTAGTGGCCCGCGGTCTCCAGGAACGGGATCTCTTCGGAGGTGTCCTCGAGGAACGCGTCGCAGTCCCTGTCGAGCCAGCACTCGTCGACCAGGTATCCGTGGCGGAGGTCCTTGATCCCGACGCTGCGGAGGTTGAGCGGTCGCGCCAGCAGGGCGCGCGTCTCCGGGATCCGGCCGAGCAACAGGCTGGCACGCGCCGCCCTCTGCTCGAGCGGCGCGCCGAGGTGCGGCGAGCCGAGCGTGAACACGTGCCGGACGCGACCGCACCAGGCGTGGTCCCCCCCGTAGTGGCACGCGCTCCGGGCGACGAGGCCGCCCATCGAGTGACCGATCAGCGATACCTCGTGGACCTCGGTCGGCCACGCGGCGACGAGCTCGTCGAGCACCCGCGCGAGCGCGCGGCCGTTCTCGGAGATGTGAAGGCCGGTGTTGTAGCGGAGGTACACGGGGGTGTAGCCGAGCTCGGCCTGCAGCCGGTAGCCGTACGGGACGTGCTTCGCGCCGCCGATCATCCACGCGTCGTCGGTCTCGCACAGGCCGTGCACGAACACCCCGATCCGGCCGGTCGCGTGCGGGAAGGCGTCGCGAACCGCTGCACGAGTCGGCTCGACGTCGCGGCCGGCGGCGCGCACCGTCATCTTCAGCGCAAGCCCGTTGCGACGGCGGGTGAGCGTGTCGCCCCAGATCCCGTTGACGGCGCCGACGGCCGCCCTGCCGATCGCCGTGCGCTCGATCGACTCGGCGTCCATCGGTTGGGCGGCGCCGAGCACCTGGGCGGTCCCGCGGACCGCCGCGCGCGTAACCCCGCGGGCGAACGTGTACGCACCATGGGCGAGTTGGTCGTGCGCTACCCGCACCGGCGCCGACGCCGGGCCGACCGCGCGCCACACGCGCCGCGCGATCCCGTCGTGAAGGTCATGGATCTGATCGGCGAGCCCACCCGCGGCGTCGCCGGTCAGCTCGCCGAGCGCGGTCAGCTCCTCACGCCGCATGCGCGCTCCGGACACCGTCCGTGACGTCCCTATACGCCTCGGCGAGGCGAGTGACGCCTTCCTCGATCTCGGCCGGCGTCACCCCGGAGTAAGCGAGTCGCAGGCTCTGCTCGCCGCCCTCGAGCACGAAGTCGGTGCCCTTCACGAACTGGACCCCGCGCTCGGCCGCGGCCGCGAACAGCGCATCGACGTCGCTGCCTTTCGGCAGGTCGAGCCACAGGAAGTAGCCGCCCTCGGGTTCGACGAAGCGCGAGTCCGGAAGCTCGCGGCGGAGTGCCTCCGCCAGCGTCTTGGCACGCTCGCCCAGCGCGGTCTTGACCGTCTCGATCGAGCGGTCCAGCGCGCCCGAGACGCAGAACTGATGGACGATCGCCTGCGAGACCATGCTCGGCGAGATGTACGTGGTCGTCGCGAGCTTCACGATCCGCGCGATCAGATCGGCTGGTCCGACCAGGTAGCCGACGCGGATCCCGGGGCACACCGTCTTCGAGAAGGACGACGCGTAGACAACCGAGCCCGAGTCCATCGAGAGCATCGTCGGCAGCGGCGAGCCCTCGAATCGGAGCGCCGCGTAAGGGTCGTCCTCGAAGATCTTGAACCCGTTGCCGCGCGCAAGCTCGAGCAGCGCCCGCCGCTTGGGCTCCGAGAGCGTGCAGCCGGCGGGGTTCTGGAAGTTGGGGATGATGTGCGCGAGCTTCGGCTTGGCCCCGGCGGCAAGGACGCGCTCGAGCGCGGCGACGTCGATCCCGTCGAACTCGAGCTCGACCGGGCGGACGTCCGCCCCGCGGTTTCGCAGCGAGAGCAAGGTGCGGTCGTACGTCGGCCGCTCGACGATCACCACGTCGCCGGGCTCGACGAGCGCCTCGAATAGGAACGCGTCCGCCTGCATCGAGCCGTTCGTCACCATCACCTGCTCGGGTTCGACCTGGTGATAGTCGGCGATCCACTGGCGCAGCGGCTTGTATCCGATCGCGGTGCCGTACGCCGTCGTCCCGGCCGGGTCCGATGCGAACGCCTCCACGGCCGCCGCCTTCAGACCCTCGACGTCGACGATGTCGAGCGACGGGGCACCGCGGGCAAATGAGATCGGATCGGCCATTAGACCCTAAGACTAAGGAGTCGGCGGCCGGAGCGTCGGCGCAGGCGCGGGAACTAGGGTCGGCTGACTGGAACGGCCCTGACTGGAGCGGATCCGGCGCTGCAACCCGGCCGCGGGGCGGCGGCGACGGGCACGACGCACGGCCGGATCGAGCAGAACCCTACGGCGGCGACGAAGCAGACAGAGCCGTGGACGGTCGGCGCGGGCCGCCGGAGCGGGACCGGACGCGCTCGGCCGGCCTGGAACGGGACCGCGCCGCTCGCGAGGAATTGCTGCAGCTGCTGCGTCAACGAGGCGCTGGTCGGCACCTGCCATCCGCCCCACGCCAGCCCCTTCAACGGCCCCGCGGACCCGATCGACGTGAGCCACCACCCGCCCACGAGCAACGCAAGCCCGATCACTGGGACCACGATTCCCGCTCTCGGCTGGTGCATCGGTTACGAGTATCCGCCGGTGTCGCCTGCGCGCGCAACTTTGAACCGTCGCGGCCCCGCGCGGCACCCGCCCTAACACGTCAACCGTCCACGGGCCCGGGACGATTGTCGTTCTAGGGTGCACAGCGAGCCCTGGTACGACAACTACGGCGCAGCCGACGACGGTTGTCGTTCCACTGCCGCCAGGAGGAGGCCGCCAGGAGGAGGCCGCCAGGAGGAGGCCGCGAGCAGGAGGCCGCCAGGAGGAGGCCGCGCCCCGCGCACGCGCCTCCGACCGGCCCGGAGCGTCCTACGCCGCAGCGCCAAGCAACGAGACCGCCAACTCCGCGACCTCCGTCGGCGTCCGGCCGACGCGCACGCCGCGCGCCTCGAGCGCCTCGGCCTTCGCCTTCGCGCCGCCCTGCGAGCCGGAGACGATCGCGCCGGCGTGGCCCATTGTCTTGCCGGGAGGGGCGGTGAAGCCGGCGATGTAGCCGACCACGGGCTTGGTGACGTTGTCGGCGATGAAGTCCGCCGCGCGCTCCTCGGCGTCGCCGCCGATCTCGCCGCACATCACGATCAACTCGGTCTCGGGGTCGTCCTCGAACATGCCGAGCACGTCGATGAAGTCGGTGCCGGGGACCGGATCGCCGCCGATCCCGACGATCGTCGAGTTGCCGAAGCCGCGCTGGGCCACGACGTTGCCGATCTGGTAGGTCAGCGTCCCGGAACGTGACACGACCCCGACGTTGCCTTCAGAAAAGAACGACGCGGGGATGATCCCGACGCTTGCCTTGCCAGGCGACAGGATCCCAGGGCAGTTGGGCCCGATCAGCCGGGCCCGCCCGTTCTTCTTCAGGGTGTTGTACACGCGCAGCTCGTCGTGGGCGGGGATTCCCTCGGTGATCGCGATGATCAACTCGATTCCGGCGTCCTCCGCCTCGAGGATCGAGTCGGCCGCGAAGCGCGGCGGCACGAAGACCATCGCGGCGTTCGCGCCCGTGGCGTCGACCGCCTCGTGGAAGGTGTCGAAGACCGGGATGCCCTCGACGTCCTGGCCGCCCTTGCCGGGCGTCACGCCCGACACGACCTGCGTGCCGTAGCGCCGGTTGTTCATCGCGTGGAACGTGCCCTCGCGGCCGGTGATGCCGCTCGTGCACAGGCGCGTGTTCTCGTCGATCAGGATGCTCATGAGATTCAGCGCGCCTTGGCGAGCTCGACGACCTTGGCGGCCGCGCCGTCCATCGTCGCCTCG
>DASXDA010000005.1:0-123419 GCA_036490875.1 Solirubrobacteraceae bacterium
TGGTTGGTCGGGGGCAGGGTGTTCGAGACGGATTGGGGCGCGGGCGCTGGCGGAGCGGGCGCACGCGCGGGCGGAGCGGGCGCAGGCGAGGCCGGTGCCGCAGGCGCGTGCACGGCGGGCGCGCGCACATGCACCGGCGCGTGCACATGCACCGGCGCGTGCACATGCACCGGCGCGCCCACGTGCACCGGCACGCCCACATGCACCGGCACGCCCACGTGCACCGGCACGCCCACGTGCACCGGCACGCCCACGTGCAGCGGCACGCGCGCATGCACCGGCACGCGCGCATGCACCGGGACGCCCACGGACACCGGCACGCGCGACGACAACGGCGCCCGCCTGATCGTCGCGTGCCCGGTATGTGTCACCAACCGTCTGTCGGCGGCCGCGCTCCAGGGCGGCGCGGCAGGGACCCACGCGATCACGCCGTTCGCGTGGCCGGCCAGCAAGGCCTGGCCCTCGAGCGCCCCGGTGATCGGGCGAGCCCGATCAGGTGCGAAGATCGCGGCGCCCGGAAAGAGGTGCCCGGGGGGCACCAGCACCGATGTCGGTGCGGGCAGTGCCGTGTGGGCGAGGGCATGCGACGTGCCGGCCTCCCGTGCCTGGAGAGCCTGGCTCAGGCCAATCGTCCCAGCCGTTCCGAGTAGGACGATGGCGCCGCCGGTCAGCCCCGTGAGAACCCGGCCCTTGAACACCGAGGACGCGAGCGCGACCGGCGGGATCGCCGGGAGGCTACGCCGCCGGCGCTGGATCTCCGGGCAAACGACCCCTTCCGCGCCGCGAGTGACGACCAGCGACTCCCGCGCCTGGGACACGAGCGCCTCGACCTTGCGAGGCGGAAGTCCGAGCGCGGTACCGATCTCGGCGTGGCCGAGCGCCCCCAACTCGCCAAGCACGAGCGCCGCTCGCTGGTCGTTGGGGAGATCGCGCATCTGCACGAGCAGCTGGCGTAGGCCCTCTGGGCGCTGTATCTGCGAGGCCAGGCCGATGGTGCCCGGTTCGACGAGCTCCCCGCCTGGCTGCTCGCGCCTGAATTGGCGCAACGAGTGGCAACGGTTGCGGGCGATCGTAAACAGCCACAGTCGCAGCACCACCGGCTTATCCGTGCTGGTGATCGCCGTATATGCCACGGTGAAGATGTGCTCAAGGGCGTCGGCGGCTTCCTCCGCGTCGCCGAGCAGACGGCGACAGAACGACAGGATCGGCTGGCTGTAGCGGTCGCGGATCGCCTCGAATGCCTCCGGTTGCCCCTGCCTTACGAGCGCGACGAGGCGCGCGTCGGGCTCCTCCCGACCAAACATCGGGGCGACCAGTCCCGCACTGCCGGCCGCCTCCCGCGACACCGCCCGCGCTTCCATCGGCCGAGACTACTGCTGTGTGAGCTGCAGAAGTGGGTGATCTTTCTCCCCATCGGCTGCTTTGTCAGCGAGCCAGGACCGCCGCTATTCTGACTGCCATGGCCTACCTCACCTACGCTGGTCAGCGACTCGCGTATACCGTTCACGGAGAGGGCCCCAGAGTCACGGTGCTGACGCCGGGCCTGTTGATGTCCCAGAAGATGCAGACGCCGCTGGCGCGCAACCTCGCGCATCGCGGCAATCGTGTGGTCACGCTCGACCCGCTCGGACACGGCGCATCGGACCGGCCGCGCCAGATGTGGCGCTACTCGATCTCGGAGTTCGCGAGGCAGGTCATCGCGTTGCTCGACCATCTCGACGTCGAGCACGCCGTCGTCGGCGGCACCTCGCTCGGCGCCAACATGTCGCTCGAGATCGCGGCGACCGAGCCAGACCGGCTCCGCGGGATGATCATCGAGATGCCGGTGCTCGACAACGCGATCCCCGCGTGCGGCGCGGCGTTCACGCCGCTGCTGTTCGCGCTGACGTTCGGAGAGCCGGTGATGAAGGTCGTGGCCCAGGCGGCGCGGGCGGTTCCGCGCGAGCGCATCCCGTTCGGGCTCGAGCTCGGGCTCGACTGGCTCGCCCAGGACCCCGGCCCCAGCGGCGCGGTGCTCCAGGGCATCCTGTTCGGGCGGACCGCTCCCGACCACACGATCCGCAAGTCGCTGCAGACGCCGGCGCTCGTGATCGGCCATCCGCGTGACCCGGTGCACCCTTTCTCGGACGCGGACATGCTTGCCGCCGAGCTCCCGAACGCGAAGCTGATCGACGCCAACTCGATCGTCGAGCTGCGGCTGAGGCCGAAGCGGCTGACCGCGAAGATCGCCGACTTCCTCGACGACTGCTGGCGCGAGGAGCGCGAGGAACCGCGCGCGGCGCTCGCGAGCGTGTAGTCCCGGCGAGCTCGTAGGGCAAACGCGGCCCAAGTCCGGCTGCCGTTAGGGTGCCGCTCGATGCACCCCTTTCGCTTTGGCGTCCAGATCACGGGGCTTCCGCTTCCGGGGTGGCGTGAGCGGGTGCGCTGGTACGAGGAGCTCGGCTTCTCGTGCATCCACACTCCCGATCACGTCGAGATGCGTCAGTGGGATCCGCTCACGACGCAGGCCGCGGTAGCCGGGGTCACCACCAGCGCGGGCCTCAGCGCGACCGTTCTCGACATCGGCTTCTACCACCCGCTCGTCCTCGCGCGGGCAGCGGCGACGGTCGCCCCGCTCGCGGCGGGCGGATACGAGCTCGGGCTCGGGGCGGGGTGGATGCCGCGCGACTACGAGCTCGCCGGCCTGCAGTTCGACCGCGCCGGCGTGCGTCTCGAGCGGCTCGAGGAGGCGGTGCAGATCATCCGCAGCCTGTGGACGAACGAGGAGACGACGTTCGAGGGACGGCACTACCGGATCGACCGCGCCCCGTCGGTGCTGCCGCTGCCGCTCCCGGTGATGCCGAAGGTGCTGCTCGGGGCGACGCAGCCACGCGCGACCCGCCTGGCCGCCGCGGTCGCCGACATCGTCAGCGTGTTTCCGCCAACGGGCGAGCAGATCGGCTGGCCGGGGTGGGCCGCAAACTCGCGGATCGAGCACGTCGCCCAGCAGATGACGTGGGCGCGGGAGGGTGCCGAGCGGGCCGGCCGCGACTTCGAAACGCTCGAGCTCTCCACCCAGATCCCCCACACGGCGGTGGCGGACGATCCGAGCTCGCTCCAGGTGTTCGTCGCCAAGAACACCGAGGTCACGCCGGCAGCCCAGGACGAGTCGACGATCTTCCTCACCGGCACGCCCACTCAGGCCCGCGAGCGGCTCGAGCGCCGGCGCGAGGCAACCGGGGTCAGCTACTACGTGATCTTCGACCCCTCTTTCAACTACGCAACTCCCGAGGGGTCGCCCGTGCTGCCCGGCGATTCGGGCGAGGGCGCCGCCGAGCGCTATTTCCAGGCCCTCTCGGAGGGCGTCCTGAAGCCGCTCGCCGGGCAGTAGGCGCGGCTACCGAGGCGGGGGCGGTCCCGGCGGCTCGACGATGTCGCGCCCGGTCGGCCGCAACGCCTCGTCGAGCTCGAGCTGCCAGTAGTAGCGGGTGAACGTGACCCCGGCGCGAAAGGCCCCCAAGTGCGGTTCGATCCGCTCGCCGCTTGCCATCCGGACGATCAGCTCGGGGTAGGTACGGCCGGGCAGCGCTGCGTACATCGGCGCCGGGAATGCGCCGCCGAAGCGCGTGTTGACGTCCGTGATCCCGAGGCCGATCTCGCGGTCGCGGAACGCCTGGATCGTGCAGGGACCGCGCACCCCGAGCGCCTCCGACACCCGCGCGCCGAGCTCGATCAGCTCGCGGTCGGCGATCACCGTGCCCTTGATCGACTCGCCGCCGCGCGACTCGATCATCGTCCGCGGAATCGCGTTCAGGCAGCGGCCATCGAGATCGCAGAGGACGTCGATCGAGAACTCCGGGCCGTCCATGAACTTCTGCACCATCGTCGGCTCGTCGACATAGGAGACGAAGAACTCGGCGGCGCGCGCGTCGGCGGCGCGGTAGATCGACCGCGCGCCCGACCCCTGCCGCGGCTTGACCATCACCGGGAACGACTCGACCGACTCGCCCGGCAGCACCGTCGGAGGCGACGGCAGGCCGAGCCCCTCGAGCAGCAGGTGCGCCTCGTACTTGTCGAACGT
This sequence comes from Solirubrobacteraceae bacterium, assembly GCA_036490875.1. Classification (GTDB taxonomy): domain Bacteria; phylum Actinomycetota; class Thermoleophilia; order Solirubrobacterales; family Solirubrobacteraceae; genus Palsa-465. The sequence goes on from DASXDA010000005.1 coordinate 4,061, forward strand.
CGCCCGGGCGATCTCGGGGTTGGGGACGAACGCGGGCAGCGCCCCCGCCAGGCGCGCGTGCGACAGGACCTCGAGGTCGAGGTCGGTCAGCGGCACAACGGCGCCGACGCCGTAGCGCTCGCATAGCTCCTGCAGCGCCGGGACGTACTCCGGGTCGTCGATCCGCGGCACCGGATGCCGGTGGTGGGCGGCGTACTGGGCTGGCGCCAGCGGGTTCGGATCCGCCGCCACCGTGGTCGCGTGCTGCGCGAACGACGAGACGATGTCGTAGCGCTTCCCGACCCCGGTGAGCAGCACTGCTACGCGGTCGGTGGCTGCCATCCGCCCGACTCTCCCTTGTACAGCCCCTGGCCGCTCGCGACCATCCCGATCGTGCGACCGATGATCCGCAGGTCGAGCGCCAGCGAGCGGTGCTCGACATACCAGAGGTCGAGCTCGATCCGCTCGGACCACGGCAGCGAGGCGCGGCCGTGGATCTGCGCCCAGCCGGTGAGCCCCGGCTTGACCTCGAGCCGGCCGCGCTGGCGGTCGCTGTACTGCTCGACCTGGTGCAGCAGCGTCGGCCGCGGCCCCACGATCGACATCTCGCCCCGGAGGACGTTCAGCAGGTTTGGCAGCTCGTCGAGCGAGTAGCGGCGCAGGAACCGGCCGACCCGGGTGATCCGGTCATCGCTCTCCTGGATCGCGAGCCCGGCGCCGGTGAACTCCGCGCCGCTGACCATCGTCCGCAGCTTGTAGATCATGAACGGGCGGCCGCCGCGGCCGGCGCGGGTCTGGGTGTAGAACGGATGACCCGGGGACTCGAGCCTGACGAGGACCGCCAGCACGGCGATCGCAGGGCCGCAGATCATCAGCCCGACCCCCGACACGACCACGTCCACCAGCCGCTTGGTCATCTGATGGCCGGTCATCTGGTCCCCTCCGCCGGCTCCCACCCCGCCTGGGTCCCGCGCGAGAGCCAATCCCACAGGCCCACCGCGAGCGAGAACGTCGTCAGCACGTAATAGCGGGCGATCAGCAGCGGCCGCAGCCGGAACGCTCCGGCGAGCAGCGCCGCGAGCAGCACCGCGACCTGAATCGCGAGCGTGGCGATGTACACCCATCCGCTCGAGACGAGCGTGACGTTGATGACCAGCGCGAGCAGGTGCAGGAACGGCGACAGGTATCGGAGGATCCGGTGCGAGACGATCATCAGCGCGTACATCGGGTCGTACCCGCGCGGCGAGAGCATCCCGCCGCGAACGACGATCGGCCAGGTGTGGCCCATCATCCGCCGCTTGCGCGCGAACTCCCCCTCGAGCGTCGGCACCATCTTCTCGCTCGCGTGCGCGTCTGAGGTGTAGACCGCGCGCCATCCCCGCTTGACCATGTTGAACGGGAACGAGAGGTCGTGGCCCATGATCGGGTCGACGACCAGGTAGGCCTCGCGGCGCGTAGCGTAGATCGCGCCGTTGCCGCCGGTGACCGAGCCGAGGCGCGACTCGAGCGCCCTCAGCATCATCTCGTAGCGCCAGTAGAGCCCCTCCTGGTTGTCCCCCTGCTGGTCGACCAGCCGGACGTCGCCGCAGACGTACCCAACCCGCGGATCCGCGAACGGCGCGACGAGCCGTCGCAGCGCGTCGGCTCGCCAGGTGACGTTTGCGTCGGAGAACGCCACGATCTGGCCGTGCGAGCGGTCGACGCCTGCGTCCTGGGCCCGGATCTTGCCGCCGCGCGGAAGCTCCAGCACGAGATCCGCCCCGGCGGCTCGCGCGCGCTCGGCGGTCGCGTCCGGCGATCCGTCGCACGCAACGATCAGCTCCAGCCGGTCGGGCGGGTAGTCGAGCTCCCGGAGGTTCGCGATCCGGTCGGCGATCACCTCCGCTTCGGCGTACGCGGCGACGATCACCGACACGCTCGGGAGCTGGTGGGCGGGGCCGGCTGCCGAGGCGCGGCGCGGCCGCAGGCGGACGAGCGCCTCGAGCAGCAGCGGATAGCCGACCAGCGAGTAGAGCAGCAGGCCGACGCACACCCAGAACGTGATCGCGAGACCGGTCATGGCGGCGACGATTGTGTCAGCGGGCGCCGGTGAGACCGCGGTAGAGCGCGAGCGTGCGCCCGGCGGCCTCGGACCATGAGTACGGCCCCGCGGCCGCGGCGCGCGCCGCGACCGACAGCCGTGCGCGCGCCGAGGAGTCGGTCAAGAGCGAGCTCAGCGCGCTCGCGAGCGCCTCGGGATCCCCGGGCCTGACCAGCAGCGAAGCGCCGGTCGCGGCGACCTCGGGGAAGGAGCCGATGTCGCTGATCACCGACGGCTTGCCGAACGCGAGCGCGCTCGCGAGCACGCCCGAGAAGTCCAGCCGCTCAGTCGCTCTGTACGGCAGCACGATCACCTCGGCGGCCCGGAAGCACGCGGCGAGCTCGGCATCGGAGACGTACCGGGTGACCCATCCGACCCCTGGCGGCGCGCTCGCGACGAGCGCCGAGACGTCCATCCGTGGTCGCCCGACGATCCACAGGTCGGCATCGGACACCGACCGCCACGCCTCCAGGAGCACGTCGACCCCCTTGTACGGCCGCAGCAGGCCGAAGAACAGCACCGCCGGACGGCGGCTGTCGCGGAGCTCGGGGGGAAGCTGCGGGTCAGCGACGTCGGTCAGATGGTCGAACGCCCCGTGATGTACCACCGTCACCTTCGTGGGGTCGACTCCCAGACGCTCGACGAGCTGCGCACGTCCGTACCCCGAGTGGACGACGATCGCGTCGACCGTGTCGTACAGCCGCCGCTGGGCGCCGAACTGGGTCGGGCGCGGCTCTCGAGGCAGCAGGTCATGGGCGGTCAGCACGGTCGGCGTGCGCGGCAGCAGGAAACGGTCGAGCGACTGCACCGTCAGCCACTGGAAGTGGACGACGTCGGCAGCCCGCGCCGGGCCGCGCCCGTAGCGGAGCATGTCCGGGACGTGCTCGAGCAGCTTCGTCGCGGTCCGCAGCCGCGAGCCGGGCGCGCCGAAAGCGTGGCGGTAGAACGCCTCTCGGACCGTGTAGCCATCCGGCGACGGCGCCGCGCCGTAGGCGAACGAGCTGGTCACAAGCTCGATCTGGGCGCCCAGATCGGCCAGCGCCGCGCACAGCGCGTGGTCGTACGGCAGCGTGTATGCCGACGGGTCGACGATGTCGACGCGCATCAGTCGAACGCTCTGCCGGCGAGTCCGGCGATCCGCCGTGCGATCGACTCGCTACGGCCGCTCCCGAGCGCACGGACCCGGGCGTGCCGGTCGCGCTCGAGGCGGCGCACCGCGGGCGCCAGCTCTCGCAGACGTGGCTCGCGCGGGCCGCGCCCCAGCGCGTCCCGGGCGGAGCGCAGCGGATGGCGAACGACGAGCGCGGCCGAGGCAGTCGCGCGCGCCAGCACGCCGTCGTCCTCGAGGTAGTCGACGTCGAGGCCGCGGCCCGGCTCGACGTCGACCGCATCCGGCCTGCGCAGCGCCTCGACCCGAGCCCGCTCGAGCGTCTGCGCCAGCTCGACGAGCGGATCACCGCGGGCAGGGAACCGGTCGGCGACGAGCACCACCTCGTGGTCGCCGGCACCGGCGTCGCGGTCCCGCGGCCGGTTCGAGAGCGCGAACCCGGTCAGCTCCTCGACCGACAGCAGCGCGTCGAGCGCGACGAACGCGCCCCGGTCGACCCGGCTGGTCCGCTCCGAACCCGACGGCGCCCGGCGCGCCGATCGCCGGCTCCCGCGAGTTCCGCGCCCGACCCGCCGCGCGGCCCGCGCAATCCCGGGCTCGGGCTCGAACCCCTCGTAGCGGCGGGCGAGCCAGGCGCGCCCGGCGGCATAGCCGCGCCACTGCCGCCGCAGGTCGCCGAGGCTCGTGCGGTACCGGTGCCACACGTACGCGTCCACGCGCAGCTCGAGCCGCCAGCCGGCCTGCTGCAGCCTCCAGGTGAAGTCGGTGTCCTCGGCGGCACGGACGCCCTCGTAGAAGCCGCCCACGGCCTCGAACGCGGCGCGACGCACGAGCAGGTTCGCGGCGGCCGCGCGGGGGCGGAACGGGTGGTCGAGGTGCGCCTGCTGGGAGAGGAATCCACGGGCGGCGCCGTAGCGGCCGACGAGCGTCTCGCCCGGCGCGGAGCGCACCTCGCCCGCCAGTCCCCCAACGTCGCCGGCGACCGGCTCGGCGAAGTACGCGTCGAGCAGGTCGGCGCGCGGCTCGCAGTCGGAGTCGAGAAACAGGATCCAGTCACGGCGGGCGCGGGCAGCACCGCTGTTACGCGCGTGCGCGGGCGAGCGCTCGGCCGTGGCGCGCACGGCCTCGATCCCCTCCGGCGCGGCGCCAAGCACGTCGAGTACGCCGGAGTTGTCCGCGAGGATCAGCTCGTCTCCGGGGCCCGCCAGCAGCGACCGGAGCGCGGCGACCGCGTGCCGGGCGGCGGCCTCATCGCCCGCGAACGGCATCACCACGGAGACCTCAGGCCGGTTCACTCGCAGGTCCTCGCCGTCTGGCGCGCTGGATCGCATTGCGCGCCTGCGACAGCTCCTGTGGATGGGCGAACCCGGTAGCCCACAACACCAGCGGGATCGCCGCGAACAAGGCGGCGCGGGTGATGAACCCGACCGCGCCGTGAGTCGGCAGCAGCAGGTCGCCGGCAACCGCGACGGCACCCATCACCGCCGCGAGCTGGAACAGGCGGCGCCACTCGAATCGCACCTTGAACGCGCGGCGGGTGAGCGCGTGCATCGCGATCAACATCACCACGTACGCGCCGCACAGCGCGATTCCCGCGCCGGCGATCCCGAGCGTCGGGACCAGTGTGATCAGCAACACGACGTTCGCGACGAGGCCACCGATCGCCGCCGGGAAGTTGCGGATCGTGACCTTCGCCCGGCCGGCGATCACGAGGAAGACGACCCACAGCCCGTACAGCGCCCACCCAAGGGCGAGCCACGGCAGCGCCTTGTACGCCCCGTAGAACGACGGCGCCGCCAGCAGCCGCACGACCCACCGGCCGAGCAGCGCGAGCCCCGCGACCACCCAGCCGCTGATCAGCGCGTAGTAGGTCGTGACGAGCCCGTAAAGCCGCGCGGCCTCGGCGTCGTCGGTGACCGAGTAGGCGAGCGGCGGCCACGCGTACTGGAACGCGCGGACGATGAACGCGACCGCGCCCGCGAGCTTGATCGCGATCGAGTACAGACCCGCGAGCGTCGGGCTGCGCGAGTGGTAGATGTAGTAGCGGTCGACGATGCTGAGCGCGTACACCGAGGCCTCGGCGGGAACCGTCGGGAGACCGAAGCGCAGGAGCGTCCCGAGCCGCTCGGCGCCGACGCCGTGTCGAGGCAGCAACCGGTGGCGCATCGTCCACCACAGTCCCAGCAGCACCACCGTCGACGCGCCGTAGTTGCCGAGCAACAGCCCGTTCGCGCCCTTCCCGAGCCCGACGACCAGCACCACCGACGCGGCGATCGTCAGCCCGACGTTGATCAGCGAGGCGATCGCGTACGCCCTCACCCGCTCGTCGACGCGCAGCAGCCCGTACGCGAGCTCGAGGTTCGTGAACGACCACAGGCCCAGCACCGCGATCAGGAACAGCGGGACGTCCTGGTGGCCCAGCACCAGCTTCGAGAGCGGAGCCGCCGCCGCGGCCAGCGCGATCGACACCACCGTTGTCGACACCAGCGTGAACAGCACCGCGCGTCGGGCCAGCGCGTCGCGGCGGTCCCGGTCCGAGTCGCTGAAGTGATACCGCAGGAACGACTCGATCATCCCGAAGCGCACGAGGATCGAGATGAAGATCACCCCGTTGGCGAGCAGCTCGACCTCGCCGTACTCCGCCGGGTGGATGTAGCGGGTGTAAACCGGCAGCAGCAGCACCGCGATGAACTTCGAGACGACGTCGGCGACCTGGTAGGCCGCCAGCGATCGCGCCAGCCGCTGCAGGTAGGAGATCACCGATCCAGAACCGTCCAGACCTGGTTGACGAGCTCCTTGGCGTCGACGTCGTGGGACAGCCGGGAGGCGAATCCGGGAAGCCCGATGTCGACGACGATTCCGCGCCGCAGCCGGTAGCCGATGATCGTCGGGGCGGTCGCGCTGACGCCGGCCTCGGAGGCGAAGTGCGGGCCGGAGCTGGCGAAGGGCTGGTAGGAGGTGAAGCCGCTGAATACGCCGGAGGTGGTCGAGAAGATCCCGAGCCCGTCGCCGAGCACGCCGATCAGCTCGTGGTTGCGGCCGACGACCGCGCGGGGGACGGCGCCGAACGGATCGGACGACGACGGGCCTGATGGATTCGAAGCCTGACCGCCGCGGACCGTGACCTCTCGCAGCAGCGAGCCGATCCCGAACGAAAGCACGTGCCCGCCGGCGGCAACGTAGGTGTGCAGCGCACTCAGCTCCGAGTGTGGAAGCCACACCTCGGTTCCGGCGAGGATCACCATCCTGTGGCGGGCGAGCCTCGGTCCGACGCCATTGATCAGCCCGAGATCCGTCGTCAAGTCGTACGTGTGATGGCTCGACTCGAGGTAGGAGAGCAGCGCCGCCTCGTCGCCGAAACCGGCCGGGAGCCCGTTGACCAGCGGACGTGCGAGCTTGATCGGCTGACCGCTCGAGAGCGTGTTCGGGAGGCCGTCGCCGTCGTCGTCGACGGGGTTGCGCCCCTGCCACGTGAGCGCCGGGAGCACCACCAGCGCGGATGCGGGCTTGGTCGCGTGGGCGATCAGGGGGACCGTCGTCGCGTGAACGCCGGAGTGCACCGCGAGCTCATACAGCCCGGCCCGGTCGGGCGCCGTCGGGACACGCAGCGTGAACGAGTCGCCGTGGCCGGACGCCAACGGCTTACGGGCGCCCGGCTTGAACAGCGCCCAGTCGTAACGCTGGCGGCGAGAGTCGACGAACACGGTCGCGCGCGAGCCGGCGGCGACGGGATCGAGCGGCGGCTCGACCGCGAGGTAGCGGACGCTCACTCCCGCCCCGGGCGTCGTGCCCGGCGGCGGTGGCAGCTGCACCGGAAAGTGACCCGTGTTGCAGGCCGCGTCGGTGACGTCAAGGCCGACCAGGTAGGTGCCGGCCGGCGCCGGCTGCTGGTCGATCTTCCCGTCCCAGACCGCCTGCTGTCCCTTCCACGGCGTCAGGAAGCTCTTCACCGGCCCGCGCTTCCACCACCTCGGAAGGTCCGTTCGGTAGATCTGGACCGTCCCGCCGCGGTTCTCGTTTCCGGCGTAGGCGATCGCCGCCGACAAGCTCGACCCGTTGGGGACCAGATGCGGCGTGACGTTCTTGACGACCGGGGCTGGAGACGCGCTCTTGACCGTGACCGGCAGCGGCCCGGACGGGCCCGAGATCGTCACGGTCCGCCCCTGGTGGATCAGCGCGACCCTGACGTAGTAGATGCCGTCGGGGGCGATCCGGCCACTGTCCTCGCGCCCGTTCCAGACGAACAGGCGCCGGGTCCCCGGGGCTCCGCCCCCCTGCATGTGCACGCCCGACGCCAGCGTTCGCACGATCGTCCCGCTCTGGTTGACGATCGACACGTCGACGTTGTCGGAGCGGTGCAGCAGGTAGAACGAGATCTGCATCCGCCGGTGGTCGACTCCGCCGCACACGACCCCGTCGATCGGGTTAATCACATTCGGAACGGGCTTCGGTAAGCCCGCGATCAGCGGCGTCGAGACCTTCAGGTGCTGGGTGATGAAGAACGCGGCGACGGTCGCGGCGACGAGCGCCCCGAACGCGATCACCGGCAGCCGCTTCAAAACCGCTCCAGCGCGACGTTGGGGATCTTGTACTCGTGGAACGCTGCAAGGCCGCGTGGATTCGAAAGGCACAGAACCGCCCGGATCGAGCCACCGTGAGAGACCGCAAGCGCCGGCAGCTCACCGGCGCCGCGGATCTGCTCGACGCACGCGCTCACGCGGCGCTGATGCTCGCGCAGCGACTCGCCGCCGGGAAACCGCCAATCGTCGCCCGCGCGCATCCACCCGGCGAACTCCTCCGGCTCCTCGCGTGCGACGTCCTCGAACAGCCTGCCCTCCCAGCGGCCGCGGTTGCCCTCGCGCAGCCGCCAGTCGAGCCGCGGCGTCATCTCGAGCCGCGAGCCGACAATCGCGGCCGTCTCGCTGCCGCGGAGCAGGTCCGAGGACCAGAGCGACGCAATCCCCATCGAGGCGACGCGCTCGGCGAGCTCGGCGGCCTGCCGGCGGCCGGTGTCGTTCAGCGGCGTGTCGCGCCAGCCCTGGAACCGCAGCGGCTCCAGGTTGTCGTCCGTCTGCCCGTGACGGGCCAGCAGGACCGGCCGGGCTGACCGATCACGTGACACGCCGCTCGACGCCCATCGTGTCCGAGCGCAGGCCGAGCCGCAGGGTCTCGAGCGCGAGCACCTCGTCGACGGGCACGTTCGAGAGGTTCACGTCCGCCCCGTAGTGCCGGATGAACCAGACCTGCTGGTCCTTGCGCGGAGCGTCGAACAAGATCGCGTTCAGGTCGATCTCGTGGACGATCTCCTGGATCAGGCCTTCGCGGACCTCTCCGGTCGGCCGGAAGATCCCGGCGGTTCCGCTCTCGCGGCCCTCGGCGATCACCTTCCACGCGCCCGCGTCGAGCTCCTGTCGCATCTGCTCGACCCACAGGTACGGCGGCGTGATCGCGCCCGTGTCGTCCTTCGAGCCCACCTCGGAGAGAACGACGAAATCCTTCGCCAGCTGCTCGATCAACTCGAGCTTGCGCTCGTGCGGCAGCGCGATCGTCCCGTCAGAAATTTCAAAATGCTCGATGCCGAGCTGCTTGACCCAGTCGACCAGCTGATCGAGTTGACCCTGGGCGATCGCGAGCTCGGTCAGGCTCCCGCCGAGCACCGTCGGGATCCCGTGCTCGCGGTAGCGCTCGAGCTTGCGCTCGAGGTTGGCGGTGACGAGTGCCGTGCCCCACCCGAGCTTGATGATGTCGACCGCGCCGCCGATCACCTCGATCAGGCCGTCGACCTCGGCCACGGACAGACCGCGGTCGATGATGTGTGTGATCCCCACTTCGCGGGGCTTGGCGCTCCGCTCTGGGAGCTTGAGAAAGCCGCTCACGCCTGGAATGTCTACAGCGTCGAGAGGTCCTGCCCCACCGTCACGACCACGTTGGCCGTGCACGAGGACGGGGGCGGGCACGCGACCGTCTGGGTCTGCTGGTCGATCGGCTGCACCACGGCCGAACCGAGTTTGAGCGCCGTCGCGACGCGAAGTGCGTCGTTCCGATCGCCCGGGAGGTAGGCGACGACGGTCGAACTCACCGCCTGGTTTGAGGCGGTCGCGACCGTGCCCTGCTTGTAGCCGGCGCCGGTGAGCTTCGTCGCGACGTGATGCGCGAGCTCGTTGGTCGCGGTCCCGTTCAGCACCGCGACCGTCACCGACGACGGCTTGAACACGGATGCTGCCTTGTGGTGAGCTGGGTCGGGAGCGTTCGAGGTCGAGGCCTGTCGCGAGTTCGAGCTGTTACTGCCGCCGCTCTGGGTGACGATCACGAGCACCGCGATCACGGCGATCAGGACCAGGCCGCCGATCAGAAACACGAACCTCCGGCCGGTGCCGCGCTCGTTACGCGCGGGAGCGCGCGGCGGCGGCGCCGGCCGCCGACTCTGGGCCGACGGAGCCGCTGAACGGACCTGAGCGCGGTCGCGAGGTCGGGGCGGTCCCTGGCGGAGATCACCGGGGGCGACGGCGCGAGCCCCGCCTCCGTTTGCGCCACCGGCGGCTGTCGCGGGTGACGGGCCGGCGGTCCGCTCTCGAACAGGAGCAGAGGCGGCAACAGCCCGCGGGGCGGCGCCGGCGAAGACTTCCTCGCCCTGGGGCTCAAACGCCGTGTCCGCGTCCGCCGCGACGGCGGGGGCGGCGGGCGCGGCGTCGAACTGCTCACCGTCGCGTTGCGGCGCGGGGGGAGCTCCGACCGGGACGACCCGGGTGGCCGCCGCCAGCGGAGGGGCGGCCACCCCGGCCGGAGCGGCGGGCGCACCGACGGCGCTCGCCCCGGCTCGCACGGCTCGGATCGGCGGCGAGGTGGCGCGAGTGGGCTGCGGCGACTGGGTCGCAGCGGACGGCGCGGGCGCCGGCGCCGGCTGACGGCTCAGCACCGCGAGCCGCGACTCCGCTTGCGCCAGGCGCTGCGACAGCTCCTCGGACTCGCGACGGATGTTCGCCGTCTCGCGGTGTTGCGTGAAAAACAGCAGGGTGAGGATCGCGAGCCCGATGATGGACGCGAATCCGACGTCGGCACCGACCGACGTTATGAAGTTGTGCACCGACAGCGCGAGCGGCATCGACCCCATCGTCCTCCGGCAGTCTACGTTGCGAGCCGGGCGTCGAAACCGTCGCCGGCGGCGCGCTCGCGCGCGAGGGTCGAGACGCGCTGTGCGAGCGCCGCCGCGTCCCCCTCGAGCACGAGCAGGTTGATGTCACTGAATGTCTGCTCGACCCACGCCGGATCGAGCGGATCGCGCTGCGCTCGCAGGATCTTCTGAGCCGGAGTCGGTTGCGGGCGCTCGTGCGGGTTGAACAGGTCCTCGTGGAGCTTCTCGCCCGGTCGAGCACCGACGATCTCAATCGCGATATCGCGCTCCGGCTCCAGTCCGGAGAGCCTGATCATCGTCTCGGCGAGGTCGACGATCCCAACCGCGTCACCCATCTCGAGCACGTACAGCTCACCACCCGGAGCGGCCACGGCATGGCTCAACGAGCCGGCCCGGATGACCAGCTGCACCGCCTCGGGGATCGTCATGAAGTAGCGCTTCATCCGCTCGTCTGTGACGGTCACCGGGCCGCCGGCAGCGATCTGGCGGCGGAAGATCGGGACTACGGAGCCGGATGACCCGAGCACGTTGCCGAACCGCACCGTCGCGTACCCGGTGCGCGGATATCGAGTGGCCGCGGCCTCGACCGCCCACTCCGCCAGCGCTTTCGAGGCGCCCATCACGGTCGCCGGCTTGACCGCCTTGTCGGTCGATACGAGCACGAACGTGCCGACACCGGTCTCGCCGGCGAGCCGCGCCATCAGCTGGGTCGCGAGCGCGTTGTTGCGAATCGCTTCGACCGGGTTGAGCTCCATCATCGTCACGTGCTTGTAGGCGGCCGCGTGGAACACGACCGCCGGGCGGTGCTCCTCGAGCACCTCGCGCATCCGCTCGCGCTCCTTGCAGTCGGCGAGCACCGGGATCGCTGTGCGAACGTGCCGGTCCTCCTCGAGCTCGCGGACGATGTCGAACAGGTTGTCCTCGGCGTGGTCGACCAGCACGAGCCGGCGGGGCCCGACCCTGGCGATCTGCCGGCACAGCTCCGAGCCGATCGACCCGCCCGCGCCGGTGACGAGCACGACCTCCTCGGCCACATACGCGCCGACCCGCTCGACCTCCATCCGCACGGGCTCGCGGCCGAGGATGTCCTCGACACGGACCGCGCGCAGCTGGCGGGTGACCTCGATACGGCCGGAGCCGTCGCGCAGCAGCTCGAACACGGTCGGCATCGTTCGCACGGGGATCCCGCGGGCGCGGCAAGCGACGACCACCCTCGCGCGGACGGTCCCGGGCGCCGAGGGGATCGCGATCACGACCTCGTCTGGCTCGACATCGTCGAGCACGCGGTCGAGGTCCTCGCTCGAGGTGGTGCCGAGCACACGCAGGCCGTACTCGTCCTTGAATCCCTGCTTGCGAGGGTCGTCGTCGACGAACCCGACGGGCCGCAGCCCGAGCTGGTGGTTGCGGGCTAGCTCGCGGACGACCAGCCGGCCTCCCTCGCCACCGCCGACGATCAGCACGTCGCGGGCGCCCTTCGAGGCGCGGAAGCTGCGCGCGCGGCCCTCGATCACGAGATGAACGATGAACCGGGCGGCGAGCAGCAGCACGAGCGCGAGCAGCAGGAACAGGGCGATCACGCTCGCCGGCATCGTCACGGTGTTCGAGACCTGGGTCAGGACGTTGTTGTTGAAGCGGAACGTAGGCGGCGTCTGCACGGGGTGCAGGAGCGCCGTCGCGCCGACGACGACGACCGTCCCGGCGATCGCACCCTTGACGACACCCTCGTACTCCCGCTGCCCTACGAATGTCCACACGCGCTGGTACACACCGAACGCCGCGAGCGCCGCGAGCATCACGGGAACGATCCACCAGATCGTGTTCTCGAACAGCTCCTCGTACCGCGACGGCACGGACGCCACGTCGAACCTCAGCCGGTAGGCGAGGAAGTAAGCGAGCGCGACCAGCAGTCCGTCCACCAGTAGCTGCGGAAGCGAATGGCGGTGAACGGGGCGGGCCGCGGATCTGATCCGCAGGCGCATGCGGTCCGGAAGTGTAATAGCGAGGATTAGCTGGTGCTAACGGGCGTTGAGGTCGCAAGGACCCGCCCGCGCCCGTCGAGCGCCTGCACCGCGACGTACTTCGCAGCGGTGATCTGGGTGCTGGTCTCGAATCCGCGCTTCGGGACCGAGCGAGTCGGACGCAATCGAGTCGCCGAAGAGCCGCTCAGCACGCGCCAACTCGAGACCGTTGTCGCGCCGTTCCAGCTTGCGTAAACCGTCGTCGTCTTCTTCGACGTGGAGGCGGCGACGGCCGGCGGCGCCTTCGGCTGACCCTGCCAGCTGAACTTATAGACGCGATAGCTCGAAGTGTTGCCGACGAACCGGCCATCGACAAGCAGTTGACCGCGGGTCCCGTATTCGGTGAAGTAAGGCTGCTGGCCCCAGCCCAGCAAGTCGTCGTCGTCGGGAAGCTGCTGATAGTTGCCCTCGAACGCCGACAGCAACGGCGGTGAGTGGTCGTGCTGGAAGGCGGTGGTCGCGGTCATCCGTCTGAGGTTGAGCTTCAGCTTCAACCCGCGCGACTGGGTGTGGATCTTGGGTGGCCCGGCGCCGTCGTCGAACACCGTCACGTACTCGTCGTTGTTCGCCCGCACACGCACGTCGTGCTGGAAGGCGAAGCCGGTCCCGGGACCCATCTTGAAGCTCGAGCGCCTGCCGCCGAGGGTCCACATCACGGCGCCGGTCTGGTGGTTGATCTTGTACGCGGCCCAGGTGTTGCGCCCGGAGATGATCAGGTTGCGATCGGTGTCGAGCTGCACCGAGTTGACGTGGAAGTAGTCGAACGGGTTGCGGACCTTGGCGCTCTGCTTTGGGAGGTTCTCGTAGGTGTCGGTGACCGGGACGTGGTCGAGGCTGTCCCACTGGAACAGCACCAGCCCGGTCGGGATGTCGATCTCCTGGACCACGCCGTCGAGGACGATTTCCTGCTTGTTCCCGCGGACCGATCTCGAGTCCCAGACGACCGGGTAGTAGGCGGTGATCAACGCCGTGCCATACGGTGTGAGCTGGAACTCGTGCAGGTCGGCGCTGAGCCCGTTACCCCCGTTGACGGTCGCGATCGGCGAGTAGGTGCTGTCGTAGATCACGTCCTCGCCGACCCCGAGCCCGGCGTCCGTGTAGCCCTGCCACCACGTCAGCACCGGACGGCCCTGGTAGCGCTGGACCCTGAAGTCGGCGGCGGCGTATCCGGGCGTGACTCGGTCAAACCACACGAGGTTCCCGGAGGGGTCGAGGATCTCCGGACCGTTCTGGACCGGGCCGAACTGCGGCGCGACGAAGATGTCCTGCTGCTCGGCCTGGCTCGAGCTCTTGAGCAGCTTCACCGCCGCTGGCGCGAGATCAAGGCGCGAGCGGAACCGCCAGACGTCACCGGATGTGCGGCTGACCCGCTGCGCCGGCCGGTAGGGAATCGCGTGCGCGGGGGTCGCGACCGTGAAGCTGTAGGTCCCGTTGCGGGCGCCGGCGATGTTGAGCGGCGCGCTCACGGTCACGGTCTCTCCGGCCACGAACGGCTGGCTCGGCAGGAAGCTGCCTCCCTTCCCGTCGGAGTCGCCGACGACCTTTCCGGCGTGCTGCCCGCTGACCGAGCCGGTGACCGTGATCGCCGGGAGCGACAGCGCGTTCACGCCCCGGAACGTGATCTGCGTCCGCAGCGGCGCGACCCGGCTGCCCGGGATCGGAAACACGTGCACCAGCGGCGCCGGCTGGGCCGCAGCCGGCGCCGCTGAGGCTGCAGCCATCGTGGCTGCAAACGCGAGCGCTCTACCTCGCACTCCGGGAGGGTAACCGGCCGGAGATACGGTCGGGATAAGCGGGAGTCGCCCGAGTAACGCTCTCGACCGCGCGATACGAGACACTCAAACGGGTTTCGACCCGGAGACCGCTCGCTCCCATCGCCGGTACGCTTGCGAGCACCACAATCGGGATTGGAGGAAGTGCATGAAGCTGATCGGAGCGGGACTTCCCCGGACCGGGACGCTGTCTCAGAAAGTGGCGCTGGAGATGCTGGGACTCGCGCCGTGCTACCACATGGTCAACGTCCTGGCCGATCTCGAGAAGGTGCAGCAGTGGCGCCGGGCGCTAGAGGGCGACGGCCAGTGGGACGAGATCTTCGAGGACTCGCAGGCGACCGTCGACTGGCCGGGGTCCTACTTCTACGCGGGGCTCGCGGAGACCTACCCCGGCGCCAAGGTTCTGCTGAGCGTGCGCGACGCCGAGGCTTGGGAGCGCAGCATGCGCGAGACGATCTGGGGGATGTTCTACGACGACATTCTGATCCGCGACCTGTCGAGCGCGCGCGTGCGTGTCGACGACGGGTGGCGCGCATACATCGAGTTGATGCAGGAGATGTGGAAGCGCGGCGGGCTGATCGACAAGGGCGCCGACACCACGCCCGAGTCGATGCGGGTCGCGATGGAACGCTTCAACCAGCAAGTGAAGGACACGGTCCCGGCCGACCGCCTCCTCGTCTGGTCAGTCGGCGACGGCTGGGAGCCGCTTTGCGAGTTCCTCGAGCTTCCCGTCCCCGACACCCCGTTCCCGCATCTGAACGACAGCAAGGTCTTCGTCGACCGGATCGTCGACGGGGCGCTGCTCGCGCTCCAGGAATGGCGCGCGAGGGACGCCCCTCCGGTCGCCGCGACCTGAGCCTCCGCTGGACATGGACAACCGACGCGCTGATCCGCTTCGCTTGACGCACCTGCAGCGCCTCGAGGCCGAGAGCATCCACATCATGCGGGAGGTGGTCGCGCAGGCCGAGCGACCGGTGATGCTCTACTCGATCGGCAAGGACAGCTCGGTGATGCTGCGGCTTGCGCTGAAGGCCTTCTATCCGGCCAAGCCACCGTTTCCGTTCCTGCACATCGACACCACCTGGAAGTTCGAGGAGATGTACGCGTTCCGCGCCCGGATGGCGGCCGATCACGAGCTCGAGATGCTCATACACGTGAACACCGAGGGCCTCGAGATGGGGATCAATCCGTTCACCCACGGCTCGGCCGCATACACGGACGTGATGAAGACCGAGAGCCTCAAGCAGGCGATCTCGAAGTACGGCTTCGATGCGGCGTTCGGCGGCGCCCGGCGCGACGAGGAGCGCTCGCGCGCGAAGGAACGCGTGTTCTCGTTCCGCTCGGCGCAACACCGCTGGGACCCGAAGAGCCAGAGACCGGAGCTGTGGCGGCTGTACAACGCGCGCAAGCGCCGAGGCGAGTCGATCCGCGTATTCCCGCTGTCGAACTGGACCGAGCTCGACGTGTGGCAGTACATCTACCTCGAGCAGATACCGATCGTGCCGCTGTACCTCGCGGCCGAACGGCCGGTTGTCGAGCGCGACGGGACGCTGATCATGGTCGATGACGACCGGCTTCCGCTGGCGGCCGGCGAGCAGCCGAAGCGCCGCAAGGTGAGGTTCCGTACGCTCGGGTGCTATCCGCTGTCCGGGGCGATCGAGTCGGACGCCGACACGCTCCCGGGCGTGATCGCCGAGATGCTGCTGGCGCGCACCTCGGAGCGCCAGGGCCGCGTGATCGATCACGATCAGGCCGCGTCGATGGAGAAGAAGAAGCAGGAGGGCTACTTCTGATGACCATCCACGCGCTCGCCCCTCCCGACGTCGCCGAGTACCTCAAAAGCCACGAGCAGAAGGGGCTGCTGCGGTTCATCACCTGCGGCAGCGTCGACGACGGCAAGAGCACGCTGATCGGGCGGCTGCTGTTCGAGGCCGGGCTGCTGCTCGAGGACCAGCTCGACGCGCTCGAGGCGGATTCCAGGAGCGTCGGGACCCAGGGCGAGGAGCTCGACTTCGCGCTGCTGCTCGACGGGCTGCAGGCAGAGCGCGAGCAGGGGATCACGATCGACGTCGCGTACCGGTATTTCCAGACCCAGCGCCGGAAGTTCATCGTCGCCGACACCCCTGGGCACGAGCAGTACACCCGCAACATGGCGACCGGCGCCTCGACCGCCGACTGCGCGGTGCTGCTGATGGACGCGCGCAAGGGCCTGCTGACCCAGACTCGGCGGCACACGTTCATCGTCTCGCTGCTCGGGATCCGGCACGTCGCGCTGGTCGTCAACAAGCTCGACCTACTCGACTATTCGCGCGAGCGGTTCCTCGAACTTGAGGCGGAGTACCAGGCGTTCGCGCGCAAGCTCGGGCTCGAGGCCGTGACCTGCATCCCGTTGTCCGCGCTGCGCGGCGACTGCGTGACCGAGCGCAGCGAGCGGATGCCCTGGTACGGGGGACCGTCGCTGCTCGAGTACCTCGAGACCGTCGAGATCGACGACGACCGGCTGCAGCGGGGCCCGTTCCGGATGCCGGTCCAGTGGGTCAACCGGCCGCACCAGGATTTCCGAGGGTTCGCCGGGATGATCGTCGGCGGGTCGGTGCAGTCCGGCGACCGGGTCGAGATCAACCCGTCCGGCCGCGAGACGACCGTCACCCGGATCGTCTCCTTCGAGGGCGATCTGGAGCGAGCAGTGGCGGGCCAATCGGTGACGCTCACGTTCGCCGACGAGATCGATGTCAGCCGCGGCGACGTGATCGCGCGGATCGATGAGCCGCCGCGGGTCGGCGAGCAGTTCGAGGCGTCGATCGTGTGGATGGCCGAGGAGCCGCTGCTGCGCGGACGGAGCTACGTGATGCAGGTCGGCGCGAGCACCGTCGCCGCGACCATTTCTCCCCTCAAGTACAAGCTCGACATCGACTCGCTCGAGCACCTTGCGGCCGAGCAGCTCGAGCTCAACGAGATCGGCGTGTGCGAGCTGGAGCTCGACCGGCCGATCGCGTTCGATCCGTACTCGGAGAGCCGGGACATGGGCGGCTTCGTGCTGATCGACCGGATCACCAACCAGACGCTCGCCGCGGGAATGCTCAACTTCGAGCTGCGCCGGTCGCGCAACGTCCACTTCCACAAGACCGGGATCGACAAGACGGCTCACTCCCGCCAGAAGCACCAGCGCCCGTGCGTGCTGTGGCTGACGGGGTTGTCCGGCGCGGGCAAGTCGACGATCGCGAACGTGGTCGAGCGCCGGCTCCACGAGCTCGGGCGCCACACGTATCTGCTCGACGGCGACAATATCCGCAAGGGCCTGAACAAGGACCTCGGGTTCAGCGGCGCGGACCGGGTCGAGAACATCCGCCGGATCGCCGAGGTCGCGAACCTGATGGTCGACGCCGGGCTGATCGTGATCACCTCGTTCATCTCGCCGTTCGAGTCCGAGCGCCGGATGGCGCGCGAGCTGCTCGAGCCCGACGAGTTCATCGAGGTGTTCGTCGACGCGCCGCTCGCCGTCGCCGAGGCGCGGGATCCGAAGAACCTGTACGCGAAGGCCCGGCGCGGCGAGATCAAGAACTTCACGGGAATCGACTCGCCGTACGAGCCGCCGGAGAACCCAGAGCTGCGGATCGACACGACCTCGACCACGCCCGAGACGGCCGCCGCCCAGATCGTCGAGGAGCTGCGGCGACGCGGGATGTTGGAGATTCCTTGACAATCTCGGGGCCGATGCTCGAACAGATCATTCAGCTGGCCCGGGCGGCGGGCGAAGAGGTCCTAGAGGTGTACGCCGAGGAGACCGAGGCTCAGACCAAGCACGACGGCTCCCCCGTCACCGAGGCCGACCACCGGGCGGAGAAGGTGATCTGTGCGGCGCTCGCCGAGCTCTCGCCTGGCGTCCCCGTGTTCGCCGAGGAGGGCTGCCCGCAGGACGCCACCGCGCCCGCCGACGGCAGCTTCTGGCTCGTCGACCCGCTCGATGGCACCAAGGAGTTCATCAGCCGCAACGGCGAGTTCACGGTCAACATCGGCCTGATCGAGGACGGGATTCCCGTGCTCGGCGTTGTGCTCGCCCCGGCGCTCGACCGCGTGTTCGCGGCCGACGCAACGGGCGCTCTGGTCGAGGACGCGGCGGGTCGGCGCACGTTGGAAGCGCGTACTACGCCCACGGAGGGGGCGACGCTCGTCTCGAGCCGCTCACACGGCGACCCCGAGGCACTCGCGCGGTTCACCGAGGGCCGGACGATCGCGAACTCGATCGCGGCCGGCTCATCGCTCAAGTTCTGCCTGGTCGCGGCCGGCGAGGCCGACCTCTATCCCCGCTTCGGGCGGACGATGGAGTGGGACACCGCCGCGGGCGATGCGATCCTGCGCGCGGCGGGCGGGCTCGTGACGGACCTTGAGGGCCGTCCGCTGAAGTACGGCAAGCCCGGGTTCGAGAACCCAGCGTTCGTCGCCAGCGGGCGGGCGTAGGCGGGGCGGGGCGCTGGCGTAGGCCGGGCGGGGCGGGCGGAGGCCGGGCGGGGCGGGGCGTCGTCGAACCCACGCCTGCGCCTAACCCACGCTCGTATCAATTGCATCTTGGGCGATAACTATGGCTATACCAGAGTTTTCGCCCACGATGGCCGGGACACCGGCCATCGACCGGCGCCTTCGTCGCGGGGTCCGGCCGCTTCGCTAGTAGCCCTGCGGCGTCGTACCCGTGTTGCCGCCGCCGCCGGTGGTCTTCGTGGGCGTGCTCTTGGTCGTCGTCGGGTGCGACGACGTGGTCGTCGGCGGCTGGGTGACCGGCGCTGGCGACGAGGTCGTGGTCGGCGCGGGCGACGAGTCCGTGGTGACCGCCGCGCCGCCACTGCTCGAGCTTCCGCTGCTGGAGCTGCCGCTGCTGGAGCCGCTGGAGCTGCCAGATGCGGTGGTGGCGGTGCTGGTCTTGTGCTGCGGCTTCTTGTGCTGCTGCTTCTTCTTGGCCGGGTCGGCCTTCTTCGTCGTGGCGGTCGTCGGCGTGGTCGCGGCTGCCTTCGTCGTCGAGCTCGACTGCGAAGCCGCGCCCCCGCAGCCCGCGACCGCGAGGGCGATCACGATTGTGGGCAGGGCTTTTCTCATTAGGCGCGTTCCTCCTCGGTAAGGCGTCGACGGTCCAGGGTACAAGAGGCTCTTCCCGTAACCCCCGCCAGCTGGCAAAGGTGCGTCAGCCCCGGGTAAAGACGCCCGCGAGAGGCGCGGGGCCTGGCTGGCGAAGCTGCCACAATCGGCCGCTCAGTGAGCGGCGTCGTAACACGCACCGGGCCCGAGGACCCCGGCGCCACAGGGGCTGCGACCGCGGCTCCGGTCGCCGAGCCTGCCCCCGAGTACCCGACGGGCCGGCGCGCGAGCTGGATCCTGGTCGTCTGCTGCGTGGCGCAGTTCATGGTGATCCTCGATCTGAGCATCGTCAACGTGGCGCTGCCGTCGATCCAGTCGAGCCTCAATTTCTCCTCCGCCGACCTCCAGTGGGTCGTCGACGCGTACGCGATCACGTTCGCGGGCTTCCTGATGCTCGGCGGCCGCGCCGCCGACAGGCTCGGGCAGCGGCGCGTGTTCGTATCGGCGCTGGCCCTGTTCGGGGTGGCATCGCTGATTGGCGGCGCCGCACAGTCGCAGGAGATGCTGATCGTCGCGCGGGCAGCGCAGGGCTTCAGCTGCGCGTTCATGGCCGCCTCATCGCTGGCGATCGTCACCTCGTCGTTCCCACCCGGGCCGCAGCTGCACCGAGCGATCGGGCTGTGGGCAGCGATGAACGGGCTCGGCGGCGCGGCCGGCGTACTGTTCGGGGGGATCATCACCCAGGCGATCAGCTGGCGCTGGGTGCTGCTGATCAACCCGCCGATCGCGCTCGCGACCGCGCTGATCGCATTCAAGGTCGTCTCCGACAGGAGCAGAGCCAAGCAGGGTCAGACCTTCGACCTCGCCGGCGCGGTGACGCTCACCGCCGGCCAGATGGTGCTCGTCTACGGCGTCGTCCAGGCCGGTCTGTTCAGCTGGCACGCGGGGCAGGCGCTCGGGCCGATCATCGGTGGCCTGGTGTTGCTGGCCGCGTTCATCGTGATCGAGACACGGTTCGCATCGGATCCGCTGATCCCGTTCAAGGACCTGACGAAGACGCTGCAGGACTCGAACCTGATCGTGGTGGTGTTCAGCGCGGCGCTGTTCCCGATGTGGTACCTCAGCTCCCTGTACCTGCAACAGGTGCTGGGCCTGTCGCCGCTGAAGGCCGGGCTGACGTTCCTGCCGATGACGCTGGCGATCCTGTTCGTCGCTCGCAGCGCTGGGAAGCTGGTGACGCGGTTCGGCGTGCGAGCCGTGCTCGGCGCGGGGCTGACGATGATGACCGTCGGCTTCTTGCTGTTCACGAAGATCGCCTCGAGCGGCTCCGCGATCGTGTACGTGATCGTCCCCGGCGTGCTGGTCGCAGCCGGGATCGGGATGTCGATCGTCCCGTCGACAATCGCCGCTACCCAGGGTGCCAAGCAGGGGCAGCAGGGACTCGCGTCGGGGCTGGTCAACACCTCTCGGCAGGTCGGCGGCGGGCTCGGGATCGCGGTGCTGGTCACGCTCGCGACGACGCTCTCGAGCCATCAGATCGGGCATGGCACGCAGGTGCCCCAGGCGCTCACCAACGGTTTCCGGCTCGGCTACTACATCGGGGCGGGCCTGACCGCCGTGGCGGCGATCTTGACGTTCGTCCTGCTGCCGCGGATCGGCGAGAAGCAGACGGTCACCAGGAGGATCCAGATCGGCACCGCGATCGCGCTCGTGCTCGGAGCGTTCGTCGGGATCGACTTCGCGGTCGGCGGCTCCCACGGCGCCCCGATCGGCGCGTACACGACCAACGGCGCGTACGCGTACGTGTCGGCGCCGGGGCTGCACCCGCCGAAGATCCGATCGCATGTCTCGACCGACCCGAAGTTCCTCGCCCCGGGCTACATCTTCCTCGCGAACTTCTTCGACCTCAACTACCCGCCGATGGTCGGCCAGAGCGGGCCGCTGATCATCGACCGCAACCTCCAGCCGGTGTGGTTCAAGCCCGTGAGCGTCGACCAGGTCGCCGGCAACCTGAACCTCCAGACCTACCACGGCAAGCCGGTGCTCGCGTGGTGGCAGGGCGTGATCACGAACACCGGCGCGACCGAGCAGGGCAAGTACGTGATCGTGGACCAGCACTACCGCCCGGTCGCGACGCTGAAGGCCACGAATGGGTGGGTGCTGACGCTGCACGAGCTCGTGATCCGGGGCGAGGACGCGTGGGTCACCGCCAACAAGAACATCCCGATG
The DNA here is from genome assembly GCA_036490875.1 of Solirubrobacteraceae bacterium. Taxonomy (GTDB): domain Bacteria; phylum Actinomycetota; class Thermoleophilia; order Solirubrobacterales; family Solirubrobacteraceae; genus Palsa-465. The sequence continues at coordinate 25,446 of DASXDA010000005.1, forward strand.
AACCTGTCGAAGTACGGCGGCGCCTACAACGGCGCGCTGATCGACTCGGCTGTGCAGGAGTACAACATCAAGACCGGCAAGCTCCTCCGCAGCTGGGACGCGCTCGATCACATCTCGCTCGACGACGCGAAGGCGACGCTGCCGACCAACGGGTTCCCGTGGGACGCCTACCACGTGAACGCGATCAACGTCCCGGGCGACGGGACGTTCGTCGTCTCGATGCGCGACACCTGGGCCGCGTACAAGGTCAACATCAACACCGGCAAGATCGAGTGGACGCTCGGCGGGCCGCATTCGAGCTTCAAGCTCGGGCCGGGTGCCGAGTTCCAGTGGCAGCACGATGTCGCCGTGTACCCCGGATCACCGCTGGTGACGCTGTTCGACGACCACTGCTGCCAGATCACCGGCGGCGGGACCTACGTGTCGCCGACGGGGCCGTCGCGCGGGCTCGTGCTGAAGCTCGACCAGAACGCGCACACGGCGACCATTGTCGGCAAGCTCTCGCACGGGTCGACGTTCGACGCCGAGTACATGGGCAGCGTCGAGCCGCTTCCGAACGGGAACGAGTTCGTCGGTTGGGGATCGGCGCCGTACTTCTCCGAGTTCAGCTCATCGGGCCAGATCCTGATGGACGCGATCATGCCTCACCCGGACCTCAGCTACCGGGCGCGAGTCGAGCCGTGGGTCGGGCTGCCGCTGTACCCGCCGTCCGGCGCGGCGCACAGCTCGCACGGGCAGACGACCGTGTACGCGAGCTGGAACGGGGCGACCAGACTCGCGTCCTGGCGGGTGCTGAGGGGCTCGGGCGGGTCCCCCACGGTGATCGCCACCCATGCGAAGTCGGGCTTCGAGACGGCGATCCCCGTGAGCGCGAACTACAAGACGTTCAAGGTGCAGGCACTCGACGCGCGGGGCCGCGTGCTGAGCACCTCCGGCGAGTTCAGCGCCGGCTGATCAGTACGACTGCGGCAGGCCGGAGCCCTTCGGCCCCTTGATCAGCTTGGCGCCGAGGGCCTTGCCCGTGCCGTCGACGGCGCGCACCGCCACGACCTTGTAGCTCTTCGTGCCGAGCGAGATCGCGGTCTCGAAGCCGGTCCGGCGCTTGCTCGCGACCTGCTTCAGGTGCGAGGCGCTCGAGCCTCCGAGGACGACCCACTTGGCCACTCGCGTGGCGCCGTTCCAGCTCGCGTCGACCGTCGTGTTGCCGCCACTGGTGCGGAGCGTCCCGCTCGGTGGATAGGACGGCGTCCCGACCCAGTTCGTGGTGAACAGCGCCCGGTAGCTCTGGTCGTTGCCCGGGAATACCGCGTCGAGCAGTTGCTTGCCCGAGCCCGAATACTCGGAGAAGAACGGCCGCGAGCCCCAGCCGACCACGGCGGCCCGGTTCGGCAGCAGCTGCATGCTGCCGAGGAACGCCACGAACAGGTTCGGCGAGTGGTTGTAGGCGGCGACGCGCGTGGCCGTGTGGGTGGCGGTATTGAGCCGCAGCACCAGGCCCCGCGACGGACCATTCGGCTTCGCGAACTTGCCGGACGCGAGGATCTTGCAGCAGTTGTCGTCGAACAGCGTGACCTCGTTGTTCGGCAACAGCCGCGTGTCGTGCGGCCACGCGAATAGGGCGTTGGCCGGCAGCTTGTAGCTCGAGTGCTTGCCACCGAGCGTCCAGACCGTCTTGCCGGAGGCGAGGTCGACCAGGTAGGCGGCCCAGGTGTTGCGCATCGTCACGAGAATCTGGCCCGTCCCGAGCACCTCGACGGCGTTGATGTGGTACGCGTCCCACGAGCCGCCGGGACCCGTGCTGGCGGCCTTGGACGCGGGCTGCTGGGACTCCGAGAGCGGGATGTTCGGGCTGCCGCCGGGGTTCAGCGCGTCCCACGTGCTTACCAGCGTCGGATGGCTCGGGTCGGCGAGGCTGAACTCCTGGACACCGGCGTCGTACACGGTGCCCTTCGACGGTCCGCCGTACGGCGCAAGGTTCTGGCCTGAGACGTTCCGGTAGACGGTCACGAACATGTTGGTGCCGTCGATCACCGCGTCGTGGATGCTGATCGTCCACCCTCCCTGTCCCTTGACCGTGGCGACGTTGCGGTAGTGATCGTCGACGACCTTGACCGCGCCCGACGAGGTCGCGCCGGTGTGGGTGATCACGCCCTCCCACCACACGAGCACCGGCTTGCCGCCCAGCGTCTCCTGCTGGAGGTCGCCCGAGACGACGTTCGCGGCGACCGGACGGACCCACACGGGCTGCAGGCGGTTGTCGAGGATCAGTGGCCCGCCCTGACCTGTCATCACGCCGCCGGCGGCGAGGTTCGGGAAGTTGGCGACGAGGAAGTTGCCCTTCGCGAGCTGCCCGGTGGAGGTGCGCCCCTGAGTGCTCAGCTTCGGCGGATGCAGGTTGCCGGCGGAGGCGAAGTTCCACGCTCCCTTGGTCGTGTACGCACCGATCGGCGCGGCCGCGGCGCTCGCGGCCAGCAGCAGGGTCAGGATCAGCGCGGTCGTGACCGCGGGTGCAATTCGTCGGATCGTCATCAGGCCTCCCAGATAGCTCACCATGCCCGTAACACCGCCCGTTCAGTCAAGTTTCGACTCGCGTGGGGACAACAGCAGATCGACCAACAGCCCGGGATCGCGGCGGATCCGGACGGCCACTTCGTCGCCGCTGCGCTTGACGGGCCGCACCTCGTCGGCGCTCGCCAGCCGCCGCAGCCGGCCCTCGGCGATCAGCCAATCGTCGACCGCCCCCGGCTTTCCCTCGAACACCGTGTAGACGGGCGTGCCGAGCGCTACCGCCTCGCGGTTCATCGTGCCGCCCGCCGAGATCACGAGGTCCGCGAGCGCCACCAGCGACTGCGCGTCGATCGCCCGCTCGGGAACGATCAGCCCGCCTGCGGCCGCGAGCCGCTCGCGCTGCTCGGGGGTCCGCGTGAGGACGACCGCCTGCGTCCCGCGGAGCCGCTCGATCACCCGCGCGAACAGGTCGTTCTCAAACCGGTGGTACAAGGACACCTCGGGCGGGGTCCGGACGACCGTGATCGGCTCCCGCGGGTCGAGTCCGAGCTCGCCGAGCACCGACTCGTCGGGCTCGAAGTCCGCCAGGTAGTACTCCTCCTTGAGGCCTGGGTACGGCCGGAGCTTGCCGCGCGCGCCGTAGCGGTAGAGCCTTTCGGGCGGGATCGCTTCGGGCACCACGACCGCCCGCGCGAGCCGGCAGTTGACGTTGTGCTGGACGACCGCCCACTCGTAGTCGAACATCGTCGAGGACGGGATCCGCAGCAGCGCGGCGGCGACCGTGACGTCGTTTGAGCCGTGACCGAGCGCGAGCTCGAAGCCACGGCCGCGCGCCCACCGGGTCAGCTGCCCCGAACGGGCGAACAGCCCCGTCGCCTTGGCCCACAGCCCGGCGCCGCGGTGATGGCCGATCGCCGTGTGCTCGATCCCGTAGCGCTCGCACAATTGGAGCGTCTGGGCGAAATCCCGGGCGGTCACCTCGACCTCGTGCCCGCGAGCGCGCATCTCGGCGATCAGCGGCCGCATCACGACCACGTGCGGCGAGTTCGTTAGATCGATCCAGATCTTCATGCGAGCGCCGAGGAGACCGCCGCCACAACCTCGGCGACCTGGTCCTCGGTCAGCGTCGGTCCCATCGGCACTGCCAGATTGCTGCGTGCGAGCTCGACCGTGGCAGCCAGCTCACCGGCCACGCCGCAGCCTGCCATCGCGGGCTGGAGGTGGAGCGGCGTGCGGTAGTAACTCCGGGCGGCGATTCCGGCCTCGTTCAGCGCGGTGCGCAGCTCGTCCGCCCGCGGGTGGACGACGACGAACAGGTGCCATGCGGGCTCGGCGATCTCAGGGACCCCAGGCAGCGTCACGTAGTCACCGAGCCCGCCCTCGGCGTATGCCCGCGCGGTCGCGCGGCGGCCGTCGGACCACCGGTCGAGCTCGGGCAGCAGCACCCTCAGCACGGCAGCCTGGACCTCGTCGAGCCGCGAGTTGTAGCCGACCTGGTCGAACGTCTCCTTATCCCGCGAGCCGTGGAAGCGAAGCGACCGCGCGAGCTCGGCGACGCCGTCGTCGTCGGTCGCGATCGCGCCGCCGTCGCCGAGGCACGGGAGGTTCTTCGACGGGTAGAACGAGATCGTCGCAGCGTCCCCGAGGGCTCCCGCGCGGCGCCCGTCGAACCGCGCCCCCATCGCCTGGGCGGCGTCCTCGACGACCGGCAGTCCGAGCTCGCGAAGCGCGGGGACGGGCGCCGGGCAGCCGAACAGGTCGACCGCCACGATCGCCTTCGTGGATGGCGTCAGAGCGGCCCGGACCGTCTCGGGGGTGACGTTGCGCGTCAACGGATCGATGTCGCAGAACACCGGCTTTGCGCCGAAGCTAGCCACCGCCTCGGCGGTGGCGTAGAAGGTGAACGACGGCACCACGACCTCGGCTCCGGGTCCGACACCGAGCGCCCGCAGCGCGATCGTGATCGCGTCGGTGCCGTTGCCGACACCGATGACGTGGCGCACTCCGAGGTACGTCGCGAGCTCGCGCTCGAACGCCTGCACCTCCGGTCCGAGGATGTAGCGGCCGCCGTCGAGCACGGCGAGAACCCGCTCGCGGATCGCCGGGCGCAGAGGCGCGAGGGCGGTGTCGGTATCGAACAGCGCGATCGCCACGAGCGTGAGGAAACACTAATCGCGCACTCGGGGACCCCCAGGTGCTCGGTACCCTTGGCCACTTGCGCCTCGTCCTCGCCTCGCTGACGGGGCCGCTCGTCAACGCGGCCACGCACGTAATCGGGAGCCTCGGCTATGCCGGGGTGACGCTGATGTGCACGACCTCGGGTGTGATCGGGGTTCCCGGCACGGAGCCGACGATGCTGTTCGCCGGCTTCAACGTCTACTCGGGCAAGCTGACCCTGGTCGGGATCATCATCGCGGGGATCGTGGGAGACACGATCGGGGCCAGCATCGCCTACCTGATCGGCTACCGGGCGAGCGAGGCGCTGATGGAGCACCCGAACTCGAAGCTCCACGTCAAGCCCGAGCGGATCCAGCGGGCGCACCGCTGGTTCGACCGGTGGGGCGCCCCGGTGATCGCCGTCTCGCGGCTGATCCCGCTGGGGCGCGCGGCGTTCCCGTATGCCGCCGGGGTCGCCGAGATGCCGTTCGTGAAGTTCATCACGTTCGCCGTGATCGGCTCGATCGTCTGGATGACGGGGCTCGGGTTCCTCGGCCGGGAGGTGGGCGCCGACTGGCAGCAATGGCGCAACCACCTCGAGTACGTCGACTACGTCGTCGTTGCAATCGTGGTGCTCGGGATCGGCTACCTGGTGCTTCGGCGCCGGCGTAGCAACCGCCGGTCGCGCCCGGCGGTGGATGTCGCCTCGAAGTAGGCTTGCGCTCCGCCGCGCGGTCGCGCTGGGGGCGCTTCACGGTCCCGCCGAGCTGCTGCCGATCTCGTCGTCCGGGCACGTCGCGGTCTTCCCGTGGCTGCTCGGGTGGGAGGACGACGGGCTCGACGACGAGCTGCGCAAGGCGTTCGAGGTGGCTCTCCACGCGGGCACCGCCGCCGCGCTGCTGATCACGCTCCGCGACGAGGTGCTGGAGGCGGGCCGCGGCCTCGACCGTCGGCGCCTGATGCTGATCGCACTCAGCCTGGCTCCGCCGGCGGTCGCCGGCCTAGCGCTCGAGCGGCCGATCGAGGAGCGGCTGGGGACCCCCGGGAGCGTCGCCGCCGGCCTGCTCGCCGGCTCGGTCGCGATGGCGCTTGCGGACCGCAGGCCACAGCTGCGCCGCCACGAGCAGGCGGGCGCGTTCGACGGCCTGTGGCTCGGAATCGCCCAGGCGTGCGCGCTGATCCCGGGCGTGTCGCGGAACGGCGCAACGCTGGCCGCGGCCCGGTTTCGCGGCTTCACGCGCCCCGATGCAAACCGGCTGTCGCGTCACGCGGCGCTGCCGGTGATCGCCGGCGCGACCGCGCTCAAGGGAGTCCGCCTGTGGCAACGGGGGGTCGAGCCCGAGGCGCGGCGGGCGCTCGCGGCGGGCGCCGTCGCCTCGTTCGCGTCGACGCTGGTGTCGACGTGGCTGATCGGTCAGGTCGAACGGGACCGGTCGCTGATGCCCTATGTGCTCTATCGGTCTGGCCTTGCAGGGATGATCTGCGCCAGGCTCCGGCACGGACGGTTCCCGCGGTAGCGCAAAATACGAACATCTCGATGAGCACTTTGCTCGGCACCACCCTTAACGGCCGCTACCGGCTCGACTCGCGGATTGGTGCAGGGGGCATGTCGACCGTCTACTGCGCGCTCGACGTCACCCTCCAGCGCCAGGTCGCGATCAAGCTGATGAACCGCGAGGTTGCGAGCGATTCCGACCAGCTCGAGCGCTTCCGGCGCGAGGCGCGCGCGGTCGCCCAGCTCTCCCATCCTCACATCGTCGGCGTAATCGACGCCGGCGAGGATCAGGGGCGCCCGTACATCGTCTTCGAGTACGTCGAGGGCGAGACACTGAAGGAGCGGATCCGCCGGGTCGGGCGGCTTCCGATCGCCGAGGCGGTCGCGTACGCGGTCGAGATCGCGCGGGCGCTTGGAGCTGCCCACGCCCGCCACATCGTCCACCGCGACGTCAAGCCGCAGAACGTGCTGATCGACGAGGAGGGCTCCGCCAAGGTCACCGACTTCGGAATCGCGAGGACGCTTGACGAGGAGGGCCTGACCGCGGACGGGCGCGTGCTCGGCACGACGGACTACGTCTCGCCCGAGCAGGCACTCGGCCAGCCCGTCACCGGGCAGTCTGACCTCTACTCGCTCGGAGTCGTGCTGTTCGAGATGCTGAGCGGCCAGGTCCCGTTCAAAGGTGAGAACCAGGTCGCGGTCGCGATGAAGCACGTCCGCGAGGAGCTGCCCGACATCCAGCGCCTCCGTCCCGAGGTCTCGGCGGCGCTCGCGGCCGTTGTCGACCGCGCCACCGCCAAGCGGCTCGAGGACCGCTACGGGAACGACGCCGAGCTGATCGCCGACCTCGAGGACGTGCTCGCGATCGAGACCGCGCGGGCGGGGAGCGCAACCGGCGAGGTGACCGCGGTGCTGCGGACGCTGCCATCGCGCGCCCAGCGCCGTGTCCCGTTCCGGGTCCGACACCGGGTGTTCGCCGTGCTGGCGCTGCTGATCGCGCTGCTGATCATCGCCGGCGGGGTCGCGTGGCTCGTGACCCGCACCCACCACGGGACCGGCACGCCGATCGTCAAGGTGACGCAGCGGGGGGTTCAGCCGGTCAGCCTGTGCCAGAGCTGTGCGCAGGGCTTCAACCCGCTCGGCAACCCGATCGACGAGGCTCCGAACGCCGGTCTGGCGATCGACAACCAGCTCAACACGGCCTGGGACACCCAGCACTACTACGACCAGAAGCTCAACAAGTCAGGTACCGGGATCTACCTGAACGCGAGTCCCGGAGTCGCCGCCAAGGAGCTGAAGATCGTCGACTCGACGCCCGGCTTCACCGCGGTGATCTACGCCCGCAACGACACGCCGTCGCTGAAGGCGCCACCGGGCAATGGCTGGACTTCGGTCTCATCCCCGATGCTCGTCGGGAAGAGCACGACGGTCCCGATCGACACCCAGAGCCGGACCTACCAGTACTACCTCGTTTGGATCACCAACCTCGGCGGCCATCAGCAGCTGTCGATCAACGAGCTGACGCTGTACCGCTGACGGACTCAGAAGCGGAGCCCCTGGCGCTCCTCGTGGCGCTCCACCGCCAGCGCGACCAGCCGGTCGAGCAGCTCCGGATAGGAGATCCCACTCGCGTCAAACAGGGCCGCGTACACGCTCGTCGAGGTGAACCCGGGCATCGTGTTGAGCTCGTTGACGAGCACCTGCTCGCCCTCGACGAAGAAGTCGACCCGCGCCAACCCCGAGCAGTCCACCAGCGTGAACGCGGTCAGCGCGAGCGCGCGGACCCGGTCGGTGGCGGCCTGCGACAGCCGCGCGGGGACGATCAGCTTCATCCCGCCCGGCGTGTACTTGGCCTCGTAGTCGTACCAGCCGCTCTCGCCCGCGGCGAGCACGATCTCCCCGGGCTGCGACGCGATCGGGTCGCGGTTGCCGAGCACCGAGCACTCGACCTCGAGCCCCTTCGACGCCGCCTCGACGATCGCGAGCGGGTCGTGCTCGAATGCCGCCTCGAGCGCCGGCCCCATCGCGTCCGGGTCGGCCACCCGCGCGATTCCCACCGACGACCCGAGCCGGGCCGGCTTCACGAACACCGGCAGCCCGAGCGGCTCGAGGCGGGCGAGCGCCGCCGCCGGGTCGGCTACGAGCTCGTGTGCGCGGACCGCCCGGTATTCGACCTGCGGGATGCCATGGCTCGCCATCAGCTGCTTGAACGTCACCTTTTCCATGCACAGCGCCGAGGTCAGCACACCCGCCCCGACGTACGGGAGATCGAGGCACTCGATCAGCCCCTGAACCGTCCCGTCCTCGCCGAACGGGCCATGCAGCGCCGGAAACGCCACGTCCGCGCCCTCGAGTCCCCGGCCCGGCTCGACCGCGACGAGCCGTCCGTCGCGCTTCCAGGTCCCGTCGCGTCCGATCTCGACCTCGATCGGCTCGTGGCCCGCCTCGCGCAGCCCTTCGCGAATCGAGGCGGCGGACGCCAGCGAGATCTCGTGCTCGGACGACCGGCCGCCGCCGAGCACCGCAACGCGCAGCGAGCTCACGTGGTCGTGGTGGTGGGCGTCGTCGGGGTGGTCGGAGTGGTCGGGGTGGTCGGCGTCTGGGTGAACTTGCCGACGACGATCGTCACCGCGCTGCCCTTCCTCGTTGTCGTGCCGCCAGAGGGGTTCTGGGACAGCACGATCCCGTTCTTGGCCTGGTCCTTGACGTCCTTCGTCGTCTGCGTGAGGGTGAAGCCCGCCGCCTTGATCGCGCTGGTGGCGTCGGCGGCGGTTTTCCCCGTCACGGCCGGGACGGCGGCGGTCGGCGGCGGCGCGACCGCGACGACAAGGTCGACGGTCGAACCGGGTGTCACCTGCGTGCCCCCGCCCGGGCTCTGGCTGATCACGTTCCCGGCCGGAGTGGTGCTCGTCTGCTGCGTGCTGACCGTTCCGACCTTCAGTCCCGCGTTCACGATCGCGGCCCGGGCCGCCGATTCGGAGTCCCCGGTGACGTCGGGAACTCCGACCTGCGGCTTCCCCGAGGAGACGACGAGCGTGATCGCGGATCCGGCTGGCACGGGCTGACCGGCCGACGGGCTCGTGTCGATCACGCTGCCCGCGGCGATCGACTGACTGGTTTCGTTGACGATCCGCCCGACCTTCAGCCCCGACTTGGTGATCTGCCGCTTGGCCTGACTGAGCGGCTCGCCGACGACCGACGGAACGCTGACCGACGCCGGGCCGGAGGAGACCGTCAGCGCGACGGTCGAGCCCTTGTCGACCTTGGTGCCGCCGACGGGGATCTCGCCGATCACCGTCTGCGCCGGCTGAGGGCTCGCCTGCTGGGTGACGCTGATCCCGAAACCCTCGTTCTGGAGGATCGTGCGCGCCGTCGTCAGCGGCTGGTGGATCACGTTCGGGACGACCGCCTGGGGAGTCGACTTGGTCAGGAAGTACGCGGCCGCGCCGCCCGCCAGCAGCAGCGCGAGCAGCAGCGCGACCCACAGCCACGGATCCCGCCACAGCTTGCGCCTCTCCTCCTCTCCGGGCTGCGGACCCGGGGGTACGCCTCCGTCGTCGTACAGCGCGGGCGGGTACGTGTCCGACGGCGGCGAGGTGTCGGCCGGCGGCGCCGGGTGGACGGCGGGGTCGACGAGCGCGGCGGCGCCGGCCGCTCCGGCGAGGCCGACGCCCGCGAGCGCCGCCATCGAGGCGGTCCGCTCGCCGGAGGTGCCGGCGAGGATCGCGGACTTCGCCGACTCGAGCGCCGCGATCAGCTCGTCGGCGTCCCTGGGCCGGTCGGCCGGATTCTTGTTGAGCGTCCACAGGACCACCTGCTCGAGCTCCGGCGGGATCCGCGGATTCAGCCGGGAGGGCATCGGCGGCGCCTCGGAGACGTGCTTGAGTGCGATCGTGACCGCCGCCTCCGCGTCGAACGGCACGCGCGCGGTCAGCATCTCGTACAGAACGACGCCGACCGAATAGAGGTCCGAGGAGGCGCTGACCGCGTGGCCCTGGGCCTGCTCCGGTGAGAGGTACTGCGCGGTGCCCATGATCGAGCCGGTCTCGGTCATGTCCGACGCGCCGGCCCGCGCGATCCCGAAGTCCGTCACCTTGACGTGCCCGGCGTCGTCGATGATCACGTTGTGGGGCTTGAGGTCGCGGTGGATCACGCCGTGGCGATGGGCGAACCGCGCGGCCCGGAGGATCTGGATCGTGATGTCGATCGCTCGGACCGGGTCGAGCGGAGCCTCCTGTCGGATCAGCTGCTTGAGCGAGCGGCCGGGCAGGTACTCCATCGCGATGTAGTAGGTCTCGTCGTAGGAGCCCCTGTCGAACACGCTGACGACGTTGGGATGCTGCAGGCCGGCCGCGGCCTGCGCCTCGCGGCGGAAGCGCTCGACGAAGCCGGGGTCCTCCGAGAAGCGCCGGTGAAGCAGCTTCAGCGCGACCTTGCGGCCGAGCTGGTCATCCTCGGCGAGGAACACGTCCGCCATGCCGCCGCTGCCCAGCCGCGAGATGACCTTGTAGCGGCCGTCGATCACGGTGCCCGGGGCGACCTCGGCCATCACTGGCCCTCCGAGAGCAGCGTCTGCATCACGTTCTTGGCGATCGGAGCGGCGACCGTGCCGCCGAACCCGCCCTGCGACTGGTCGACCGTCACAGCCACGGCGACCTTCGGGTTCTGCACCGGCGCGAACGCGATGAACCACGGGTTCGTCAGGTTCGAGCCGGTCACCCCGATCGAAGCGGTTCCCGTCTTACCGGCGACGCTGATGCCGCCGAGCTGGACCGCCGTGCCGGTGCCCTCCTCGACGACCTTGGTCATCATCTGCGCGACCTGAGTCGCGACCGCCGGCTTCATCACCTGGTGATAGACGGATGGAGTGATCGTCTTGACGGTGACGCCATCCTGGTTGACGACGCGGGCGGTCATGTGCGGGACCATCAGTTTGCCGCCGTTGGCAACGGCGGCGGCGACCATCGCCATCTGTAGCGGCGTGACCGCGAGTCCCCCCTGCCCGATGCCGATGCGGCCGATGTCCTCATTGGGACTGCCGGGCGGGATCGCGCGCCCCGAGGGACCCTTCACGTTGCTGGCACGCATCTCGTCGGGCGGGTAGTCGAGCGGCGGCTTCGAGTAGAAGCCGAAGCGCTTCATGTACTCGGTCATTGTCGGGCGACCGACGTTCTCGGCGACCTGGGCGAAGATCGTGTTGATCGAGTAGGTCAGGGCGGTGGTGAGCGTCTGCGGTCCCCAGCTCTGGTTGCCATCATTCTGAAGCGGCACGCCGGAAACGATGATCGGAGAGTTGCCGTTGATCGTGGAATCCGGGGTGTACTTGCCGCTGTCGATCCCGGCGGTGGTCGTGACCACCTTGAACGTAGAGCCCGGCGAGTACTCGCCCTGCGTGGCGCGATTGAAGGTCGTCGTCCCGGGCGCGTTCACGTTGGGCGCGTTGTTGTTGTAGCTCGGGTTCGAGTACATGACCTTGACCGCGCCGGTCCTCGGGTCGATCGCGACGACCGAGCCATCCTGACCGCCGAGACTCTGGACCGCAACCCGCTGGGCCTTCGGGTCGAGCGTCGTGTAGACGTCGTCGCCGACCCGGTGCGAAGTGAGCTGCCCGAACACCGAGTTCAGGCCGGTCTGAAGCCCCCGCGTGTACTGGCCGTCCGACAGTTCGAGGCCGGCCGCCTGGCCCTGCGAGAGGTTCGAGTAGCCGACCGCCTGCGCGAACAGCGGTCCGGTCGGATAGGTGCGGCTCCAGGTCCCGCCGCCCGCTGGGACCGACTTCGCGAGCACCGTGCCGTCGGACGCGAGGATCCGGCCGCGCTTGATCTTGAGCTCCTGGATCAGCGTCAGGTGGTTGAGCGAGTTGTTGTCAAGGCTCGACTTGTCGACCACGGTCCAGCGCGTCGTGAACACGATCAGCAGCCCGAACAGCACCACGATGAACCCGAACAGGCGGGTGATCTGGGCGTTCATCTGACGGGTCTCCGGGCACGGTCCGAGATCAGCAACAGGAGCGCAAGGAGCACGAAGTTGGCGATGATCGATGAGCCCCCGTAGGAGATGAACGGCAGCGTCACGCCGGTTAACGGGATCACCCGCGTGACCCCGCCGACGATCACGAACACCTGGATCGCAAACACCGCGGTCAGGCCGGTGGCCAGCAGCGTCGAGAACGAGTCGCGCGACAGCACCGCGGTCTTGAAGCCGCGGGCGATGAACAGCAGATAGACGATCAGCACCGCGGCGGCGCCGAACAGCCCGAGCTCGGCGGTGATGATCGCGTAGATCATGTCCGTCTGCGGCGCTGGGATCAGGTACTGGACGGGGTGGGTGCCCGGAATCGTGATCACCGCCTGGCCGAACCCCTGGCCGAATATCCCGCCCGCGGCCTGCGCGAACACCCCGTTCGCAACCTGGTAGCTGCCGAGTGTCGCCTTGTAGACCCGCGGGTCGAACGGGTGCAGCCAGTCCGTGACGCGGGCGTGGACGTGGGGGATGTGCGTGCCGAGGTACCAGGCGCCGAGCGCGAACGCGAGCAGCCCGATGACCACGAACGACAGCCGTCCGGTCGCCACGTACAGGATCGCGAGCAGCCCGCCGTAGAACATCAGCGACGAGCCCATATCGCTGAGCAGCACCATGATCCCCATCGCGAGGCCCCAGATCACGATGATCGGGCCGAAGTGCTTGATCGGCGGGATCGTCACGCCGAGGATCCGCCGGCCGCCGGTCGCGAGCACCTGGCGGGTGTCGCGCAGGTAGCTCGCAAGGAAGATGACCAGGCCGATCTTCGCGAACTCGGCGGGCTGGAACACGAACAGGCCCGGGATCCGCACGCCCAGGTAGGCGCCGTTGGCCTGGTACCCGATCCCCGGGAGCCGGGGCAGGATCAGCAGCCCCAGCGAGATCAGCACGATCGTGTAGCGGTAGCGCTCAAGCTTGCGGTAGTCCCGGAACGCGATGATCGTGACCGCGAACAGGACCAGCCCGAGCACAAACCACTGCGCCTGCTGGCGCGCCAGGGTCGGGTTGATCCGGTAGATCATCACGATCCCGAAGCTCGCCAGCGCGGCGACCAGCGGGAACAGGTACGGGTCGGCGTTGGGCAGCGTCATCCGGATCACGATGTGCCCGATCAGGCATAGCCCGAGGAAGATCGCCCCGTACGTCAGCGAGATGTTCGAGAGCGCGTTGGAGCGCTGGATGAACACCCCGGCGAACCCTGCGGTGACCAGCAGCGAGGCCGGAATCAGCGCCACCAGCTCGCGGTTGCGGGCGCTCACGATTTGGAGCCCTTCGCGCTCACTGCGTAACCTTCCCCAACTCCAGGTTCCTGACCAGGTTCATCGCGCTCGTCTGCGACCGCAGCTGGTTGTTGAAGACGTTCTTGCGCCGATCGGCGGGAACCAGCGAGGCCGGGACGCCGGAGACGAAGAACGTCTCGTACAGCTGGAGGCCGGCGGGCAGCTCGTAGGGGAGGCCCCGATAGATCGTGACGATCCCCTGCGAGTTGGTGCCCACGAAGTACAGCTGGCGCGTCGCCAGGTAGCCGCCGCCGAGGACCAGGAACAAGACGATCACGACCGCGATCAACGCCGCGACCGGCTTGATGTAGCGGCGCTCGCGCAGGCGCTTGCGCTCGGGCTCGGCGGGCTGCTCGGGCGGGAGCGGCGTCAACCGGCGGGAGCTCGGCTCAGGCGCGGGCTCAGTCGACGGCTCGGGCTCGGTCGATGTGGGCGGGGCCGCGGCGGGGCCGCCGTCGGCGGGGGGAGCGGCCGCCGTCGCCGGGCCGGGGGGTGCGATCACGGTCGGCTGGTCGATCCCGCGGTCGCCGTTCTCGACCTCCTCGACCCGGGTGAGAACGACCGTGATGTTGTCCCGGCCGCCGGCGTCATTGGCCTCCTGGATCAGCCGGTCGGCGGCCTCGTCGAGCGTTTCGGACGAGCCGAGGATCTGCCCGATCCGGTCCTCGGTGATCATCGACGTCAGCCCGTCACTGCACAGCAGCAACACATCGTCGCGGCGGACCGGATACGTCCAGGTATCGACCTCGACGTCAGGCTCCGGCCCGAGCGCTCGAGTGATGATCGAGCGCTGGGGATGCTCCGCGGCCTGCTCTTCGGTCAGCTTCCCGCGCCGGACCAGCTCGTCGACGAGCGAGTGGTCCCGGGTGAGCCGCTCGAGCTTGCCGTCGCGGAACAGGTACGCGCGACTGTCGCCGACGTGGGCGATCGCCACGCTGCCGTCGTCGAGGTACGCGGCGGTCAGGGTGGTGCCCATCCCCTCGCGGCCGAGCTCGGTACGAGAGCGGTCGTAGATCTCTCTGTTCGCCTCGCGCACGCGCACCGCAAGCCGCTCCTCGGGACTGCCCGAGCCGTCGAGGCCGGGCTCGAACGCTTCGATCGCGATCCGCGACGCGACCTCCCCGGCCTGGGCGCCGCCCATCCCGTCGGCGACCACGAACACTGGCGCGCGGGCGAACGCGCTGTCCTCGTTGTCGCGCCGCTGACGGCCCGTGTCGGTCTTGTATGTGCTCTCCGCTGCCCTGATCATCGCGTGCGCCGGTTGGTCACTGCACGTAGGAGAACTCGGAGTCGCCGATCCGGATGCGATCGCCGGGGTGCAACGGCTGCGGCCCTGTCAGCGGCTCCTCGTTCAGATAGGTCCCGTTCGTCGAGCCGAGGTCCTCGATCACCAGGGTGTGGCCCTGGCGGGTGATGCGAGCGTGCCTGGAGGACGCGAACGGGTCCTCCAGCTGGATCTCGACGTCGCCTCGCCCGAGCGTCGCCCCCTCGGCGATCTCGTACGCCATCCCCGCCTCGTGTCCGGGGGCCCGCTCGACCAGCAGCTTCGGCTCGAGCTCTGACTCGTGGCCGTTGAGCATCGAGGAGGCGTCGTACATGCTGGTCGCATCGGACTGCGCGGGCTCGGGCTCCCGGCCGCCTTTAGTGGAGCCGGGTCGCCGGCGCATGTCGCGCAGCGCGCTCCAAGCCACCCACACGAGGAACAGGTACAGGATGGCTAGGAAGCCGAACTTGAGGCCGACTGAGACAGGTTCGAGCATCGTTCGCTATTCCAGCTCGAACCTCAAGGACGTCGAGCCCAGCTCGATCTCATCCCCTGACCTGATGACCTCCGAGCCTTCCAGCGGCTGACCGTTGATCCGGGAGCCGTTGGTGGAGCCGAGGTCCGTGAGCACCCACGAGCCGCCCCGGGGGCGGATCTCCGCATGGTTGCGGGAGACGTTCGGATCGCTCAGCACCACGTCGGACTGGCGGCTGCGGCCGAGCGTGACCCCTGCCGGTCCGACCACGAGCCGCTTGCCGTCGAGCAGCAGCAGCGCGGATTCGGCGCGGGTGCGAGCGCGCTGCTCGAGCGGCTCGGCCAGCCGGCCGGCGGTGCTGTAGACCATCGTCCGGCCCGACAGCTCCTCCTCCGGGGGCTCGACGTCGTCCTCCTGCGGGTGGACGATTCCGGTCTGGATCCCAAATTCACCGAGCCCGAGCCGATCGTCGGTCTCGAATTCGATCTGGGGGCGCGAGATCAGCGTCAGCCGCTCGCGGCGCGCGTGCTCGAGCAGATACCCGGCCAGCTCGTCCGAGAGGGCGGTCTCGTAGCCGGCGAACCGTTCGCGGTCTCGGGGCGAGAGGAAGACGCGGTATTCGTTGGGCACATAGGTGCGTGAGAGCGAGGACGACTTATGTTCTTCCATCTCCCTGGCCAGCTTGCGAGCGATCTCGACCGGGCGCACCTCGGACCGGAAGGCACGACTGAACGTGCCTTCGACGAGGCCAGCGATCTTTTCCTCGAGGCTGCGGAGAACGCTCATTGCTCGGCCGCTGGGGCATTCCTTCGGGCGTCGTTAGACGGGGCCTTCAGCGGGTTTTCATGCTACGCGAGTCCGATCGGGGTGTTGCCCGCCGTTCGAGACGCCCTGAAGGCTTCGGCGACCGAAGGGGCGAGGGCAACCACGCCTGCGGCGATCGCGCCGAGCACCGCTGCGCCCGGCGTCAGCAGCGTTCTGGCGTGCCCGGCGTGCAGGAAGATCGTTGTGGCGGACGCCGTAGCGGCTGTCCAGACCGTGACCAGCACGAGCTGGACGGCGAGCGGGCGCATGAAGGTGGTCCACGGCAGCAACACGGCGGCGAGCGCCCAAACGACCGCGGGCGCGAGCACCCCGGCGGTTGCGACCGGGGAGATCACGTGGCTGAAGGTCTCGGACAGCGAGGGCTCCCACACCGGTCGCGCCGCGATCGTGTGTCCGAGATTCATGTACAGGGCGCTCGTGCCGAGGACATTTGCCACGACAAGCATGATCCAGCCGGTCGCGCCAAGCGCCGCCCGCTGCCACGGGCCGGGCGCACGGCCGGCGATCGCGGGCCAAGCGCCCGCCAGCCCGATCGCACCGAGCGCTGGGGCGAACGCCCCGAGCGGCCACCGGGCGGGGTGGAGCGGCATCAGCAGCACCGGAAGCAGCGCGGCGATCGCGAACACGAGCGTCGCGCCCGCATGCCCGTCGGCCGCGAGCCCGACGCCGGCGGCGATTAACAGCGCAACCCAGCCGATCCGGGGCAGCGCGGCGACGGCGACGGCACCGATTGCGGCGGCGACGGCCGGTGGAACCGGCGGATGCGAGAGCACGACCCCGATGAGCCACGCGGCGACGATCGCCGCGGCGGCTCCCGCGAGTGCCCTTTGCGGCCAGGGGATCGGTGCCCGGCGATCCGCGAGCGGCGGCTGATCTTCTCGCGGGGCGGGCTGCGGGGTAAGCGGATGCTGCTCAGCGGCGGGCGGCTGATCCCACTTGGGCGCGCGAGCTTTTGAGCGACGCGGGTTGCTGGTGACCTGCGCCGGCCACGGGCTCGAGACCACGCCCGGGTGGTCGCCCACCACGCCAACCGAGGCCGCGAGCCCGTAGCGGAGCTCGTCGATGCTGCCCCGTTCACGGGGTCTCGGCCGTAGCGCCAGGTCGATCGCGCACCCGAGCTCGCGAGGTAGGTCGCGGCGCTGCCGTCGCAGCGGCGGCAGGTACGCACCGAGCCGCCTCGCCCGACTGGCCGCCGCCCCGGTGCCGACCGGGTTGATCCCGGTCAGCGCCTCGTAGATCACGAGCGCCAGCGAATACAGATCAGCGGGGGCGCCGGCCTCGAGGCCCTCGGCCTGCTCGGGCGCCATGTACCCGGCGGTACCGACAACGTCGCCCGTGCGGGTCAGCGAGTCCCCGCCGATGATCCGCGCGACCCCGAAGTCGGTCAGCTTCGCCAGCTGTGCGGGCGTGACCGGCCGCTCGGGGATCAGGATGTTCGACGGCTTGACGTCGCGATGGACGACCCGCTCGCCGTGGGCGTGGGCGAGCGCTGCGCACAGCGCGATGCCGATCTCGACGATGTCTCGGTCCGACAGGCGGCCGGCCTCGAGCAGCTGGCCGAGCGTCGCGCCACGGACCAGCTCGGAGACGAGGTATGCCCCTTCGTCGTCGACGGCCGCCTCGTACAGCGTGACGATTCCCGGATGCGCCAGGCGGGCGGCCGCGCGGGCCTCGCGCTCGAACCGGCCGCCGACGATCCGGTCGCGAGGTAGCAGCTTTACGGCGACGTCGCGCTCGAGTCGCTCGTCCCGGGCGTGCCAGACCGTTCCGAACCCGCCCGCGCCGAGGCGGCGGTGGAGGCGATACCGGTTGAGGACGATTGGGCCCCCGTCCTCGGTAGCGGACCGGCGGCGGCGGGGCCGAGCGCGGTGATCCGCGATCCGCACGGGCGTGTGCCCGCGATCGTCCGTCTGGGCGCGGTCGTCCAGCGTGCGGCGGTCGTCCACCGTGCCCGGGATCGGGTCCCCCTCCCCCGTTTGGGTGGGGTCGAATGGGGCCGTTTGTTGTGTCGGCTCGCGCGAAGAGGGCGACGGCCTTGTGCCCATAAGGGGGCCTTTCCACGTTGCAATGAGCTTCCCTCTTATCGTGTAGTCCGCTCTATGCGGTAATACTCCGCTGCCTCTGAATCCTTTGGAGGGAGCGAGGAGCCTGTCGTTCTTCGACGAAGTTGATGAGAGTCGGGAAGAGGCGCCGCAGACGGAGCGACAGCGGCGACCGACGGGTGAAGGACGGCGCACGTCCGGAGGCGGGCGTCGACCGACCGGCTCTGGACGACGTCCTCCAACCGACGAGCAGTCGATCCGGATCCGCCGCGCGGTCGCGGCGGTGGCGCTGCTGGTCGTCGTGATCCTGGTCGCCGTCGGCGTCCACAGCTGCCAGGTCAGCCAGCGCAACAGCTCGCTTCGCAACTACAGCGACAGCGTCGCGTCGATCATCCGCGCCTCCAACCAGACCGGCCAGCAATTCTTCAACGTGCTCTCGAGCGGCCAGGGCGCGAGCAACGGCGCCAACCTTCAGAGCCAGATCGACGAGGCCCGGCTGAGCGCCGAGAACCAGCTCAACCGCGCAGCCGGGCTGGACGTGCCCGACGAGGCCAAGTCCGCGCAGTCGGACCTGATGCTGGCGCTGCAGATGCGCCGCGACGGGATCGCGCAGATCGCGCAACAGGTCCAGCCCGCGCTGCAGGCCTCGACGGCGACCGACGCCGTCAACCAGATCGCCGCGGAGATGGCGAAGTTCTATGCCTCCGACGTGGTCTACAAGAGCTACGCGCTGCCGTCGATCGTCGGTGCGCTGCACAACGCAGGGATCAGCGTCGGCGGGACCAGCGGCGAGCCCATCGAGGGCGGCCAGTTCCTTCCCGACCTTCAGTGGCTGACGCCGTCGTTCGTCGCCTCCTCGCTGCACACCACGGTCAGCTCCGGCAACAAGAGCGGCAAGGTCACGCCCGGCACCCACGGCCACCAGCTGAACTCGGTCAGCGCCGGGGGCACCACGCTCCAGAGCGGCTCGACCAACACGGTCCCGGCGAGCCCGGCGCCGACCTTCACGCTGACTTTCACCAACAGCGGCTCGAACAACGAGTCGGGCGTGGTCTGCAAGGTCAGCCTCTCGAATGGCGGCCCCAGCGGGCAGACGACGGTGCCGCAGACGCAGGCCGGCCAGCAATCGACCTGCCAGGTGCCGCTCAGCTCGTCCCCGAAGGCGGGCTCGTACACGCTCACCGCGACGATCGAGCCGGTCCCCGGCGAGAAGGTCACGAGCAACAACACGCAGACGCTCCCGGTGACGTTCCAGTAGCGACCGCGCCGGAGGGCCGTTCCCGGCGCGCGATTGGCCGTTCCCCGGCGCGCGGAGGCCGCCGGGGGCCGGTATGCCTATCCTCCGGCGCGTGCACAACCTGACCAGCACCGCGGGGATCGTCGCGCTGGCGGCCGCCGGCGTGGCCGTCGTCGCGCTGCTCTCCTGCATCGCGCTGGCGGTCCGGCTGAGGCGGGTGCGGTCCGACCAGCGGGCGGTGCTCGGGTCTGGAAACGACGACCTGGTCACCCACGCGGCAACGCTTCAGCAGCAGTTCGAGGCGCTCCACGACTACGTCCAGGACATCGCGGCCGAGCTGGGCCGGCGGGTGGAGAGCGCCGAGCAGCGGCTCGACCACGCGATCGCCTACAGCGCCCTGATCAGGTACGACGCGTACGGCGAGATGTCGGGCCGCCAGTCGACCTCGATCGCGCTGCTCGACACCCACCGCACCGGGCTCGTGCTGTCCTCGATCCACCATCGCGACCAGGCCCGCCTGTATGCCAAGCAGGTGCGCGAGGGCCAGCCGGAGCTCGAGCTCTCTCCCGAGGAGACAGAGGCGGTTCGGCTCGCGCTCGAGAGCGGTCATCCCGACGGACCGTCCGCCTAGAGGCGGCATCACGGTGCGCGCCGGCTACTTCGGCCCGGAGGGGACCTTCACCCACGAGGCGCTGATCGAGTCCGTCGGCGCGGCGGGCGGAGGGGCGGGCGCCGGGTCGGGCGGCGGGTCGGGCGCCGGCGAGCTCGAGGCCGTGCCGCTGCCGACGATCTACGACACGGTGATGGCGGTCCATGCCGGGACCGTCGAGCGGGCGCTCGTCCCGATCGAGAACTCGCTCGAAGGCTCGGTCAACGCGACCCTCGATGCGCTCGCGATCGACACCGAGGACGTCGCGATCGTCGGGGAGGTCGTCCGCCCGATCCGGCACTCGCTGATCGCGCGGACCGAGCTCGAGCTCGACGAGATCGAGGCGGTCGTCTCGCACCCCCAGGCGACGGCGCAGTGCGCCCGCTTCATCCGCACGCGGCTGCCGGGCGCCCGCGTGCTCGCCGGGAGCTCGACGGCCGACGCGGTCAGGCTCGTCGCCGAGCACGATGGCCCGTGGGCGGCGCTCGCGAACCGCCTGGCGGCGGAGCGGTATGGCTGCCGGGTGTTGCGGTCCGAGGTCGAGGACGTCGCCGGCAACGAGACCCGATTCGTGTGGCTGGCCCGCGTCGGCACGCCGCCGGGAGCGCCATGGGACGCGGAGCCGCCGCTCGGTCCGTGGAAGACGGCGATCGTGTTCTGGGGCGTCGGAGCGGACGCGCCGGGCTGGCTGGTGGCGTGCTTGAGCGAATTTGCCTCACGCCATGTGAATCTCACGCGGATCGAGTCGCGGCCGCGCAAGCAGGGACTCGGGCACTACATGTTCTTCCTCGACCTCGAGGGGCGCGACACCGAGTCCCACGTCGCGGACGCGCTAGCCGGGCTACGCGATTACGTCGAGGTCGTTCGGGTGTTGGGCTCTTTTCCGTCTTTCTAGGTCCTGTCCCAGCTCCCGCTGGTTGCGCTCGCCGAGCGAACGCTTTCCGCAGCTGAGACGCCACCCAGAGCGCGCCTGAGGCACGCAGATCCGAGAGGCGCCCCCGCTACACTGGCGCCCAGCGATGGGCACCGTACCGCCAGCCCCAGTGGGGTTCGCGCCGCATCCAGAGCACCAGCGGCGCGGACGTGACGGTGGTCGGGTGCTCGTCCTCAACGCGACCTACGAGCCGATCAACGTCTGCACCGTGCGCCGGGCGGTCGTGCTGCTGCTGAAGTCGAAGGCCGAGGTGATCGAGCACGGCGAATGGGACCTCCGTTCGGTCAGCCGGACGATCCAGCGCCCGGTCGTGATCCGGCTTGTGACCTACGTCCGGATCCCCCGCGACACCCACCGCCGCAAGATCACACGCCGCGCCGTCTTCGCCCGTGACGGATGGATGTGCCAGTACTGCGGCGCCCGCTCGAACCTCACGGTCGACCACGTGATCCCGAAGTCGAAGGGCGGGTCGTCGAGCTGGGAGAACATCGTCGCGTCGTGCGCGCCGTGCAACCGGCGGAAGGGAGATGCGCTGCCGCGGCAGGCGGGCATGCAGCTGTCAAAACAGCCGCGGATCCCGCACGCGACGGTGTTCATACACGTATCGAGTCCAACGATTCCGTCGGCTTGGCATCAGTACCTGGCGGCCTAGGGCCGCTTTTTTGTTGGCGGGGCGTGGCGGGCATGGGACGCCGGGTCCTGGCCTTCGCCTCAAGCCACCAGCCAAGGCGGGTCGTGGCCGAGAACGACCCCTTAAATGACGGAGGGCGCCGGTGAAGAGGCGGCGCCCTCCGTGCTTCTTTTGCTGGATCAAATCAGGGCGAATTGATCATTGCCGGAGGGACTAATCCCGGCGCTCGCCCCGACGGTGCCTCGGGTGGACTCCGCTAAGCGGGGCCAGCTCCGACCTAGCGGCCGGACACCTCCAGGGTCCCGCAAGACATTTCAGACAGACGGACCACCTCCTTTCTCTGGTAATTGCAGATTAGCGAACACCGTTGACGTCTCCTATGAGAAGCTGCCTCCGCGATGGAGGCCGAGGACGATCGCAGGACGCTGCTCCTAGGCGTCGATTTCGAGGATTGGCATCAGCTCGTCCGCCGGAGAGCGGGCGCGGACAACTGGCGCGAGGCCGGCCCGGCGCTCGCCGGGCAGACGAGCGCGACGCTCGAGCTGCTCGACGAGCTGGAGCTGAAGGCGACGTTCTTCATCCTCGGGATGGCGGCCCGCTCGCACCCGAACCTGGTCGAGGAGATCGCGGCGGGCGGCCACGAGATCGCGTGCCACGGCGACGAGCACTACCCCGTCTACTCGCAGACGCGCGAGCAGTTCGGGGTGGACTTGGACCGTGCGGTCGGGACGATCGAGCGGCTCACCGGGACCCGCCCGCTCGGCTATCGCGCGCCGGCGTTCTCGATCAACAAGCGCTGCCCGTGGGCGTTCGAGGTGCTCGCGGCCGGGGGCTTCAACTACGACTCGAGCGAGCACGACTCCCCGCGGCTGCGGTCGGCGGGAGAGATCGTGGGGCGCGGGGCCCGCCAGCTCGAGCTCCGGGACGGCGAGCTGTGGGAGCTGCCGGTGGCTGTCTGGTACACGCACGGGTACCGCGTCCCGGTTGGCGGTCCCTCATACTGGGCGACGGTCCCGATCCCGTTCGTCCTTCGCGGGCTCGACGAGTCGAGCCCGCTGGCGGGGCTGTACATGCACCCGTACGAGTTCGATCGCAAGGCGCTCAACCCCAAGCTTCCTCCCGGCGTCCCGGCCGCAGCGCGGCTCCGTGCCGAGCTGCGAGCGCTGCAGCGCAACCTCACCCGGCGCCGGGCGCCGCTCGTCCTGAAGGCGATTGCCGAGCGTCACCGGCTGATTCCCTATGGTGAGGCGTATGCCCAGCTCCGCGCAGGCGCCCCAGCGGGTTCGTAACCGGTTCAGGACCAAGGCCGAGCAGTTCGACGACCTCTACGAGGACGAGCGGCTGCTCGTCCGGCTGCTGCGGCCCGGGCTGTTCCGCCGGCGGGAGCTCGCGGTGGAGGCGGTCCGGTCGTATGCCTCGCCGACCGTGCTCGACGTCGGCTGCGGGTCTGGGCGGATCGCCGAGTTCGTGCTCGAGACCGGCGCCTCCTCGTACCTCGGGGTCGACTTCTCCGAGCCGATGGTCGAGCTCGCACAGCAGCGGCTGGCGCGCTTCGGCGAGCGCATCGAGCTCGTGTGCGGAGACTTCCTAGAAGTCACGATCGAGCGCCGCTTCGACGTCGTCCTCGGGCTCGGCCTGTTCGACTACCTGCCGGATGCTGACCGGTTCGCGCGGCGGATGCTCGAGCTGTGCGCGCCGGGCGGCTCGATGGTCGCCTCGTTCCCCGCGTGGTCGCCTGTCAAGGGGCCGATCCGCAAGGTCCGGTATGAGTGGATCGGCGACTGCCCGATCTTCAACTACACGCACGACGGGCTCGACGCGATGCTCCGGGGCGTCGGGTTCGCCGAGGTCGAGATCCAGTCCCCGGGGCGCAGCGGGTTCCTGGTTCGCGCGCGTCGCGCGTGAGACACTGGGGACGGTGCTCGTCCCGGTAGCAACCGATTGGGCGACGGTCTCGTCGCTAGCGACCGCGGCCGGCACGCTCGTGCTTGCGGTCGCAACGTTCGCGGCCGTGCGCTCGTCCAATCGCTCCGCCCGGATCTCCGAGCTGGCGTTGCAGGAGCAGCGCCGCCCGATCTTCACCCAGTCGCGGCTCGACGATCCGGTCCAGAAGATCATGTTCGTCGAGGGGCACTGGGTCCGGGCCGCCGGCGGCCACGGCGTCGCCGAGCACGACGGCAGCATCTACTTCGCGATGAGTCTGCGCAACGTCGGGGCCGGTATCGGGGTGTGCCAGGGCTGGCACGTCGTGGCCGGGCGTCAGTCCGCGGCCGTCGCCCCGAACCACGCGCCGGAGGACGAGTTCCGGCTCCAGACCCGGGACCTCTACATCCCGGCAGGCGACATCGGCATGTGGCAGGGCGCTCTGCGCGATCGCAATGACCCCACCTACCGCGCCGTCGCGGAGGCGATCGACAGCCGCGAGGTCGTCACGGTCGAGCTGCTCTACTCAGATCAGGTCGGCGGTCAGCGGACGATCAGCCGGTTTGGCCTGATCCCCTACGAGCGGCAGGGCGACGACGGCGAGACGAGCCTCGAGTGGTTCGCGACCATCAACCGCCACTGGTACCTCGACCGGGCCGGGCCGAGGTCCGACGACCAGGTCGCCGCGGCCACCAGCGTGGTGTTGCGCGAACGCGAGGCAGCAGATGAGCTGGCGCGCGCGGAGGAGCAGCCCGCTGAGGAAGAAGCCTCGGCCGCGGCGGCCGGCAGAAACGGGTCGGAGGACCGGGACGGTGCGGAGAGGCCGGCGGAGGCGGCGGCCGCGGTACCGCGGCCGAACTGCGAGTAGGCGCTACTCGGCGCCGGGGTCACCGTCGTCGGCGACCTGGCCAGGCTCGCCGGTGTCACCGTTCTCGACGGTGCCGGTATCGGGCTCGACGTCACCGTTCTCGACGACCTTCGCCGCCGTTGGCGTCTCCGACTCGACCACGAGCGCGACCGCGCTGACCTGGTCGTCCTCGCGCAGGTTCATCACGCGCACGCCCTGTGAGGCGCGGCCGTAGCGGCTGATGCCGCGCACCGAGGTCCGCTGCACCATCCCGTTCTGGGAGATGAACACGAGCTCCTGGTGCTCGCGGACGACGAGCGCGCCGGCGAGCTGGCCCTTGTTCTCGGTCAGCTGGATCGTCTTGACGCCCATCGTGCCGCGTCCCTTGACCGGGTAGTCGGAGATCGGGGTGCGCTTGCCGTAGCCGTTCTGGGTCACGACGAGCAGCTCGTGCTCGTCACGCGCGACGTCCATCGCGAGCACGTAGTTGCCCTTCTGGGAGACGTTCATCCCACGCACGCCGCTGGTGTCGCGGCCCATCCCGCGCACCTTGTCCTCGTTGAATCGTGCCGCCTGGCCCGAGCGGGAGACCATGATCACCGTGTCGTGCCCGCTGGTCCGCCTGACGGCGATCAGCTCGTCGTCGTCGCGGATATTGATCGCGATGATCCCGTCGGCCTTGATCGGCGTGTTGTACGCCTTGAACTCGGTCTTCTTGATCATCCCGTTCCGCGTCGCGAACACGAGGTACTTGCCCTCGTTGAAGTCTCGCGTCGAGAGCACGGACTGGACCCGCTCGCCCTCGCGCAGCGGCAGCAGGTTGACGAGCGCGCGGCCGCGCGCTGTGCGCGATGCCTCGGGCAGCTCGTAGACCTTCAGCCGGTACACCTTGCCGCGGTTGGTGAAGAACAGCAGGTAGTCGTGCGTCGAGGAGACGAAGAGGTGCTCGACGTAGTCGTCCTCCTTCATCTCGCCGCCGGTCACGCCGATCCCGCCGCGGCGCTGCTGACGGTAGGTGGAGAGCGGCAGCGACTTGATGTAGCCGGAGTGAGTGATCGAGATCACCATCTGCTGGTCGGCGATCAGGTCCTCGATGTCGATCTCGCCCTCGGCGTGGGTGATCTCGGTGCGGCGATCGTCGCCGTACGCCTCGACTATCTCCTTGAGCTCGTCCTTGATCAGCCCCTTGACCCGCGCCTCGTCGCCGAGGATCTCGCGCAGCTCCTTGATCCGCTCGACGAGGTCGTCGTACTCCTTCTTGATCTTGTCCGCCTCGAGCGCGGTCAGCCGGCTCAGCGTCAGCTGGAGGATCGCCTGTGCCTGCACGACGGTCAGCTCGTACCGCTCGACCAGGCCGTGCCGCGCGGCCTCCGGATCGCGCGAGGCGCGGATCAGCGCGATCACCTCGTCGAGGTTGTCGAGCGCGATGAGGTAGCCCTCCAAGACGTGAGCGCGCTCCTCGGCCCGGCGCAGCTCGTACTTGGTGCGCCGGATGATGACCTCGCGCTGGTGATCGACGTAGTGGCCGATCACCTCGCGGAGCGACAGCGTCTTCGGGACGTTGTCGACCAGCGCGACCATGTTCACGCCGAACGTCGTCTGCAGCGGCGTGTGCTTGTAGAGCTTGTTGAGGACGACCTTCGGGATCGCATCGCGCTTGAGCTCGATCACGATCCGCATGCCGTGTCGATCCGACTCGTTCCGCAGGTCGGTGATCTCGGGGAGCTTCTTCTGGTCGTGAAGCTCCTTGATCTTTAGGATCAGGCCGCCCTCGCCGTCGCGGCGGACCTGGTAGGGCAGCTCGGTGACGATGATCGCCTCCTTGCCCTGGCCGACCGGCTCGATGTGCGCCTTGCCCTGGAGGCGGACGCGGCCGCGGCCGGTTTCGTACGCCTCGCGGATCCCCTCGCGGCCGAGGATCAGGCCGGCGGTCGGGAAGTCCGGTCCCTTGATGTGCTTCATGAGGCCCTCGACGGCGATGTCGGGGTCGTCGATGTACGCGATCGTCGCCGACACGACCTCCCTGAGGTTGTGCGGCGGGATGTTCGTGGCCATCCCGACCGCGATCCCGGAGCTTCCGTTGACGAGCAGGTTCGGGAAGCGCGACGGCAGCACCAGCGGCTCGTCGCGCGAGCCGTCGTAGGTGGGAGCGAAGTCGACCGTGTCCGCGTCGAGGTCGCGGAGCATCTCGGTCGCGAGCCGCTCGAGCCGCGCCTCTGTGTAGCGCATCGCCGCGGCGCCATAGCCGTCGATGTTGCCGAAGTTCCCGTGGCCGTCGACGAGCGGGTACCGCATCGAGAAGTCTTGAGCGAGGCGCACGAGCGTGTCGTAGATCGCCTGGTCGCCGTGCGGGTGGTACTTGCCCATCACCTCGCCGACGATCTGGGCGCATTTCACGTGCTTGCGGTTGGGCTGCAGGCCCAACTCGTTCATCACGTACAGGACCCGGCGATGCACCGGCTTCAGCCCGTCGCGCACGTCCGGCAGCGCGCGACCGACGATGACGGACATCGCGTAGTCGAGATACGCAGAGCGCATCTCCTCCTCGAGCCCGCGGGGCTCGATGTTGCCGCCGCCGATGGTGTCGATCGTCGCCATCGCTTACACGTCCAGGTTGCCGACGAGCCGGGCGTTCTCTTCGATGAACTCGCGTCGAGGCTCGACCTGATCACCCATCAGCATCGAGAACACGAGGTCCGCCGACGCCGCATCCTCCATCGTCACCTGGACCAGCGTCCGGCTGGACGGATCCATCGTCGTCTCGCGGAGCTCGTCGGCGTCCATCTCGCCGAGGCCCTTGAACCGGTAGTACTCGATGCCCTTCTGGGCCACCCCGAGGATCGCCTCGCGCAGCTCCTCGAACGACAGCGCCTCGCGGCGGGTCTCGCCCAGCCTGATCTCGAACGGCGGCGTGCCGGCGAGCTCGGCGAGCTCCCGGTGCACCTCGGCGAGCTTGCGGTACTCGTGCGTCTCGAGCGTGGCCCGGCGCACTCGGTGCGTCGTCGCCAGACCGGTCTTGTTCTCGATCGTGCGCACGACGAGCTCGTCGTCGCTCTCGGACACGAGCTCGATCTGGAAGGCGTGCTCGCCGTCGCCGTTGCGCCCGTTCTTGCTCACGTGGCGCACCAGCGCATCGACGTCGGTGATGCCCTCCTCCAGCAGACGGGCCTGCTGGAGGAAGTCGACGACCCCGTGGCCCTGGGACGCGCGCAGCGCCGCCGCCCAGCCGTCGTACTGCTTGAGCAGCTTCGTGAATCGCTTCCAGCGGGTGTCGGTCAGCTTGAACGACGTCGCGTGCCGGTCGAACACGGCGAGCTTCTCGAACTTGTCCCCGAGCAGGATCTCCTCGAGTTCGGACTCGCGCTCGATGTATCGGTGCTTCTGCCCGCGGGTGAGGCGGTAGAGCGGCGGCTTCGCGATGTACACGTAGCCGGCCTCGATCAGCGGCTGCATCTCCCGGAAAAGAAGCGTCAGCGCGAGCGTCCGGATGTGGGCGCCGTCGACGTCCGCGTCCGTCAGCAGCACGATCTTGTGGTAGCGCGCCTTCTCGAGGTCGAACTCGTCGCGCACTCCGGTGCCGACCGCGGTGATCAGCGCCTGGACCTCGGTGTTGGCCAGGACCTTGTCGATCCGGCTCTTCTCGACGTTCAGGATCTTCCCCCGCAGCGGCAGGATCGCCTGCGTGCTGCGATCCCGGGCGCTCACGGCGGACCCACCTGCGGAGTCACCCTCGACGATGAACAGCTCTGCCAGCGCCGGGTTCTTGACCGAGCAATCGGCCAGCTTGCCCGGCAGCGTCGAGTTCTCCAGCGCGGACTTGCGGCGTGTCAGGTCGCGGGCCTTGCGAGCCGCGTTGCGGGCGTGCGCCGCCGAGACGGCCTTGGTGATCACCTGCCGCGCGTCCTTTGGGTTCTCTTCGAAAAATTCGGCAAGCCGAGCGTTGACGATCGAGTGGACGAACCCCTGCATCCCAGGGTTACCGAGCTTGGTCTTGGTCTGGCCCTCGAACTGCGGATCGGTCAGCTTCGCGGAGATCACGGCCGTGAGGCCCTCGCGGACGTCCTCGCCCTGGAGGTTCTCGTCCTTCTCCTTGAGGAAGCCCTTGTCGCGCGCGTACTTGTTGATCGCGCCGGTCAGCGCCGAGCGGAACCCGCTCAGGTGCGAGCCGCCCTCGTGCGTATTGATGTTGTTCGCAAACGAGAACACCGACTCCTGGTAGGAGGAGTTCCACTGCATCGCGACCTCGAGCTGACCCTCGTCGCTCTCGCCCTCGAACGAGATCACCTTCTTCTGGATCGGGTCCTTGTTGCGGTTCAGATAGGCGACGAAGTCGACGATTCCACCCTCGTAGTGGAACTCGGCCCGGTGACCCTCGGCCCGCTCATCGACAAACGTGATCCGCAAACCACGGGTGAGGAATGCGGTGTCCCGAATCCGCTCCTCAAGCGTCGTGTCGTCGAACTCGAGTGACTCGAAGATGTCCGCGTCGGGGAGGAACGTGATCGTCGTGCCGGTGTGCTTGGTCGGGGCGCCCTTCTGCAGGTCGCCGAGCGGGTGGCCGCGCTCGTATGACTGTGTCCACGTGAACCCGTCGCGGCGCACCTCGACGTCCAGCCGCTCTGATAGCGCGTTGACGACCGACACGCCGACGCCGTGGAGTCCCCCTGAAACCTTGTAACCACCGCCCTGACCGAATTTTCCGCCCGCGTGCAGCACGGTCAGCACGACCTCGACCGCGGGCCGCTTCTCCTTGTCCATCACCGCCACGGGAATCCCGCGGCCGTCGTCGGCGACCGTGACGGAGTTGTCCGGATGGATCGTGATCTGAACCGAGTCGCAGTAGCCGGCGAGCGCCTCGTCCACCGAGTTGTCTACGACCTCGTAGACGAGGTGGTGAAGTCCGCGGGCCCCGGTCGACCCGATGTACATGCCAGGGCGGCGTCGTACCGCCTCGAGCCCCTCCAGGACCGTGATGTCCTGGGCGTCATAACTCGCCTGCTCATTTGAGCGCCGCTTGGCGCTGTTGTCGTCTGTCAACGATCCTCCGATGACATCAGGACGCCCGGTTCTGCGCTACTGAGAGAGCGCGCCGGGGCGTCGCGTCTAATGCAACTAAGGGTAGCACAGAGGCCGACGGAAACGCCCCTGCAATGCCCCCGTTTTACCTGCAAAACGCGACAATAGCGTGAACGGATTGCTACATTTCGCCAGCGTCGCCGCGCGGGCGGTTGTAACAACGTTATGTCGCCTACTCCGGCGGCACGGAAACGCACCGCAACCGCGTCACCGAGCCGCCGCTGAGCGACTTGTTTAACCGCTCCACGATCGCCGGTCCCATCAGGTCCAGTTCCTGCGCCCAGACCGACGCCGAGCACGAGATCGTGAGCACGCCGCCGCGCTCGGCGGTCGGCTGCGCCTCGGCCGCGATCGCCGCGCCGACCGCCTCCGGCCAGACCCTCTGGACCTCGCCGAGCAGCGTCGCCGGCTCGAGCTCGCTGCGGATCCCGTCGAGCGCAAACCCGACCGGACGGGGGCTGCGCCGCCAGTGCGTCACCGCGACGCGACCTCCTCGAGCACGGCGCCGTCGGCGATCGACAGCCGCGCGACGCCGTCATCGCCGCCCCCGGGCACGTGCTCGATGTCGGTGGTGGTGATCACCGACTGGCCGCCGCCGGACCGCAGCAGCTCGACCAGCGCTCGGCGCCGGTCGCCGTCGAGCTCGCTCATCACGTCGTCCAGCAGCATCACCGGCGGCGCGCTCCGCTGCTCGGCGATCGCCTCGCGCTCGGACAGCAGCAGCGCGAGCATGCCAAGCCGCTGCTGGCCCTGCGACCCGTACGCCCGCAGGTCGCGGCCGCCGAGCTGCGTGGCGAGCTCGTCGCGGTGCGGACCGTGACCCGTGAAGCCACGCTGGAGGTCCTGCTGGACGCGGGAGCCGAGCTCGTCGCGTAGCTCGGGCGGTGTCGCAGCTCGCGAGCGCGGGCGGTACGCCACGGTCAACTCGTGCTCGAGCCCAAGCTGCTCGCCGATCCGGCGGAATCGGTCTGCGATCGCGTCGACCGCGGCGGCGCGGTCGCGCATCAGCGCGATCCCGTGCTCCGCCAGCTGCCCGTCCCAGCTCGACAGGGACCCCTGCGACCCGGCGCCCGACCGGATCCGGGCGATCAGCGCGTTTCGCTGCGCGAGCGCCTGCACATACGACCGGCGCGTCTGCACCCGTGCCGGCCAGAGCGCCGCAACGAGCTGGTCGAGGTGCGCACGGCGCAGCGACGGCGCGCCCTTGATCAGGTCGAGGCGATCGGGCAGAAACACGCTCACGAGCGGACGCTCGGGCGCGTCGAGGAGCCGCTCGACCGTCGCGCCGTCGACGCGGAATCGCTTCGGCTGGCCGGGCTCGAACCCGACCGAGATCTCGTGCGGACCGTCGGCGGCCTCGCACCCGACCACGACCCGCGTGGTCTTCGCGCCGAAGCGGACGAGCTCGCGCTCGTTGGTCGTCCGCGGCGAGCGGCCGACCGACCCGAAGTAGATCGCCTCGAGCAGGTTCGTCTTGCCGGCACCGTTCGGCCCCGAGACGACCGTAACGCCGGGCCCCAGCGACGCCTGTGCATCCTCGTAGCTGCGGAAGTCGCGAAGCGAGAGGCTCAGCACCCGCACCGGATCTGGCTCCCTATGAGCCGCGCCACGGGCGCCGCTAGACGTTCAGGCGGATCGGCATGATGAGGTACTGAAACCCGCCGTCCTCGCCCGACTCGATCAGCCCGGGGCGCAGAGGGCTGATCAGCTTCAGCAGGACATCCCCCTCCTCGACCGCCTCGAGCCCGTCGCGTAGGAACTCCGGGTTGAACCCGATCTCGAGCGGCTCGCCCTGGAACGGGACCGGGATCGACTCGAGCGCCTCGCCGACGTCGGGGGTCTGGGCGGAGACAGTCAGCTCGCCCGGGCCGAACGCCAGCCGGAGCGGCGCGTTCTTCTGCGCGAGCAGACTGATCCTGCGAACGACCTCGGTCAACTCGGCGGCGGCGATCCGCAGCTCATGCTCGAAGGACTCCGGGAGCAGCTGGCGGTAGTTAGGGAACTGGCCATCGATCAGCCGCGACGACAGCACGACGCCGTCGAGTTCGAACACGACCTGGTTCTGGAGCACGCTGACCCTCAGCTGCCCATCCTCTGTGCCGGCCGCGACCCGCGCCAGCTCCTGCAGCGCTCGGGCCGGCACGTTCACCTCGAACGCCGACGTCAGCGGCGCCTCCAGCGCCGTCTCCTTGACGCTCAGCCGGTAGGAGTCCGTCGCGACCATCCGCAACTCGCGTTCAGACGCCGACACCAGGATCCCGGTGAGCACCGGCCGCGTCTCGTCGCGGGACGCCGAGCCCGCGACCTTCAGCGCCGTCTCGACGAACGCGGCAACCGGGACCGATACGCCGTCGTCCGCGGCGGGCTCCGGGAACGGAGGGAAGTCTTCGGACCGGAGCGTCCGAATGTGGAACGTGGCGCCGCCGGAGATCAGCTCCACGTCCTGCTCGGCGGAGCGGAGCTCGAGCGAGACCTCGGCCGCAGGCAGCGAGCGGACCACGTCGAGCAGCAGCCGCGCCGGCAGTACGACGACTCCCTCGCGGACCGTCTGCGCCGAGAGCGGGACGCGCAGGCTGACGTCCATGTCCGTCGCCCGGAGCTCGCACTGCTGGTCGGCGGCAACGACCTGGACGCCCGATAGGGCTTGGATCGCGCTGCGCGTCGAAGCGACACGGGCGACGGTCTGAAGCTGGGCGAGAAGGTCGTCTCGCTGAACAGAAATCTTCACGGCGATTACCTTAGGAGGGATAAGAAGTCATAGGGCGAATAAGAACTGTGGACAACTGCGCGTTCGGCCGCAGATAGCGGGAAGAGTGGGCGCCCACAGCGACGGACAAGTCTGTCAGTAAGCTCGGTCGTCGCGCGATCCGCCGACCGCTGCCTTCAACTTGCCGACTTCTTCACAGACCTGTTGATCGTTTGCGAGCCTGTCCGAGACGCGCTTGCAGGCATATAGGACGGTCGCGTGGTTGCGGCCACCGAACGCCTCGCCGATGCTCTGCAGCGAGGTGCCGGTGTATTCCCGCGCTAAGTAGATGGCGAGCTGGCGGGGCCAGGCGATCCGTACGGTCCGGCTCGGAGAGAGCAGATCGGAGACGTCGAGGCCGTAGTGGGATGCGACGGCCGCTTGGATCTGCGCGATCGAGGTCTGTCGCGGCGACGGCACGCGCTGGGGATACATCGTGTCGAGCACGGTCATCGTCAGCTCGAGGTCGATCGCGCCGCGCTGGCCGGTCAGCGAGTGGTAGGCGACGACCCGGATCAACGCTCCCTCGAGCGCGCGGATGTTGTCCGTGACGCGCTCGGCGATCGCGTCGAGGACGCCGGGGTCGGCGAGCGGCACGCGGTCGAGCATCGCGCGCTTGCGAAGGATCGCGACGCGGGTGGGGAAGTCCGGGGGGCGGATGTCGGCGACGAGACCGGCCTCGAACCGCTCGCGCAGCCGCTCCTCGACCGCGACCAGTGCTCGCGGGAGGCGGTCGCAGGTCAGGACGAGCTGGCGGCCGCTCTCGTACAGCGCGTTGAACGTGTGGAAGAACTCCTCCTCGGTCTTTGCCTTGCTCGCGAGGAACTGGACGTCGTCGATCAGGAGGACGTCGACACCGCGGTAGGTGTGCTTGAAGTCGTCGAGTGAGCGCGAGCCGATCGCCTTGATGAAGTGGTTGGTGAACGCCTCGACGGTCGTGTAGCGGACGATCGCGCCACCGCCGAACGCCCTCACGTAGTTGCCGATCGCGTGGAGGAGGTGGGTTTTGCCGAGTCCGGGCGGAGCGTGCAGGAACAGCGGGTTGTAGGCCTGGCCCGGGAGCTCCGCCACCGCCAGCGCGGCAGCGTGCGCGAGGCGATTGCCGTCGCCGATGATGAACTGCTCGAAGCTGTAGCGGGGATTGAGCTTGTCGTGCGAGGCCGGGCCGGGCGCAGCGGCCGCGGGGCTGTCGCCGTCGCCGACCCCCTCGATCGCTACCTGGACTTCGATCCCGGTGACAGAGCGGGCGCTGCGCTCGAGGATCCGCCCGAAGCGCTTGGCGACCCAGGCGCGGGTCGCCGCCGGCGCCTTCAGGATCAGCACCCCGCCTTCGAAAGCCTTGACCTCGAGCGGCGCGATCCAGATCTCGTAGGTGGATTCGCCGACGACTCGGCGTAGCTCTTCTCGGATGCTGCGCCACGCATCATCCGGCTCGACGTTCGTAGGCAGCTCCAAGCGACTCCTTCTGGGAGCGTTCCGACAGCACCGTAAAAAGGTCCAAGCGAGCCCGCTCGGAGGCGGCGAATATACCAGCGCTTCTTGAGCCCGTCGGGGCGGCCTGGAAGCGTTGGCGCAATGCGCGAGAAAAACGCGCCGCCGGCCGAAAGCGGCGTGCGCCGGGTGGCCGTGCCGAGCCGGTCGAGGGCGCGATCGGAGAGCTGCCCAGACCCTGCAGGAGGGCGAGCGGGCGCTGCGTATACTGGCT
The DNA here is from genome assembly GCA_036490875.1 of Solirubrobacteraceae bacterium. Lineage (GTDB taxonomy): Bacteria > Actinomycetota > Thermoleophilia > Solirubrobacterales > Solirubrobacteraceae > Palsa-465. Next base: position 59,261 of record DASXDA010000005.1, read on the forward strand.
CTAACCCAGGCCTGGGGTTGTTGAGCCATGAAACGCACGTATCAGCCGAAAAAACGTAAGAGAGCACGTACGCACGGATTCCGCGGGCGGATGCGAACGCGTGCCGGGCGGCTCACGCTCAAGCGCCGCCGCGCAAAAGGCCGCAAGCGACTCGCGGTCTGATGCTGGCGGCAGGAGGCGCTCGCCCGCGCCCGGGTCGCTCCCGGCTGTCGCGCAGCGCCGATTTCGACCGCGTCTTCCGCCAGGGGCGGTCGCACGCCGGCCGCGAGCTCGTCCTCTACGTGTTCCCGCAAAAGGGCGAGGGTGAGCCACGACTGGGACTCTCGGTTTCTCGGAAGGTAGGCGGCGCCGTTCAGCGCAACCAGGTCAAGCGGCTGCTGCGCGAGGCGTTCGCGGTCGAGGGCAAGCGACTGCCGCCGGGCACCGACGCGGTCGTCGTCGCGCGCCGCGAGGCTCATGCTCTGGCTGAGCGTCAAGGGCTCGACGGTGTCCGTGCGGCGCTGGCAGAGCTGATTTCCCGCGCAGGCGGTGCCGAGGTTCCCGCGGGTGCAGCTGAACCCGAGGTCGAGCCTCAGCAGGAAGTCGCCTCTTGAAGGCCGTGCGCTGGGTGTTCCTGCTGCCCTTGCGGGGCTACCGCCTGCTGATCTCGCCGCTGCTCGGAAACCGCTGCAAGTACCACCCCTCGTGCTCCGAGTACGCGGTGCAGGCGATCGAGCGATTCGGCATACTCCGCGGGCTCGTCCTGGCCGGGTGGCGGCTGCTGCGCTGTAATCCCTGGAGCCACGGAGGGTTCGACCCGGTGGACGAGCAACGCCTGTTCACGCCTCGAGCGCCCGCACCCACAGGCTGAACCATGCTCCTGACCTTCGCCAACATCTTCCAGCCGCTGATCGACGTGTTCGAGGCGGTCCTGAAGTTCTTCCACAACGACATCGGGGTGTCGTGGGGTTGGTCGATCGTGCTGCTGACGATCTCGGCACGGCTGGTGCTGCTGCCGCTGGCGGTCAAGCAGTTCCACTCGATGCAGAAGCTTCAGCGCGTCGCCCCGCAGCTCAAGGAGATCCAGAACAGGTACAAGGACGACAAGCAGCGCCAGCAGCAGGAGGTCATGAAGTTCTACAAGGAGAACGAGGTCAACCCGTTCGCCTCGTGCCTGCCGCTGGTCGCCCAGATCCCGGTGTTCATCGGGCTCTTCTACATGCTGCGGACTACCCTGCGCCCGGACATCTGTCCCGGGGTTCAGGCCGCCTACCGGAACTTTCTGGTGTCCCAGCACCACTTGACGGTTGCCGCTGCCCACGGGCAGACGACCTACTGCACCAACCCTCAGTTCGCAGACATCTACCACGCAGGGCCGCAGGGCGCCGGCTTCCTGTTCATCCCCGACCTGACGAACAAGGCAAGCGGCGCGGTGCTGGTCACGCTGCTCATCCTCTACGTCGGCACACAGCTGGCATCGAGCCTGATGATGGCCACGCCGACGATGGACAAGAACCAGCGGCGGATCATGCTGCTGCTGCCGCTGTTCTTCGTCGTGATCGTGATCAACTTCCCGGCGGGACTGCTCGTCTACTGGATCACGACCAACCTCTGGACGATGAGCCAGCAGTACGTGATCAGACGCAGGCTCGGCCCCGCAACGCCGCCGGCCTCGCCGGCTGCGGCGAACGGCGGACGACCAGCGGCCACGGTTACGAACGGGGCTGGCTCGGACTCTGGCTCTGGCACAAGCTCTGGCACGGGCGGTATAGCTGGGCTGCTCGGGCGGCTGCGCCCTCCCGACGGGGACAAGGAGGGCGACAAGGCGAAGGCCGGGGTTGGGTCCAAGCCCCGGCGCGACGCACCGCCGCCACCACCACCGCGTAAGAAGAAGAAGCGCTCGGGGCGCAGGCGCTAGCTGTGAACGGCGAGGCGGGGCTCAGTCTGGCGGCGGAATGCGTGCGCGACCTGCTCGAGCAGGTCGCCCGTGGAATCGGTGTCGACGCCGAGGTCCGGGTCACCGAGGAGGACGAGGTGATCAACGGCGAGCTGATCGGCGACGACCTCGGTGTACTGATCGGCCACCATGGCGAGACGATCGATGCGATCCAGCATCTCGCCTATCGGATCGCGTTCCGCCAGACCGAAGAGTCGGTCCGGGTCGTGATCGACGCCGCTGGTTATCGAGAGCGGCGCGCAGTCGCGCTGCGCGCCGCGGCGGATCAGGCCGCGGAGGCCGCGGTGCATGACCGCCGGCCGGTGGCGCTCGAGGCGATGAGCGCGCTCGAGCGCAAGGTCGTCCACGAGCACCTCAAGAATCGCCACGACGTCGAGACCTACAGCGAGGGCCAGGAGCCCGAGCGTCGGCTCGTCGTGGCGCCGCTGGTGCAATGAGGGGTCGCCGGGCGGGCGGAATTTGCCCGTGGCCTTCTGCGGGGCGTGCGCGAGGCAGCGTTCGCTCCCCGCGCGTTTCACGTTTTTCTGTACGGTGAAACAAGGTTGCTGCTATAGAGGGGCCAGTGGCGGAGGTTTCCGAGTTCGACCGCGGTCTACTCGTCGGTCTGCTGATCGGTGAGGGCTCTTTCGGTGGCGATGGGAAGCAGCCCCAGATCACGCTGCGGATGCACGTCCGCCACGAGGCGATCTTCCATTGGCTCGTCGACCGCTTCCCGTCGACGCGGCTGTACGGCCCATACCACCACGGCGGCAGGTCGTATTACCAGTGGATGGCGCGAGGAACAGCGCTCGTCCGGGACATCCTGCCGGTGGTCGAGCAGGTCCGGGTCGAGGAGCTCGACGCGCATGCCGGCGAGCGGCTGCGCGCGATGCTCGAGCGGTATGGCCCGGTGATCGAGCGCGAACGCAGTCGGTTGCGGACGGAGGCCGGCGAGGACGACGGTGGCCGCGGCTGACGAGGCCGAGCGCGTCCGGGCGCTCGTGGCCCGCTACGCGCTCCCCGAGTCGGCCGGCGAGCAACTGAGGACGCTGCTCGGGCTGCTCGCCGACGATCCGCTCGCGCCGACAGCGATCAGACACCGCGATCGGGTGCTCGACGACCATCTCGCCGACTCGCTGGTCGCGCTCGAGGTGCCATCGGTTCGCGACGCCCGAGTGGTGGTCGACCTCGGCTCGGGCGCGGGCATTCCGGCGCTTCCGCTGGCGATCGCGCTTCCCGAGGCGAGGGTGACGGTGGTCGAGAGCTCCGGTCGCAAGTGCGCGTTCGTCGTACGCGCGGCGGCCGAGTGCGGGCTCGACAACATCGAGGTGGTTCACGCGCGCGTGGAGGACTGGCCCGCGGGGCTCGGGCGCTTCGACCTGGCGAGCGCCCGGGCTCTTGCCCCGCTCGAGGTCGTCATCGAGTACGCCGCCCCACTGCTCGTGGTCGGTGGAACGCTTGTCGCTTGGCGGGGGAAGCGCGAGCCGGACGCGGAGGCCGCCGCTGAGGCTGCAGCGCCGGTGGTCGGGATGGCACCGGTTGCTGTGCTCGCGGTGACGCCGTACGAAGGCGCGCGCAACCGTCACCTACATCTCCTGTCGAAGGTTATGGAAACCCCCGAGGGCTTCCCACGGCGCCCGGGGATGGCGCTAAAGCGCCCATTGAGCGGGCTTTCGGGGCCGCCACGACCCCGGTCTGACCGCATTCGCCGGTAGCTTGGGACCAGACATGGGGACGGTTTACGCGCTGGCAAATCAGAAGGGAGGCGTCGGCAAGACGACGACTGCGGTGAACCTTGCAGCGTGCGTCGCCGAGGCCGGCTACGACACGCTTTTGGTGGACATCGATCCACAGGCGAACGCGACGATCGCGCTCGGGATCGCCAAGGACGCCCCGCGGACCGTGTACGACGTCCTGATCGGCGACGCGACCCTCGACGAGGTCGTTATGCCGACCACGATCGAACGGCTATCGCTCGCGCCCGCCGGCCCGGACCTAGCCGGCGCGACGGTTGAGCTGCCGCGCACGTCCGGGTCCGAGGTGCGTCTGCGGGAGGCCCTCGGCGACGTCCGCGACAAGTACGCGTTCACTCTGCTCGACTGCCCGCCGTCCCTGGGGCCGCTTACCGTCAACGCTCTGGTGGCCGCCGACCGCGTGATCGTGCCCGTGCAGGCCGAGTACTTCGCGCTCGAGGGTCTCGCGGGGTTGCTCGACACGCTGTCGCTGGTCCAGCGCGACCTCAACCCGAGGCTGACGGTCGCGGGGATGCTCCTGACGATGTATGACGGGCGGACGCGCCTGGCGCAGGACGTCGAGCGCGAGATCCGCGAGCATTTTCCCGAACTGGTGTTCGATACCGTGATCCCCCGCAACGTTCGGGTGGGGGAGGCTCCGAGCTTCGGCAAGCCGGTGATTCACCACGATCCCCACTGCGCGGGAGCAGACGCTTACTTCGAGCTGGCAAAGGAGGTCGCAGCCCGTGGCTGATCGACAGAAGGGAATGGGCCGCGGCCTGGCGGCGATCCTCTCGGTCGCACCGAAGGATGAGGCCGAGGAGTTGCGCGACGTTCCCGTCGACCTGATCGCGCCGAACCCGAACCAGCCTCGGCGCAGCTTCGACGAGGAGTCGCTGCTCGCGCTCGCCGACTCGATCCGCGAGCGAGGTGTGCTCCAGCCCGTGCTCGTCCGCCCGCTCGTCGGCGGCAAGTACGAGTTGATCGCCGGCGAACGCCGCTGGCGCGCCGCGAGGATCGCCGAGCGCGAGGCGATTCCCGCGGTCGTGCGCCGCCACGACGACGCGGCCACGCTCGAGCTAGCGCTGATCGAGAACATGGCCCGCGACGACCTGAACCCGGTCGACGAGGCCCGCGCGTGCACCGCACTCGTCGAGGAGCTCGGCCTCACCCGCGAGGACGTGGGCCTGCGGGTCGGCCGCAGCCGCGTCGCCGTCTCGAACCTGATCCGGCTGCTCGAGCTGCCCGACGAGGCGCTCGCACTGATCGAACGCGGCGAGCTGACTGAGGGCCACGGCCGAGCGCTGCTGACGACCGACGATCACGACCGGCGCCGGACCCTGGCACGCGCGGCCGCAACCTCCCGGTGGTCGGTACGCGAGCTCGAGGCCCGTGCCCGGGAAGCCGGTGGGTCGAAGCACGCGCCTGGCGCCGGCAAACCGCGTCGTGCGGCGCTCCATCCCGACCAGCAGGCCGCCGCCGAACGGATCGGCGACACGCTTGAGTCGCTGCTCGGCCGCGAGGTTGACGTGCGCCCGACGGGAAGCACCGGCTACCGCGTCGAGCTCAAGGTCGAGTCCGTCGAGGACGCCCTCGAGCTCGCCCGCCGCCTCCGCGTCCGCCCCGCCGCGTGAGGCTAAAATCGGGCCCGAGACGGGCGATTAGCTCAGTCGGTTAGAGCGCTTCTCTGATAAGGAAGAGGTCCCAGGTTCGAGTCCTGGATCGCCCATAGGGGGAAATAGCTGCACATCGGGTTACCTTCCCGCGACCGCGATGGGGTCGCGGCTCCTCGTCGGCGAGCAGTTGGCCAGGCGCAAGTTCTGTAGGCCGCCTGGAGTTCATTGACTGCTCTGGGCCAACGAAACAGCTTCGGACAGTGAACTTGCCAGCCGGGGGGAAAGCCCGCCTCTAATGAGCGGCGTGCCATCAGCGCGCGAGACGGATCCATTCGACGATCAACCGCTCTTACGCAGGCTGCGCCAGTTGCGATGGCCGGGACCCTCGGCCCAGAAGCGCGCGCGTGCCTGGCGGGAGTTCGAACGGCTGTACCTCGATGTCCGAGCCGACGCAACCGGGGAGCGCCGCGAGACGGGCGGTGGCCGCGCCGCGCTGCCGCCAACCTCGGACCGCGGGCTAATGGCGGCCACGTTCGCGTACCTCTACGGTCTGGGGGCCAGGCTTGTGCTGCTCTCGGTCGTGGTGCCACACCCGCCGTATCGGTCGCGAGCGCCGAGGTAGTCCTCCTCGAAAACGGGACGCGATCTCGTAGACCGTGCAGTCTTCAGGCGGCCGCGAGAGGCGGCCCGCCCTGGTCACGCCCTCTACGCTGACCGATCCTGACCTCCTCAGGACCGAGGTCGAGGGATCCCATCGATAGGTGTGCCGAGCCCTGGTCCTGACCGGCTGGACCGCTCGGGCCACAGGGAAGGGTGAACCGGAAGGTCGAGCCGTTCCGATCGTTGGGCTCGACCCAGATCTGTCCTCCGTGCAGCTCGACGATCCGGCGGCTCGTCGCAAGCCCGATCCCGCGACCGGCCGCCGCGACCTCGCTGCGCGCGAACAGCTCGAAGATCCGGGTGCGGTCGGCCTGCGGCACGCCGATTCCCTCGTCGCTGACTGAGATCAGGTACGAGTCGGGCTGGTGGGACGCCTCCACGCGCACCCGCGGCGGCCCGATGCCGGAGTACTTCAGCGCGTTCGCGGTCAGGTTCAGAAGCACCCGCTCGAGTTGAGGGCCGTCGCCGCTCACGGTTGGCAGCTCGCCCAGAGTTACCAACGCATTGCGATCGGCGATCTCCTCGGCGAGCGTCTCGAGCACACGGTGGAGAACTTCCTCAAGGTTGACGGTCCCGCGCCTCGGCATTGACTCGGCGCTCTGCGCGTATCCCATCACCCCGTCCACCATTGAGCGCATCCGCTTGATCGCGTTTCGAATCGCGTCGATGGTCGCCGAGTCGTCCGACTCTTCCCCCTCGCGCGAAATCAGGTCGACCAGCCGGGAGAGGGCCAGCAGCGGCGCGCTCAAGTCGTGAGCGGTGATGCGGGCGAACTCGGCCAGCTCGTGGTTTGTCTCGTTCAGGTGCTCGACGGTGCGGGAGAGCTCGGACACCAGCCGCAGCTCCTCGGTGACGTCGCGCACGCGCACAATCAACTCGCTTGGCTCGGAGCCAGCCGCGTCGGGTGTAACCGCGATCTCCGCAGATCTTCGACCGCCGATCGCCTCGTTGAGGGTCACTTGGAGCTGGTACGGCCGGCCGCGAGTCCTCACCGACGTGAGCGCCATGTGCAGCCGAGAGACGTCGCGGTCGGCAACGAGCGACGTCAGCGAGCTGCCGACCAGTTGCCCGGCGGTCGCGCCGACGATGCGTCCGAGGCGGGCGGTGGCGTCGAGGACCACGCCCAGCGAGTCTTCGGCGCCCGACACGATCGCGACGCCGCAGTCCGACGCGTCGGCGAACACCCGATGTCGATGGACGGCGGCGACCATGTCCGCAGGCGCGGCCCAGGGACCGGGGAGCGCGCGCAGCCCGATGACGATGCCGCCGGCGAGCGAACCCTGAGGATCGCCGGCTCTTCGCATCCTCGCTTCGACATTCGAGTAGCCGCCATCGCGCCGTCGCCAGCGTATGTCGATCACGGCACTGGCGCGCCCGTCGAGTGCCAGCCGTTCTTGCACGTGCGCCAGCCGTTGCCGGCCATCGGGATGCACGTAGTCGAGCAGTCGATCCCCGACCAGCTCATCGGGCGCGTAGCCAAACTCGTCCATGAACCCCGATGCATACCTGATAATGCCCGCGCGATCAGCCAGTACCAGTGGAAGCGGGCTGTGTTCGGCGATCACGTGGACGAGCGCATCGCGTTCGGCGGCGCCCGCGATCTCCGTCGGCTGCCGCGGATCGGCCAGCTCGCGCGGCGTCCACCGGCGCTGGCCGGCGGTCAGATCTACGATCCCGGTCAGCTCGGGGCGTCGATGCTCGGGCACTCCCTCAGGGACGGCGATCCGCCCCTGTCGATCGCGGACCAGCAGGTCGTCCGGGCGACCGTCCGCGTCGCAGACGGCCAGAATCGTGGCCCGTTGGGAAGGAAGCGCGACCGCGAGGCGCTCGAGCGCCGCCGCAACTGCGACAACCTGCCTCTCGGTCGCCCCTGCTGTCACGGTCCCACGAATTCGATCGTCGTCATGCCGCTCCCGACGGGAGTCCTGCCTCGGTCGTTAGAATACAACATGGAATCCACCAGATGGAGGATGGCATCTGGAGGGATGCTCCCCCGTCTCCGTTTGCGTAAACGGCCCCGTGACGGACGCAACCAGGTCGTGCCGACGTCACTCGGGAGGTCGTATGACGACTGTCATCCTCGACGCCGCATCCGGCCTGCTCATTGCGGCCCAAGCTGCGGCATCCCCCGCGCGCAGCCGTTGCACGAGATCGACGACCTCCGCGCGCGAGTGCACGTCCAGCTTGCGCAGGATGCTCTTGATATGGGTGCGTACGGTCTCCGTCGAGACCACGAGCGCATCGGCGATCTCCGTGGTCGAGCGGCCAATGCAGAGCTCATCGACGATCTCCCACTCGCGCGTCGTCAGCACGCTCCGGATGGGGCGCATTCCGACGCCACCCTCGGGCAGGTCACGCAGGCGCTCGGCGAGCTCGGCGGTGAACTTTCGCGACAGGGCGGCGCCCCCATCCGCGACGTCGCGGAGCACGCGCGGCAGTACGCCCAGGTCGAGATCCTTGTTGAGGTATCCGACTGCCCCCATGCGCAGCGCCAGGTAGCCGAGATCGTGCTCCCCTCGTACGGAGAGGATCACGACCTTCGCGTCGACGCGACGGTCGGCGATGATCTGCTCGAGCGCCGTGAGCCCGTCTACGCCCGGCATCACGACATCCAGCAGGATCACGTCAGGCTTGTAGTGGCGTGCCGCCCGCACCGCGTCGCGTCCGTCTTGCGCCTCGCCGACGACGAGGATGCCGGCGGGGTTGAGGACGTCGCGGATCATGCGCCGCACGAGTGGGTCGTCGTCGACCACGAGCACGCGTAACGGACGGTCTGAACCCACCCTCGGCCCCTCGGCTTCCATTTCCACAGACCTCCGTGTCAGCGACCGCAGCCCGCGGCCGACGCACAGTTTACAGAACGGAAATTTGTCGGCGAGCCGGTGGGTATCCCGTCACCCAAAGCGGCGCTCATCGTACCGCTGCGGCACACGCATTATTTGAGCTCAAGGGGCCGTGAGCGGGGAGGGGTAAATCGCCACCCTCAGTCCGGAAGATGGGGTACGAGTGCGCCCCGCGGGGGTGGTGATGCACCCCGCAGAGCGCGCGTTTCTCACCTTGCGGTACGCGCCTGCCACAGCGACGCTGCAGACATGCGGGAGCGAAAGTAAGTGGCGGCGAACGACGCGACTGAGACCTCTGGCGATCCCGTCTGCGAGGGCGTGGAGCTCGAGGCGGAGGAAAGCACCCCAGAGATCGCGGCGTCGCCGCGACCAGCTCGTCGCGGGCGCCGTGGCGCGAGACGACCCGTCAGTGCACGCTCAAGCGCGCGGGTGTCCGAACGAGCGCCGCGAGCCGTCAAGCCGAAGCTGAACGTGCTGGTGTGCTCAGACGATCCGTTCACGCGGCGGGCTTTCAGCTCGGCGGCGAGAGCGCCCCACATCGCGGTCATCGCCGAGACGACCCTGGCCCAGGCGGTCGACACGCTGGCGTCGGGACTCGAACCCGACGTTGTGGTGCTCGACGTACAGGTTGCGGCCGACCGGGCGTTGGGGACGACTCAGCGCGTTCACGAGCAGGCCCCCGAGGCACGGATCCTCGCGTGCGACGCCCCCGCGGCTGCCGAGTTCGGCTTGTTGTGCCTCATCGCCGGAGCTTCGGGTTACGTGTCGAAGGAGCTCGACCCAGCCGCGCTGCCGCGCCTCGTGCGAAGGCTTTGCGGCGGCGAGGCGGTGATCCCGCGGGCGCTCGCAACAGCGCTCGTGGAGCGGTTCGTGTCAGCCAGCCGTAGAAGCCCTTCCCGGCCGGACAGCAGGCTCAGCGCGCCTGAAAGCCAGGTGCTCGAGCTGCTCCGCGGGGGTTCGACCGTCGAGGAGGTCGCGGTGGAGCTGGGTATCGCCCTGGCCACCGCGCGGCGGCATCTCGGCAGCGCCCGCCGCAAGCTCTCGGCCCATCGGATCGTGCCGGTCGCGGTCGCGAGCGGGCCCCGTCAGGTACGTGAAACCAGGGATCACGAGGAGGTCCAATGACTGTTCGAAGACGCTTTGCAACATTGCTGATCTTCGGGGCAATTGCCCTCGGTCCAAGCGCGCTTGCCTTGGCCGGCACCGCACAGGCGAAGAGTTCGTGCGGACAGAGCTCGGCACAGTCCACCTACGGTGGCCAGGGCCAGCAGATCGCGGGGGGCGGATGCTCCCCCGCGACGGGCTCCACGCTGCCGTTCACCGGGTTCGATCTCGCCTTGGTAGTCGCCGCCGGGGGGATCCTGATAGGTGCCGGCGTCGCGGTCCGCTGGTGGGTGAGCCACGGAGGAGGCCAGTAGATGCCAGACGCAGGCACTGCACAACCGACTCAGTCGCCCCCGTTGGCCGGAAGCGAGGCCGCAGCGGTCGACGGCGCCCCGGCTCTGGTCGGATTGGTGAACGGGCGGGACGGGGTCGTTGGCGCATCTGCCCCGGGTGGTCCGCGGCAGCGACTTGGCCGCCCGCGCCTGCGGGTACGCAGGTTTGACGCGGACGCGGCGGCGGTCGCATTCGGACTCGTGATCGCCGTCAGGGGCGAGTCGCACGTGCCCCTGACCGCGGGGCTGTTGTTCGTCGCCGGCTATCCGGTCGCCGTCCTTTGGCTGCTGAGGCGAACGGTGACATGGGACGACGGCTCGGTGACCGACGAGTTGCGGCGCCTCCTCAGCGCGACATCGTTCGCCGCGCTTGCGCTCCTCGGCGGGGATGCCCTCCTTGGCCGGGGTGCCGATGTGCAGCTGGCGCTGCGGGCATGGCTCTTCTCGCTCGCGCTGCTGATGATCGCGAGGATCATCGCGCGACAAGTCCGGGCGAGGGCTGGACCCGCGGGCCTACGGCCGGTCCTGATCGTGGGCGCAGGCAGAGTGGGTGCCGAGCTTGCGAGACGTCTGCGCGAGGAGCCGGGCCACGGGTTGCGCCCGGTGGGCTTTCTGGATTGGGCTCCGGCTCCCACGTCGTTGCTGCCGCTGCTCGGAGCCCCCGACTCCCTCTCGACGGCGGTTGCCGAGACCGGCGCCGAGTGCGTCGCGTTCGCATTTACCCCTGGCGGCGATCTGCGGCTGCTCCCGCTGCTCGAGCAGTGCGAGCGCTTGGGCCTGACGGCGTTCGCGATCCCGCGGCTGTTCGAAGCGGTCGGCTGGCGGACATGCCTGCGGTCGGTCGGATCGCTGCCCCTCGGAGAGCTCAGGTCGATCGATCCGTGCGACCCGCGCTTCACGGTCAAGCACGCGCTCGACCGCTTGTTCGCGGTGCTGTTGCTGACTGCCCTGGGGCCGTTCATGCTGGCGATCGCGGGCCTCGTCAGGCTCGGATCGCCAGGTCCGGTGTTCTTCCGCCAGCGCCGGATCGGGCAGGACGGCCGCGAGTTCACGATGCTGAAGTTCCGCACGATGCGTGAGCCGGAGGCGCCGACCGCGTTCGCGCCTCCGGAGGGCTGCGCGCCCGGCGGGGTGGAGCACGAGGACCGGCGCACCCCAGCGGGCGTGTGGCTGCGGCGGGCGTCGCTCGACGAGCTTCCACAGCTGATCAACGTGCTGCGGGGCGAGATGAGCCTCATCGGGCCCCGCCCCGAGCGTCCCGAGTACGTGCGGCAGTTCGCCGCCGAGTGCCGGCGCTACGACCGCCGCCACCGGGTCAAGTCCGGGATCACCGGGCTCGCCCAGGTCAGCGGGCTGCGCGGCCAGACCTCGATCGTCGAGCGCGCCGAGTACGACAACTTCTACGTTCAGAACTGGTCCTTCTGGCTCGACTTCAAGATCGCGCTGCGAACCGTCAGCGTCCTGATCGTGCTTGGGGGCGAATGAGCGCGACCGCTGAAGCCCTTCGCCCCCATCGGAGTCGCGGGCGGGAGGCGGTTCTCCAGCCTGCCATCCGAGCTCACGCGGTTGACGCGGCCGGGCTGCGGTTTTGGTTGTGCGCCGCGCCGGCCCTCGGCCTGTTGCTCTGGTGGAGCGGACGCAATGGTGGCTACGACGGCCCCTCGTGGCTGGGAGGCGCGATCGGACTGGTCGTGCTCGCCGTGTGGGCGCGGCTCGTGTTCGGGCCAGGGCGGGCGCTCGGCAGCCGGGGTCGGCTCGCGCTGACCGCGCTCGGGCTGTACGTCGGGTGGTCCTTCGCGTCGGTGCTGTGGGCGGTCGACAAGGGCACCGCGCTGACCGGGTCGGATCGAGCGTTGCTGTATCTGGTGCTGTTCGCCCTGTTCGCCAGCCTCGACTGGACCACGAGGCGGCTCGAGCTGACATTGGTCGCCTACCTGCTAGGCATCGGAGCGCTCTCAGCGCTCGTGCTCGCGGAGCTTGCTCTTGGACCCGCCCCACGACTGCTCCAGAGCGGACAGCTGGCGGCGGGGCTCGGGTATCACAATGCGACCGCCGCGCTGGGGACGATCGGAGCGCTCGGTTCCGTCCTCGTCGGAAGCTCCGACCGCGCCCGGCCGCTGACCCGCGCCGGGCTCGCCGCCGTGGCCGCCGCCTGCCTCGAGGTCTCGCTACTGGCCCAGAGCCGCGGCTGGCTCTACACCCTGCCGCTGATCCTCGCGGTCGTGATCGCGTTCTCCCCGGAGCGTGGGCGCGCGGTGATGTGGTCGGTGATCCCGATCGGGTGCGTGCTCGCGACGCTCCCGTGGGTGCTCCACAGCTGGGCTCATCCGACGGCGGTGACCGATGTCGGGAGCGCCCGTGCCGGGCTGCTCGCCGTACTTGCCAGCGGGGCGGTTGGACTGCTCGTCGCGCACCTCCAGTGGCGCTACGAGCTCTCGCCGCGCGGGTGGCGCGGAATTCGCGCGGCCGGCCGCACGGCGGCGGCGCTGGCCGTCGCGGCCGTAACCGGCGTCGCCGCGCTCGCGATCTCGGGCGGCGCGGTCGCTCGCGGGTGGCATCAATTCACGACCGACACGCCCGTCCACCCCGGCGTGCAGCGGTTCGCGGAACTGGGGAGCGGCCGGTACGACTTCTGGCGCGTCGCGCTTCGAGGCTTCCTCGACCATCCACTCGGCGGCCTTGGCCAGGACAACTTCGCCCAGGCGTACCTCGTCTCGCGGCACACCGGCGAAGAGCCCACCTGGTTGCACAGCCTCGAGCTCCGTCTGCTTGCTCACACCGGCGCCGTGGGGTTCTTGCTGTTCGCGGGCTTCCTGGTCTTCGCCCTCGGCGCGTACCGGCTCGCCTCGCGCGGCGCAGACCCTCGTCGGCGGCTGGTCCTGGCCGCCGCGCTCGTGCCTTTAGCGGTGTGGGTGGTGCACGGCTCGTTCGACTGGTTCTGGGAGATTCCGGCGCTGAGCGGTGTCGTGTTTGCCTTCCTGGGCGCCGTCGTCGCGCTTGAGTCACGGCGCGAGCGGAAGGCGTCGAGCCGGGTGAGCGTGGCGCTGATCGCCGTCGTCGGGGCGCTCGCGTTGCTCGGGCCGGCGTACCTCGGCGAACGCTCGCTCGCTGCCGGACGTGCACTCGCCGCCGCCAGGCCGGCGACAGCGCTCGGTGACCTGTCGCTGGCCGCGAGGCTCGAGCCACTGTCGAGCGTCCCGCAGACGCTCGCGGCGGGGATCGAGCTGCGCGCGGGGGACGGAGCCGCCGCGCTCCGCCTCGCCGAAGCGGGGCTGCGTCGCAACGCGGGCGACTGGGTGTCGTGGCTTGTCGACGGGCTGGCGGCCGGCCGGGCCGGGCAGCCGGAGCGCGCACGCGCGGATTTGAAGCGCGCACGCGCGCTCGATCCCCGCGAGCCCGTGATCGCACTCGCGGGGCGGCGCGCCGGCACGCGCGCTCCGCTGACGATCGCCGAGGCCGAATCAGTGCTGTCGGCCCGGGCGCAGGCGCGGGTGAAGCCATGACGCGGATCCTCTGCTACCACGACATCGCCGCCGCCCAGCGCGAACAGCCCGGGTTTTCCGGTCCCGCGAGCGGGCGCTACCAGCTGAGCCCGGGCCAATTCGAGCGTCACCTCGACGCGCTTAAAAATGCCGGCGTGCAACCGGGGCTGCTCGACCAGCGCCCCGGGGTCGCACTGACCTTCGACGACGGCGGCGCGAGCGCGCTTCAGATCGCCGGCGCGCTCGAGCGCCGGGGCCTGCGCGCTCACTTCTTCATCGTCACCGGCCGGATCGGGGCTACCGGCTTCCTCGACGCGGACGGGGTGCTCGAGCTCGCCAGGCGGGGGCACGTGATCGGCAGTCACTCGCACACCCATCCGGCGTACATCGAGCGGCTCGGGCCGGCGGCGCTGGAGCGCGAGTGGCGCGCCAGCCGCGAGCGACTGGCAGAGCTCCTCGGTGCTCCTCCGACGGCTGCCGCAGTGCCGGGTGGTCGGGTCAGCCCAGCGCTGCTCGAGCAGGTCGCAGCGGCGGGGTACCAGCTGCTGTTGAGCTGCGAGCCGACGGCGCGCGTGTTCCGGTACGGGTCGCTGACAGTGCTCGGCCGATACATGATCTGGGGGCGGACGTCCGCGGCCCGGGCGGCGGCGTACGCCCGTGGCGACCGCGACGCGTGCGCGGGGCTCAGAGCTCGGTGGCTACTCACGCGCGCGGCGCGCGCCGCCAGCCCGGCCGCGTATGAGCGTGCGCGCCGCGCGAGAGCCGCGCTGGGCGGGCCGCGCTCAAGCGCCGATAAACCGCGCCAGCTCCTGAGCCATGACCTCGGTCGTGGTGCGCCGAGCGCGGCTGAGCCCGGCGGCGATCAGCCGTTCGCGCATGCCATCGTCGCTGACCACCGCCTCCACGGCGGCGGCGGCGGCGGCGGCATCGCCGGGCTCCACGAGCAGCGAGCAGTCACCGAGCGAGCGCACGCCGCCGACCGCGGTGGCGACCGTCGGCAGCCCGCTCGCGTACGCCTCCGTCAATACCTGCGGAAGCCCCTCGGTGCACGAGACGTGCAGGAACGCGTGACTCCCCCGATAGAGCTCGAGCAGCCCGCCGTCAAGCGGGACGTAGCCGCGCAGCTCACAGTGATCGGACAGTCCTCGCTGTTCGATGCGTGCCGACAGCGCGGCGGCGAGGCCTCCTTCGCCGCAGACGATCAAATGCCAACGAGGATCCCCGTCGCGGAGCAGCGCGAGGATGTCCGGGAGGAGCAGCGGGTTCTTCTCGGCGTCGAGCCGTCCGACGGTGAGGAGCGTCAGCACTTCGCCGTCGTAGGAGCGGTGCGCTGCGGCTGCGCCGGCCCTGACGTCGGCGTCGCCGATCAGCGAAACCGTGGCGTCGAGGACGCGCGGGGAGCGCCGGTATCGACGGGCGATGTCGGGGCCGACCGCGACCACCGGAGTGACGAGCGCGAGTGCTCGCCAGACGGCTTCGAGCGCCCAGGCGGCGAGGTGCAGAAGCCGCTTGTCGACGTGACGGTGGCGGACGTAGGCGGGGAAGTCCTGGCGCACCCCGAGCACGAGCCGCCGCCGCCGGATCAGGGCAATCAGCGCGAGCGCGATCGCGTGGGGGTACGGGCCGAGCGAGAAAACGGCGTCGGCGTCGTCGAGCGAGCGCCACATGCGCCCGAGCGTGCCGGGTACGGAACGGAGCACCTGGCGCGCATCCGTGAGCCGCGCATAGTGCGGCAGTCCGACGAACTCGATCTCGTCGTCGAGCGGGTAGTGGGCGGGGCCGGGGCCGCGGTCCAGACGCCCGAGCAGGCGCAGGCCGCCGACCTCACGAGCGAGCGCCCCGACGAAGCGGACGAACGCGCGCTCGGCGAAAACGGCTCCGCCCCGGTCGCGGTAGAGGTAATCGGTGTAGACGACCAGTCGCACGGAGGGCGCTCAGCGCGCAAGCGGCCGAGCATCCCCACGGTCAGCGTGCTGATCCCGGTGCTTGACGAAGGTCCCGTCCTTGAGCGCACGGTGCCGACGATGCTGGCGCAACGGCTCGACCATGGGGAAATGGAGTTCCTGTTCGCCGAGGGTCGCTCGCGCGACGACTCGCGTGCTCGGCTCGAGCGGTTTGCGGCACGCGACCCGCGCGTGCGCGTGTTCGATAACCCGAGCGGTCGCACGCCGGACGGCCTCAATCTCGCGTTTGCCCACGCCCGGGGGGAGTTCGTGGCGCGGATGGACGCTCACTGCTTCTATCCGCAGACGTATCTCGCCGATGGCATCGGTCGGCTTCAGCGCGGCGACGCCGCGTGGGTCGCCGGGCCAGCCGTCCCACGCGCCGACGGCGGCTTCTCTGGGACCGTGGCGCTCGCGCTGTGCTCGCCGCTCGGCCGGGGGTCGTCGCGCCGCTTGGCTCGGCCCGGTGCACTTGGCGCACGCGAGTCCGACCTCGACACGGGCGTGTTCGCCGGGGTGTGGCGGCGATCGGTGCTCGGCCACTACGGGGCCTGGGACCCGCGCTGGCTGCGTAACCAGGACTCCGAGCTGGCGGCTCGCTTCCTCGCGGACGGGCAGCGCATCGTGTCGCTGCCGACGATGGCCGCTCAGTACGTGCCGCGCCGCACGCTTGCGGGATTCCTGCGTCAGTACCACGACTACGGAAGCTACCGCGCGCGCACGCTCGCGCGCCATCCCGTTGCTCGCCGGCGCTCGCACGCGCTCGCGCCGGCACTGGTCGGGACGCTCGCCGCGGCCGTCGCCAGCCCGAGGGCCTTGCGCCGGCCGGCCCGCGCCGCGCTGAGCGTCTACGCGGTCGCGGTCGCGGTCGAGACCGCCCGCGCCGCTCGGACCGCGCCACTGCGAGATGCGCTCGGTCTTCCGCTGGCGTTCGCCGCGATGCACGTCGGGTGGGGCATCGGGATGTGGCGGGGATTCGCCGCCGCGTGGCGATCTCCGGAGAACTTTGAGAAACGGCAACCAAGTTAGGAGCAAGATGCCGCCTTCGGCACACACATCAAGCGGACGCCACGGGTCGTGGCTGGCAGCGCGCCCCCCGCGGGCGGAGCTGTCCCGATACGTCGGTCTGATCCGCTCGCATATTGTGATGATCGTCGCGTTCATTGCGGCCGGGCTGGGCGCGGCGTTCTTGTACGTCTCGCTGGCGCCCAAGAGCTACACGGGCGAGGCGGACATGCTCGTCACACCGGTGTCGGCCGACGACGCCAACCTGATGGGGCTGCCGCTGATCCGCGACACGAGTGATCCGACCGCCGGCGTGCTCACGGTCGCGAAGCTGGTGACCTCGCCGAGCGTTGCGTCGGTCGTGTCGCAGCAGCTAGGCGGAGGCCCGACCGCGCTGCTGAAGCAGGTCTCTGCCACGCCGGTGACCCAGAGCCAGATCATCGCTGTCCAGGCCAGGGCGTCCAGCCCCAGACGCGCCGCCACGCTGGCGAATGCGTTCGCGCAGGACACCGTCCAGGCGCGCACCGATGCGATGCATGCCCAGCTCGCGACTCTGATCCCGACGCTCGAGGCCAGCATCAAGAGCCTGGGCCCGGGCGACCGAGCCACCGTCGCCAGCCAGCTGGCGGTGCTGGAGACGTTGCGCGTGAGCCCAGATCCGACCGTGCGGGTGTCAAGCTGGGCGACACCGCCGGCCGCGCCATCCTCGCCCAACACCAAGCTGAGCCTGGCCGCGGGCGGGTTTGCGGGCCTGATCTTCGGCGTCCTCGCGGTGCTCGGGCTGCAGGCGTTCGAGCCGAAGCTCCGCGACGAGGAGCACCTGCGCGAGATCTTCGACCTACCGGTCGTGGCGCGCGTTCCACGCCAGCGCTCGGGCGCCTCGCCGCTGGTTCCGGCGGAGCTGACCGGGCAGGTCTCAGAGGCTTTCAAGGCGCTGCGGTCTGGGTTCACGATCAAGCAGAGCGACGAGGGATCCGGGCACGCCATCCTCGTCACCGGTGATGCGCCCCGCGACGGCAAGACCACGGTCGCGCTGAACCTGGCGGCCTCGCTGGCGGCTGCAGGCAATCAGGTGATCCTGATCGAATCGGACATGCGCCGGCCGAGTGTCGGACGGGCACTGAGATTGCGCGCTGCGCACGGACTAGACGAGGTTCTGGTCGGACGTGTCTCGTTGTTCGACGCGCTCGTGTGGATGCGTACGTACGGGATGCAGCTCGAGTTTCTGCTCGCAGGGGAGGTCGACCCTGACGAGACGGATCGCATCACGCCGGAAAGCGTGGACAAGCTGATACGCGACGCGTGCTCGATCAGCGATTTCGTGGTGATCGACTCGCCGCCGTTGACCGATGTCGCGGATGCGCTGCCGTTCGCCAGGGCGGCCGACGACGTGCTGCTCGTGGCGCGCGTTGGCAACAGCCAGCTGCGCAAGATGTCCGACCTCGGCGAGCTGCTCATGCGCCAGGAAATCGTGCCCAGCGGCGTCGTCCTGGTCGGGGCGCCCGAGTCCGGCGCGGGGTACTACTACGCCACCGACAGCGGTCAGCCGGTGTTGCGGGGCCTGCTGCAGCGACGCGGGAGCGAGCACGCCGGCGCCGAGAGCAACGGAGCGAGCGCCCCGAACGGGGCCCGGATCGAGTGATGCACGGCTCCCTCCGGTCACCTGACCGCGACGCGCTGGCGGTTCTCGCACTCGGGCTCGTGGCCGCGGTCGGCCTCGGTCTGGTTGCAGCTCGCTGGCCGGTGGCGGCCGTCGTGGCCGCGGCCGCGATCGCGATCGCGATCGCGATGTTCAAGGACCTGGCGGTCGCGATCGTCGTGTTCACCGTCGCGTCATTCGCGGCGGTTCTGTCGCTGGGCGGCGCGGCGACCGGCGCCAAGGGGCTCGGCTTGCTCCTGGTCCTGGTGTGGGTCGCGACCGTCGCCGTCAGGCCGCGCGCGGGGTCCCGCGACCTCTTCGGCGAGCACCGCTGGCTCGCGGTGTCTGGGATCGCGCTGGTGGCTTGGAGCATCCTGAGCGTGGCGTGGGCACGCAGCCCGAACACGGCGCTGCTCGGGGCGAGCCGGTACGCACAGGACCTCGCCCTGTTCCCGATCCTCTACGTGGGCGTCAGGCGGTTCAAACACGTGCGCTGGATCGCGGCCGCGTTCGTGGCCGGGGCGCTGCTGGCGACGCTGTACGGGGTGGCGACTGGAGGGACCGAGGACAGTTCGCGCCTGGTGGGCGCCCTCGGTGACTCAAACGAGACGGCGGCCGTGCTGGTGCCCGCGGCGGTGCTGGCGTTCGCCCTCGGGGTCGGCGGCCGCCCGGGCGTCCGCAGATGGGCCGCGGTTGGCGCCTCCGTGCTTTTGCTCGTGGGTCTCGGGGCCACCGCGTCGCGCGGCGGGCTCGTGGCGCTCGGAGTTACGGGCGTCGCGATGATTGCCGTTGCCGGCCGCTGGCGCCGCCAGGCAGCGCTCGCGGCGATCGCGGGGTTGGTGCTGGTCGCGGGTTGGTTCGCGCTGCTCGCGCCGGCGTCCGCTGTCGAACACATCAGCACGACTCAGACGCCCCGGACGACGCTTTGGACGGTAGCCGGGCGCGCGATCGAGACGAACCCGATCGTTGGGCTTGGCACTGACAACTTCCAGTCTGATGCGAAGAACTTCCTGATTGCGCCCGGAGTCACCACCCGCGCAGACCAGATCCTCACCGACCCTCAACCAGCACACAACATGTACCTGGAAATCTGGGCCGATCTTGGGATCGTGGGCCTCGTGCTGTTCGCGGGCGTCGTACTGGCCGCGCTGCGCGCAGCGCTTTCAGCGGCGGCGCGCCTGCAGGCAGCCGGTCGTAGAGGAGACGAATTTCTCGCGCGGGCGCTGGTCCTCGCGATCGTGGCGATGCTGGCGGCTGAGTTCTTCATCTCGGACCAATACAGCAAGCAGCTATGGCTCCTACTGGCCACCGCGCCGGCGATG
The DNA here is from genome assembly GCA_036490875.1 of Solirubrobacteraceae bacterium. Classification (GTDB taxonomy): domain Bacteria; phylum Actinomycetota; class Thermoleophilia; order Solirubrobacterales; family Solirubrobacteraceae; genus Palsa-465. The sequence continues at coordinate 78,855 of DASXDA010000005.1, forward strand.
CTTGCAGCCGCAAGCGCAGGTCGTTCCGCGGACCCGCTGCGCGCCGCGGACGCGAGAGTGAGCGGATACGGGAGGCACGTGACGGCGACCAGGGGTGGTGCGCGATAGCCGCTTACAAGGCCCGAGTTGCTGCAGCGATCGACCACCTCGGTCTCGGGGGACTTGCCCTCGGACGGACCTGGCGCGGTGTGGTCGCGTTCTCCTATCACAGGATCGCCGCAGGTTCGGCCACCCAATCCATGCCCGTCGGCGGTACCGCCGAGGCGCTCGAGCAGCAGCTACGACTGCTGCGCCGGCACTGCGACGTGCTGTCCACGGATCAGCTCACAGAACAAGAACTCGTTGAACCGGGGCGTCGTGTGATCGTGACGGTCGACGACTGCTATCGCGACAGCTACGAAGTCGCATTCCCGCTGTTCGCTGAGAACGGCATCCCAGTGACGTTCTTCCTCGTATCAGGGTTCGTGGATGGAACGGCGACGCCTTGGTGGGATGAAATTGCATGGATGGTCGCCTTAAGCAAGCGGGACCGCCTGGATCCGTCGCAATGGTGGGACACCGCCTTGCCCCTGCGCGGAGTGCGGACGGCAAGCACCGTCGACAAGCTGGTGCGACTTCGACGCCACCTGCCCCGGTCGCGCGGCGACGACATGCTCTCCCACCTGGCGTCTGCGACCGGGAGCGGCCGCCGCCCACTGGAGTGCACAGCAGACCAATTCGTCACCTGGCGCATGGCCCGCGAGATGGCGGCCGCCGGGATGAGCTTCGGCGGACATACGGACACCCACCCCGTGCTCACGACGTTGCCGGCAGCAGACCAGCGAGCGGAGATCGAGCGCAGCCTCGACCGAATCGCAACGGAGCTGGGGGAGCGTCCGACGACCTTCGCATATCCGGTTGGCTACCAAGCGACGATTGACTCATCCACCAAGGCGGCCGCGAGCGCCGCCGGTGTGCGCCTAGCTTTCAGCAACTACGGTGGCTATACCCGGACGAGCAACTGGGATCCGCTCGACATTCGCCGTGTCGCGGTCGGCCAGGGCACCACTGACGCGGCCTTTCGATGGACCCTGGGTCTACCGGCTCTGTTCGCCCCCAAATGGAGCCGTGGGCGTTGAAGGCCCGCGCCACATCCGCTCGGCTGCTCAGGCGCGTGATCCCACACGCGAGTCGGCCGACGCTCCGCGCTTTCTCCAACCGCCTCACCTGGCGGCTGTACACAGGCAATCGCGTGAGCTGTAACTGTTGCGGGGGTAACTTCCGGCGCTTTCGGACCCATGTCGGCCGCGAGGGTCATCGCTCGCTGATGTGCCCGCGATGCGGCTCTCTCGGCCGCCATCGGGTCGACTGGCTCTTCCTGACTGAACAGACGGACGCGCTGAAGCGCGCTCACCGCCTGCTTCACATCGCCCCGGAGGTGTGCCTGGAGAGCCCCATACGACGTCTCACCCAGGTCGACTACCGCTCGGCGGATTATGACTCCAAGCTCGCGATGGAGCATGTCGACGCGACCGCGATGCACTACGAAAGCGAGAGCTTCGACGCCGTCATCTGTAACCACGTCCTAGTTGTCATCGAGGACGACGAGACCGCCATGGCGGAGCTACACCGCGTGCTGAAGCCTGGGGGATGGGCGCTTCTGCAAGCCACGGTCGACACCGCTCGCGAACGAACGATTGAACGTGCACGACCAGCGACGGGCGCCAGGTACGAGGAGTTCGTCCTGCGGCAGTACGGGGGTGACTACGTCGCGCAGCTTGAGCAGGTCGGCTTTTCGGTCATCGTTTCAGAGTTCGTCCAGGCGCTCCCAGTCGCCGTACAGGAGCGATTCGGGTTAGATCCGGGAGAGACGATCTTCTTCTGCCGTAAGCCCGCGGATGCCGGAGCGGCTTCCGAAGAGGCCTCAGACGTACGTCCCAGGCAGGCGCGCGCAGAATCCGAGAAGGCGGCGCGCTCGTGAGCGACGTGGTCGTGCTCTGCTATCACGCCGTCAGCCCGACCTGGCAGGCCACGCTCGCGGTGAGACCCGACGCGCTCGAGCAACAGCTGAGCATGTTCGTCGAGCGGGGCTACCAGGGCGCGACGTTCACCGATGCGGTTCTGCGCCCACCACATCGACGCACCCTCGCGGTTACGTTCGATGACGGGTTCCTGTCGGTGCTGGAGCGAGCCCAACCGGTCCTCACCCGGCTAGGGCTGGTGGCGACCGTGTTCATTCCCACCGCATTCATGAACCGGCGGCAACCGCTGGTATGGAACGGCACCGGCCGGTGGGCGGACACACCGTTCGCCGACGAGCTCCAGGGAATGGACTGGGACGATCTTCGCTCGCTCGCCGCGCTCGGGTGGGAAGTCGGTTCGCACACGTGCACGCATCCTCGCCTGACCCAGTTGGATCACGATGCGACGTACAGGCAACTGTTCGAATCCCGCCTGGAGTGCGATCGCCGGCTCGGCGCTCCCTGCACGGCGGTTGCCTATCCGTACGGAGACGTCGACCAGCGAGTCGCGGATGCTGCGAGTGAGGCGGGATATGCGGCCGCAGCGCGCCTGTCGACCAGCCTGACGCCCCGGGGCGCGCTCCAGTGGCCGCGCGTCGGGATCTACCACGGTGATGCTCGGTGGCGCTTCCGACTGAAGGCAAGCGCTGCAATCCGGCGGATTCGAGCCACCCGGCTATGGCGGGCGCATGAGCCTCCGCCCCACGGCTAGTCCCGACGCGCCGGCGGTTCGCGAGCGCTCCGCTCCGCCCGGCATGACGGGCGTCGTGGTTCGAGGCGTCCGCATGGCCGGACTCGGCTATGTGCTCACGCAGGGCATCACGCTCGCCAGCTACCTCGCGCTGGCGCACCTGATCCAGCCACGCGACTTCGGTCACTTCGCTGCCGGAATCCTGATCGCCGGCCTCGGCACGCTGATCGGCGACACCGGCATGGCCGCCGCCGTCGTCCAGCGACAGGGCGGTGGCGAGGAGGTACCCAACACCGCGTTCCTGTCGACGGTCGTCTCTGGCGCGATCATGATGGTCCTCGCGTTGGCTGCCGCCCCCCTGCTGGGGCTGTTCTTCCACAGCCACCAGGTCGAGCTGATCGCGGCCGTGATGTCGGGATGGCTGCTGCTGCGGATGGTCGAGATCGTGCCCCAGGCTCTCCTGCAGCGCCGGCTCTCGTTTGTGCGGCGGCTGGTCATCGACCCGCTGGCAGCGATCGCGTACCTGGTCGTGGCGATCCTCGCCGGGGCCAACGGGCTGGGGGCGTGGACGCTGGTGCTCGCAACGTACGCCGGGGCGATCGTGAGCGCGCTCGCCGCGTGGACGCTGGCACGCTGGCGACCCCGTCCTCGGCTTGCTTCGATGGGCACCTGGCGAGGGCTTGCACGTTTTGGCCGGCCGATCGTCGTGGGCGACCTGATCCAGCGTGGGGTCGATGAGACACCCGTGGCCGGAATCGGACGCTTCATCGGCGCGGGCGCGCTCGGGCAGTACACCTACGCGGTGCGCGTCGCCACCCAGCCGCTCGGCCTGATCGTCAACGGGATCGCGTACGTCCTGCTGCCGTCGTTCGCGCGCATGGCGTCGGACCGGCGGCGGTTGCGGGGCGCCGTAACGCGATCGTTGTGCGGAGTGTGCTCGGTCGGCTTTCCAGCCGGACTGATCTTCGTGCCGCTTGGGGTGCCAGCGATGACCGTCGTGTTCGGTGCCAAGTGGCACCAGGCCGGGTATGCGCTGATGGCGCTTTCCGCGAGCTGCGGGGCGTTGTCCATCGGCGCGCTCGCGACCGAGCTCTGGAAGGCCACCGGCCGCGTCGGCTTCCTGCCGCGGATGCACGGACTGGCGCTGGCGCTGACTGTCGCGCTCGTGGCGGCCGCTCTCCCGCTGGGGACCGTAGGAGTATGCGGGGCTATCTCGCTCGCCTCGGTCGCGGTCGCGGTGTACGCGCTCTGGGGAATTCACGCCGTGCTCGAGATCCGGCTGCGCGCGCTCGCGGCGACGGTGTGGCCGCCGGCGCTGGCCGCCGCGGTGATGGCCTGCGCGCTGTATGCGATCGACCGGCTGGTCGTCCACGCGGGCACGCACACCCTCCCCGTCGATCTCGCGCTGCTCGCCGCGGAGACGCTGCTTGGGGCCGCGATCTACCTGTGCTCGTTGCGCCTGATCGCGCCCCGCACGACCGCCGACCTCGCGGCGCTCGTGCGCCCGCTACTCCCCCGCGTCCAGCTGAGAGCGTCCCGAGCTCCACTCGCGAGCGAACACGGCCGGTAGCTCCAGGGTCCGCGCGAGCCTCCTGGGTCGAGCACGGACCCGTCAGCGTGGGACGAGCCTCGCCCATGAGATCATCACGCGGTGCTCGAAGAAGGGGGGCGGCGGCTCCGCGTGCTGATGCTGATCGACAACCTTGCCGGCTCGGGGGGCGGCGCGGAGCGGTTCGTGGTCGCGCTGGCAGGCGAACTGGCCCGGAACGGACTCCAGGTGGAGGTGTGTGTCACGCGCGGTGCCAAGCCTTCCGTCCGAGAGGCACTCGCGTCAGGCGGCGTTCCGTTGATGGTGTTGGGCCGGCGAGGGACACTCGACTTGATCCCCTTCGGGAGGCTCGTCAGGCTGATGAGGCGCAAGAAGTTCGACGTCCTGCATGCGCACATGTTCGGCTCGAGCCTCTGGGGGGTGCTGCTGGGAAAGCTCGGAGGTGTGCCCGTGGTGATCGCTCACGAACATGGGACCTTCCCGTCCGGGCGGCTGCGCCGATTTCTGTACAGGGAGGTCGTCGGCCGGCTGGCGACCCGGTACGTGGCCGTGTCGAACTTCACCCGTGAGGAGATGGTAAAGCGACATCGAGTGCCGAGGGCACAGATCGAGGTGATTCCCGCGGCATACATCCCCCGCGAGGGCCCGAGCGCGACGGATCTGCGACACGCGCTGGGAATTCCACGATCAGCGAAGCTCATCGGCACGATCGCCACGCTTCGCCGGGTCAAGGCTCTCGATGTGCTGGTGGGCGCGCACGCGATCGTGCTTGAGCAGCATCCCGATACACACCTCGTGATTACCGGACGAGGTCCGAGCCGGAGAGAGCTGGAACGTCAGGTCGAAGCGTTGGGCACCTCCGACCGCGTGCACTTTCTCGGCCATCGCGAGGAGATCGGCTCGATCCTGGAGGCGCTCGACGTCGGCGTTCTGTCCTCCGACTCCGAGGGGACACCGATCTTCGTAATGGAGTGCATTGCATATGGTGTGCCGGTCGTGAGCACGGACGTAGGCGGGCTCGGAGATCTCGTCGAGCCGGACGCGACCGGCGTGCTCGTGCCTCCGCAGGACCCTCCGCGACTGGCTGCGGCGATCGCCGAGTTGCTAGACGATCCACAGCGGGCGAAGCGACTGGCGGCGGCCTCGGGTACCCGGCTCCCCGAGCTCACCCTCCCGTCCGTCGCGATGCGTTTCGAGCGCCTCTACGCCTCTGCAGTTGCAGAGGCGTGGCGCTCCGGCTGAACGGACCGCGACTGAGCCACTCGCAACCGAGATGCGAGTAATCCGCACCCACGTTGTGAAGCAACCACAGCCGTAGTCACGGCCTGGGTGATGTGCAACCGTCCAGCGGACCGGCATAGCACCAGGTCCCACTTGGCTACTGCGCACGAGTAGGGACCTAGTTCACCAGATCAACTAGGCCGGGCGGCCAGGATGGCCGCGAAAGCTGGTGTCCATGGACGAACAGCTCGTTTAGTGCTGCGATGAAGGGATTCGTTGTCCTCTCGGCGGCAGCTGCGTGCACGGCCTGTCTGCTGACCGGGTCAGCGACAGCCGGGACGACATGCGATCGGTTCGCGTCACCGTCGGGATCGGATTCCGCGGCCGGGACAATGACGGCGCCATTCCGGACCGTGCAGCAGCTCACCGACTCACTATCACCCGGACAGACCGGGTGCGTGCTCGCGGGCACCTACGACGAAGACTTGAAGATCGCCCGCGGCGGCCGGACGGGCGCGCCGATCACACTCGCCGTCTACCCGGGTCAGCGCGCCACGATCGTAGGCCGGTTCTGGATCGCGCGGGGTTCTGATTACGTCACGGTCAGGGGGCTGCGCCTGGACGGTGTCAACTCCGACAACCTTCCGAGCCCGACGATCAACGCCAACAACGCGACGTTCACGGGCGACGACATCACCAACGACCACACCGGGACTTGCTTCATCATCGGCAGCAGACCATGGGGGACCGCCGCGAACACGCTGATCAATCACAGCCGCATCCACGAGTGCGGCCGGCTCCCGTCGACGAATTACGACCACGGCATCTACGTCGACGCAGCCACCAGCACGCGAATCGAATGGAACCTGATCTACAGCAACGCGGATCGCGGCGTTCAGCTGTACCCGGACGCGCAGGGCACGACCGTGGACCACAACGTGATCGACGGCAACGGTGAGGGGATCATCTTCTCCGGGGATGACGGTTACGCATCGAGCGGCTCCAACGTGTACGACAATCTGCTGACGAACTCACGGATCCGCCACGACGCCGAGTCCTGGTGGCCGGACGGGAATCCTGTGGGGACAAATAACCGGCTGCACGACAACTGCGTATGGGGCGCGGTCGGGAGCCCGATTGATCCGTCTGGGGGAGGCTTCAGCCGGTATCACAACCTGGTGCTGAAGCCCCAGTACGTAGCCGCGACCACGCACGACTACCGCCTCGCGCCGACAAGCCCATGCCTTCGGATCACGGGTGACATCGCGGCCGTCGTGGACGGCACGACCCCCGCTGTGCCGGCACTGCCGGCGAAGATATCGACCGGGCGCATCGAACATCGCCACCACAGATCCGGGCTCCGTCGCTAAGGCATCCACGTCGCTGCCACGCGCGCTCTAGGCGGTAAGCGACTGGAGCACGTCCTGCAGGATCTCGCGGCCGAGGTCCTCGAGAGGCCGCCCGGCGTCCAGGAGCCGCACTCCGAGCGCTGCGTGCTCACGCCGGTACAGCCCCGCCCGGAGGCGGGTCTGATCGAGGCTCCAGTCGGGTTTGCGACGATGAGCGACCTCCGGTGGGGCGTCGAGCAGGTAGGCACGCTTCGGGGTCGGAGTAAGCGCACGGACGAGCGTCTCCTGGAACCGGAGCCGAGCTTCCGGCGCATACCGGAAACGGAGATCGACCACGGTGTCGAGTACGTACCGGTCGTAGATCGCGATCCGGCCGCGCGTCCGGGTCCCGTGTGCTGCCCGGCGAAGGTCAAGCGCGTTGGCGAGCGTGGTGACCGTGGACCAGACTCCCGAGGCGAGCTTCCGGGAAGGTCCGAAGCCGGGTGTCTCCGGCTCAGTCCGCGACAGCAGATGCGACTCCAACGCCTCGCCACGTACGCCGGCGAGAGGCCCAACTGGCAGATACGACACCGCATGCTTGACCGCGCTCGCGGACCGTCGCAGACACGCATTCTGGCCGATGGGTGCCCATATGACCTCGGACTCGTAGCCCAGCGCCGCAAGCGATGCGCTCAGCGCTTGCGCTTGGGTGGTCTTGCCGACACCGTCGAGGCCCGAGAAGGCGATGATCGCTCCCTGGCGGGGCCTGCGTAGGTACGAATAGGGCCTGCGGGTGCGTGGCCCGCGCGCGTAACGTGCCTCGAGGCGACGAAGATCCCGCTTGAGCTGCCACGCTGGCGCTTGCTCGCGCGCCCGCGCAAACGCGGCCGGATCCTCGCCCAGGGTCGCCCGGATCCGCGCACGGTGCTTCGGTTCCAGAAAGCCGGGCGTCCGCGGGAGCTTTCGGGCAAGGATCAGCAGACGGTCCGCCGGCGCGGGAACGCACAGGCGGACATGACCGTCCAGCGGCACGGCGTCTGCGAGCAACCTCTCGACCTCGGGCTCTGGCAGCCGCCACTGCGCTCGGCCCAACAGTTCGACGACATCGGGAGCGTTCTTGGACGGGCGCACCCAGCGCCGCTGGGCCGGCACGAAGCCTGTCGCAGCCAGCTGAGCTTCGATCGCCGCGCGATCGCTGTCGTGCACGAACAAATCCCAATCTCGACCGAGCGGCGGCAGCGAGCCAACGACCAACACCGGTCTGGCGGCCGTCGCCTCGATGATGCTCGCGACATCCAAGTCGCCGAGACTGTATCCATAGACCACCTCAGCCATGCCTGCTCCGCGTACTGAAAATGCAATGCGGGTGCTGGTCACGGGAGGAGACCACACCGGCCCTCTCGCAGCGGTGCGGGCGTTGCGAGCCGCGGGCTATGAGCCGTGGGTGGGAGCCACGAGCCGGCGCGCCTACGCAGCACGCTCCCGGGCCGCGGCTGGAACAATCGTGCTGCCGTATTCCGGGTCCGAACCGGCAGCCTTCTGCGAGCGCCTTGGCGGCGCGCTTGGGCGGCTGGGGCTCGCCGTCGTGATCCCCGGTACCGAGCAGGACCTGATCGCGATCTCCCGTTCGCCTGATGCCGCGCTCCGCTCGGCGGCGGGACTGCCGGGGCTGGATGTCGTCCTGCGGATCACCGATAAGACTGCCCTGTATCGCCAGGCCGCGGAGTTGGGGCTGCAGGTTCCCGGCACGAAGGTCATCGATCGTGACGGGATCGTTGAAGTCTCGGCTGCCGAATTTCCCCTGATCGTCAAACCGATCCGTTCCGCGCGAGCGCTGCCGGGAGGCGACCTGATCCGCACTGACGCCCGACTCATCACATCACGCGATCAGCTGCGATGGCTGCTCGACGACCTGGAGGATGGCGGGTGGCTGGTTCAGTCCCAGCTGGGCGGGCGCCTCGGGGCCGTCTGCGGCGTTGCGCTTGGCGGTCAGGTTGTGAGCACCGTCCATCAAGTGTCGCGCCGGGTGTGGCCCCCCGGAGTGGGAGTGAGCGCATTCGCGGAGACCGTCCCCGCGGACTCCGAGCTCGAGGCTGACGTCGCGCGTCTGATCGACGCTCTGCGCTGGAGCGGCATCTTCCAGGCCCAGTTCATCCATGACGATCATGGACCCCACCTGATCGACGTCAATCCGCGCGTCTACGGGTCGCTCGCGCTCGCGACGGCGGCCGGTGTCAACCTTCCCGGGATCTGGGCTGCGCTCGTGACCGGCTCGCAGGTCGAGCCCACGACCTACCAAGTAGGGGTTCGCTACCGCTCAGAGGAACTCGACCCGCGTGCTCTGCTTCACCTTGCGGTGCATGGACGACCATTAGCCGCGTGGAAGGGCGTGCTCCCGCGTCGGCACACGACTCACTCAGTTCTCGCCCTGAGCGATCCCGCGCCTGGGCTGACCAGCCTCGGCAAGCTGGGCCGGCACATCCAGCACGCTCTGCGCTCGCGGGGCTCCGAGGGCACATCGCGCTCCGGTGTCCCGGCAACGGCGGGCCAGGACCGCGCCTAGATACGGGAGGACCTCACGGACCGGAGGCGACGCCCTTCGGCCCGCGCCCAGCTTTCCCGGGAGCCGGCGCGGGGGCGCCCGCGAAAGTGTCGATCGTTGCGCGCGCGCGAACGAGCAGATCCTCCCCGAGGCGCGCGCATGTACGCTCGACCTCGGTCCGGAGCTCGGCGATCGCCTCCTCCCTCAGCGCGACGGCCGCGGCGTGTGCTTCCGTTCGGGTCTCCCGCGCATCGGCCTGGGCCTCCATGCGGATGCGATCGGCCTCGGCCTGCGCCTCGGCCCGCAGCCGCTCGCGCAGCGCGCCCGCTTCGTTGCGGGCTTGCAGTCTGATCTCCGATGCCGCCTCCTCTGCGGCCCCAAGGATCGTCTCGACCTGCCCGCTGGCTTGCTCTGCGACAGATGGACCCTCAGGGGCCTTCTCCGGCGGGTTGCGCTCATGCTGATCCGCACCGCCCTCGTCCGCTTGGCTCCCGTTGAGGATGCCGTGCTCGACCTCGGGCCCTCGACCCATCTCGCGACGACCCTCGCGCGGCGACCCGCGGGGCACGCTCGGCTCACCTTGGATCAGCTCCTCGTCGTCTTTCTGCCGTCGACGCACGCCCACCGACCAAAGTGTAATGAAGGCCCCCGTTCAGCGCAATGTCCTGGATCGCCCACTGCGAGCGGCGCATCGTTTGGGGGCGCACCGCCTACCGATTAAACGGCTCGAACCCGGGCGCGTGTGACGGCGCCCGGGTTCGACGTCACGCTTGTTCCTAGCCGAGCGCGTACGTTATGCCGTCGAGGCCAGTGCGCGTGTAGAGCGCAGTGGTGTGGTCGGGATCGTCGAAGTTGTCGAGTGACCCGTTCGCGGCGATGTTGATCTGGCCGGTTGCGTCGTTGAACTGGTTCGCCGTGACCCGCACGGTTTGGGAGGGATTCAGGTTCGAAGGCACCGTGGAGAACGTACTGCTGCAGGTCGCGACACTGCACATGATCTGACCACGGAAGTGAACAACGCCCTGGGCGTCGAGCGCTACCGCCGGCGGCCGCGCGTCCGGCGAGGTATTCGCGTCAACCCAGTTGTTGGTCAGTGTCAGGTTCACCCAATGAAGCGCCGGCAGCGCGTTCGCCGTGTCGGCGGTGTTGGCATGGGTGGCGTTGTCCGCGGCGGTCGCGTGTCCCGCGCTGTCCGCGTTGAGCGCGTGCTGGGCGGCGTCGGCACTGACCGCGAGTCGTGCGTGGTCGGCGTTCAGCGCGCTGGGAACCTTGCCAAGCGTATTGACTCTGATCTGCGCGCCTGTGACGGTGTGGCCTTTCAACCGATTGCCTGACAGTGAGTGCTTGGCAATCAGGCTGTCACCCTTGGAAAGGTCGAATGCGGCGCTAGCCGTACCGCCGAGCGCCAGACTCAGTGCGACACCGGCAACCAGCATCGCGGCGGACGGGCTGCGTAGGTGCAATCGCCTGGCAAGCGATGATGCCGTATGAGTGACTTTGCGAGACATAGCAACTCCTCTGGAGTGAGATAGGGGACGAGAGGGACTATGCGCGCGGTCGGCGCTGGCGACTACCCACCCTAGGAGTGGTCTGCCGACACCCTGGGCGAGCTGCTGAAAGGCGGTCTCGTTCTCCGGCCGGATGCGTCCGGACCCCGACAACGTCATGATGATGACGACGGCTGATGGACGCGCAGGAGTATCAGCGATGAGTACGCCTACACCGCCCGGCGCCCCCGGGAATCCTCAGCGGCCGCCCGAGGCGGACGCCGCGACCCCGGCGACTGCCGATGTGGTCGCGCGGCTCAAGACGGCCCTCACGCTGGCCGGGATGCGCCCGGAACTGCATCTGCCCGCACGGACCTCGGTCGACCTGCGTGAGAAACGGATCCTGCTGACAGGCGCCTCATCGGGGATCGGCGAGGCCGCAGCCGAGAAACTCGCCGCCGAAGGTGCCACGCTGATCCTCGTCGCACGCCGGGAGGACTTGCTGGCCGCGGTCGTCGACCGGATCGCGGCACAGGGTGGCAACGCGATCGCGATGCCGACGAATCTCGCCGACCTGCACGCCGTCGATGGGCTCGTGGAGACCGTCGGCCAGGTGGACATCCTGATCAACAACGCGGCCCGGTCCATCCGCCGGCCGCTGGCCGAGTCGCTCGAGCGGTGGCACGACGTCGACCGCACGATGGCGCTCAACTATTACGCCCCGTTGCGGCTGATCCGAGGGCTGGCGCCCGGGATGATCGAGCGTGGCGACGGGCACATCATCAACGTCGCCACCTGGCGCGTTCTGCCCGAGGCCTCGCCGCTGTTCGGCATCTACAACGCGTCGAAGGCTGCCCTCAGCGCCGTGAGCCGCGCCATCGAGACGGAGTGGGGCGACTTGGGTGTGCACTCCACGACGCTGTACTACCCCTTGGTGGCCACCCCGATGATCGCGCCAACCCGCGAGTACGACGGAGCGCTCTCCCTCAGTCCCGAAGAAGCGGCTGATTGGATGCTCACCGCCGCGCGTACCCGGCCCGTCCGGATCGCGCCGCGGAAGGCATTGACCGCCCAAATCCTCGGCATCGTGGCGCCTGGTCAGCTCAACGCCATGATGAAGCGTCAAACCCTCCAGCCGGACTTCTGAGCGTTCGGGGCCGCGGGTGTGCGGATCGCTCTCGGCCTGGTCGGTCGCCGGCGGCCGGTAGCCGCCGGCCGCTCAGCCAAGCCCGGCCGACTACAGCCCGGCCGGGTGACGCACGACGTAATTGCCGCCGTCCTGCAGGTTCCCGGTCGGGTTCGATCGCCATCGCGGACCGTCGCCCGAGGGAATGTTGGGGCCGCCGTAGTCGGCCGTATCGAACGCACGCCCTCCGATGACGATGAAGGCGTGACTGGAGTCGGCGTAGATCGTGATCCACTTTCCGCGACCCGGGCTTCCGAATGACTCGAGCCCGGTGGAGTCCTCCGAAGAGTCCAGCAGTCCGGCGCCGTGGAGCGCAAAACTGACCGCGCCGGAGCAGTCGTAACAGCTCGAGTTCCAGGAACCGTGTCCGCCGCCGACGCAATAGGACGTGTCGATGATCTTGTTGGCCGCGGCAATCGCCTGCTGGACGGACGCAGGCGCGCCCGCCGGCGCCGTTGCGGTGCCATCGGAGTTGATTCGCGTCGTCCCGGTCGCGGGCTTGGCCTCCACGCTCGCGACGACCTTGCGTAGCGCCAACTCGACCGAGCGCGTCACGACTCCGTCGGCCGTCATGCCCTGAGCCCGCTGGAAGGCCTCGACAGCCTTGAGTGTCGCCGGGCCGAAGCCCCCGTCAACCGTCGCGCTGAAGCCGGCGATCGTCAGATACGACTGGAGGACGCGGACGTCGTGGCCGCTCATCCCCTGGCGCAGGGTCCGGTCGCCGAGGTGCTTTGAGTCGCCCGTCGTCGACGACGAATCCGAGGTGCTGCTCGTCTTTGCCGAGCTCGAGCCAGCGTTGCCGGACGCAGATGCGGACGCACCGCCGCTCATACCGGCACCGCCCGACCGTGGCGTGCTCGCCAGTGCCGGGGTCGCGAACGACAGCAACGCCACTACAACGGCGACGGCGCCTGTCCAGCGCGCGCCCGAAACCACCACGGTTTGCGACACGGAAATCCCTTCTCTTTCGTGCGCCTACGGGGTTAGCTGTCGGGCTCGCGCTGAAAGAGCTTGCGCTACGCCGCAAAACTTGCGGCGATTCGCCCCGGGAGCCGGCCGGCTCCAGTGGGTCCCCCGCTCCCTCGGCGCCTGAGCGCTGAGGAACTCGGCTGGGTTATGTCGCGCGCCAGACTAGCGAAACGAGCGGAGCGGCCCCGGGACGCGGCGACTGGACTGCGCACGAGCCGACCGCCGACACCGGCCCACGCCCTTCCGGCCCGACCACCGGCTATGGTGGCGTCCACTCGGGCGTTGGGGTGACCGAGTTGAATCAGCCGATCGAATCGAGATCGAAGATCGCCGGAAGCTTCGGCCTCCCGCAGCGGCGCGCCGTGCGGTCCGCGATCGCGGCCACGGTTGCCTTCTACCTGGGCTGGCTCGTGATCGACGACGACGTCCTCGCGGTGTTCGCCACGCTCAGCGTGATCGGGCTGCTGACGCTCGCCGACTTCAGCGGCGACCTGCACAAGCAGGCGCGCGCATACGTGCTTGCAACCGCGATTGGCGCGGCGCTGGTCGCGCTCGGGACGCTGGTCTCGCAGGACACGTACGCGGCCGCCGGCTTGCTGTTCGTGGTTGCGCTGTCCGTCTCGCTGTTGACCGCGATGGGACGGAACGTGGCTACCGGCGCGAACGGAGTGCTCCTGTTCTTCCTGGTGGCGTGTGCCGTTCCGTCGCCGGCCAGCGGCCTGGACTCTCGGGTCCTGGGCGTGGTGCTCGGCGGCGCCATCTCGCTGGTGGCGGCCTTGACGATCTGGCCGCGGCGTCCCACGGACCGGCTCCGTGCGGCGCTCGCGGACGCGATCGCCGCACTTGCGGCGCGGATCGGCGCGCTGGAGGAGCCACACGAAGAGCTGGAGCCCTTCGCCGAGCCCGTCCGCGATGCTCTCGCCGATGCGGGCCCCGAACGCCTCGCGGTCGGCGAGCGCCCGACGCTGGCATCGGAGCGCGACCAGGCGCGGATGCGCGTGGGCTACGGGCTCAGCCGCGCGCACCTGCTCGTGGAGCGCCTCGCACACCGACCCGCGTCGCTGCCGGGCGTCGCCGAGGCGGAGCACGCTCTCGCCCACGACCTACAGGACCTACTGATCGCGACGTCGGCCGCGCTCCGCGGCGAGGGGCCGGCGCCGCCGGTCGAGGCGGCGGCCGATGCGGGCCGGGCACACCGGGAACGTACGGATGCGGCGCTCGTAGACGAGCTGCGGTTTGGCTCCGACGACGACGCGCTCGCGGTCGGCGCCGACCGTGGGGTGCTCGCCGGGGAGATCGCCACGTCGGTCGGCGGGATCGTCACCGATGTTCGCGTCGTCGTCGGCGCTGACCGGTTCCCGGCCCGCGCCGGCTCGATCAGCGAGGGGCTCGACCGTCGCGTCGAAGGGATCCTGGATCGCGTCGTGACGCTGACGAGTTCGACGCTGAGCCCCCGCTCTGTCGCGTTCCAGAACGCCCTGCGGCTGGCTGTCGGGCTCGCGCTCGCGCGGCTGCTCGGCGGCCTGCTCCAGGTCGAGAACGGCTTCTGGGTGCTGTTCGCGACGCTCAGCGTCCTTCGGACGAACGCGCTGCAAACGGGCGCGACCGCGATCCAGGCAGTGCTCGGGACGGCGATCGGGTTTGCGGTTGCCCTGCCGTTGCTGCTCCTGATCGGAACCAGGGGCGACCTCTATCTGTACGTCCTGCCCGTCGCCGCGGTCGGCGGGCTTCTGGCCGGCTCGATCAACGTTGTATGGGGGCAGGCCGGCTTCACCGTGCTCGTGTCGGTGCTCTTCAACCTGGTCGAGCCAGTCGGCTGGGAGATCGGAATCGTCCGCATCCAGGACGTCGCACTCGGCGCGGCGGCCGGCGTGGTCATCGGTCTCGCCGCGTGGCCGCGCGGCGCCGGCGGGCAGCTGGCACAGTCGCTCGCCGACGCGATCCGAGCGAGCGGCAACCTGGTCGCCGCGACGGTCGAGCGACGCCTGCGGCCGGTGGCCCCGCAGCGACTCTCCCGCCTGCGCTCGCGCGCGCGCTCGGTGACGCTGCGTGCCGAAGGCGTCCTGGCAGTGTTCCTCACCGAGGGCCCCAAGAACGCGGACGACGTCGATCTGTGGGAGCAGATGACAGTGTTCGTTCACACCCGCTGGTACGGCGCGGAGATGCTGGCGCGGCAGTCCGTTGCGCCGCCACCGCCGGAAGCGGCGAACCTCGTCGACGCCTTGCTCCGGCGCATCGGAGAGCTCGCGGACGCCCACACCGCGGTGGCCGACGCGATCGAGGGGAGCGAGGCGCCGCCCCCCGTTCGCGCACCGATCGAACTCGAGCGTCTCGGCCGCCGCGCGACCGACCTGGTCGCGCGCTCCGCCGTCGACGATCGGTGGGCCGCGCGAGGCGTCGTCGACATCCTGCGCACGCGGGCCCTGATCGCTGAGATCACGATCTCCCTGCTTCGGATGCGCGAGCTGGTCGCCGAGCGGACGGGCTCATCGGCCGAGCCGAAGCCTGCCGGTGCCGTGGCGGCAGCGACCAGCTGACCCGCCCCGCATCCTCCGGGCTAAGTATGTTCGTGGCGGTGAGTGTGGGGCTGTCGCAGGCGTCAACGCGAGGAGGACAGCGATGGATCTAGCGCGCCGGCCGGCACGTGATCTGCTGCGCAGCGTGGGCGGGCTGCTGTTCGCCTCCGGAGTCGTGGCGTGGGAGATCCGTAAGGCCGGGTCCTGGGGCCTGGGGGGACGGATGGTGGTTGTCATGGTCCCCGCGGTCGTGTCTACGTGTTGGCGCTCGACCTGGGCGGTCGCCGCAAACATGGCCCTCGGGACGACCCCGAGCCATGGCAGACGGTCCTCGCGGTGGTTGCCGTGTTCCTGAACTCGATCTGGTTGACGCTGTTCTGCCGGTGGATCGGGCTGCACGGTTCACTCGATGTGGTGATCGCGTGGCTCGCCCTCTGGAACAGATCCTCGGCTATCAGTCCGGCAACACGAACCGGTGGCTGCTGTTGGTCATCGGCGTGGTCCTGCTGCTGGAGGTTCGCGACGTAGACGAACTTCCCATTCGGGGCGACCGCGATCCCGGCCGGGTTGTTCTCGGCGCGCACCGCGGCCGGCCGCTTGGGCGTCAACCGCCCCGTGCCCGGCTGAACCGTGAACTGCGAGATCGTGTCGGCGAAGACGTCGACCACGTAGACGCTGCGGCCGTTCGGCGCGACCACGACTCGGCTTGGCCCCCTCCCGGTGGTGACGGATCGCGGCTGCTTGAGCCTGAGCACGCCCGAGGCGGCGGCCACGTTGTACTGCCACAGCCGCGTGTCCTGCTTGACCACGGGCCCGAGGCCGGCAAACGTGTTGGCGGCGTATGCGCTGCTGCCGTCGGGCAGCACGCCGATCCCGCCGATATCGCCGACCACCGGGCCGACGCGAGCTGGCTGCTTGGGCAGCAGGCGCCCGTTCAGGGCGATCGAGTACTGCGCGATGCCGGCACCGCTGAGCGACACGTACAGCGTCGGCGCCGCCGAGGCGGACGGGACCACCACGGCAAGACCGGCCGGCACCGCGACCCCAACAACGAACGCTGCGCACCCACTCGCGCGATCCTATACGCGCGCTCGCTCCGTCGTAGATCCCGCGCGCGCCGCGAGTGTCGTAGCCTCGGAGATCGGTGAGGCCCGTGTCCGGCAAACGGGAAGCAATATGACGTGCCCCGGTTCCTCGAATCCGGGGAGGCTCGCGCGATGAGTTCTGAGCTCCCCGGCCACGTCCGCGATCGCGGTGGCCTGGGCTTCCGGGTGGGGGCCCCGGAGGCTCTGAGCGAGCCGCCGGCCCCTGCCTCCAGCGCACGAGGGCTCGATTACGGCCGGACTCAGCGGCCTCTCTCCGGCTGGGGGTGGCTGAGCGCCCGGCTGGGCTGGCTCGGATTCGCCGGCGTGATCCTCAGCGTGTCGCTGCTTGCCCTCTCGGCGGCGCGGACAGACCTGCTGCTGCCTGAGTCGGTGCGACCGGTCCCGAGCTCGCTCCAGGGCGCCTTCGGCGGGGGCGGGATCGACCTCGGGCTGGGTGGGCTGGCGGTCGTGCTCGCGCTGATGTTCGTCGCCTACGCCGCGATGGTGAGGGGCGCCGATCAGCTCACCGCGCGGCCGGTGCTGATCGCGATCGGCTGCCTGACGCTGATCGTGCTGCTGGCGCCGTTGATGCTGTCGACCGACGTTTTCAGTTACATCGCCTACGGCCGGATCGGCGGCGTGTACGGCTTCAACCCCTACCTGGCGGGCCCGGGCGCGATCCTCCGCGATCCCCTCTACCCGTACATCGGGACCCAGTGGGTCAACACGGCGAGCACCTACGGACCTCTGTTCACGGCGATCAGCTACTTGTTCGCGCACCTCAGCATCCCGACGCAGGTCAACGCCTACAAGATGATCGCTGGGGCGTCGAGCCTGCTGCTGGTGTGGGTCGTCTGGAGCTCGGCCCGGATTCGCGGGCTGAACCCCGTGAAGGCGGTGGCGATCGTCGGGCTCAACCCAGTGGTCGTGATCTTCGGCGTCGGGGGAGGCCACAACGACCTGCTGATGGTCGCGATCGCGATGTGCGGCGTCTACGCGTTGCTCCAACACAGGCCGCGAGCAAGCGGCGCACTGCTCGTCGCCGCGACCGCGGTGAAGCTGACGGCCGGTCTGATGCTGCCGTTCGCGTTCGCGCATGTCGCGCGAGGAATGGGCGGTGCTCGACCGCGTCGCGCGCTGCTGGCCGGTGCGGCGACCGCGGCCGCGGTGGCGGTCGGTCTCAGCTTCGCGCTGTTCGGCGTTGGATGGCTCCACCTGTTCGCGACTCTCGTCCAGGTCCAGGCCCAGGGAGGCATCCACAGCGTTCCCGGCCTGTTCCTGACCCCGATCGGCATCGACGCGTTCGCCGCCGTCGTCCACGGCGCGCTCGACCTCGTGTTCGTCGGCTTCCTCGTATGGCTGACGCGAGAGATCTGGTTCGGTCGGATCGACTGGATCACCGCCGCCGGCTGGGCGACGGTCGCAATGCTGTGCACCGCGGGCCTGCTGCTCCCCTGGTACGTCGCGTGGCTTGTGCCGCTGGCTGCGCTCAGTAGGGACCGGGCGCTGCTTGTAGCGACGGTCTTGCTGACCGGGCTCGGGCTGACCACCCTCTAGCGTGCGCGAGGTCTACGCCGCGCGTGCCGCGCGGGCGTACAGGGCGATGCAGCGCTCATTCCACAGACGCTCGGGTCGCTACCGCCGCGACGGCTGGCTGCATCTCCCGTGGTCGCCCGCGCATCTATGGCCGTTTGCGCGGGCGATGGCGGCCACCTTCGATCTCGCTGGTATCGGCGAGGCGCCGCTCGACGGGATCGATCTCGACGCGGAGATCGAGGACCGGCTCCGGGCGCTCCAGCGCTACTGGGATTCCGGCCGCCCTCCGCGCGCCTACGCGTCTGACCCACCCAGCGCGAGGGTGGGCGGGGAGCGTTACTACGACGACAACGCCTGGGTGGGGCTCGCGCTGGTCGAGCTCGAGCGGCTGCGCCCGGGCTCCGGGTGGCTCGATCGGGCGGACGAGCTCTATCGCTTCGCCCTCGGGGGCTGGGCCGCGGAGCGGACGCCGAATCCGGGCGGAGTTTTCTGGGTCGAGCAGGGACGCGGAATCGGCGCGCGCAATCACGACCGCAACGTGGTGTCGACGGCGCCGAATGCGGCGCTCGGCCTGCACCTCGCGGAGCTGAAGGCGAGTTTGAGTTCCGGAGACGATGGCGTCGGGGCGCAGCAGATGTACGACTGGGTGCTGGGGACACTCGATGCGAGCCGCGAGACTGACTCCCCGGGTACCGGACTGTTCTGGGACAAGTTGCGAGGCGACGGCACGATCGACCGGGCGCTCTGGAGCTACAACCAGGGGAACATGATCGGGTTGAACGTGCTCCTCGCCCGCTCCACCGATGGTCCAGCCGCCCCGTACATAGAACGTGCGGAGAGGATCGCGCGCAAGTCGCTCCGTCATTTCTCGGGTGCGCACGACCGCCAGCCGGCAGCGTTCAACGCGATCTTCGCGCGCAATCTCCTACTTCTTCACGACGCGACCGCCGACGAGCGGTTGCGGGCGGAGATGATCGACGCGCTGCGGCGCTACGGGGACTGGGCCTGGGAGGACCGCCGCGACAGCCGCGACCGCTTCCACCTCGATCCCGGCGGCGTCACGCTGCTCAACCAGAGCGGGATCGTGCAGGTCCTCGCGATGCTCGCGTGGGATCCCGTTATGTACGGGCGGATCGCGTAGGTTGCCGTGATCGACGCCGTCACCGAGACCTCAGTCGAGGAGCCGGCCACCGCCGATGCGACGGCGGTCGCTCGCGTGTCCGCGTGGCGCCGGTGGGGGTGGTCGTCGGTTGTGCTCGACCGGTTCCGCCTCGCGATCCTCACGTACTTCGGGACCCGAGTGCTGCTCGTGGTCGTGGCGGTGATCGAGGGCGCCATCCGGCACCACTCGCTGACCTCGGAGATCGCGAATTGGGACGGCGGCTGGTACCGGGCGCTCGCCACTGACGGCTACCGGCACGACGTCAGCCACGGGCAGACGACGACCGGGTTCTTCCCGTTCTACCCGATGGTGATGTGGTTGGTGGCGCGGCCGCTGCTGCTGTTCGGGCATTCCGAAGTCGGCGCCACGATCGTCGCCGGTTTCGCGATCTCGATCGTCGGCGGCCTGGTGGCGACCGTGCTCGTGCAGGTCCTGGCTGCCGGCTGGTGGGGCGAGTCGGCCGGCCGCCGCGCGGCGATCCTGTTCTGCCTGTTCCCCGGCTCGGTCGTGTTCTCGATGGTGTACGCGGAAGGGCTGATGATCCCGCTGGCGGCCGGCTGCATCCTGGCGCTGCAGCGCCGCCGCTGGTGGCTCGGGGGCGCGCTCGCCGCGATCGCGACCGCGACCGAACCCGAGGCGGCGATCCTGGTCCTTGTCTGTGCGGTGTCGGCCGGGCTCGAGCTCCGCCGCCGTGGGTGGGGCGACCGGCAGGCGCGGCGCGCGCTGATCGCGCCGGTACTGGCCCCGCTCGGTCTGATCGGCGTGTTCGCGTTCCTGTGGGCGTGGACCGGAAACCCACTGGCATACGTGGTTGCCCAGCACGACGGGTGGAATGAGAAGTTCGACCCGCTCGCCCTGATCCGCCTCGCGATCCGCCTGGTGGGTCAGATCCACCTGTCGCACTTCAACCACCCGACGATCAACATGAACTGGCCGGTCGGACTGATCGGAGCGGTCTTCCTGGTGATCCTGCTGGTGCTGATGTTCCGGATCCGGCGGACGATCTCTCCTGAGGCGTGGGTGTGGACGCTCGGCATCAGCTTCATCGCGCTGACCTCGGAGTGGGTGCCGCCCAACCCGAGGCTCCTGATCACGGCGTTCCCGGCGGTGATCGTGCTCGCGTACTACCTCAAGAGCAAGGGCTACTACCGCCTGCTCGTCGTCAACGGGATCCTGCTCGCGACGATGAGCGCGATCACGTTCGTCGGCTTCACGCTGCGCCCATAACGCGTCGAAGAGCCGTTTTCCAGGAGCTAGCGCAGCGCGCTTGGCTCGTTGGCCGGGTAGGACAATTTTTCGCAGAAGGCCTTGGGATTCTTCCCGGCGGCCGGCGGGAGGTCCAACGCGAGACCCGCCTGCTCGGACTTCATCGCGTCCGGCTCTTGACCGAACGGCCCCTTGGTGGGGGCGTCGAGGCCGGCCAGCACCGCGACCACGGCCGTCAGCATCAGGAACACAGCGACGTTCATCCCGATCAGCTGCCCCCGGCTCTCGAGATGGAAGAAGAAGGCGAACACGACGATCAGCGCAGCGCCGGCGTACAGGAGGATCCACAGCGGAACCGGGATCTGAGGCGAGCTCTGCAGCAGCCGGTCCTGGCGCTCCTGGCCGACGGTGACGCTGGAGCTCAGCGCGGTCGAGTACCAGTTGTACGGCTTGGGGTCCCCGCGCCCGACGTCGAGCAGCAGCACGTAGCCCGCGCGCTCGCGCCCCGCGACCGCCGGCGATCCCTTGTCGTTGCTCCGCTGCCACTCGTCCTCGATGACGTCCGTCGCGTAGCAGAAGAGCTGAGCTCGCATCGGGCGTCCCTGGCTCGGTGGGAACGCTCCACTCATTGCCGCGACGACCCCGACCGCATTCGCCTCTCGCTCCGCGGACTGGCTCACGTTCGAGAAGTGCTGGGACGCGAAGAACGTGGTCATCCCGATGATCACGCCGAACGCGGCACCGACGAATCCGAAAATGCCGGCGTATCGCAGTCCGGTGACCTCCCTACCCTTCCGGATCGACAGGATCACGCCGAGCACGACGGCGACCACCGCCCACAGGATCAGCAGATGGGCGAGAACGGGATCCACGGAGTCGGCATCGTAGTCGCGCGCGGCGACGCGGACAGGGGCTGGTTTTCGGACAGGATTGCTTGGCGGCCGTGTGGCGGTCGCATATAAGAGGCAGGTGCGCGCGTTCAGCGGGAGGTCGCGCGGGAGAGGATCCGCGTTCGCGGCGATCGTCGCGATCGCCGGGTGGTCACTGACGTTATGCGGCGGGGCGAACGCCGCGAGCAACAGCACCGGCATCCACCGGATCAAGCATGTGGTGATCGTGATGCAGGAGAACCACAGCTTCGACAACTACTTCGGGACGTACCCCGGTGCCGACGGGATCCCGGGGCTGGCGGGGAACCCGGGCGCGGTCCCGTGCCTTCCGGATCCCGAGGCCGGCGGCTGCGACAGGCCCTACCACGACACGCACCTGACCGGCGCCGGGGGACCGCATTTCCAGGAGAGCGCGATCGACGACATCGACAAGGGCAAGATGGATGGGTTCGTCTCCTCGGCGGAGGGCATCACCCCGGACACCGAGAAGCTCGGCTGCGCCGCCAACGGCGAGCCGCCGATCAACGGCCCGGCGCCGGTCGGTGACCAGTGCCTGGACGTGATGGGCTACCACACCGCCGCCGAACTTCCGAACTACTGGACGTACGCGCACGACTTCGTGCTGCAGGACCACATGTTCGAGCCCGCGCAGGGCTGGAGCCTCGTGTCCCACCTCTACACCGTCTCCGGCTGGTCGGCGGTGTGCAGCGACGGGAAGGACCCGTTCACGTGCACGGCGGACAACCGCTTCCCGGAGTACGACGCCGAGTTCTCGAAGCTCCCAGGGCCGGCGCAGAACGTCGCCCTCGAGGACGCGTTCGGTGGCGGGACTGGGCTCGCGAGTCCCGCGACCACCGCGACCCCGCCGCTCTACGCGTGGACCGACATCACGTACCTGCTGCACCGGTACGGCGTCAGCTGGCGCTACTACATCCAGCAGGGGACCGAGCCCGACTGCGAAACGGGAGCGACGGCCTGCGCGCCGATCGCGCAGGCCGTGACGACGCCGTCGATCTGGAATCCGCTGCCCGCGTTCAGCGATGTCCGCAGCGACAGCCAGACGAGCAACATCGTCGGCTCGACTCAGCTGTTTACCGACGCCCGCGACGGGACTCTGCCCGCCGTCTCGTGGGTCGTCCCGAGCGGCGATGACTCCGAGCACCCGCCGGGTAACCTCGCCGCGGGGCAGTCGCACGTCACGAACGTAATCGACGCAATCATGCGGGGCCCGGACTGGGAATCGACAGCGATCTTTCTGGCGTGGGATGACTGGGGCGGCTACTACGACCACGTGGCGCCGCCCACGGTCGACGCCCAGGGCTACGGGCTACGGGTGCCGGGCCTGGTGATCAGCCCTTACGCCAGGCGCGGGTACCTCGACCACCAGACGCTGAGCTTCGACGCCTACCTCAAGTTCATCGAGGACGACTTCCTCGGCGGGCGGCGCCTGAATCCGCGGACCGACGGTCGGCCTGACCCGCGTCCCGACGTGCGCGAGAACGCGCGCGCGCTCGGCGACCTCATCAAGGACTTCGACTTCACGCAGCGGCCGCGCCGCCCCGTGATCCTCAACCCCGATCCCGACGGCCTGCCCGTGCATCCGCCGGGACCGACGTTCGCGACCGCTCTCGCGCAGAGTCTCGGGCTGGGCGCGATCCGCCGCTAGCGCGCGGCCCCTAGCTCAGGACTTCGAGACGCGATTGGTGAGCGCCACGTACGGCCGGCATGGCTCGTTGCGCAGGCTCGGGCACGGCGGCTCGGCGGTCGGCACGTTCACGCCCGGAACGACCGGCAGGATCAGGCTCGACGGCGTCGACTTCGAGAACTCGACCGAGACCTTGGCGGTGCCCTTCGGGACGGTCGTCGTGAATCCCCAGATCGGCTGCGTGCCGTTCGGCGCCGAGATCGTCAAACGAATCCGCGAGCCCGCGCGGTACATGTGGCCCTCGTAATAGAGCGGGATCACGACCTCGACGAACTTGCCCTTCGGCATCGGCCGTGTGTCCGAGGCCAGCTCGCTCGGGATCGGCGCGAGCAACGTACTCGGCTGCTTGAAGATGTTGTTCGCGCTGGTCGCCAGCTTGCGCTCGCTGGCCCGCTGGTAGCCGTTCTGCACGAACGTCTCGTTGCCGTCCGGCCGGACCTCGGAGACGGTCGCCAGCAGGTCGACGTCGGGCGTCGAGCTGCGGACCCACACGTGCACCGCGCCCGCGCCGATCACGGCCGTGTTCGACTTCAGCGGCGGTGACACGTACGAGACCGCGTTACCCCCCGGCCACGGCTTCCAGTTGTACTTCCACTGCGACGCGTTGCCCCAGAGCCCGCCGGAACCGTTGTCCGACCCGTAGTCCTGCAGCGGCAGCGCCTTCGCGTTCGACGTGTACCAGTTGACGTGCTTGCGCGCGGGCTTGGCGGCGACGAGCGTCCCGCGCGAGCCGAAATAGAAGAAGCGCGCCGTCGTACTCGGGATCGGCCAGCTCGAGAACGACCGCTCGAACCCGGGATACGGATTGCCCGGCGTCTGCTGGCCGGTCGGCGAGGTGCCGGCGCCGTTGTCGAACAGGATCCGGATCTGGGGGAGTGCCTCGAACGCCGACAGCGCGCCCTGGTAGGTGGGCTGCTGCTGGATCGGGTCCGACGGGAGCGCGACCGGGTCGGTCGCCGGCAGCCCCATCGCGGACTGGTAGATCACCGGCGCCGCCCCACGGACGCCGGCCTGGTTGACCATCGGAGACTGGTGCGCGACGAACAGCTCGAGGAAGTCGTACCAGCGGTTGAAGGTGTCCGGGTCGAGCGAGTCGATGTGGGCACCGTTGGTGAACGTGAACCACTTGAGCTTGGTCCCGGTCATGTGCTGCGCCAGGTCGGGGCAGTGCCCGCCGGTCTGCTCGTCCTCGAACTGACACGCCATGAACACCGGGACCTTGATCTTGTTGACGAAGCTGATCGGGTCAAGCGGATCCGCGACCGACGGGATGTAGTGCGAGTTCGAGTGGATCTTGGTGATCAGGCTCGCGGCCTCGCCGTGCAGGACCTGGTTCGACTTGCACGTCTGATCGCCATTGTTGATCTGCGTCGTGGCATACGGCTGCGTGCCCTTGGCGGGCGCGGGCTGAGCCTCCTGCTGACGCTGCTCGGCCCAGGCGACGGCGAAGCCCTGGTTGAGGATCCCGCCCGGGTACAGCGTCGTCGCGGTCGTGTCGATCGTCGACAGCGGGCTGATCGCCTCGAGGTCGGGCGGGTCGAGCTGAGCGGTGAACAGCTGGCTGATCGCGCCATAGGAGATGCCCATCATCCCGACCTTGTGGTTCAGCACCCACGGTTGGTGCGCGATCGTCTCGACTACGTCGTAGCCGTCGAGGTTCTGGAGCGTCTCGAAGTAGTCGAAGGCGCCACCCGAACAACCGCTGCCGCGCATGTTCACGTCGACGACCGTGAAGCCCATGAGGTTGGCGAGGATCGAGATGCCGCTGTCTGGGCCGGCCGGATTCGCGTAGCCGTAGCCGGCGTACTCGATCAGTGTTGGCCGCGGGGCCGAGCCGAGGGCGGGCGCCTTGACGCCGGCCGGAGCGGCATTGGACACGTCCTGCGGCGGATGCACATCGATCGCGAGCTTCGTCCCGTCGCGGACGGTCAGGTACTGGTAGCCGCTCGGCTTGATCGTCTGGTTGTAGACGCTCGGATCCCACGGCGCCGCCGCGTTCGAGTGGACCGTGACCGGCGCCGACGACGCTCCGCCCGAGGCCGGGCGCAGGCGGTAGCCGGATCCGGGGCGGACGTTGCGGAACAGCAGCCCGCCGAGAGAGTCCGCAGCCTGCGTGGCGACGACGTGCCCGGACCCATCGATCAGCGACATCCGCTGATTCGCGCCGAGTCCCGTCACGTCGACCTGCTGGGCGCTGCCCCGCACGTCGTACGAGACCGCGGCGGCGGCCGACTGGGCAGAGAGGAGCGCCAGCGCCGCAACGGCGGTGGCGATAACGGCACGAAACGTGCTTCCTTGCACCCCCATCCTCCGACTCATTTCACGCACTCTCTCATGTTTGTTACAGCAATGTCGCCATCGTCTCGTTGTTAACCCGCGAGAAGCGCAAGCGGAGCGGAAGGAATTTGGGTGACTCCCTGGGGCCGCCGGGCATATGCTTGGGCCCGACATCAGACGCCGGGACTTCAGGCGCGCGGAGTCCCCGAACGCCGCCGAAAAAGGAGACGCAATGGGATTTCTGGACAACGTCAAGTCCGCGGCCGACCAGGTTGCCTCGCGGGCGAAGGAGGGCGTCGACGAGGTTCAGGCGAAGCGCAGCCTGACCACCGCCTACCAGGACCTCGGCAAGACGGCGTACCAGCTGATCGAGGAGAACGAGATCTCGCATCCGCGTCTGGCCGCGCAGGCGGACGAGGTGCGCAAGTACCTGGCGCAGGTGCCGGACGAGTCAGCCGGGGCTGGGGCGGCGTAGGTTCGAGGACGAGGACGAGGACGGGGCGCTCGGGCGCCCCGCACCGGCGCGGCGCGAGCCCCGCGAGCGCCCTAACCCGAGAACCATTTCCCTACAAAGCGCGACCGCCCGCTTGGCACGTGTAGCGCTGAGGGTCCTATGACGACCACATCCCTACACGTCGACCGAGCCCGCCGCCGCTTTGTAGGGATGTGGTCCGCTTAACCCGCGATGTGGTCCGCTTAACCCGCCACTAACGGACCCCGACGACCGCTACCTAGACTGCGCCGACGTGGAAACGGCGCCGGAGCCAGTCGCGTCTGCCGAGCAGACGACGGTGATCGGGACCGATGGCTCGGTCGCGATCCCCGCCCGGCTGCCCGGCCGCCGCGCGGCGAGCCGGCGGCCCCTCGAAACGCTCTCGAACGTCTACGAGCGCTACCGCGTGGCGATCCTCGTGTACGTCGCGTCGCGGGTGTTGCTGCTGATCGTCGCGGGGCTCGACGACGTGTTCCGGCATCAGTCGGTCCTGAACGCGCTCGCCAACTGGGACGGCATGTGGTACCGGTGGGTCGCGAACGCGGGCTACCCGCACCACGTGATCCACTGCTGCGTCGGCCATGGCGAGACGCAGGCGCAGTCGACGCTCGGGTTCTTCCCGCTGTACCCGCTCGTGATCTGGGTGTTCGCGCGGCCGGTGATGCTGCTGACCGGCCACTCGGCGGTGTGGTCGATCACGCTCGCGGGGGTGATCGTCTCGACGATCGGCGGGCTGATCTGCACGATGATCGTGCAGGAGCTCGGGCGCAGCTGGTGGGGAGCGTCAGCCGGCCGGCGCGCGGCCGTGCTGTTCGCCCTGTTCCCTGGCTCGGTCGTGTTCTCGATGGCCTACGCCGAGGGGATCGCGCTGCCGCTGGCTGCTGGCTGCATCCTCGCACTGCAGAAACGCCGCTGGCTCACGGCGGGCCTACTCGCCGGGTTCGCGACCGCCGCCACGCCGCAGTCGCTGATCCTGATTCCCGTGTGCGCGGTAAGCGCTGGGCTCGAGCTGCGACGAAGAGGGTGGAGCGTGCGGGAGGCGCGCCGCAGCCTGCTCGCGCCGCTGCTGTCGGTGACCGGGGCGGTCGCGCTCGGGGCGTTCCTGTGGGCGTGGACGGGCACGCCGTTCGCGATCACCGAAACGCAGCGGATCGGCTGGAAGGAGAAGACCGACCCGCTCGCGCTGGTCCACCTCGTGAAGCGGCTCGCGGATCAGGTCTCGTTCTCGCACTTCAACCACCCGACGGTCAACCTCAACTACGTCGTCGGCCTCCTCGGAGCGATCCTGCTCGTCGTGCTGCTGTACCTGATGGTCAGGATCCGGCGCACGATCTCGATCGAGGCGTGGCTGTGGACGCTCGGGATCACGTTCCTGATGGTCACCTCGGAGTACATCCCGCCGAACCCGCGACTGCTGATCACCGCGTTCCCCGCGGTGATGGTGCTCGCGTACTACGTCAAGAAGCGGGTCGCGTTCGGGGCGCTCGCGTTCGCCAACGGCGCGCTGCTCGCGGGCCTCAGCGCGCTCACGTTCGTCGGGATCACGCTCCGCCCGTGAACAGCGTCAGCGTGACCGTCTTCGCGGTCCCGAAGGTCTGCTTGCTCGAGCTCGGGAACTCGGTCCGCAGCGAAGCGAGCAGCGCGTTCAGCCGCGTGTAGTTCTGGCTGGAGATCGGGGGCCCGCCTGCCTTCCCCTCGTGGCTGGTGAACAGCCATACGCGCGCGCACCGCGAGCGGAGCGCCGACAGCTGCCCCGCCGGAAGCGTCGCGTAGTCCTCGACGTACACGCGCGCCTGATCGAACGGCACCGACGGGAGGATCGGCCGCGGGGCCTTCGCCGCCGCGCCGCCGAGGTAGTAGTGGAACGGCATCCGGTTGTCGAGCGGATAGAACGCGACGCAGTCGCCGGCCCGTGCCCGGGCCAACACGTGGTTGGTGGCCGCGCGCCAGTCCTCGGACGAGACGCCGTACGTCGGCACGATCTGCGCCGCGCGTAGTCCGATCAGGACGCCCACCGCGGCGATCCCGAGTACCGCCGGGACTCGCCGGTCGAGCAGCGTCCACCCCAAAAGCAGCGCGATCGCCGGCAGCGACACGAGCAGGTAGCGGGCCTGGAAGATCGATTGCCCGGCCGCCGACTCGATCAGCGCGAGCACGAACGGGACGATCAGCCACGACAACACGAGCACCGGGGCCCACGCGGCGGCCCATCCGCCGGTGCCGCGGACGATCGACCAGATCCGCCATACCCCGAACAGCAGCAGCAGCCCGGTCAGCACGAGCAGCACGTCGCCGGTGGCCGTGTAGAGGTTCGGTTGCAGCCCCGTCGACGCGAGCGACTGGACCACCTGGTACGCGGTCGTGAAGCTCGGCTCGGGAACCCAGAACAGCTGACCCGAACCGCGGTTCAGCGCGAGCACGGCGAGCGGCACGCAGCACGCTGCGACCACCGCGATCGCGGCCCCGAGCGCGCGCCACCGGTCCCGGTAGCGGATCAGCACCGCGAGCTGGGCGGGGATCACGAGCACCGCCTCGAGCCCGGCGTACACCGCCCCGACGGTCAGCACGACGTACGCGATCCACGGCCCGAGCGGGCGGTCGCTCTCGACCGCCCAAACCAGCGCCAGGAACGAGCCCGCGATCAGCGCGACCATCAGCGAGTAGCCGCGGGCGTCCTGCCCCCAGTAGACGAGCGGCAGGCTGACCGCGGCGAGCAGCCCGGCGCCGAACGCGATCCGGCGGTCGAACAGCCGCAGGCCGAGCGTGGCGACGAGCCACACCGTCGCGACGGACGCGATCGCCGACGGGAACCGGAGCACGAACGCGCCCTTGCCGAACGCGCCGATCAGGACGTGGATCAGCGCGTAGTAGCCGAGCATGTTGCCGCCGTCGTGCGCGAGCGCGGAGCCGAAGGCGGCGCCGTGCTGGCTCGCGATCGAGACCGTCGCCGCCTCGTCGAGCCAGAGGCTCCGCGTCGTGATGTCGTAGAGGCAGAGCGCCGCCGCCAGCGCGGTCGGGATCCCGACCGCGGCGACGGTCAGCAGCCGGTCGCGGGTGGGGCGGTCTTCGCCCGCGGCGCCGCTGGTAAACATCGAGGCGGGACGGGGTGCGGTCGTGACGCTCATCCGACCGGCGTTCGGGCGAGTGCCGACCGCGGCGCGGGCGCGATCGGGTCGGCGGGGGCCGGGCCGGCGTCAGACCGGCGGCGCCGGCGGGTCCAGGCGTACCAGGCACCGGCGGCGATCAGCAGATAGACGAGCACGACGTACGGCGCGCTCTGCAGCGGCAGCAGCAGGATCCCGTTCGGCTTGACGAGGAACGCGGCGACCACGATCGCGATCGGGACCGCGCGGCTGCGTTGGAACGAGGCGGTGGCGGCGAGCAGCACCACGCCCCAGGCGAGGTACCACGGCCAGGCCGCGGGGCCGCCAAACGCGAGCGCGAGCAGCGCGATGCCGAGCGGGGCCACCAGGTTGCCCGGGCGCGTTCGCACGAGCATCCACAACGCGAACGCTCCGGTGATCACCGCCGACAGGGCGCGCGTGACCGACTCGACGTGGTGGAAGACGGCGTGGACACCGAGATCGTTCAACAGCGACGAGAGCGTCCACGCCGTGCCGGTGGACGGCGTGATCGCGAGCCTCACGCGCGCGGGCGTGGAGAACAGGCTGGCGGACACCCAGTGCAGGCCCCAGTCGGTCGCGACGCTGACGACCGCGGCGACACCCGCGACGACCGCCGCCGCCTCCGCGGCGTGGCGGACGCGAGCGCGCCACGAGGCGTCGGCGCGCAGCCAGGCGACGGCGATGAACAGCGCCGCGACACCCGCGGGCAGCTTGATCGCCATCGCGACCGCGCAGACAGCGATCCCCGCGAGCGGCCGCCCCTCGACCGCGAGCGTCACCCCCGCGACCATCAGCCCGATCATCAGCAGATCGTTGTGCGAGGCCGCGACGAGCTGGAGCAGCACCAGCGGGCTGAGGGCAGCCAGCCACGCGGCGCGCGTCGGGTCGGCGCCGAGCGCGCGGGCGAGCCTCGGCACGAACGCCCATACCAGCACGAGGCCGACGAGCTCGAGCAGCCGCATCAGCAGCACGCCGGCGATCAAATGCGATCCGGTGAGCGCGGCGATGCCACTGCCGAACACCAGGAACAGCGGACCGTAAGGGGCGGTCGTGTGCAGCCAGAACGGATCGACGGCGCTCATCACGTGCGCGTGTCCCAACCCCGCGAGCGCCGACGGCGCGACGTTGTACGGGCTCAGCCCGAGGTGGGCGATCGTGCCCTGCGCGAGATAGCTGTAGACGTCGTGGCTGAACAGCGGCGCGGCGATCGCGGGCGCGAGCGACCACAACACGCCCACGGGCCAAAGCTCGCGCGGCCGGGCGCTGCGACTGGTCGCGTACCGCCCGAGCCCGAGCCACCCCGCGGCGAGCATCGCCATTCCGACGTACAGGGCGATCCGGTTGGCCTCGCCGCCGGGCGGGATCTTCGGATCGAAGAACCATCGGACAGGACCGCCCGCCAGCCGCGAGCCCGCGAGCGCGAGCAGCACCGAGCCGGCGGTGCCGAGTGCGACCCAGCCCGGGGCGGCACGGAGCAGCCCGAGCGCGCGCCCGGATTCGCTGGGCGCGCGAGTGCCTGCCGATGCGGTTACGGACACGACGCGGAGCGTACGCTCCACGTCCGCCCGCGACGGCGGACCGCTAGCCGTCTTGCGGGAGCCCGTCGGTCTCGGTCAGCTCGCGCAGGCGGTTCAGCGCTCGCCGCAGGATCCGCGAAACCTGCATCTGCGATACGCCGATCTCCTGGGCGATCTGCGTCTGGGTCATGTCGCCCGCGAACCGCAGCGCGAGCACGCGCCGCTCGCGCGCGGACAGGTGCTGCGCCGCGACCGAGATCGTGACCGTCTCGTCGATCAGCTCGTAGCGCTGGTCCTCGTCGCCGAACACGTCGACGAGCGCGCCGGTTTCGCCGCTGGCGCCGTCCTCGCGCGGGGCGTCGAGCGAGGTCGAGTGGTGGGCGGCGGCGGTCTCGAGCGCGTCGAGAACGTCCTCGACGCTCAGCTCGAGGTACTGCGCCAACTCGTCCACAGTCGGCGGCCGTCCGGTCTTTGTGGTCAGGCGCTCGTGCGCCTCCTGGACCTTCAGCGCCTGCTCCTGGGCGCCGCGGGGGACGTGCACCGACCAACCAAGGTCTCGGAAGTAGCGCTTCAGCTCGCCGAGGATCGTCGGGACCGCGAACGACGAGAACGCGGCTCCGCGCTCGAGGTCGTAGCGGTCGATCGCCTTGACGAGCCCGAGGCTCGCGACCTGCAAGAGGTCGTCGAACGGCTCACGGGCACCCGCGTAGCGGCGGGCGAGGCTGCGCGCGAGCGGGAGGAAGCGCTTCACGAGCTCGGCTCGCGCGCGCTCGTCTCCGTCCTTCTGCAAGCGCTCGAATAGCTTGTCGCTCTCGACCCGATCCGGACTCTTGTCGAAATGCGGCTTTCTGTAATCGGGAAGCGTCGTCGGCATAGTTAGGCCCTACCCGGTGCTGGGATGCCCAACCCTCACGTATGTCCGAGTTCTGACGCGATTAGGGCGCAGTACTAGGCTCAAAACCCCCCAGATCGCAAGCGAGGCCCAACAGATGGCAAAACCGCTCTACACAGCCGAGGCGACCGTCACCGGCGGCCGCGCCGACGGACATGGACGCACCAACGACGGCGAGCTCGACCTCCAGCTGCGGCTCCCCAAGGAGCTGGGCGGCAACGCGGACGGCACCAATCCCGAGCAGCTGTTCGCTGTCGGCTACGCGGCCTGCTTCGAGGGCGCGATCGGGGTGGTCGGCCGGCGCGAGCGAGCCGAGGTCGGCGATGTCTCGATCGACAGCCGCGTGAGTCTGCTGCCGACCGAGGAGCGCGGTTTCAAGCTCGCTGTGGAGCTCGATGTGAGCCTGCCGCAGGTCGCCGATCCCGAGCAGGCGAAGCAGATCGTCGCCGCAGCGCACAAGGTCTGCCCGTACTCGGTGGCGACTCGCGGCAACATCGACGTGACCCTGACGGCGAACGGCGAGCCCCTCGAGTAGCGCCGCTGGGGCGGTCCCAAAGGCCCCCGGCGGTCTACCGCCCCTCCCTATACTGGGCCCCTCCCCTCGGTGAGGAGCCGCACGTGCAGGAAATGGTCATCTACGGCGTGAGCTTCGACATGGTCGGCAAGCAGCCGATCGTGTTGCTGAAGACGGTCGAGAACAACAAGTTCCTGCCGATCTGGATCGGCCACCCGGAGGCGGCGGCGATCCTGATGAAGCTGCAGGGAGCGTCGACGCCGCGGCCGATGACTCATGATCTGCTGTCTGACGTGCTCGGTGAGCTCGAGGTCGAGTGCACGCGCGTGTCGGTGACCGAGCTCCGCGAGAACACGTTCTACGCGTCGATCAGCCTGCGGGTCAACGGGCGCGAGCTCGAGATCGATTCGCGGCCCAGCGACGCACTCGCCCTGGCCGTCCGCGCCGGCGCGCCGATCTTCGCCGCCGACGACGTGATCGCCGAGTCGGCGATCGAGTTCGAGCACGAGGTCGAGGACACCGAAGAGGTCGTCGAGAAGTTCAAGGACTTCCTCGACCACGTCACGCCCGAGGACTTCGCGGGCGGCTCCGAGTAACCGCGCCGCTCAGCTCGGCGCCCCGCGAGGGCAGGAGCAACCGTCAGCGCCGCTGCGCGGGCGCGCCCGACCCCTCGAGCGCCGCGTCCAAAATCCGCGCGATCAGCGAATCGAAGCCGATCCCGGCCGCGTCGGCCGCCTGCGGGAGCAGGCTGGTCTCGGTCAGCCCGGGCACCGTGTCCGCCTCGAGCACGTACAGATCGCGGCCTTCCGCCGACAGCATCAGATCGACGCGCCCGAAGCCCCGGCATCCGAGCAGAGCGTACACCTGGAGCGCGAGCTCACTGGCTCGCTCGGCGACCTCATCGTCGAGCTCCGCCGGGCACACGAACGTCGTCCGCCCGATCTCGTAGCGGGCCTCGAAGTCGTAGAAATCCTCTCCCTGTGGGACCGCCTCAACGATCGGCAGCGCCTGCGGCCGCTCGTCCTCGTCGATGATCGAGACCGCCAGGTCGCGCCCCGCGATGTGCCGCTCGAGCATCACCTTGCGGTCGTACGAGAACGCTGCCACCAGCGCCTGCGGAACATCGGCCGGCGTGCGCGCGAACTTGATCCCGAGCGCGGACCCCTGGCTCGCGGGCTTGACGACGATCGGGAACCGCAGCCGGTCCTCGATCGCGGGCAGCGCATGCGCGGCGCCGAGCGCCTTGAACGCGGTCTCGCTGAACGAGTAGAACTCGGGCGTTGGGATGCCGCGGTCACGCATCGCGTGCTTGGCGAGCACCTTGTCGGCCGCGTGGATGCAGGCGGACACGTGGGAGCCCGTATAGCGGACCCCCATCACCTCGAGCAGCTCCTGAACGGTGCCGTCCTCGCCGTCGCGGCCGTGGAGCGCGACGAACGCGATGTCCGGCGCGGCCTCGGTCAGCCGCTCGACGAGGTCGCCGCCGACATCGATCGCGATCACCTCGTGCCCGAGCCGCTCGAGTGCGTCCTGCACCCGCGCGCCCGAACGGAGCGAGACCTGGCGCTCGAGCGAGCGCCCGCCCTTCAGCACCGCGACCCTCATCTCTCGCAGCCTACGCGCGCTTGCGCGTCAGCGGCAAGACCCTCGCGAGGTGCTCCGCCTCGAGTTCCGCAGACTCGGGCTCCGCGGGGACCTTGGCCGCCGCCGGCACGTGGTGCCGCTCCTGCTGGGGCGGCTCCACGACGGGGATCTCGCCGGTCAGCGTTCCGTAGAGCGCGACCTGCTCGCGGATCACTTCGCCGAGGCGCTGGATCCCGGTTCGGATCTGGTCCTCGCCGACGCCCGAGAAGTTCAGCCGCATCGACGAGCCACCGCGGCCGTCGAGGAACGCGGCCCGCCCCGGCACGAACGCGACGTGCTCGTCGAGCGCCCGCGCCAGCAGGTCGGTCGTGTCGATGTAGTCGGGCAGCGTCGCCCAGATGAAGAGGCCGCCCTCCGGGTGGGTCCACTCGGCCTCGCGTGGAAAGTGCTCGGCGAGCGAGTCGAGCATCACGTCGCGCCGCCGCCGGTAGATCTCGATCAGCGAGCGCACGTAGTCCTCCCACGGACCGGAGTCGAAGTACGCGCTGACGAAGTACTGGGAGATCGACGACGAGCACAGGTCCGAGGCCTGCTTGCCGATGTTCATCTTGCTGAGCACCGGCGGCGGCGCGGTCGCCCAGCCGAGGCGGACGCCCGGCGAGAGGATCTTCGAAAACGTGCTGGCGTAGATCACAAACTCGCCGCCGTCGAGCGAGTACAGCGTCGGCAGCGGCGTGCCCTCGTAGCGCAGCAGCCCGTAGGGGTTGTCCTCGAGCACCAGCAGCTCGCGCTCGGCGGCGATTCGCACGAGCTCCTCGCGGCGCTCGAGCGACAGCGTGACGCCGGCGGGGTTGTGGAAGTTGGGGACGGTGTAGATGAACTTCAGACGGCGGCCGGAGCGTTCGAGCTCGTCGAGCGTCGCCTCGAGCTCGTCGACGCGCATCCCGTCGCGGTCCATCGTTACCTGCACGACGTCGGCCTGGTAGGCGCAGAACGTCGGGACCGCGCCCGGGTATGTCGGCGCCTCGGTGACGACCACGTCGCCCGGGTCCAGCAGCGTCTTGCAGACGAGGTCGATCACCTGCTGGCCGCCGGTCGTGACGAGCAGCTGGTCGGGGTCGACCACCATCTCCTCGGCGGCCATCACCTGGGCGATGCAATTCTTGACCAGCGCGAGCCCTTCGGTCGGGCTGTATTGCAGCGCCCTCGCACAAGAGTCAACCGCGACCGTGCGCATCACGGCCGCGTAGGAGTCGGGCGGGAACGTCGACGTATCGGGCATTCCGCCGGCCAGCGAGATCACGTCGTCGCGCTCGGTCAGGGCCATCAGGTCGCGCATCGCGGAGGACTTCATGACCTTGGTGCGCTCCGCGAACAGCGCTGCGTAGCGCTCGATATCGCGTGCGGTCGACCGCGGACGCTTCGGATGGGGTCCGGCCCCACGGCCAGGCCCGCTCACACTGCGCTCTCCACTATCGTCACCGTTCTTCACGGTACAGCACGGTGCATCTCGTCTTCGACATCTTCCAGGGCATCGGCGTGGCCGCGGCGGTAGGGATCCGTCCCTTCCTGCCGACGCTCGCCGCGGGCGCGCTTGCGGCCGCCAACGTCGAGATTGACTTCAATGGCACGAACTACTCTTTCCTGGAACACGCGCCATTCCTGCTTGTGATCGTGATCCTCGCGGTCGGCCTTGCGGTGATGGAGCGCCGCATGCCACCCGACAAGCTGCAGCGCGGAACGATCGGCGCGGCGCTGGCTCTGATCTCGCTCGCGCTCGGCGCGCTGCTGTTCGCCGGCGCGCTCGCCGACGATCACTATGCGGCCTGGCCGGGCTGGATCGGCGGAGTGATCTGCGCCGCGGTCGCGATCGCGGCGACCCGCCCGCTGCTCGCGCGCGTACGCGGGCGTCTTGACCGAGGCACGGCGGCGACCGTTCCGTTCTACCAGGAAGGCGCCGCGGTGCTGCTCGGCGTGCTCGCGATCGTCGTGCCGCCGATCGGCCCGATCGCGCTCGCGGGGCTGCTGTGGCTGCTGTTCGCAGGACGCCGGCGCGAAGGTCAGAAGTACGCCGGCCTGCGGATCCTCCGGTGAGAACCCGGTGAGCGAGACGCCGCCGAAGAAGCTCGTACTCGTCGTGATCGATGCGCTCAAGCCGGCGATGCTCGAACGCGCGATCGCGACCGGCCGCGCGCCGGCGCTCGCACGGATCCGCGACGAGGGCGTCTACGTCGACGATTGCGTCGCGGCGTTTCCGTCGGTCACGCCCGTGTGCGCCGCGACGATCACGACGGGCGTCGGGCCCGACGAGCACCTGATTCCGAGCATGAACTGGTACCACCGCGAGGAGAAGCGCTACGTCGAGTACGGCTCGAGCTTCTCGGCCAGCCGCCAGTTCGGGGTGCTGCGCTCGCTGACCGACACCGTCTACCGGATGAACGCCGAGCACCTGTCGCACGACGTCGAGACCGTGTTCGAGTCACTCGACGACCAGGACGTACGGACCGCCGGCACGACCTACCTGATCTACCGCGGCCGCCACCACCACGCTGTCTCCAACGAGACCGCGCTCGCGCGGATCGTGACCTCGACGCTGTTTCGGCGCACGATCGACGGCCCGCTGGAGCTGTTCTACGCCGATCTCTACGCGAGCCGCAAGACCGGCTGCCGCGGCCAGCTCGGGATGCCCGGGATCCGCGATCAGCACACCGGTTGCGTCGGCGCCTACCTCGTCGAGAACGACCTGTTCGACTTCATGCTGTTCTCGCTGCCCGACAACGATGCCTGGTCGCACAAGAATGGCCCACACGCGCAGGTCACGTCGATCGCCGCTGCCGACCGTCAGCTCGAACGGTTGATGCACGCGGCCGGCGGACCCGAGCCGTTCCTGGAGAACTACTCGGTGATCGTCACCTCCGATCACTCGCAGGCCCCGGTCGAGGAGCGGATCCGCCTCGACCGCGCGTTCGCCGACTTCGATGTCGCGACCCAGAGCGCGGCGCGCTCGGCGACCGCCGAGGTCGCGCTCAGTCCCGCCCAGCGCTCGGCGATGATCTATGCGCTCGATCCCGAGCGACGCGCCGAGCTGCTCGAGCGATCGCTGGAAGTGGTCGGCGAGCTTGAAGGGGTCGACCTCGTGCTGTGGCTGCCCCAGGCCGGTGGCGACGAGGCCGTGATCCGGTCGGCTCGCGGCGAGCTTCGGTTCTCGCCCGGCGGCGACCTGGTCGACGGCCGCGGCGAGCGCTGGAGCGTCGAGGGCGAACTGGCGACGATCCGCGCCGAGATCCAGGATGGCCGGTTGCTGTGCACCGAGTACCCCGACGCGCTCGCTCGCGCCTGGTCGGCGTTGCAGTGCCCGACCTCTGGCGACGTGCTGCTGTCGGCCGCTCCCAGCTACGAGTTCGTCGACTGGGGCGGCGCTGACCACGTTGGCGGCGGCAGCCACGGCTCGATGCATCGGTCTGACTCGCTCGGCGCGCTGCTGTGGTGCGGGACCGGCCCCAATTCGCGGCGCGCACGGGAGCAGTGGTCGCTGCGCGACGTCGCGCCGATGGTCCGCGAGCACTTCGGAATCGGGAGCACGAACGGGGCTGGAGCCGCGAAGGGTGAGGATTAGGGCCCGGTTAACCGCTGAAGGGCTGATGTCGCCCTTACGTCCCTCACGGGTACAGTGCCCGGGTGCCCGAAGAGCTGATGACCAGCGCAGCGCTGCCGATGCGCCTGCGCGTACGCCACGGCGTACGCCATCCGCACAACTGGTGGCAGCTCGGCCGCTTCGCCGCGGTCGGCGCGAGCGGCTACGTCGTCAACCTCGCGACGTTCGCGATCTGCGTGCACCTGATCGGGATCGACTACAAGCTGTCGTCGGTGATCGCGTTCGTGGTCTCGGTCGCCAACAACTTCTGGTTCAACCGCCACTGGACCTTCGGCGCTCGTCACCAGGCTCCGATGTTCCAGGCGGTGCGTTTCTTCACCGTATCTTTGGTGGCGTTCGGCTTTACGTACGTGATCCTGATCTCGCTGGTCGGTGCCGGCATGTCGAAGGTCGTCTCGCAGGCGATCGCGATCGTCGCCGCGACGCCGCTGTCGTTCCTCGGGCAGAAGCTCTGGAGCTTCCGCGCCTGACGGCGCGCGCCCGCTCCTCGCTGAGTCTCGCGCTACTGGTCGCAGCTGCGCTCGCGGTGCTGGCGCTGGCGCCCGCGGCTGCTCGGGCGGGCGGGACTGCCGGGACCACATCGGCGATCACGACCGTCCCGTCGACGAGCACTGTCGTCGATCCGAACACGCCCGTGCTGGTCACCAAGGTCAACCGGCCACCCGCCGGGTACCGGCTGACCGCCGTCCAGGTCGAGCGGATCGCGGCGCAGTCGCCGAAGATCAAGGACGAGCTGCGCAGACACCCGACCGCGATCCCCTACGAATACACGAAGGGCCCGGGACGCTGGCAGGTGAGCTGGTTCTCGATCGGGCATCCGCAGGTCGAGCTCGCGCAGGTGTACGTCGACGACGCGACTGGCACGATCACCGAGGCGTGGACGGGCTTCCAGGTCGCCTGGACGATGGCCCGCGGCTACCCGGGCGCGTTCGGCCGCCGCGTCAACGCGTGGTACGTATGGATCCCGATGTGCCTGCTGTTCGTCGCGCCGTTCATCCCCTGGCGCCGGCGCCCGTCGCTGCTGCACCTCGACCTGCTCGTGCTGCTCGGCTTCTCGATCTCGCTCGCGTTCTTCAACCGCGCCGAGATCGGCCTCTCGGTCCCGCTGGCATATCCATTCCTGCTCTACCTGCTCGCGCGGATGCTGCTGCTCGCCTTCGGCCGAGGGCTCCCGCGCGAGCCGCTGCGGCTGCTCGTGCCAGCCTCGTGGCTGGCGGTCGCGGTCGTGTTCTTGGTCGGCTTTCGCGTCGGCCTCAACGTCACTAACTCAAACGTGATCGACGTCGGCTACGCCGGAGTGATCGGAGCCACGAAGGTGCTCCACGGCGAGCACCTTTACGGCGGCTACCCGTCCAACAACGCCAACGGCGACACGTACGGGCCGGTCAACTACTACGCCTACGTGCCGGCGCGCGCGATCTTCGGATGGAGCGGGATCTGGGACAACCTGCCGGCCGCGCACGCCGCGGCGATTGCGTTCGATCTGCTGACGCTGATGGGGCTGTATTTCCTCGGCCGGCGAATACGCGGCCCGACGCTCGGCATCGTGCTCGCTTACGCGTGGGCGGCGTATCCGTTCTCGCTGTACGTGCTCAGCTCCAACAGCAACGACTCACTGGTCGCGATGCTCGCAGTGCTCGCGCTGCTGCTGATCCGCTCGGCGCCCGGCCGCGGGATCGCGGGGGCGCTCGGGGCCCTGACCAAGTTCGCGCCGCTGGCGCTCGCGCCACTGCTGCTGCGAGGCGAGGGCGACTGGCCACGCAAGCGGTCGCTGGTCGTCTGCGCGCTGGCGTTCGTGCTGACGACCGTCGTGGTGATGCTGCCGGTGCTCACCGAGAACAACCTGCACGCGTTCTGGCACGACACGATCAGCTACCAGGCGCAGCGCGGCTCGCCGTTCTCGATCTGGGGCCTGTGGGGCGGGCTCGGGTTTGCGCAGCACCTCGTGCAGGGTGCCGCCGGCGGGCTCGCGCTGATGGTCGCGTTCGTTCCGCGCCGGCGCGACGTCGTCACCGTCGCTGCGCTCGCCGCCGCCGTCGTGATCGCCCTGCAGCTCGGCGTCACGCACTGGTTCTACCTGTACATCGTGTGGTTTTTCCCGCTCGTGATCGTCGCCGTGTTCGGCGCCCACCCCGAGCGCGTCGGAGCGCTCGACCTCGCTACACGACCCCGGGTGCTGGCTCGAGCACCTGAGTTATCTCCCGAGCCCGCATCGGCTCGCTCGCTCTGATCAGCACAGCGTTGAGCCACGGGTCCTCGGTCGAGGTCTCAAAGCGGATCGGCATCTTCGTCATCATCGCCTCGATCGCCTGCTCACGCTTGACCCCGATCACGCCACCGCGTGGCCCGGTCATGCCGACGTCTGAGATGTAGGCGGTGCCGCCCGGCAGGATCCGGCCGTCGGCGGTCGGGATGTGCGTGTGGGTTCCGACGACCGCGGTCACGCGGCCGTCGAGGTGCCAGCCCATGCCGACCTTCTCGCTGGTCGCCTCGGCGTGCATGTCGACGAGCACGTGGTCGGTCTTGCCCTTCAGCGCGTGGAGCGCGGCGTCGGCTTCTGAGAACACCGGTCGGCCGGCGTTCATGAACAGGTTTCCCGAGAGCGAGACGACGCCGAGCCGGAGGTCGCCGTTTGAGACCACGCACCAGCCGTGGCCCGGCTGACTGCGCAGGAAGTTGGCCGGGCGCAGGATCCGGTCGTGCTTGTCGAGGTAGCCGTAGATCTCGCGATGGCGGTATGTGTGGTTGCCGAGCGTGATCACGTCGATCCCGGCCGCGAATAGCTCGTCGGCGATCTTCGGCGTGATCCCGATTCCGCCCGCGGCGTTCTCGCCGTTGACGACCACGAAGTCGGGCGCGTAGCGCTCACGCAGGCCAGGCAGCAGCCTGAGCAGCGTGCGTTTGCCGATTCCGCCGACGACGTCGCCGACGAACAGGATGTTGACGTCTTGTTTGGACACGTCCTCCACTGGCGCATACTTCCAGTTGCATGCGTCTCAGGCTTCCCAGGCGATCGCGTGGTGAGCCGGTCTCGGATCCCGAGAATGGCGCACACGAGACGCGCGAACACGATTACGCCGACGACGGCCCGCCCGAACCCGAGGCGAGCGAGTACGCCGTAGGCGCGGATCCACGCGACTACGAGCAGGTGCGCGAGGGCGAGCGCCCCGGCGGCGACGAGCCCGAAGCGGTGCAGAAGCCGCCGCCGTCGGCACCGCCGGTCGTCGTCCCGCGGTGGATCCAGCTCGTGCTGCTGCCGGTCGCGTTGCTGGCGCTGTGGGCGCTCGCTCGCGCAGCCGGGTCGGTGCTGCTGATCCTGCTGGTTGCCTCCGTAGCGGCACTGATCATCAACCCGCTCGTGCGGATGCTTGAACGGATTCACGTCCCGCGCGGGCTGGCGATCCTCGTCGTGTACCTCAGCGGGGTGGCCGTGCTAGTCGGGATCGGCGTGGCCCTCGCCGAGCCGGTCTCGACCCAGGTCGGCCACTTTCAGGACGACGTGCCGCATCTCGTCCGTCAGGCCAACAAGGACCTTGCCAACGTGCAGACGTTCCTCGACAACCGCGGGATCAAGGTCCACATCCAGCAGCAGGGCCAGACCGCGCTGCAAACGCTCCAGAAGGACTTGCTCAAGCGCTCCGGAGACATCGTCTCGTTCTCGCGCGACCTGCTCCAGCAGCTCGTCACGCTTGGCTTCGACCTGATCCTGACGCTCGTGCTGTCGATCTATCTGCTCGTCTACGGCAAGCAGATCGGCGAGCTCGTTCGCCGGATCATGCCCGCCGGCGACGGCACTCCCGACGACGACTATCCGTTGCTGATCCAGCGGGCCGTGTTCGGTTACGTGCGCGGGCAGCTGCTGTTCAGCCTGATCATGGGGGCCAGCGCGGCGCTCGGCCTGTGGATCTTCGGAGCGATCGGGATCTTCCCCGACGGCCAGCGGTTCGCGCTGTTCTTCGGCGCCTTCTACGGACTGATGGAGTTCATCCCCTACATCGGGCCGATCATCGGGCCGCTGCCGGCGATTCTCGTCGCGCTGTTCAACGACCCGATCAGCGCCGTCTGGGTGACGCTCCTGTTCATTGCGCTGCAGCAGCTCGAGGGCCATTTCGTCGCCCCTCAGGTATTCCGGATCTCGCTGCGGATCAACCCGATCCTGATCATCCTGTCGCTGCTGATCGGCTACCAGATCTACGGGATCGTCGGCTCGCTGATCGCGCTGCCGATCGCGTCGGTGGTCCGTGAGACGGTGGTCTACCTTCGCGGCCATCTCGTGCTCGAGCCCTGGGGGACGACGACGCTGCTCTCCTCGCCGCCGTCGCCCCCGCAGTCGCCACCGCCACCCGCGCCCGAGGCGTGTCCCGACTGCGGCGCGCGCGCCGGGTCCGACGACGTCTACTGCCGTTCGTGTGGCGCCTCGCTCGAGCCGCGGGTGCGGACGACCACGAGGTAATAGCCTCCACCTCGTTGTCGACGAGTACCGAAGCCGCGGCGACCCTGACCGTCCGTGACGTGACCAAGCGGTTCGGGTCGCGGGTCGCGGTCGCGCCCCTCAGTTTCACGCTCGAGCCAGGCCAGCTGGTCGGGGTCATCGGTCCCAACGGCGCCGGCAAGACGACTTTGCTGTCGATGCTCGCCGGCGTCACGCCGCCGACGGCCGGCGAGGTGATCCAGCCAGCGGGCAAGATCGGCTGGGTGCCACAGCAGCCGGCCCTCTACTCAAAGCTGTCGGCCGCCGAGAACCTGCGGCTGTTCGCGCGCTTGGAGCGGGTCGCCGACCACGAGCAGGCCGTCGCACGGATGCTGAAACAGACAGATCTCGAGGATCGCGCCGACGACGAGGTCGGCAAGCTCTCGGGCGGTAACCAGCAGCGCGTCAACATCGCGATCGGGCTGCTGTGCGAGCCGGCGGTGCTGCTGCTCGACGAGCCGTCCGCGTCGCTTGACCCGCGCCAGCGCGAGCGATTGTGGGAGTTCATCGGTGGTCTTGCCGGCGGCGGCACGACGGTCGTGTTCTCCACCCACAACGTCGCCGAGGCCGAACGCTACGCCGACCGGCTGCTGGTCCTGGTCGATGGCGAGCTGTTGTTCACCGGTAGCCCGGGCGAGCTGGAGCGCGCAGTCGGCGGCGCCGTGCGTGACTTCGAGGCCGCGTTCGTGCGCTTCCTCCACGAGCGCGGACACTGAGCGCCGTGCGCTGGCTGTTCATCAAGGATCTGCAGATCCTCCGGCGCTCGCCGCTGCTCGTCGGGCTGCTGATCGTCTATCCGATCGCGATCGCGCTGATGATCGGGTTTGCGCTGTCGAGCCCGCCTGGAAAACCGACCGTCGCGATCCTCGACGAGGTCCCGCCCGGCAAGGGCACGCTCAAGTTCGGCAACCAGGAGATCAGCATCTCCAAGTACGCCAAGCAGCTGTTTGACTCGATCCAGCCGCTGCGCGTGAACTCGCGCGACGAGGCGATCGCGAAGGTGCGCTCCGGTGCCGCCGCGGCCGCACTGATCGTTCCGGCAAACATCACCACGCAGATCCAGAGTCTCGTCACCCAGGGCGTCGGCAACCCGACCGTCGAGCTGATCCTCAACTCCAAGGACCCGCTCGAGCGCCAGTTCGCCGAGCAGACGATCAACGCCCGCGTCAGCGACGTCGAGCAGGCCGTCTCCAAGCAGGTCCTGCGCGTCGCGGTCTCAGACCTCCAGCAGGTGCTCAACGGCGGCAAGCTTCAGTTCCTCGGCCAAGAGGTGCCGCTGCTGGGCCTGCGCAACTCTCGCACGATCGTCCAGGACACGATCGCGTCGCTGCCGAAGGATTCGCCACTCCGGCCGGCCCTTGGCCAGGTGGCGAGCTTCGCCAACGTCGCGATCCAGGGCCTCGGCTTCGCTACGCCCGTGCTCGGCTCGATCGGCTCGCCGCTGACCGTCCAGACGACCCAGCTCGCCGGCAAGACGACGCCGACCGACACGTACGCGGCCGCGATCGCGGTGATCGTGTCGCTGATGTTCGTGGCGCTGCTGCTCGCCGCCGGCCTGCTGGCGATCGAGCGCTCCGAGAACGCCTATTCGCGCCTGATACGGGGGCTCGTATCGCCGTCGGGGCTGCTGTCGGAGAAGGTCTCGCTGTCGGCGCTGTGTTCGGGGGCGGTGACGCTCGCGATGGCGATCTTCGTGTCGGTGTTCATCCACCTCGAGTGGGCGCGGTTCCCGCTGTGGGTGCTCGCACTCGGGTTCGGTGGGCTTGCGTTCGGCGCGCTCGGCGTGCTGATCGGCGGCATCGCGCGCGAGGTCAGCGCCGCGTCACTGATGGCGTTCCTGGTGTCGCTGCCGATCGCGTTCATCGCCCTGATCCCGGCGAACTCGGTCTCGGGCGGGCTGAAGTCCGTGCTCGACGCGGTGTCGTTCTTCTTCCCGTTCAAGGCGGCGCTGCAGGCCGTCAACAACGCGTTCAGCGGGACCTCGCCCGAGATCTGGGGCCCGCTGCTGCACCTCGCCGTGCTCACGGTCGCGTTTGCGGCGCTGGCGCGGGTGGCGCTGAGGAGGTTTGCGGCGTAGAGGTGCGGCGGGGATTTCGTTACATGCGGCGCACGCGTCTGCTCGCATGCGGCGTTGCCCCCGCTGGGCGGTGGTTTCGTCGCACGCGCCGACCATGCGTCACCGCATGTGACGTTGCCCCCGCTCGTCCCGATTGGCGGCCCGGCTTAGCCCCGGTCCGCAGCACTGCCCCGCCCCGCGTGCGCTAGCGCCCGACCGTGCGGCGGAACATCACCGCGCAGATCACGGCGAGCACGATCGCGATGATCGGGATCGTCGAGCCCATCACGCCTGCGAACGAGAGCACCAGGGTCACAATTCCGACCGCGCCGGCGGCGGTTCCGGTGACCGCCAGCCGGTAGGCGCGCTGCTCGCGTGCCCGCCGTGGCGTGTAGCTGCCGCGCTTCTGTAGATCTGCCATTACCACCAGCCTATCGCGGCGATCCCCCTGCCACTAGGCTGTGCCCGAAGATGACCGACGACGACCGCACCTACATCCTGTTCTACGAGTACGTCGAGGACATGATCGACCGTCGCGGGCCCTACCGCGAGGATCACCTCGACCACATCCGGTCGCACCTATCCGAAGGCAACATCGTGATGGCCGGGGCGCTCGGCGACCCACCCAAGGGCGGGGCGATCGTCTTCCGGGGATTCGGCCCCGAGGGCATCGAGGTGTTCGTCAACGACGATCCGTACTTCAAGGCTGGGCTCGTCAGCTCCTGGCGAGCCGAGCTCTGGAAGCTCGTCACCTAGCGCCCATCGGGCAGCCCGTTGCCCGGCGGTATTCTCGTTTGAACAATGCCGTTCCCGCAGACCCGCCTTCGCCGGCTGCGCGCCACGCGCGCGCTCCGGGGACTCGTTCGCGAGACCCATCTGTCGGCCTCCGACTTCGTCTATCCGATGTT
>DASXDA010000006.1:0-27636 GCA_036490875.1 Solirubrobacteraceae bacterium
CAACGAGTTCCTCAAGCAGATCCCGCGGATGCGCGAGCTCCCTGAACACCTGCTGGTGTGCGCAACCAACTGGGTGAGTCGCCTTGACTCGGCGTTTCTGCGACCAGGCCGATTCGACTACGTGCTGCCGGTCGGGCCACCGGATGTCGAGGCACGGCGTGCGATTTGGAGCCGGTACGTGGAAGAGATCACCGATGTCGACTTCAAGCTCGATGCACTTGTGACAGGCAGTGAACTCTTCACGCCGGCGGACATCGAATTCGCCGCTCGCAAGGCCGCTCAACGCGCGTTTGAGCGCGAGCACTTCGACCGCGCCACGCACCGTGCCACCGAGGACGACTTTCTGACAGCGATCCGGAGCACCCGCCCGTCGCTGAGCGAGGAGATCCTTCGGGCATTCCAGCAGGACGTCGAGCAGTTCGCCC
The DNA here is from genome assembly GCA_036490875.1 of Solirubrobacteraceae bacterium. Classification (GTDB taxonomy): domain Bacteria; phylum Actinomycetota; class Thermoleophilia; order Solirubrobacterales; family Solirubrobacteraceae; genus Palsa-465. The sequence continues at coordinate 426 of DASXDA010000006.1, forward strand.
GCTACTAGGCCCCTGACGTTGGCTGAGCCGGATAACCAGCCCGACCCTACCGGCACCGGGTGCCCACGCTCTCGACGTCCCGCTCGTCATCGACGTGATCGTCGCAGTCGAATGAGCCAGCCCCGTCCTTGCTCCTGCTTTGCTGACCTGCGCGTCCCGCCTGCCGCTTTCGCTTTGCGCGTGAACTCGGCGCTCTGCCGCGACGATCGCTAGCTCCTGAGTTGATCGATTTCCGGCAGTCTCGAGCGCGAGTGCCCGTCGGCTAGACCGGCGAATCCGGAGACCAGAATCGTGTCGATGAAGGCGGTCGTGAGTACGTGTCGATCAGGCGCGAGGCGGCGGATCGGGCGGTACGCTCGAGTCCTCGGCCGGCGCCGGACCTTCGATCGAATCGATACCCGCCGACTCCACCGCCCCGCCTGGCCTACGAAACGAGTGCAAGCGACGTTCGCGTTGCTGTTGAACAAGTCGCTCGACGTCCTCTTCGCGCCGACGCTGCCGACGCTCCATCCGCTCGCGCAAGTCGCGGTACCTGCGAGGCATCTGCCGATGACGTTAGTGAGCCCGCGCCGCGAGTTCATCGCGGAAAGCCGCAGGATCCGCTCCGTACTTGTTCGCGAACTCTCAGCACGATGCTGGCTGGTGCTCGCTGATCCGCCTGGGCGGCCCGGCATGCGGGCCGGAAGGGGCGTGCCCGTCTCCTCTTCCGCCCGCGACCGATGTCGATCACATCGTGCCGGTCGCGGGCGCGGGTAGCGACCCCCCGACCAACCTCAGAGCCAGCTGTGTTCGCGCGGCAACCGATAGTCGCGACGTGCCTACATCAACTGATGTAGTCCGCGATGTGGGGCACGGCCTGCTCGATCGTCAGGTACGGCTTGGTGTCGTACTCGATCCACTCCGAGTAGTTCAGGAGGTTCCGATAGGCCTCCTCGAGATCATCCGTTTCCGCAATCAGTAAGCCCTGGCTGCCGTCAGCGGCCACGTAGTGCGCTCTTACGGTGGACGGCACGCCCTCTTTGGAAAAGACGCCCATCAGGTCCTTGGTCGCCTCCTTGCTGAGCTGCTTGATTCTGTAAGTCGTGATGAAAATCATGCTTGCCCTCTCTTCCCCCTGCTCTATTTGATCGCTGCTTAAACCTTGCGCAGTCGGCTGGAGGCCGCCATCCGCGAGAACTACCTAAATCCCTGCCAAGCAGCCCAATCGGCACGTTCGGCGACCTCATGGCCTGGCCTACTCGGCGTGAGCGTCGGTTCGATCGAAACCCAGCAGTCTGTGCGTGACCGGCTCGGCAACCCTTCGTGCGCTGGTGCGTTTAGCCTCAGTGAGATCGTCTGCTTTGGGCGGTCGGTGTCGTCCGGCCGGTCGGTTTGTCTCTCGAGCGGCGGCCCGGCAGTTGCAACCGGCCCGCCGCGGCATGATGGTTAGCTCGTCGTGAAGGTGTGATCCTCGGTAGTCGACCCCGATCCATTTCGCTTGTTTGCCACGAAGCGGTAGTGGTACGAGGTGGGTGGCCGGACGGAGACCGGTGAGCATGGCCGTGACCGGCTGCTCGACGTCGGCCGCCGAGAGTGTCTCAGCGGGCGTCCTCGAGTTGTAGCTCGTGGTCGTCCCGTACTGGACCCGCCAGACGGTCGACCGGCCGTTGGGATTGATGGCAGCCGAGACGGTCGCTTGCGTGCTCTGGACTGTCGGTGTCCCGACGGTGATCGTGGGCGGCAGCCCGGCGACGAGCCCGCCGTAGGTGATGGTCGTCTCGAACAGGCCCGCCATGAACGCGTGCCCGGCGTTAGTCGGGTGAACACCGTCCACCGTGTACTCGGGGTGCCCGAGGAAGGCCGGATACATGTTCACGGGAATGGCGTGGTGGCGCACGGCGATGCATGCGATCAGGTCGTTGAGGCCGAGTTGCGACGCGCGGCCGCCACAGTCGATCACGTGGTCGGTTCCGAGCAACCAGTTGGCCCACCACGCCTGGTCGCGCGAGATGCCGTCGTGATCGTAGGGAGCCGCGCATCAATGCCGCACGCCTCTGCCAAGCCTTATGGATGCAGCGGAACGCAGACAACCGCGCGTCGAAGGCCCCCGACGGGCTACAGCTGTGGTGTCCGGGTTGGTGGCGCCCCATACACGTATACCTCCCGGGCACAAATGGTTGCGGCGGGCAACCACCGTCCGGATTCGTGGCGCTCCCCCTCATCGCCGATACCCAGCTACACCCCGCGGGCCCGCCCTCTGCGCGTAGGCACTAGACCCCGGTCAGCCCCCTGGTGGGGTCGTGTCCGGGTTCGTGGCGCTCCCTTACTCCCGCCTACAGGTTCACCGCGACGTACTTCGTCTCGAGGTACTCCTCGATGCCCTCGGGACCGCCCTCGCGGCCGAACCCCGACTGCTTGATCCCGCCGAACGGGGCGGCGGGGTTGGAGACGATGCCCTGGTTGAGGCCGACCATGCCGGTCTCGAGCTTCTCGACGACTCGCAGGGCGCGCTTGATGTCGTTGGTGTAGACGTAGGCCACGAGCCCGTACTCGGTGTTGTTGGCTGCGGCGATCGCCTCGTCCTCGCTCATGAAGCCCTTGACCGGTGCGACCGGGCCGAAGATCTCCTCTCTCAGGAGGTCGGCGCTCTCGGGCACGTCTGCGAGCACCGTCGGGTCGTAGAAATAGCCCGCGCCGTCACGGGCATGGCCGCCGACGATCGCCTTGGCGCCCTTCTGGACCGCGTCGTCTACGAGGTGCGCCACCTTCTCTCGCTGGGTGGCGTCGATCAGCGGGCCGACCTCGACCCCGTCCTCGGTCCCGCGCCCTACCTTCATTGCGCTCATCTTGCCGGCGAGCTTCTCGGCGAACTCGTCGGCGACGGCGTCGGCAACGTGAAACCGGTTGGCCGCGGTGCATGCCTCGCCGATGTTGCGCATCTTCGCGATCAGCGCGCCCTGGACGGCGCTGTCGACATCGGCGTCCTCGAACACGATGAACGGGGCGTTGCCACCGAGCTCCATCGACAGTCGCACGAGATTGTCGGAGGCCTGGGCCATCAGCTTGCGGCCGACCTCGGTGGAGCCGGTGAACGACAGCTTGCGTAGGCGCGGATCCGCGATCAGCGGACCGGTCGACTCGCTCGCGGAGGAGGCGGTGATCAGGTTCAGCACGCCGCCCGGCAGGCCGGCCTCCTCGAGCATCTTCGCGAGCATCAGCATCGACAGCGGCGTCTGCTGCGCGGGCTTGACGACCATCGTGCAGCCAGCGGCGATCGCCGGCCCGACCTTGCGGGTGCCCATCGCGAGCGGGAAGTTCCAGGGAGTGATCAGCAGGCAGGGGCCGACCGGCTGCTTCATCGTCAGCAGGCGGCCCTGCCCGTTCGGCGCGACGGCGTAGCGGCCGTCGATCCGCACGGCCTCCTCGGAGAACCACCGCAGGAATTCGGCGCCGTACGTGATCTCCGCCAGCGACTCCTTCAGCGGCTTGCCCATCTCGAGCGTCATCAGTAGCGCGAGCTCATCCTTGTGCTCGATGATCGTCTCGAACGCGCGCCGCAGGATCTCGCCGCGTTCGCGCGGGGGATGCTGTGCCCACGCCGGGCCGGCCTCGACGGCGGCGTCGAGCGCCGATTTCGCGTCGTCGACCGACGCGTCGGCGACCTCGACGAGCATCTCGCCCGTCGCCGGGTCCTCAACCGGGATGGCGCCCTTGGCGCCGTCCCTCCACTCGCCGTTGACGTACAGCTGCTTCGGGACCCGATCGAGGACCTGCTGCTCTTTGCTTGCCGTGATCGTGCTCATCCTTCAACCCTAGTACCCCGGATCGGGGCTCGTCAGCGACCGAGGGCCCGGCGATCCCGCCGGGCCCTCGATCTGCGTTGTCGTGTGGCTCGTGACTAGTGGGTGGTGGCGACCGCCGGAGCCTCGAGCGCGGTGCCGAGCACCTCGTCGATCGTCATCGCGAAGTGGAACTTCATCGCCTCGCGGACCTCCTCGGGCACGTCGTCCAGGTCGCCGCGGTTGCGCTCCGGCAGGATCACGTCGGTGAGGCCCGCCGCGTGGGCGGCCAGCACCTTCTGCTTGACCCCGCCGATCGGCAGCACGCGTCCCTGGAGCGTCACCTCGCCGGTCATCCCGACGGTGTGCTTGACCGGGCGGTCTGAGAGCAGCGACGTCAGCGCCGTGACCATCGTCACGCCGGCGCTGGGCCCGTCCTTCGGGATCGCGCCCGCCGGCACGTGGACGTGGAACGAGCGGTCCTCGAACGTGTGGGGGTCGATCCCGAGCTCATCGGCGTGGCCGCGGACGTAGGAGAGCGCGATCTGCGCCGACTCCTTCATCACGTCGCCCAGCTGGCCCGTGAGGGTCAACCCGCCGCCGCCGTTGCCGCTCTTATCCATCGCGGTCGCCTCGACGAACAGGACGTCGCCGCCGGCGCCGGTGACCGCCAGACCGGTTGCCACACCCGGAACCGCGGTTGCGCTTGCCGACTCCTGGAAGTGCCGCTGGCGCCCGAGGGCATCGCGGACCAGGTCGGTGTCGAGCACGACGGGAGGCGTCGCCTCGCCGGAGGCGATCTTCGTCGCCGTCTTGCGCAGCAGCGTCCCGAGGTCGCGCTCGAGCTGGCGAACGCCGGCCTCGCGCGTGTACTCGGTGGTCACGGTCTGGATCAGCTCATCGGAGATCTCGACCTCCTCGGGCCGCAGTCCGTTCCGCTCGATCTGACGCGGCCACAGGTAGCCGCGCGCGATCGCGACCTTCTCCGAGGTCGTGTAACCGTCGAAGCGGATCACCTCCATCCGGTCCAGCAACGGGCCGGGGATCGTGTCCGCGACGTTCGCGGTAGCGATGAACAGCACGCCGGACAGATCCAGCTCCAGGTCCAGGTAGTGGTCCCGGAAGCTGTGGTTCTGAGCCGGGTCGAGCACCTCGAGCAGGGCCGCGCTGGGGTCGCCGCGCCAGTCGGCGCCGACCTTGTCGACCTCGTCGAGCATGATCACCGGGTTCATCGTTCCGGCGTCTCTGAGCGCGCGCACCAGGCGTCCCGGCAGCGCGCCGATGTACGTCCGGCGGTGACCGCGGATCTCGGCCTCGTCACGGACGCCGCCCAGCGACATCCGGACGAACTCCCGCCCGGTCGCACGGGCGATCGACTCGCCGATGCTCGTCTTGCCGGTACCTGGGGGACCGATCAGTGTCAGGATCGCGCCGGAGCGCTTGTCCTCGGTGATGCCGCGCTCCTGGCGGAGCTTCTTGACCGCGATGTACTCGACGATCCGCTTCTTGACGTCGTCCAGTCCTGCGTGGTCGGCATCGAGGACTTCCCTCGCGTGCGCTGGGTCGAGCCGCTCATCGGACTCCTTGCTCCACGGCACGGCGATCAGCCAGTCGAGGTACGTGCGAATCACGCTCGACTCGGCGCTCTGCTCGCCCATCTTCTCGAGCCGTCCGAGCTCCTTCTCGGCCTGCTCGCGGGCGTGCTCAGGCATTCCGGCCTCTTCGATCTTCGTGCGGTACTCCTCGACGACCGATGCGTCGTCCTCGCCGAGCTCCTTGCGGATCGACTCCATCTGCTTGCGCAGGAAGTACTCCCGCTGCTGGGCCTCGGCCCCTGACTCGACGTCCTCGCGGATCCGCTTGCGGACCTGGAGCTCTGCCAGCCGCTCACGCTGCTGCTTGACGCCCAGCTCGAGCCGCTCAGTCACGTCGAGCGTCTGGAGGAGCTCGAGCTTCTGCTCGTAGCCGATGTCGGGCGAGTAGCCGGCGGTGTCCGCCAGTGAGCCCGGCTCGCTGATGCTGCGCACGAACGCCTGGATGCGGCCGTCGTCGCCGCGCAGCTCGAGGATCTCCTCGACCACGGCGCGGTACTCGCGCTCGAGGTTCCGGGTGCGGCCGTCGACGGGTTCGTCATCGGGATGCTCTTCGACCTCGACGAACAGCCGTCCGTCGGGGAGGGTGTGGGCGGCGCCTGCGACGCCGCGATGGAGGCCTTGGAGGGTGACGGCGCGCGCCCCGCCCGGAAGGCGGACGCGGTCGGCGACCTCTGCGACCGTACCGACGCTCGCGAACTCCTGCCCGTGGCGCGGCACGAGCAGCACCCGCTCCTCCTCGCCGACATCAACGGCGAGGGTGAGCGACATGCCTGGGAAGACGACGGCGTCGTCGAGGGGGACCAGTAAGAGTCGATCGGACATGATGCTCAAATCTTCGCTTTCAGTAGCTGCTTACTTTCTATAAGCAAGGATACCAGTTTCTGACGTCCGTGTGTGCGGAATCTGAGTCTGGACGACTTAGATTAGCGCATGCGTAGGGTGTGGGGTAGGGGTTGGGCCGCGTGCGGCCGGGGTGCGGGCCCCGGCGGGGCGGTTGTTGTCCGGGCCGGTCCCGCTGCCGGACCAGAGTCGGTCACATCTGGGATCATCAGCCCGGTGCCACAAGCCGACGCGTCACGTAGTCCCGCCGACAAGTCCGCTCACGACGTCCTCGCCGCCGAGGCGTTCGCGGTCCCCGCACCCGACCCGGAGCTGAGCCATCCACCGGTCGTGCTGCCCGCGGACCCGACCGGGATCCAGGAGCCCCACGACGTGCTCGCGGCCGAAGAGTTCGCGATGCCGGCCGTGAAGCCGCACGTCGAGGAGGCTCGGGACCGTGGCGCCAAGGCCCGCCGCGGGCTCGCGGTCGTCGGCGCGCTCGGCGCGGTAGCGGGGTTGCTCAGACTCAGGCGCCGTCGGGGCTAGAGGTTCCTCGAGGCTGGGGCGTGACCGTGCGAGCGATGCCGGTCGGCGCGCGGGCTTGGCGAGGGCGGCCGGACTCGCGCGCGATGCCGTGTTGGGGCGACGCTCAGACGACGCGCCCCCATCCGGGACGCGAGGTGTGTCGTCCCACCCCCGGATATCGACGCTCATACGACACCCGCCGCACGGCACGCGAGGTGCGTCGTCCCAGCCCCGGTTATCGCGGCTCATACGACACACCCCTGCACGGCACCCGAGGTGCGTTGTCTCAGCCGCGTATATCGCGGATCACACGACACACCTCCCGACCTGGTCAGGGGTGGTGTGTCGTCCCAGCCGCGGCCCTCGACCCCGCCGCGCTGCTTAGCGAGCTGATCGCGCCGCTCGCCGCCGCGGCATCAGGTCCGTGATCGTCCCGGCGGCCGCCTCCGCCGCGAACGCGACGGTCTCGGACAGCGTCGGGTGCGGATGGATCGTGAGCCCGATGTCCTCGGCGTCGGCGCCCATCTCGAGCGCATGCACGGTCTCGGCGATCAAGTCACCCGCGTTCACGCCGACGATCCCGGCGCCGAGCAGGCGACCGGGCCCCGGCTCGAACAGCAGCTTCGTGTGGCCCTCGTCGCGGGCGAGCCCGAGCGCCCGGCCGGACGCGCTCCACGGGAACACGCCCTTCTCGTACTCGATCCCGCGGTCGCGGGCCTCGGTCTCGGTCAGCCCCATCCACGCGATCTCGGGGTCGGTGAACGCAACCGAGGGAATCGCCTGCGCGTCGAACCCTGCTCCCGGGAGGCCGGCGACCACCTCGGCCGCGGCCCGGCCCTCGTAGGCTGCCTTGTGGGCGAGCATCGGGCCGCCGACGATGTCGCCGATCGCGTGGATCCATGGGACGTTGGTACGGAGCTCGCGGTCGACGGGGATGAACCCGGCCGAGTCGACCTCGACTCCCGCCGCGGCGGCATCGATCTCGTGGCCACGCGGCCGGCGCCCGACCGCGACCAGGATTCCGCCGAACGTGCCGGCGTCGCCGCTCGAGAGCTCGACCTTGAGGCCGCTCTTCAGCGCCTTGACCGACACGACCTCGGTGCCGGTGTGGATCGCTTCGTACCGACGCTCGATCCGCTTGCGCAGCGGGGTGACGAGATCCGGGTCGCACTCCGCGATCAGCTGGTCTAGCAGCTCGACCACCGTGACCCGCGACCCGACCGCGTCGTACACCGTCGCGAGCTCGAGGCCGATGATGCCGCCGCCGATCACGAGCAGCCGCTTCGGGATCTCCCGGAGCTCGAGCGCCCCGGTCGAGTCGAAGATCCGCGGATCATCGGGCAGGAAGGGCAGCGTCGCCGCGCTCGAGCCGGCGGCGATCACGCAGTGCTCGAAAGAGATTGTCCGGTCGCCGACCTGGACCGTGTGGGGCCCGGTCAACCGGGCAACGCCGTGGACGACCTCCACCTTCCGCTGGCGCGCGAGCAGCGCGAGCCCGCCGGTCAGCTTTTGGACCACGGACTGCTTCCACTCGCGCAATGCGTCGGCGTCGACCTTCGGCTTGCCGAACGAGAGGCCGTGCGCCCCCATCTCCTCCGCCTCGGCGATCACCCGGGCCGCGTGGAGCAGCGCCTTCGACGGGATGCAGCCGACGTTCAGACAGACGCCGCCGAGTCGCTCGTGGCGCTCGATCAGGACCGTGTTCACGCCGAGGTCGGCGGCGCGGAACGCGGCGCTGTAGCCACCGACGCCCGAGCCGATCACGACGAGCTGGGTGTCGTAGCCGCCGTGGGGTACGGGAGGGGGCGGCTCGTCGACCACCCTCGATGATGCACCGGAATCCGGTGCATCATGGCGTGGCTGGGTGGCCGATGGTTCGGTGGCCGGTAGCTGGGTGGCCGGTGGCTCGGTGGCCGGTGGCTCCGTCGCCACCCCCGCGGAGTTCGTCTCCAACCGCAGCAGCACGCTCCCCTCCGACACGCGATCGCCGATCTTGACCCGCAGCTGGGCGACCTTGCCGGCGAACGGCGCCGGGACGTCCATCGTCGCCTTGTCGGACTCGAGCGTGACGAGCGGGTCCTCGAGGGCAACCTCGTCGCCGGCGGCGACGTGGATCTCGATCACCGGGACGTCGGTGAAGTCCCCGATATCGGGAACGGTGACGTCGACCGTCGCGCCGTCGCCGCTCACAACAGCGCGCGCCGCAGGTCGCTCAGGACGCTGGCGAGATGAACCACGAACCGGGCGGCCGCCGCGCCGTCGATCACGCGGTGGTCATAGGAGAGCGACAGCGGCAGCATCAGCCTCGGCTGGAACTGCTGCCCGTCCCACACGGGCTTGATCGCCGAGCGCGTGACGCCGAGGATCGCGACCTCAGGCGCGTTGACGATCGGCGTGAAGGAGGTTCCGCCGATGCCGCCGAGTGAGGAGATCGTGAACGTCGAGCCGCTCATATCGGCGGGCCCGAGCTTTCCGTCGCGGGCCTTGGCCGACAGCTCGGCCAGCTCGCGCGCGATCTCGAGCAGGCCCTTGCCGTCGGCGCCCCTGATCACGGGGACCACGAGTCCCTCGGGCGTGTCGGCCGCGAACCCGATGTTGTAGTAGCGCTTGACGATCAGCTCGTCGCCGTCGAGCGACGAGTTGAAGTCCGGGAATTCCTTCAGCGTCGCGACGCACGCGACCACCAGGAACGAGACCATCGTCACCTTCACGCCGTCGGATGCGGGCTCGGAGTTCAGCTGCTTGCGCCACGCCTCGAGCTCGGTTATGTCGGTCTCGTCGTTGTGCGTGACGTGTGGGATCAGCGCCCAGTTGCGCGCGAGGTTCGGCGCCGAGATCCGTTGGATCCTCGTCCGCGGCATTCGCTCCACCGGCCCCTGCTTCGAGAAGTCGAGCGACGGCCATGGGGCCAGCCCCGGCAGCGAGACCGCGCCGGTCCCGGCGCCCGCTGGGGCGGGGGCCGCCCCTCGCTCGAGGTCCTCGGGAGTGATCCGGCCCTTTCGCCCCGTGCCCTTGACCGTGTGCAGGTCGATCCCGAGCTCGCGCGCGCGACGGCGGACCGAGGGGCTGGCGTAGACGGGCTCGCCGCCATTCGCCGCAGCAGCGACGGCGGGCGCGGACATCGGGGGAGCTTCTGGTTCGGGCTCGGGACCCTCGGCCGCGAGCGCGCTCGCGATCGCGTCCGGGGCGCCTGCCTCGCTCGGCACGCCCTCGGATGCGATCCGCGCGGCCCGCGCCGAGTCGGCCTCGCCGGCCGCTGGCTCGATCGTCACGAGCAGGGTCCCCTGCGAGACTCGGTCGCCGACGCCGACGCGAAGCTCCCGCACAACTCCTGAGAACGGGGCCGGGACGTCCATCGTCGCCTTGTCGGACTCGAGCGTCAGCAGCGGATCGTCCGCGGAGACTCGATCGCCCTCCGACACGTGGATCTCGATCACCGGGATGTCCTCGAAGTCGCCGATGTCCGGGACTTCGACGGGGACCGTTTCGACCGTACTCATACCGTCGTCGGCATCGGGGCCTCGGGATCGATCTCGTAGCGGTCGATCGCCTCCTGGACGCGCGCGCGGTCGACGATCCCCTCGTCGGCGAGCTCAGACAGGGCCGCGACCGTCACGTAGTGGCGGTCGACCTCGAAGAACCGCCGCAGCGAACGGCGGTAGTCGCTGCGCCCGTAGCCGTCGGTCCCGAGCACCCGGTAGCGGCCCGGGACCCACTGGCGGATCTGGTCCGGATACGCGCGGATCCAGTCTGTCGACGCGACCACAGGTCCCTCGCGCGCGCCGAGCTGCTCGGACACATACGCCCGTCGCCGCTCGGACACCGGGTGGAGCATGCTCCAGCGCTCAGCCTCGATCCCGTCGCGGCGAAGCTCGGTGAACGAGGTCACGCTCCAGACATCGGCTGCCACGCCCCAATCCTCCTCGAGCAACGCCGCCGCCGCCAGCACCTCGAGCAGGATCGTCCCGGAACCGAGCAGCTGGACGCGAGGACCGTCACCCGAGGCCTCCTGGAGCAGGTACATCCCCTGCAGGATTCCCTCGCCAGCGCCCTCGGGCATCGGGGGATGCTTGTAGTTCTCGTTCATCAGAGTCAGGTAGAAGAACACGTCCTCCTGTTCGCCGACCATCCGGCGCAGGCCGTCCTGGACGATTACCGCTACCTCGTAGCCGAACGCGGGGTCGTACGCGCGGACGTTGGGAACGACCGAGAACAGGACGTGGCTGTGACCGTCGGCGTGCTGTAGGCCCTCGCCGTTCAACGTCGTCCGCCCGGCGGTGCCGCCGAGCAGGAACCCGCGGGATCGGCTGTCGCCGCCGGCCCAGACGAGGTCGCCGACGCGCTGGTAGCCGAACATCGAGTAGTAGATGTAGAACGGGACCATCTGGACGCCGTGGGTGCTGTACGAGGTTCCGGCGGCGATGAACGAGGAGATCGAGCCCGCTTCGGTGATCCCCTCCTCGAGGATCTGCCCGTGCTCGTCCTCCTTGTAGAACATGAGCTGCTCGGCGTCCTGCGGCTGGTACAGCTGGCCGACCGGCGAGTAGATCCCGACCTGGCGGAACAGCCCCTCCATCCCGAACGTACGCGACTCGTCGGGGATGATCGGCACCACGCGGCTGCCGATCTCCTTGTCGCGCAGCAACGCCGCGAGGACCCGGACAAAGGCCATGGTCGTCGAAATTTCCCGATCGCCGGTCCCTTCGAGCTGCGACGAGAACAGCGACAGATCCGGCACCTCGAGCGGCTCGTCAACCCGGCGGCGGCGAGCCGGCAGCGAGCCCCCGAGCGCCTCCCGGCACTCGCGCAGGTAGCGCATCTCCGGTGAATCGTCCGGCGGCTTGTAGTACTCGGCGGCGCGGACCTGCTCGTCCGTGAGCGGGAGCTCGAACCGGTCGCGGAAGGCGAGCAGCGCGTCTTCGGTCATCTTCTTCGCCTGGTGGGTGATCATCTGGCCCTCGCCCGAGGAGCCCATTCCGTAGCCCTTGATCGTCTTGGCGAGGATCACGGTCGGCTGTCCGGTGTGGCCGACCGCCTCGTGGTACGCGGCGTACACCTTCTGCTGATCGAGCCCGCCGCGGTTCAGCAGCCAGATCTGCTCGTCGGTCATGTGCGAGACGCGGTCGAGCAGCACCGGGTCCTTGCCGAAGAACTTCTCGCGCACGTACGCGCCGTCGCGTGACTTGTACGTCTGGTACTCGCCATCGACGGACTCCTCCATCACGCGCACGAGCCGGCCGTCGACATCGGCATCGAGCAGCCGATCCCAGCGCGAGCCCCAGATCACCTTGATCACGTTCCAGCCGGCGCCGCGGAAGTCGGCCTCGAGCTCCTGGATGATCTTGCCGTTGCCGCGCACGGGGCCGTCGAGGCGCTGCAGGTTCGCGTTGACGACCCAGATCAGGTTGTCGAGATGCTCGCGGCCGGCGAGCCCGATCGAGCCCATCGTCTCCGGCTCGTCGACCTCGCCGTCGCCGATGAACGCCCAGACCCTGCGGCCCTCGGTCGAGGCGAGCCCGCGAGCCTGTAGGTACTTCATGAACCGCGCCTGGTAGATCGAGGTGATCGCGCCGATCCCAAGCGACACCGTCGGGAACTGCCAGAAATCGGGCATCAGCCAGGGGTGCGGGTACGAGCTGAGCCCGCCGGGGCGCGAGACCTCCTGCCGGAAGCCGTCGAGCTGCTCCTCGGTCAGCCGCCCCTCGAGGTACGCGCGCGCGTAGTTGCCGGGGGAGGAGTGACCCTGGAAGTACACGAGGTCGCCCTCGAAGTCCGGCGTCGCGGCGCGCCAGAAATGATTGAACCCGACCTCGTAGAGCGTCGCGACCGACTGGTAGCTCGCGATGTGGCCGCCGAGCTCCGACGATTCCTTGTTCGCGCGGACGACCATCGCCATCGCGTTCCAGCGGATGATCGACCGCAGCCGACGCTCCAGCGCGGGGTCGCCCGGAAGCCTCGCCTCGCGATCGGCCGGGATCGTGTTCACGTACGGCGTGTTGAGCGAGGCGATCGGACCGGTGCCGGAGTGCTGGGCGCGCGCGACGACCCTGGTGAGAAGCTGACGGGCACGGTCGGGTCCGTCGTGGTCCACGACGGCGTCGATCGCCTCGAGCCATTCACGAGTTTCGGCGGCGTCGACGTCACCGCCGCCGCCGTTCGAGCCGAGATTTCGAACTCGGTCAGCCATCTCTATGCGATGGTACGCACGTGCCCGGTGCAGATGGAGATCTGATCTTCGCGGGACCCGAGGCGCTCGCGACCCGGGTACGCGCCGGGGAGATCCATCCGCGGGAGCTGGTCGAGGCGTGCCTCAGGCGGATCGAGGCGCTCGACCCGCAGCTCAATGCATTCCGGACGACGACAGCGGAGCAGGCGCTGGCGGCCGCGGACGGCGCGCCGACCGACGGCCCGCTGGCAGGCGTCCCGGTCGCGGTCAAGGGCGACACGCCACTGGCGGGCGAGTCGACCACCCGCGGCTCGAGCTCCTACGGGCCGCCGGCCTCAGCCGACGCCGAGGTCGTCCGCCGGCTGCGCGATGCCGGCGCGATCCCGATCGGGGTCACGAACGTCCCCGAGCTGACGATCTTCCCGTGGACGGCGAGCGACGCGACCGGGGTCACCCGCAACCCGTGGAACCCCGCTCGGACCCCGGGCGGGTCCTCAGGGGGCTCCGGGGCGGCCGTCGCGGCCGGGATGGTCCCGTTCGCGACCGGCTCCGACGGCGGCGGCTCGATCCGGATCCCTGCGTCGTGCTGCGGGCTGGTCGGGATGAAGCCGACGCGCGGCCGCGTCTCGAAGATGCCCGACGCCGAGCACTGGCTCGGACTCAGCACCTATGGGCCGCTGGCGCGGACGGTGGCCGACAGCGCGCTGATGCTCGACGCGATGCACGGCACGATCGAGGGTGACCTCCACCGCGCGACCCCGTTCGAGGGCAGCTACCGCGAGGCGGCGGCGGCGCCCCCCGGTCGCCTCCGGATCGCCGTCTCGAAGAAGGTCCCGCCGGGGCTGATCGCGCCGCTGTCGAGCGACCAGCGCGACGCCTGGGAGCGCACCGGGCGGCTGCTGTCCCAGCTCGGCCACGAGATCGTCGAGCGCGACCCTGCGTACGGGATGGTGGCGATCGAGTTCACACAGACGTGGCTGCGTGGGATCTACGAGGACACGCTCCAGGTTCCGGACCCGTCGCGACTGGAGCGCCCGACGAGGCAGATGGCCGCGATCGGCAGGCGGCTGGTCCCGGAGCGGCGCGCCCGCAAGCTTCGCGAGCAGCGTGCGAGGACGACCGCCCGGATCCTCTCGCTCTGGGACGAGGCGGACGTGCTGCTGACGCCCGGTCTCGCGAGCACCCCGATCGCCGCCGAGGGCGGCTACCGGACGAACGCGTTTGTGGCCTTCAACAGGGCAGGGCGGTTCACGCCGTGGACCCCGTTCGCCAACGTCACCGGGCAGCCCGCGGTCACGATCCCGGCGGGGTTCGCGGCCGACGGCCTACCGCTGAGCGTGCAGCTCGTGGGCCGGATCGGCGCCGAGGCGATGCTCTACTCGCTGGCCGGCCAGCTCGAGCAGGCCGCGCCATGGGCCGACCGCCGGCCTCCGGGTACCGATACGAGCTGATGGCCCCGCTTCGCTGAGCGGGCACGAGGGGGCGCGGTGCAGATCTTCGTGCTGGCGCTGTACGCGGCGGTTTATCCGGCGCTGCTTGCCGCGGTCGCGATCCTGCTCGCGAGCCCGCGCCGCAAGACGCTGCTGACGGCGTTCGTGCTCGCGGGGATGACCGTCAGCGTCGGTGCGGGGCTCGGCATCGTGCTCCTGATCCACGGCTCGGGCGCCGTCGCGCAGCCGGGCTCGGGGTGGAGCTGGGGCACCGATCTCGCGGTCGGCGTGTTCGCGCTGCTGCTCGCCGCAGCGTTCGCAACCCACGCCCCACAGCGGGTCCGAGCCCGGAACGCGAGCCGGAAGCGGACGGCCGTCGCCGACCCCGCCGAGGATCGTCAACCGTGGTCGCATCGGCTGCTCTCCCGCGGCTCGGTGCCGATCGTGGTCGTGGCCGCCGTGGTGCTCAACCTGCCCGGCGCGATCTACCTGGTGGCGCTGAAGGACATCGCTGCCGGTCGCCACTCGGCCGCCGTCGACGCGGTCCTGGTGGTTTCGTTCAACCTGATCATGTTCGCGCTGGCAGAGATCCCGTTGATCGGCCTGCTGGTCGCGCCCGAGCCCACCGAACGGCTGGTCAAGCGGGCGACGACCTTTCTCGGCCTGCACGGGAACAAGATCGCTACGGGCCTGTGCCTCGTGGTCGGAGTCCATCTGATCGTCCGGGCGGCGATCCGTTCGTGACCTCGCTCTCGGAGAACGTGCTCCGCGCGAGCGCCAGGAACTCCGTGACCGCGGGTGGGTGACGCCGATCCTGGCGCCAGGCGAGCGTGATGTCCCGTAACAGGCTTGGATCGGCGAGCGTGACGACGGCGACCTCGGCACCCGGGGCGGTGGCGTCCGAGCGCGGCAGGATCGCGACGCCCATGCCGCGCGCCACGAGCCGGCGGATTCGACCGCTCTCGTTGGACTCGAGCTTGATCTTCGGCTGGAAGCCCGCGTGTCGCCCCGCCCCGATCAGCAGCTCGCGTAGCCGGGCACCCTCGCGGAAGCTGATGAACTCCTCGTCCTCGAGGTCGGCCATCCGCAGCCTTCGGCGCTTCGCGTAGCGGTGGTCGCTGGGGAGCACGGCGACGAGCTCCTCTGACATCAGCTGATGCAAGCCGAGGCCGTGGCTCTCCATCTGCTCGGTGACCGACAGGAACGCGATGTCGAGCGTGTCGTCGCGGAGCATCTGGGCCAGCTCCTCGCTCGACTGCTCGCGAACGGTCAGCTCGACGCCGGGATGGCGCTCGTGGAAGATCGCGAGCGGCAGCGACACGTCGATCGGCCCCATCGTGTGCATCGTCCCGACGTTGACGCGCCCGCTCTCCATTCCCTTGAGCGCAGCGAGCTCGGCGGAGGCCGCGTCGATCTCGCCGAGGATCCGCCTCGCGCGGGCGACCAGCAGCCGGCCGGCGTGTGTGACCGTGACCTGCCGTGTCGTGCGCTCCACCAGCGGCAGCCCGAGCTCCTCCTCGAGGCGGCGGATCTGCTGCGAGAGGGCGGGCTGGGCGATGTGCTCCCGTGCGGCGGCCCGCGTGAAATGTCGCTCCTCGGCGAGCGCGACCATGTATCGGAGCTGACGGAGATCCATAAGTGCAGCCTATAGATCCCTGCGAATACTCGTCTTGGACAACTAAAGGCCGGCCTGCCACGATCCTCGCGAACACCCTCTCCTCCCTCATCGCGCCCCGCTTAATCGGCCTCATATCCCGCCGGTTTCCGGGGCGCGATTCCTTTAAGGTGAGGGTCATGGCACAGATTCACGTTTCTGCCGAGCGCCAGATCGGTGCCCCGGCCGACGTCGCGTACGGCTACATCGCCGACCATCGCGAGCACCACCCGCGGTTCCTGCCCGACGAGTTCAGCGATTTCGAGGTCGAGGCCGGTGGGGTCGGCGCCGGGACGATCACGCGCTTCAAGGTCACGGCGGGCGGCCGCACGCGCGACTACCGGATGGAGGTCGCGGAGCCCGAGCCCGGGCGGGTCATGACCGAGTCCGACATGAACTCGAGTCTCGTGACCACGTGGACCGTCACCCCCGAGGGCTCCGACTCCCGCGTTCAGATCGCCACCACCTGGGACGGCGCCGGCGGGATCGGCGGCTTCTTCGAGCGGCTGTTCGCCCCGAGAGTGATGCGCGGGATCTACGCCGACGAGCTCGAGCGGCTGGACCGCTACGCGCGCGAGCAGAAGCCGGCGCAAGAGTAGAAACTCAATCAATTTAGTGTAGTATGTGTGGAGTCGATGTCGCGCTCCGCCGCACCAGCTCGCTTCACGCAACCAGAGCTCGAGAGGTTCGTCGAGGGCCTGGCCGCCACGCCTGAGCTGTGGCAGGAGTACGTGCGGGACGCGTCGGCTGGACGCGTCTACGAGCAGATCTGGGACGACGAGCTCGTCAACGCGTGGCTGATCTGCTGGAGCGAGGACCAGGACACCGGGTTCCACGACCATGACCGCTCAGACGCGGCGATCCGGGTGATCGAGGGGGCGATCCGCGAGGACCGGCTGCGGATCGGCTCCGAGCCCGAGTCGAAGGTGATCGGACCTGGGCGGACCGTCGTCGTGCCGTCCGTCGCGATCCACCGAGTGCTCCACGCCGGCACCGGGTCGGCGGTCACGATCCATGCGTACTCGCCGCCGCTGACCCAGACGGGCGCGTACCGGATCGGTCCCGGCGGCGAGCTCGAGCGCGCGTCGGTCTCGTTCGAGGAGGAGCTTCGGGCCGAGCCGGTCCTGAGCTGACGCTCGCGGTTGGTCGGCGCGAGCATCGTCCTGGCTCACCGATATCGCTGAGTCGCTCAGGTCGCGGACGGGAGCGGGTCGCCCGCGGCCGGCTGCTTCTGGGCGGCGCCGCCGTCCGGCGTCGCGAGCAGGAACGCGCCGGCGGTGACCGCGATGAACGCGACGACCCGGAGCGCACCGAACACACCGGGCGGGACCGGCTCGCCGAGCACCACGGTGCCGGCCAGGATCGGCATCGCGTTCGTGAACAGCGTCGCGAGGCCGGCGACGGTCAGCGCGCCGCTCCGCTGATATCCGAGCTGGAGCAGCGAGGTCCCGAGCGTGTAGCCGAGCACCAGGGTGACGAGGAACGCGAAGCGGGCGCCGCCTTGCGTCAACAGCTTCGTCGAGATGTCCCCGATCGAGAACAGCAGGCCGCCAGCGATCCCCTGAGCGACGCCGAGCGAGCCGAGTCTGCGCCCGATCGGCAGCACCAGTGCGGCGGCCACCGCGGTTCCGCCGAGCCACGCCGCGATCCCTGTGATCGAACCTTGGTGGCCGTTCCCGCTCGCCTTCGCGAGCGAGACGCCAAGCGCGACCAGGCCGACGATCGACAACCACACGCCGATCTGCCGGCGGCGGCCCAGCGGCTTGCCGGTGACCCGAGAGGACACGTACGCGAGCACGCCGATGCCGCCGGCGCCGATGCTCTGTACGAGCGCGAGCGGAGCCAGCGCGAGCGCCGCCGCGTACAGCAGGAAGCCGCCGGTCTCCATCGCGAACCCGAGCAGCCAGTCGCGGTCGCTCAGCAACAGGTGAAGCGAGTGCAGGGGCCGGCGCATCGACAGCGCGGGCATTGCCGCCGCGGCGTCGTGCTCGCGGAGGTACGCGATGTTCGCGAGCGTCGCCGACCCCGCGGCGAGCAGGATTCCGATCGCCGTCCCGAGATCCACTCTCGGTACCGTAGCGGCGGTGCGGGTCGCGACCTGGAATGTCAACTCGCTCAAACAGCGGCTTCCGCGGCTGCTGCCGTGGCTCGACGAGCGGCGGCCAGACGTCGTCTGCCTGCAGGAGACCAAGCTCGCCGACGACCAGTTCGAGAAGCTGCTCGGCGACGAGCTTGCGACCCGGGGGTATGCCTCGGCGCCGCACGGCGAAGCGGCGTGGAACGGCGTCGCAATCCTTTCGCGCGTCGGCCTCGACGACGTCGTCAAGGGGATCGCCGGCGCCCCCGGCTTCCCGAATCCGGAGGCGCGAGCGGTCGCGGCGACGTGCGGCGGGATCCGGATCCACTCGGTGTACGTGCCGAACGGACGCGTGCCCGATTCCGACCACTACCGCTACAAGCTCGCGTGGCTCGCGTCGCTGCGCGAGGCCGTGGCCGCCGGCCCCGAGGACGCGATCGTCTGTGGCGACATGAACATCGCGCCGACGGATGAGGACGTGTTCGACCCGACGGCGTACATCGGCCACACCCACGTCACCGCGCCGGAGCGCGAGGCGCTGTCCGAGCTCGAGGGGCTGGGGCTCCACGACGTGGTGCGCGAGCACTGGCCCGACCGGCGGATCTTCACCTACTGGGACTACCGCGCGGGCATGTTCCACCAGGACCTCGGGATGCGGATCGACCTGGTGCTGGCGAGTGGCCCGGTGGCGGCCCGCGTCAAGGCCGCGTGGGTCGACCGCAAGGCTCGGAAGGGCAAGGGGCCGAGCGATCACGCGCCGGTGATGGTCGACCTCGACGAGGCACCCGACGGCGACATCGGGCCGGTGGTGCCGCCGCCGTCGGCTCCGGTCACGAAGCGCGGCTTCAAGAAGCTGCCGCAGTCCTGAGCGACTCTTCAGCGCGGGCGATCGCGGTCGCGCGAGGGCTGGACCCGCTTGGGCTCGCCGGGCATCTTCGGGTAGTCGGGCGGGTACGGCATGTCGCCGTCGCCCTCGGCCTCGTCTCGCTCGTACAGGTCGAGCAGCGGCTGTAGCGAGTAGGCCTCCTCGTCGATCGCCGCGTGGCGGTCGCCGACCTCGGCGAACCGGGCCGGCATCGTCGCGACCGTGAAGTCCTCGGGTGCGACCTCCGGCAGCTCGTCCCACGTCAGCGGGGCCGAGACGGGCGCGCCGGGTTTCGGGCGGATGCTGTAGGCCGAGGCGATCGTGCGGTCGCGGGCGTTCTGGTTGTAGTCGACGAAGATCCGCTCGCCGCGCTCCTCCTTCCACCACTTGGTCGTCACCTGGCCCTCGAGCCGCCGCTCGAGCTCGCGGCCGAACGCGATCGCCGCGTGGCGGACGTCGGTGAAAGTCCACCGCCGCTCGATCCGCACGTAGATGTGGACGCCGCGCCCGCCCGATGTCTTCGGGAAGCCGGTGTAGCCGAGGTCCGACAGCAGCGCGCGGGCCTCGCCCGCGACGCGGACGGCGTCCTCGAAATCGGTTCCGGGCTGGGGATCGAGGTCGAGCCGAAGCTCGTCGGGGGCCTCGACGTCGTCGGATCGGACCGGCCACGGATGGAACGTGATCGTCCCCATCTGCGCGGCCCACGCGACCACCGCGATCTCGGTCGGGCAGATCTCGTCCGCCGTCCGCCCCGATGGGAAGCGGATCTCGGCGGTCTCGACGAAGTCGGGCGCACCGCGCGGGATCCGCTTCTGGAAGAACGCGTCACCGCCGCCGCGCTCGCGAGTCGAGATCCGGATGCCGGGATGGACGCCCCTGGGCCACCGCTCGAGCGTCGTCGGGCGCCGCCGCAGCGCGCGCATGATCCCGTCGTCGACCGACAGGTAGTAATTGACGATGTCGAGCTTCGTGACGGGGCGGGTGCGCTCGGTCGCCGGGAAGATCACCCGATCGGGGTTCGAGACGCGGACCTCACGCCCATCGGCGTCGACGGTCGTTTCCGGGGATGCGGCCACGACCAGAAAACGTACGGCACAGACACGACGGGCTGGTGGAACAATCACCGCCGTGGGAGGAGCGCGGAAGATCTTCGCGGTCGCGATCGCCGGGGGTGCGGCGCTGATCGCGACGTCGGTCGCAGGCGCCGCGTCGCCCGCCCCGCCACTCCCGACCAGCGACTCGTTCTACTCGTACTCCGGCTCGCTCGCAGCGGTCGCTCCGGGCACGGTCTTCAAGCAGCGGACGGTCACGCTCGTCGACCAGGGCCAGGACGTCCCGGTCACGACCGTCCAGGTGCTCTACCGGACGACCGGCCAGCTCGGGCAGCCGACGTCGACGGTGGCGACGATCCTCGAGCCCGCGACGGGCACGGCGAACCCGAAGCTCGTCTCCTACCAGATGGCCTACGACGCACTCGGCTCGCAGTGCGACCCCTCGTCCAGCAGCTCGTCAAGCCGGCGTTCCAGAACATCCTCTCGATCCCGGCGGTCGTGCACATCGACAACGAGCTGATCATGAGCCGGACCGGGACCCCCAGCGAGCCGCTGCTGATGGGGGTCGGCAACGCCGACGGCACCGGCGACGGGGTGATGGTCGCCAAGGACGTCGAGGCGCTCGCCCACACGTACTGCGAGCGAGGTGTGTCGGTCGAGCTCCACGTCTACGACGGCGACGACCACGGCAACGCCGCGGTCGCGTTCCTTCCGACCGCGGGCGTCTGGCTGACGCAGCGGCTGAACGGCATCCCGGCGCAGAACGGCTGTAGCTCGATCCCGGCCGGCAACGCGCTGACTCCGGTACCGCCCGCGCCCGAGCTGAGGCTGGCGGTGGCCCGAGCACGCCCCGGCGGTGTGGTCCTCTACGCGCGCGCGAGCACCGGGATGATGCCCGACCTCACGGTGGGCCTGCGCCGCGGCCGCAAGCTCGTCACGAAGCTCGCGATCCGGCAACTTGGGCCCGCGCGCCGTCGGCTGACACTCGGAAGTAGGCGGAAGCTGCAGGGCCGGTACACGCTGACGGTCACGCAGGAAGGCGTTTCGCTGGCCAAGCGGCTCCTGCGGGTCCGCTGAACCGCCTCTCAGGCGCAGCTGAGCGCGGTTCTCGGTTCCGTCATCGTTGAGGCGTCGGGGTCGGCATGCGCGATCAGCACGGTGACGGGGCTGTGGTTGAGCACGTAGTGGCTGACGCTCCCGAGGACGGCCGAACGGACGGCACCGCGCCCTCGAGACCCCATCACGACCAGGTCATGGTGGCCGCGCTCGAGCTGTTCGAGCAGAGCGGTGCGGATCGGCGCGGGGGTGAGGATCGTGGTCACGGGAAGGTCACCGGGCACGCGGTCACGAGCGCTCGCCAGGATCGCCGCAGCGCGGCTCCGAGCCTCGTCGATGAGCTGCACCGCGATCGATCCGCTCCAGCCCCAGTACGCGGAGGTCGGAGGCTTGACGACACCGGTCATCAACGTCAGGCGTGCCAGCTCACTCTCGGCCAGGTCGATCGCTTGCGCGAGCGCCTCGTCGGCGTGAGCCGAGCCGTCCACTGCCACGAGGATGTTGCGAAACATGGCTGCACTCCGGTGCGTGGGAGGTTGACAAGCATATTGCATCACAATATTGTTTGTCAATATGAATTTGCCTGCCGACGGGCGATCGAGCCAGGCCGAATACGTCTCGACGCAGCTGCTCCCGCGGACGACGCTGCTCACGAGGCTGCTCGCCCGCGAGGTCGGCGGCGGGCTGTCGATCACGGACGCCGGACTGCTCAGGAGTCTCGAGCAGCGGCCGCTCCGGATCACCGCGCTGGCGGACGCCATCGGGCTCGCGCAACCGACGACGACGCTGCTGGTCAAGCGGCTGGAGAGTGAGGGACTGGTCGGGCGCGGGGGCCACGACGGTGATCGCCGGGTGGTGCTGGTCTCGCTCACCGGCCGAGGCGCCGCCGCCGTCGCCGATTTCCGCGCGCGTGCATCCGTCGCACTGCGCGGCTACCTCGACCGCCTGCCCGACGACGAGCTCGAAACGCTCGCCGCCGCAACCCACGCGCTCCAGGATCTGATCGACGCGCTGCAGCGTGACGTGGCCGGCCCCTGAGTCTCCGCCTCCTTATGCTGCGCCGGTGAGCACCGCCCTCGAGCAGCGCATTCCGGTACAGCTTCGCTGGAGGGACATCGATCAACTTGGTCACCTCAACCAGGCCGTCTACCACGAGCTGCTCGAGGAGGGACGGGCGGCGTTGATGTGGGAGCTGATGCGCCGTGCGGCCGATGACGCGCGCGGCGCGTACGTGCTCGCGCACGTCGATCTCGACTACCACACCGAGGTGCGCAAGGACCACGGCGAGGTCGAGGTCGTGATCGGCGTCGCCGGCGTCGGCCGCTCGAGCTTCCGCCTGCGCCATGAGCTGAGGCTTCCCGACGGAACGGTTGCCGCGTCGGGCGAGACGGTGATGGTTGCGTGGGATCCGGTCGCGCGGGGCAAGCGCGAGCTGACCGAGGGGGAGCGGGCCGCGCTTTCGTAGTCGGCCTTCGCACGCGTGAAAGCGCGGCGGGGTCCGGCGCGTTGCTTCTCCGTCATGGGAGTTCCCGGTCGCCGACGTCTCACGGCGCTGTTGGCATGCGCGTGCCTGGCGGTGCTGGCGCTCGTCGCGACCGGCGCGTTCGGCGACACGCCGAAGCTCCCGCTGAACGACCTCAACACGGCGCTGGGGCTGATCCCCGGCTACCAGACGCCGCCGGCGGCCCGGGAGCAGCAGCCCCCGGAGCCGTCCTACAACGCGAGCCCGCGCGCCGACTGCGGCCCGGGATCAGAGCCGCTCGCCGGCGTGCAGGGCAGAGTGACGGCCTCGGCGATTCAGTCGGGGCAGGCGGCGCACGGCTGGACGTGCAACCTCTCGGTCGTAGGCCATTACGCGAGCTCGGGCGGCTACAAGGTTTGGAGCTACACCGACACGCACGGCCGCCTCTGCGCGTTCTACGACACCACGCTGCTGTTCCCGCTCGACGCGCTGAGCCTCAACGGCCCGCCGTCAAAGGGCGTGTACGTGCTGGATATGTCGAACCCCGCCCATCCGGTGCTGACCGACAAGCTGACGACGCTGCCGATGCTCTCGCCCCACGAGTCGCTCTACCTGAACGCCAAGCGCGGCCTGCTCGCCGCCGACATGGGCAACCCGGCTTCGTACCCCGGGCTGATGTCGATCTACGACGTCAGCCAGGACTGCCGCCACCCGGTGCTCGACGCCACCTACCAGGCGGCCCGCTTCGGGCATGAGAGCGCGTTCTCGCCCGACGGCCGGACGTTCTGGATCACCGGCGGGGGAGAGGGGATCGCCGCGGTCGACGTTTCCGATCCGAAGCACCCGCACACGCTCTGGCAGGGCAACGAGTTCTCGCACGGCGGAAGCGTCAGCGACGACGGCGATCGCTTCTACGCCGCGGACTCGGTCGACGGAGACCTGACCACGTTGGACGTGTCGCAGATCCAACAGCGCAAGCCGGATCCGTCGGTAGGGGAGGTCAGCCGGCTCACCTGGCAGCGGGTCACGATCCCCCAGAACTCGGCGCCGATGACGATCCGCCGCCACCACTACCTGCTCGAGTTCGACGAGTTCGCGTTCCGCTTCGACACGTTTACGCCCGCCAACACGGTCGGCGCCGCCCGGATCGTCAACATCGACGACGAGGCCCACCCGCGCGTCGTCTCGAACCTGCGGCTGCAGGTGAACAACCCGGAGTACCGGGCGCAGGCCGTGAGCGACCCGGGCGGGATCGGCGGCCAGAACCAGCTGGTCGGGTACGCGGCCCACTACTGCGGGACCCCGCGCGAGAACGACCCGGAGATCGTCGCCTGCTCATTCATCAACTCGGGCCTGCGGATCTTCAACATCAAGGATCCGGCGCACCCGCGCGAGGTTGCGTACTACGTCTCACCCCCGAAGGCCTCGCCGGTGAACGGCGAGGAGGCGAGCGACACGGCGATGTCGAAGCCCGCGTTCGATCCCCAGCGCCGCGACGTCTGGTACACCGACGCCGCCAGCGGCTTCTGGGTCCTCCACCTGCCGAAGAGCGTCTGGCCCTGAGCGGTCGCTAGTCGGTCTTCGAGAGCAGCTCGTAGAGCGACGCGATGTCGCGGTGCCCGTAACCGCTTTGCTCGGCCTGCTCGAGCACCTTGTCGGCGGTCGCGGCCGTCGGGAGCTGCGTGTGCTCCTCGGACGCCGACTCGAGCGCGAGCCGGATGTCCTTATGCATCAGCGACACGTCGAACCACGTCTCGTCGACCTCCCCGAGCACGAGTGGCACCCGCGCCTTGAGCATCGGTGAGCCGACGGCGGCGTCGGTCATCACCTTCGCCGCGAGCTTCGGGTCGATCCCGGCGCGCTCGGCCAGCAGCAGGCCCTCCGAGAACGCGAGCATCTCCACCGCGAGCGAGATGTTGATCGCGAGCTTCAGGACCAGCCCCTGCCCGTTGTCGCCGACGTGCGTCGGCGTTCCGAGCACGCGCAGCACCGGCTCGATCTGCCGGTACGCGTCCGGCTCGCCGCCGACCACAATCGTGAGCGTCCCGGATTTGACCTGAGGAATGCTGCCCGCCACCGGCGTGTCGAGCATCAGCGCGCCGTGACCCTCTTCCTTGACGCGGGCGGCGAGCTCGCGGCTGACGCGGGGGGTGATCGTGCTCAGATCGGCCCACAGCTTGCCCGCGCCCAGCCCCGCGAGGATCCCGTTGGGGCCGGACGCCACCGACTCGACGGCCGCGTCGCTGGGGAGCGAGGTGAACACGATCTCGGTCGCCTCGGCTAGCTCCCGCGGAGTGTCGGCCCACCGCAGGCCCCGGTCGATCAGCCACTCGTTGCCGTCGCGGTGGCGCGCCTCGCCGTACACGGTGTACCCCGCGTCGAGGTAGCGGGCGGCCATGTTCCCGCCCATATGCCCGAGGCCGATGAACCCGATCGTTTTGATGTCGGCCGCCACTCCGCGGAGTTTTACACGGCTTGGCGTTTTCGGACATGGCAAGCTTGGTCGCGGTGTTCGCCTCGATATCGATCCGGTTCGAACTGCCGTCGAATCTTCTCGACGTCCCTGAGCAGCGCGCCGGCTTCGTGCTGCTGGCGGCGTTCCTGATCTCGTTCCTGTTCATCCGCACGAGCGCGCGGCTGATGCGGAGCCCGAGGGTGCCGTGGTGGCCCGGGAGCGTGACGACCGGCGGCCTGCATCTGCACCACCTCGTCTGGGGCATCGTGCTGCTGCTGCTGACGGGCTTTCTCAGCTTCGTCACGAAGGCGTCCAGCCCATGGGAGGAGATCCTCGCCGCCCTGTTCGGGGTCGGGGCGGGGTTCACGCTCGACGAGTTCGCCCTGTGGATCCATCTGCGCGACGTGTACTGGGCCGAGGAGGGCCGCTCGTCGTTCGACGCGGTCATCGTCGCGGCCGTGCTGGGAGGACTGATCGTCGTCGGTGGCGCCCCGTTCGATCTGTCGGGCAAGACCGCGGCCGCCCCGGTCGAGTCGCTCGTGATCGCGGTCGCGATCGACCTGCTGCTGGCGCTGCTCGCGATCCTGAAGGGGAAGCTGCTGCTCGGGCTGATCGGGATCTTCATCCCGTTCGTCTCGCTGGTCGGGGCGATCCGGCTCGCCAAGCCGGGATCGTGGTGGGCGCGACGGTGGTACAAGGAGAAGAAGCTCGCGCGCTCCGAGCGGCGGTACGCGCGGATCAAGGCCCGGCACAAGCGGGTCATCGACGCGATCCTCGGTCCTCCCGGAACGCCGCCGCCGGCCGTCGAGGAGGCGCCGGCCGCAGCGGAGGTCGGAACGCACGACGGTTGAGGTCCCGGGTGGCGCACGCGTTCCTGTTCCAGGACGGCGGTCGCGATCGGCAAGACGGCCGATAGGTTCCTCGACTCGCCGACGCCCTCGGGCGGCCTCGGCGCGGCCGATCTGTAGCGCTGCGACTCGGCCGCGACGCCGCCCGGCGCGACCGCCACTCGCACCGGTCAGCCGGTTGCGGCCGCCCGGTGGGGATTGGGGTCGGGATTTCGACCCCAATCCGCCCACGTCCCCGAAGCGAAGGCCTCGAGTGCGGATACGGGTCGCCAGTCCGGCACGCACACCGACCTCTCAGCGGCACGGACCCCGTCGGGCGTCCAACCGTGCCGGAGATCGGCCGGAAAGCGACCTCCATGCGGCACGGGCTTCGCCGATAGCGCGTCCGTGCCGGAGAAGGGTCGATCGCCGCCCCGACGCCCGCCGGCCGACTCGCCGTGATTGACGGGTAGCGGTCACACGAAAGTCCCGTCCCCGCGGGCGTGTTCTTTCAGAATCCTGAGCTTCGACCCCGGCGCCAGGGCCGACGTCGAGTGCGCCAATACGACGAGCCGGGGAACGCATGCACTTTCCAGACGAGCTGCGGGGACGCGGCCTGAGCAGACGCCAGCTGCTTCGCTACTTCGTGATGCTGGGGGGCGGGCGCGGCCCCGAGTCCGAAGCTTGAGAAGAAGCGCGGGCGCGACGAGCAGCGGGACGTCACCGAAGTAGCCCCCGGACGCCGATCCGCGGACCCACCCGCGCCCGAGCACAACGAAGTCCAGGTACCGCCGGCTGTCGAAGGTCTGAAGGCTTCGGGCGGCTAGACTCGCCCTCGCGCCGGAGTAGCTCAGTCGGTTAGAGCAGCGGAATCATAATCCGCGTGTCGGGGGTTCGAGTCCCTCCTCCGGCATCGGGGCATTTGCGGGAATTTCCCGTGGTTACTGGGGATCTGGGGGATTCGGTCGTGGGGCTGGCGACCGCTATGGACCGCTGGAAACCGCTCGCTGGCTGACAAAACAGTCCAACGAACAGTCCAACGAGCAGTCCAAGGCAGAGGGAGCGCGCGGTTGAGCGCGTGCCATGCGTGCCGGACGGGCTGGTAGCTCGGCGAATTGCGTTTACGGGATCTGAGAGCCGACCCTCTACCCCGGGGCCTGATCGCCGTCGCCACAGTCGCGATCACGACGGCTAGACGAGTCGGCGATTTCTGGTCCGCGGCTTGTCCCTCTCGGTGGCAGACTGGCGCTTTGCGGCGACTGTCGCGGCGGCTCGTGACCTACCCCTCTGCCCGGCTGGGGTGGCGTTTGGCCCTCCTACCGGTGACTAGAGGTTGTCCCGTTCGCCGTGGAACTTCGGTGACGGCGATCCTGGTGTGATCGTTACATAGTGGCTGCGATTGTGGCCTCCTGGGTTGTGGCGGGGCTTGGCTGGTGAAGGTGGAGTCGTCGCTCGATCGCGACCGCGAGG
>DASXDA010000007.1:0-15634 GCA_036490875.1 Solirubrobacteraceae bacterium
CCTCAGGCTGAACCCGTCGACGTGGAACGAGTCCCAGTCGTCGGTGATCACCTACTTCGACACCGATCCGTCGAACACGACCATCCAGATCCTCAAGGGCGGGGCCGTGGTCAAGACAATCAGGAACACCGACCGCGCCAAGCAGTACGGCGGCAACGGGGTCAAGCTCGGCGGTCTCCCGGCCCGCAGCTACCAGCTCCAGATCACGCCCAACAACCGGGGCGCCGTCGGACAGGTGCAGACGCTGTCGTTCACGGTGACCTCGGCGACGCCGGTGGTCACACACCTGAAGGTCAACCCGTCGAGCTTCAACGCGAGGAAGGGCGCGACGATCACCTACACCGACAGCCTGTCCGGCAACGCGGTGCTGAGCGTCGTCCAGTGCCAGAAGAAGAAGCGGGGGGCCTGCACCAAGTACAAGACGTTCAAGAGGGTCACGCACTCCGACCGCGCGGGTGCCAACGGCGTCAAACTCACCGGCATCGCCATCGGGCATTATCAGCTCAAGCTGGTGTCGAGCTACGCCGGCCACAAGAGCCTGCCTCTGCTGACCCCGTTCACGGCCAAGCTGGTGAAGAGCAAGCGCCACCGCCCGCGGCACGAGCTGCGGCACAGTACGCTCACGCTCGGCGCGGGCGTGGCGTCGATGTTCGGCTGACAGGGGCACTAGCCGTAGTAGCGCGAGATCGTGAGCGTCTCGGCGAACAGGCCGTGGGCCATCGCGAGCAGCACAAGTCCCGCGCCAAGCACCGGCGCCCAGCGCCTCCCCGCGCCCCTCGCGACGGTGACGCCGAACAGGGCGTACAGCGCGATCAGCGGGAACAGGTACCGGGCCTGCGCGAATTGGAAGCCGGTCGAGAGCTGGTAGCGCACCCCGGCGTAGCCGATCGCCACCAGTAGCCCGAGCGTCATCACGCCGAAGCAGATGAACAACGGCAGCACCCGCCTGACCGCCTCCCGCGCCTGCGCGAGCGCGAACGCGGCGAGGATCAAGAACGGCACCAGCAGCCACTCGGCCAGCGTGTACACCCATCCGGGAAAGCCATAGTCGAGCCACCCGAACCGGCCCACGAGGCCGTTCAGCCACACGTGGATCAGCGTGTTGCCGCCGGGGAAGAAGTTGCGATGCATGAACGGCAGCCTCGGCAGATACTGCTGCCAGATGTAGTCGAGCGTCTCGCGCAGGGTCACAGCGCCGCCGCCGTTCGGCAGCGTGGTGAGGGTTGCCCCGGCCGTCCCGCCGGCGAAGAAGCTCCCCCGGTGCCATACGGTCAGGTTCAGCAGCCCGTAGAGACCCAGGGGAACGAACGCGATGACGGCTGCGAGCACCACCATCAGCGTCGCGCGGCGCCACCCGGTGTGCCGCTCTCGCCAGCCGAGGAGCGCCACCGCCAGCGCGATGCCGGGCACGAGCGCGAGGAACGTCAGCTTGCTGAGCAGCCCAATCGCGACGATCGCGCCGATCGCCACGGCCCGCCTCGGGGTCAGACCGCGGCGATACGCACGGGTCAGGATCAGGAAGGCGAGCGTCGAGGCGAAGAACAGCAGGTTGTCGCCCTGAACGCCCGCCGCGATGAAGTTCACCTGGGGCTGGAACGCGACCATCAAAGCCCCCACGGTCCATGCCCACGGGAGCCTCGGTAACAGCTCGCGGAGGAACAGGAAGACGGCGACGACGGTGCCGGCAGCGAGCAGCGCCGACAGCAGCCGCATGAGGGCGAGGCGAGAGAGGACGTCGTGCGAGGGCGACAGCCAGTACGGGATCGCCGCGAGCGCGTAGTAGAGCGGTGGCTGATTCGTCGTGGAGGTCGCGGCGCCGTCGCTCAGCGGACTCAGGGGCTTGGCAAGGTCGGCTTTGAGCGTGCTGTTCTCGGCCGGCGTGATCACGCCGCGCTGGTTGGGATCTCCGATCGTCGAGTAGAAGTGCAGGTCGCGGAGCGCGACGATCTCCTGGGGCGAGTAGGCCGAGCCGCCCTGCTGAGGCGGTGGCTTGCCGGTCTCGGCCAGGTATTGCGTGTAGGCGAAGTGCCCCTGCTCGTCCGGCACGTGGAACGGCGGCACGATCAGCCCCCAGACGATCGCGTTGACGAGCGCGATCCCGAAGCTCCAGCGGGCCGCCACCGGAACGCCCGCGAACATCGCGCGGAGGCGGCTCACCCGAGCTCCCGCCAGAGCAGCGCGACCGCGGCGATCCACACCAGCAGCACCACCACGGCGACGAAGGGCAGCGTCCAGGAACCGAAGAAGGACGCCTTTCCGAGCGCGAAACGCGCGTCGACGACCGGCAGAAACTGCCACCAGCTGGCGCTGCCGCGGCGCAGGTAATAGATCGACAGCTGTCCCGGCACGGGCTTTCGATCGACCGTCGCACCGAACTGACCCGGCGGCAGCGGGGTCCCGGCCAGCGCGACCTGGAAGCGGCCGCCGACGTGCAGGCAGACGCGGCCCACCGTCGAGGATCGACCGAGCTGCCGCAACGGGAATGAGACGTTGCCCTGGCGGCCGCCGGTGACCTCGCCGCGGGCCACCGCCCCGCCCGACCGGTCGAGGAATCTGAGGACGAGCGGCGGCAGCGGCCGGTAGTAGGTCCCCACCAGGATCCTTGCCGTCCCTGTGTCCGATGGCAGCGGGCCGACCGCCTGGCACACGGTGGAGCCACCGGGAGCGACGATCGAGAACACCTCGGTCCTGACCCTGTCGCTTCCGGCCAACCGCGGGGCCGATCCGGACATGTCCAGGACCAACGTGGCGACCACGAGCAGGACTCCCACGACGATCACCGCGCGCGCCAGCTTGCGCGGAGAGCGCACCGGCTCTCCCGTCGTGTCTGCGCTCACGCCCGCCGCTCCAGCGAGAGCCGCCTGACAAGCGAGGCGGGCAGCCGGTCCGCCCGCGTTCCGAGCATCGTCCCCGCGGCGCGCATCAGATGGTGCTCGAGCGAGCGGGCCGCAAGCAACGCCTCGGGACCGTCGACGCGGCCGGGATGCGCTCGCGCCCAGCGCAGATCCGACCGCAACCGACCCCACACGCCGAGCGCCGCCGGACGGAGCCGCCCCCCCTCCTGGAACCCGTACACCTCATGGACGGCCCGCGCCTCGTCGAAGCTTCGCTGCAGCCAGCCCCAGGCGGAGTACTCGTGCGAGTGGACGACTGCGGCCGCGGGCACGAACACCTTCGCGAACCCCGCGCGCAGCATGTCGTGGGCGAGCACGTGGTCCTCGGCGTAGCGGACCGGCCGGAACGGGACCGACTCCCAGGCCGCCCGCGCGACGCACCCGTTGGCGTCGGTGAAGAACCCGCGCCGCCCGAGCAGGTCCCCCACCGGAATCGCCCGCTCGTCCGCTCCCAACCGGTCGATCCGGGGCTTGTCGGAGGGCGAGAGGCCGGCGAACCACTCGGTCAGCTCTCGCGCGACCATCGGACTCGCGTCCTCGCTCGGGAGGTACGGGCCGAACGCGAGCGCGACGTCGTCGGCCAACTCGAAGCCGCCCAGCAGCCGTGGGAGCCACTCCTCGTCCGCCGGGACCGCGTCCTGGGTCAGGAACGCGACGTGGCTGCCCTCCGAGCGCTCCATCAGCAGGTTCCGGGTCCCCCCGTGGGAGAACTCGGCCGGCGCGATCTCGATCACCTCCGCCCCGCGAGCCCGGGCGAGCGCGGCCGAGCCGTCGCTCGAGCCCGAGTCGCACACCAGCAGCTGCGGCGACTCGCCGTCCGGCAGGCGCTGGCCCCGAACCGCGTCGAGCACCCGCTCGAGCGTCGGTCCTCCGTTCCAAACGGGAATCGCGACCGTGACGGTCACAGTCCGGCGAGGATCCGGCGCAACCCGTCCCGCAGCTCGACCGAGGCCCGCCACCCGAGCTCGCGCTCCGCGCGGGAGGGATCGAGCCCGCTGTGGCGCACCTCTCCCAGTCGCTCCGGCGCGAACTCCGGCTCGGGCATCGCCCCCGGCTCGCTCACCTCCGCGAGCGCCGCGAGCAGCTCGACCACCGACGTCTCGCGGCCCGAGCCGATGTTGATCGGTCCGGTCGCGGACGAGTCGGCGGCGAGCAGGTTCGCGCGGACGACATCGTCGACCTCGACCCAGTCGCGCGTCTGACGGCCGTCGCCGAAGACGGTCGGTCGGCGCCGGCCGAGCAGGGCGCCGATGAAGATCGCCACAACTCCCGCCTCGCCGTGGATGTCCTGGCGGGGGCCGTACACGTTGCCGTAGCGCAACGACACTGTCGAGAGCCCGTGCAGGCGCGTATAGAGCTCGCAATAACCCTCCGCGGCCAGCTTCGCCTGGCCGTACGGCGCGAGCGAGTGGATCTGGCTGTGCTCGGGCGTCGGCCGGACCTCGGCCTCCCCATACAGCCCGCCCCCGGTCGAGCTGAAGACGACGCGCCGGGCGCCGGCAGCGCGCGCCGCCTCGAGCACCTCGATCGTTCCGAGCACGTTGACCGCCGCGTCGTCGGCAGGACGATCGACCGATCGCCGGACGTCGATCTGAGCCGCGAGATGGAACACGAGCTCGGGCTCCGCCTCGCGGAGCGCCTCGGCCACTGCCGCCCCCTCTCGGATGTCCAGGACATGCAGCGTCGCGCCGCGCTCGAGCGCGCCGAGGAGGTTCTCGTGCCTGCCGGTGGCGAGCGAGTCGATCACCGTCACGCGGTCCCCGCGCTGGACCAGCGCGTCGACGAGGTTCGATCCGATGAATCCGGCGCCGCCGGTGACCACGCAATCCATGGCCGCGGACAGGCTACTGGGGGCTCAAAATAGGACGATCCGGCGGTTGGAGAGCCGCCCTGCGTGGAAGCCTCTGACAACCCCGCGGTCCGACCCTTAACGAAGGCGGGCCCGCGCCGCGTATTCGCGACACGGGCCCGGCCGAGGACGACCCTGGTAGGGCTGGGGGCCGTCCGGAGCCCGCGAGAAGGGGGCGATGCTCGCGGGCCGGTGTGACGTCCTTGTCAACCAAGAGAATAGCGCTGCCCGGACTCAACCAGCCTCAGCACTTGCTAAATAAGAGGCCGGAAAACTGAAACTCCGCGCCCAAACACGAAACCAATCCAGGTTTAGGACGTTGTTGTGAAGGCAGGGTTTCCGATCTCAGGCCCCGTGGAAGTTCCCAAGCAGGAATTTTGATGCGCCCCGAAACCAGTTTGCAGGTCCGTCCAATCTCGGTTCCGTCGCCGCAGACGGTCGACGTGCTCGGCGTCCCGCTGGCGCTGACCGACTACGGCGAGATGCTCGACTGGATCGACGGAATGGTCGCTTCGCGCCGTCGCGGCTACCTGTGCGCGTGCAACGTCCACACGGTGATGGCCTCGCGCGAGGACGAGGTGCTGCGGTCCTCGCTGATGGGCTCCTCGTTCAACGTCCCCGACGGGCAGCCGCTCGTGTGGGCGATCAACGCGCTCGGACACTCGCTGACAAACCGCGTCTATGGCCCCGAGCTGATGTCCCGTGCCTGCGAGCGCGCAACCGAGCGCGAGCACCGTTTCTACCTGTACGGAGGCCGCAACCAGGGCGCGCTGGTCCAGCTCGCTCTCAACCTTCGCCAGCGCCATGAGGGCGTCAAGATCGTCGGCGGCTACAGCCCTCCGCACCGGCCGCTCACCGCCGAGGAGCGGGCCGCGGTCGCGGCCGAGATCAACCACTCGCAGGCGGATGTCGTGTGGGTCGGGATCGGCGTCCCGAAGCAGGAGAAGTGGATGGCCGAGCTGCGCCCGCTGCTGAGTGCGCCGGTGCTGATCGGCGTCGGCGCTGCGTTCGACTTCCACGCCGGCCTCGTGCCGCAGGCGCCCAACTGGATCCAGGAGTCCGGGCTCGAATGGGCATACCGGCTCGCCCATGAGCCGCGGCGGCTGTGGAAGCGCTACCTCCGCTATAACCCGATGTTCGTCGGGGCGTTCGCGCGTCAGCTCTCCGAAGAGCGGCGCACGGGCGAGCTCCGGTAGCGACCGCCACCGCGCGCGTCCACCGCACCCGCGACGAGAATCTCGCGTGTGGCTGAGCGACCGACCGCATCGATCCTGATCCCGACGCTGCCGGCGACGGCGTACCTCGACGTCGCGCTCGCGTCGGTCGCACCCCAGGCGGTCGCGTGCGATGCGGAGCTGATCGTCGTCTTCGACGGGCCCGACGATGCGACCGCCGAGCTCGCGCGCAGCCACGGGGCGCGGGTCGTGACGCTCGAGCGACGCCGCGGCCTGAACGCCGCCCGCAACGCGGGCATCGAGGCCGCACGCAGCGACGTGATCGTGCTGATCGACCACGACGTCGACGCACCGCCCGGCTGGCTCGCCGCACTGCTCGAGGGGGTTCGCACGAACCCCGAGTACGACCTGTTCGGCGGGCCGATTCGCGCGCGACTCGAGGGGGGCCCGCGCCGTTGCGGCCGCGAGCGGGCGCCGATCACGACGCTCGACGAGGGGCCGGAGGATCGCGACGTGCCGTTCGTGTGGGGAGCCAACATGGCGATCCGCCGCAGCGCGCTCGCGCGGCTCGGCCCGTTCGACGAGTCGCTGTCCGGCCGCGGCGACGAGGAGGAGTGGGAGCTGCGATACCGGGCCGCCGGAGGGCGGATCCGGTATCTGGCGAGCGCCGGCCTCGACCACCGCCGGACCGCCGAGGACGCCCGGCTCGGGGTGCTCACGCGCCAGGCGTACCGGCATGGCCGCGAGGCCCGGCGCCACGATGTGCGGGCCGGCAAGCCGCGCCCGATTGCGACCGAGCTGCGGACGCTCGCCGGGTGTGCCTGGCACACCGTGCGGCGACGCTGTGCGTACGGGATCGTGATGGGCGCGAGGACCGCGGGAAGCCTGCGCGAGGCGCTGGCGGAACGGCGCCCGTGAGCGGTCCGGCCGCGCCCGAGGACTTCCTCTCCGGGACCAGCGGGCTGGTGTTCGGCGTGCGAGCGACGAGTAGGGCGCTCGCACGCGACGCGCTCGCTGACACTGAGGCGCTCGCCCGGGGCTGGCCGTGGCGGCTGGCCCGCGCGGCCTCGGTGTCGCCGAGCCGGCGGGTGCTCGTGCTCGCCGTCGAGCGGACCGGCGAGCCGAACATCCTCGCGGCGGCCCGGCGGGAGCTCGGCCGGTCCCGGCACGAGGTCCGGATCGAGGTGGCAGCCGCGGGCGACCGCGGCAAGTTCGAGAACCTGAGCGTGCTGCTGGCGAACGAGCCGGCGTCCCGCTACGACTGGCTGCTCGTCGTCGACGACGACGTCGCGCTGCCGCGCCGGTTCCTCGACGAGTTCGTGTTCCTCGCCGAGCGTTTCGAGCTGCGGCTGGCGCAGCCGGCCCACCGCGCGCGCTCGCACGCCGCGTGGCAAGTGACCCGCCGCCGCGCAGGCAGCCTCGTGCGCGAGACCGCGTTCGTCGAGATCGGACCGGTCGTCGGCATCCACAGCTCGACCTTCTCCGAGCTGCTCCCGTTCCCACGGCTGCAGGCCGGGTGGGGCCTCGACGCCCACTGGGCCGCGCTCGCGCGCGAGCGCGGCTGGCGGATCGGCGTGATCGACGCGACCCCGGTTCGCCATGGCATCCGCCGGATCGCCGCGTCCTACGACCGCGCTGGCGCGGTCGCCGAGGCGCAGCAGTTCCTCGCCGACCGCCCGTTCGTGAAGGCCTCGGACGCGCAGCGGACACTCGTCACCCACCGATCGTGGTCGTGAAGGTCCTGGTCGTCGCCGAGTACTACCCGCGGGCGGACGATCCGGTCCTGGGCGTATGGGCGCACCGGCAGGCGGTCGCCGCGCGCGACGCCGGCGCTGACGTACGCGTGCTCGTGCTTCACCGTCCGATTCCGCCGCTCGCCGCCGTCCGCGCCCGCGACCGTGACGCCCTGCGCGCGGCAGTCCACCAGCCTGCGCGCGCGGCGCTCGACGGGATCGAAATCTCCTACCTCCGCTACGTGTCCCCGCCGCGGCCGTGGAGCTACCAGTCCTGGGGGGCGTGGGCCGCCCCGGTGCTGGCGCCGGCGCTCCGGCACATCCGACGCAGCTTCCGGTTCGACCTCGTACACGCCCACTACGCGGTCCCGGCCGGAGACGCCGTCCGCCGGGCATACCGCTCGGCGCCACTCGTCGTCTCGGTCCACGGCCACGACGTCCAGGGCGTCGGCGCGGGCGGGCGCAACGTGCGCGCCGCGCTTGCCCACGCGCGGCTCGTGCTCGCGAACAGCGCCGGCACGGCCGAACGTTGCCGCGCGATCGGCGCGCGCCAGGCGCGCGTCGTCCACCTCGGGACGGACGTACCCGCGCGAACCGAGCCGCCGCCGTCGGCGCCGACGCTCGTCTCGGTTGCCCACCTCGCCGACCGCAAGCGCCACGAGGACGTGATCGGGGCGGTCGCGCTGTTGCGCGGACGCCATCCCGGGCTGCGCTACGTGATCGTGGGCGCGGGGCCCGCAGGCGAGCGGCTGCAGGCACTGGCCCGTTCGCTTGTCGTCGACGACCTGGTCGAGTTTCGCGGCGCGCTCCCCCATGAGCAGGCGGTGCAGACCGCGCGGGCGGCGACGCTGTTCGTGCTGCCGAGCGTCGACGAGGCTTTCGGCGTCGCGTACGTCGAGGCGATGGCCGGCGGCGTGCCAGCGATCGGCTGCCAGGGTGAGGACGGTCCCCAGGAGATCGCCGCGGCCGGCGGCGGGATCGCGCTCGTCCCGCCGCGGGATCCCCGGGCGCTCGCGGCGGCGATCGACGGTCTGCTGCGCGACCCCGGCCGGCTCGAGTCGCTCGGGCACGAGGCCCGCGCCACGGTCGAGCGCGAGTTCACCTGGGAGGCGTGCGGACGCGAGACCGTCGACGCCTACGAGCAGGCGCTCGGCTACGACCTGCGGGCCGGGCGATGACGGCGCCGCCGGATCCGCGCCATCACCTCCGCCGTCAGCGAGGTGCTCGTCGTGAGCTCGTAGTGGCGCGGCTCGCCCGGCGCCTTCTGCGCCCATCCATACCACTCGTCCTCGCGCGCGAACCGCGTGAACGACGGGTGCTGCCTGACGATCAGTTCGAACACCGCGCGCAGATGCGGCTCGGTCAGCTCCGACTCCGACAGCGGCCCGAGCGGGTTGCCGTCGCCGCTCGGGACGATCCACGGGTTGTGCTCGTACGTCCACTCGAGATCGTCCATCAGCAGCCAGCCCCCGGGCCGCAGCAGCTTCTCGATCAGAACCACCGCGAGGCCGTCGATGTTGAAGTTCTTGGAGCCGTCGAGGTAACAGAAGTCGTAGATCGGCGAGCAGTTGCCGGCCGCGTCGCTGGCGCGCTGCACCTGCTGCCCCAGGAACCAGTTGTACGAGCTGTGCTCGCGGACGATCGTGACGCGGTTGGCGAGACCCGCCTGCGCGAGCACCTCCTCGGGGCTCGGGTCGTACCCGGCGCCGGCGTGGTCGACGGTCGTCAGATGGCCGCGACCGTTGGCTTCGAGCGCCGCCGCCGTGTACGCCGCCGAGACGCCGTGGGCCGTCCCGAGCTCGAGCGTCTGCTCAGGCCGGGTCTCGACGATGTGGTCGTAGACCCGGCGACCCAGCGCCGGGCTCATGAACGGAATACCCTCGATCCGGGCCGCAACCTGCTCGAAACGCACGCGACGATGTTGGCACGGACCCCACCAGACCCTCCGGCGGGCTCCGAGCCGTACGAGCCCGACAACGTGCTCGACCGGTTGAGCCGGCGCTCGACGCTCGAGCACTACTACGGGCACATGATGCGGCGCGAGCGGTCGCTGGTTGATCGCCGGCTGGGCATGACCGGCGGCGACGTGCTGTCGATCGGGTGCGGCTGGCACCCCGGGCGCCACCTGTTCCCGGCGCCCTCGTTCCGGCTGGTCGGCGTCGACTCGGAGCCCGAGCGCGTCGCCGCGGTGGTGGAGAGCGGCCGCGCCGACGACGCCCTTGTCGGCTACGCCGGCCGGCTCGAACTCGACCCGGCCTCGTTCGACGTCGTCCTCTACCGGCTGGTGCTCCACCACCTCGCGTTCCACGGTCCGCTCGCGCCCTGCTTCTCGGAGGCCGCGCGGCTGCTGCGCCCGGGCGGCGCGCTGGTGGCGATCGAGCCCGGGCTGTGGCACCCGATCGGGCTGACGCTGGCGGCTGCCAACCGCGTCGGCGCGGCGACCGCGCTGCACGGGACGCCCGACGACATTCCGCTTTCCCCCGCGCGGCTGATCACCGAGGCTCGCGCGGCGGGGCTCGCGCCGGAGCTCCACGCGGTCACCTATCTGTGGCGGCGGCTCGCGGCGCCTGCGCAGGACGCGCTCGCGCCGCTCGACGCGCTCGGCTCGCGGCCGCGAGCCGCGCCGTTCGGCCACACGTTGATGCTGATCGCCCGAAAGCCGGTCACCGGATGACCGTTCGGAGCCCCGACCGGCCGGCGACCTACGCGCGGGCCCGCGGTCTGTTCCCGCGCGTCGTCGAACCGTTCTCCCGCCGCGCCCGGACCAACCGGATCGAGCAGTTCAGGGCACTCACCGGAGCCGGTCCCAAGACCCGGATCGTCGACATCGGGTGCGGCGGCATCGGCCTGATCAGCCTCGCCCCGGACCTCGACGTAACCGGCGTCGATCTCCAGGAGCGGCCCGAGTACCCGGGCGTGCTCGTCCAGGCGGACGCCACCGTTCGGCTCCCGTTCGCCGACGACGAATTCGAGATCGCCTACTGCAACAGCGTGATCGAGCACATCGATCCGGCGCGCCGCGAGGGCTTCGCGCGGGAGCTGCGGCGCGTGGCTCGCGGGTGGTATGTGCAGACGCCCGCGCTCTCGTTCCCGGTCGAGCCCCACTCGCTGCTGCCGGCCGCCCACTGGCTCCCG
This sequence comes from Solirubrobacteraceae bacterium, assembly GCA_036490875.1. Lineage (GTDB taxonomy): Bacteria > Actinomycetota > Thermoleophilia > Solirubrobacterales > Solirubrobacteraceae > Palsa-465. The sequence goes on from DASXDA010000007.1 coordinate 10,787, forward strand.
CGGTCAGTCCGCCGCCGGTACTGGCGGCTCGGCGCGGGCAGTGACGTGGACGAGATCAACCTGCTGTCCCGGAAAGAATTCGAAAAGCTGTTCGGCCGCGTGTTCAGAGAGCGTTTCGGCCCGCTCACCAAGAGCTGGATCTCCGTGCAAACCCCCGGCTCCGGGTGAGCCGGGCAAGGACCGGCGATTGCTAGCCTCGGCCACACTGTGTCCTCGATAGTCACCGCGTCGCCGCGCATTGCGTCGCGATCGGGGACGGCGGCGGTCCGCTTCGGCGGCCGCGAAGTGAGTACCGACCTACTCGCCGGACTCGGGCTTGCGGCGATCCTGACCACGATCGCGTTCGTGGCCTCGGGCGGAGTCGACCTCGCCCCCAACACGTGGGTCCAGATCGGGCTCATCGCGATCGCCGCCGTCGTCATCGTCGCGCTCGCGCTGCTCAGCCCCGTCCGCCCCCTGTGGGGCGGCTGGAGCGTGCTCCTCTTCGCCGGGCTCGGGGCGCTGACGTTCGCGTCGCTGAGCTGGTCGGTGCAGCCGTCGAACTCGTGGCTCGAGGCGAACCGGACGCTCTCCTACCTGGGAGCGTTCGCCGCGGCCGCCGGCCTCGCGCGGCTCTGGCCCGGGCGCTTGCGGGCGGTGATCGGCGGCGTCGCGACGGCCGCGACGGTCGTCAGCCTTTACGCGCTGATCGTCAAGGTGTTCCCGGGGGCGCTCGATTCCGGCGACCCGCTCGCCCGGCTGCGGGCGCCGTTCGACTACTGGAACGCCGTCGGCGTGATGGCCGCGATGGGCATCCCGGCGTGCCTCTGGTGCGGCGCCCGTCACGAGGGGTCCGCCGCGCTCCGCGTGCTCACCGTCCCAGCGATCGCGATCCTGATCACGGCGCTGCTGCTGGCGTACTCGCGCGGCGCGCTGATCGCGGCGATCGTGGGCTTGGCGCTGTGGTTCGCGCTCGTCCCGCTCCGGCTCCGCGGCGCCTCGATCCTGACCGCTGGCGCGGTGGGCGGCGCGGCCCTCTCCGCGTGGGCGCTGTCGAACCACTCGCTCACCACCGACGGCCTGTCGGTCTCCGCGCGGACCGGCGCGGGTCACACGTTCGGGCTGCTGCTCCTGATCGTGATGGCGCTTTCGCTCGTCGCGGGCTGGGCGATCGTCCGCGGATTCGACCGCGGCTCGGTGTCGGCCGAGCGCCGTCACCAGATCGGGACGGTGCTGGTCGTGCTGGTCGCGCTGCTGCCGGTCGCGGGCGTGGTCGCGCTGGCGGCCTCCTCGCGCGGGCTCACCGGCCAGGTGTCGCACATCTGGGACACGCTCACGAACCAGAACGGCGTCGTCGGCAACCAGCCCGGACGGCTCGTGCAGCTCTCGAACAGCCGCCCCCACTACTGGCACGAGGCGCTTCAGGTGGGCGAGCACCACCTGCTTGCCGGGGCCGGCGCGCTCGGCTTCGCCACCGCCCAGGGCCAGTACACGAGCGGTGTGTGGAACGTCCTGCACGCCTACGTCGATCATGCCCACAGCTACGTGCTGCAGACCTTCGCCGACTTCGGCTTGATCGGACTGGCGCTGACGCTCGCGCTGTTCGTCGCGTGGGCGGGGGCGACCGGGCGCGCGCTCGGCCTGAGGCGGCCGCTTCGCCTGGCGGCGCTGCGGGCGCCGCCTGAGGAATTTGCCGCCGAGCAGGCGGGGCTCGTGACGCTCGTCTCGGTGGTACTGGTGTTCGGGCTGCACTCGCTCGTCGACTGGACCTGGTTCATCCCCGGCACCGCGGTGCTCGCGCTGGTCTGCGCGGGGTGGCTCGCCGGGCGCGGCCCGCTCTCAGATCCCGTCGGCCGGCTTCCCGAGCGCCGACGGCTGGCGCGCTCTCCCGGCGCCGCGGCGGTCGTCGCCGCGGCCGTCGTCGCGACCGTGCTGGCGGTGTGGGTGATCGTCCAGCCGCTGCGCTCGCAGGACGCCTACAACTCCGCGCTCACCCAGCTCACTCGCGGCAACACCGCGGCGGCGCTGACCGACGCTCGCCGCGCTGAGGCGGCCAATCCGCTGTCGATCGATCCCCTGTGGCTCCAGTCCGCGATATACGCCAGTGCCGGGAATCAGGCGGCCGCGCGCCGCGCGCTGATCAAGGCGACGACGCTCCAGCCCTCGAATCCCCAGGCCTGGGCGCGGCTCGGCTGTTACGACCTGCGCGGGCAGAACGCCGCGTCCGGCTCCGAGCTCCGGCACGCGTCGATCCTGCTGCCCGGCGTGACGGCGATCCGCAACCAGCCCGGCGCGTACTGCGCGTCGATCGGCGTCTGATTCAGGCGACCGCGGACCGCGGCTCGGGCAGCGCGACCGTCTCGTCGTCGACAAGCGATGCCGGCAGCGGCCCGTGGCGGCGCGCCTCGCACGCCTCGAGCAGCAGCCGCTCGTACTCGTCGGTGACCACATCCCACGAGTACTGCTTGGCGCGAAGGAGCGCTCGCGCCCGGTAGCGCTCCACCAGCTTTGGGTCGTTCAGCAGCCGGTCGAGCTGACTGGCGAGGTCGTTGATCCCCGAGCGGCCGCGGAAGTAGATCCCGGCGTCGCCGACCGTCTCGACGTTCGGCGGGTGGTCGTTGACGAGCACGCAGTTGCCGGCTGCCATCGCCTCGAGGATCACAGGGTGGGTGCCGCCGACCTCGGTCGGGGCACAGAACAGGTAGGCATGGCGCTGCAGCTCCCAGTACCCGCGCCCGAACACGTATCCGGGAAACACGACCCGCGGGTCGGCGGAGCACCAGACCTGGCGGATGTAGTCGCTCGCGTAGGGCGCGCCGCCGACGATCGCGAGCTTCATCCCGTTCGAGCGGTCGGCACCGATCCGCGCGAACGCCTCGACCAGCAGGTGGGGGTTGTTCTCGGGCTCGAGCCGGCCCACGAACAGCACGTACTTGCCCGGCTCGAGACCCAACCGCTCGAGCGTCTCGGTTCCGTCGAAACCCGGATCCTCGACCCCGTACGGCACGACCCCGATCCGCGTGCCGTACCGGCGCTCGTACACCTCGGCGACGGCGTGGCTGTCGGTGATCGTCCGGTCCGCCCACCGCGGCGCCCTGGCCTCCGCGAACCGCAGATACGACTTCGCCAGCCCGGGCCACTTGCCGCGGTCGGAGTCAAGCCCGTCGATGTTGATCACCGCCGGGATGTTGCGGCGGCTCGTGATCAGGCAGAGCGGGGAGTTCCCGGCGATGAAGAACAGCGCCGCGTCGGGCCGCGTCACCCGCGCCGCGTGGATCGCCGAGCGGAACGTGTGGACGAACGTGTCGAGGTACTTGTTCTGGATCGTCCGCAGATGGACGAGCTCCGCGCCCTTGTAGCGCGTCAGCTTGCGATCGACGACGTGCGGGCGGCAGTAGACGATGACCTCGTGCCCGCGGGCGCTCAGCCGCGAGGCGAGTTGCTCGACAGCGGTCTCGAAGCCGCTGTAGGAGGCGGGGATGCCCCGAGTGCCGAGGATGGCGATCTTCATGCGCGGGCCCGCGCAAGAGAGTAGGCCGTCGCGTGCGCTCGTGCGCAACGAGCCCACGAGTACCGATCCACCTGCCGCCGCCCGCGCTCGGCGAGCTCGCGGCGGAGCTCCGGTGAGCTCGTGACCTCTGCGATCGCCGACGCGAGCGCGACGGGATCGCGCGGGTCGGCGTACCGGGCGGCGTCGCCGCACACCTCCTCGACGCCCGGCGAACGGCCGGCGACGACCGGCGTGCCCGCGCTCATCGCCTCGAGCGGGGTTAGCCCGAACCCCTCGTACAGGCTCGGGTGGACGAGCGCGACCGCGCCGGCGTAGAGCTCGGCGAGCCGCTCGCGACCCGGACGGTGCTCGGCCACGATCCCAGGTCCGTCACCGGTGGCCGATCCGGCGAGCACGAGCGGCAGCGGCTCGACCATCTGCTCGCGGTAGCGCCCGTAGGCCTCGAGCAGCACCGGCAGGTTCTTCCGCGGCTCGTCGTCGCCGACGTATAGGAGGTGGGCGCGCTCCGCGTCCGGAGCGCCTGCGATCTCCTGACCCGGCCCGAGCGGCGCGACCACGATCCGCTCCTCGGGCACCTTCCACAGTTCGCGCACGTCCGCCTCGGTCGTGCGGCTTATGCAGATCACCGCGTCGCACCGTCGCGCCGCGGCCTTGTGCGCCTTGCGCGCGTACGCTCGGAAGCGCACGTCGAAGCACTCCGGCACCCGCTCGAACGCCACGTCGGCCACTGTCGCGACCTGGGGCACGTGGGCGCCCCGCGCCCGCGCCGGCAACGGATGGTGAATCACGTCGGCCCTGGCGTTGACCGCGAGCCGCGGCAGCTCGACTTCCCCCCACCAGGAGTCGCGCATCAGGTTCCGGACGCTCCCGAGGCCGCCCCCGGCCGGCGGGGCTCGGCGCTCGTCGGCGGCCTCGATCACCTCCACCTCGCCGGTGGCGGCCAGCGCCTGCGCGAGTCGCTCGAGGTACACGGCCGTGCCCGAGAACGGGGCCCGCCGGGAATAGGTGGTGTCGAGCAGGACCCGCATCGGGCCCACCAGGGTAGGTCCGCCGTCACCGGCGCGAGACGGTCGCGCTACTTCCGGTGACGCGCCGGTCGTCGCGTCTGCACCTTGACGTGCTTGCGGGCGACCGCGAAGCTCGCGTACCGCAGCCTCGACCAGCCGGCCGCGTTCTGGGCGGCCGCGAACACGGTGTAGCCGCCGGACGGGACCAGACCCTTGCCCTGCCGGCCGCGGTATTTGAGCGTGTGCGAGCCGGCGCCCGCGTTGTTGACCCTGAACGACGCGACGCGGACGTACCGCGTGCAGTGCCTGGCGTGCGCGTTGCGCTTATTGACCGCGGCGCAGCTACGGCCG
>DASXDA010000008.1:0-24358 GCA_036490875.1 Solirubrobacteraceae bacterium
GGGGCCACCTCGTTGTGGCGCGTCTTGATCGGGACTCCGAGTTTCGCGAGCTCGACTTCCGTCTCGAGCATGTAGGCCAGGATCCGCTCCGGGATCGACCCGAAGTAGTGGTCGTCGAGCTCGTGGCCCTTCGGCGGCTTGGTGCCGAACAGCGTGCGGCCGGTCGTGTAGAGGTCGGGCCGCTCGAAGTAGTACTGCTCGTCGATCAGGAAGTACTCCTGCTCGGGGCCGACGGTCGTGAACACACGATGAGCCGAATGGTCTCCGAGCAGCCTGAGTGCCCGGATCGCGGAGGTCGACAGCGCGTCCATCGAGCGCAGGAGCGGGATCTTGTGGTCGAGCGCCTCGCCGGTCCACGACGCGAACGCGGTCGGGATGCACAACAAGGCGCCGTTGGGGTTCTCGAGGATGAACGCCGGGCTCGTCGGGTCCCAGGCGGTGTAGCCCCGCGCCTCGAACGTCGCCCGGATCCCGCCGGTCGGGAACGAGGACGCGTCGGGCTCGCCCTGGATCAGCTCCTTGCCAGAGAACTCGGCAAGCGCGGTGCCCTCGCCGGTCGGCGCGTAGAAGCTGTCGTGCTTCTCAGCGGTCGAGCCCGTCAGCGGCTGGAACCAGTGCGTGTAGTGGGTCGCGCCACGCTCGAGCGCCCAGTCCTTCATCGCCTGGGCGACGGCGTCCGCCAGCGAGGTGTCGAGGATCTCGCCGCGCGCGAGCGTCTGCTGGAGCCGGCGGAACACGTCCCGCGGCAGGCGCTGGCGCTGGACGGCGGGGCTGAATACGTCGAGCCCGAAGACCTGGTTGTCCGGGATCGTCAAATCGGCGGCCCCAAGGGCGGCGCCGTTCGGCGTCCACTGCGCAGCCAGAACGTTTTGCTGACGGATGCGAGGCATAGATTCAGAACTCCTTCGGTGGCACTTCGAGCTTCATAAAAAGGGGGCGGCTGGGCGCGCTCGCACCCGAGCGCACGCGCACGCGCCACGGCGGCCGAGGCGTCGCGCAAGCGTACGGGATCGGGGGCGGCCGTTCACTATCCATGTGGACAAAGTGACGCCGCGCGCCCCGGGGGGGCGCGCGGCGTCTTGCCACTTCCTATGGATCAGGCAGCTACGTCGTCGATGGCGCCGCTGGTGTTGCCTCGGGCGCGAGCCCCGGCACCCCCCCGGCGTATCCGAGCGAGGGGACATCCGAGGGGTACACCTCGTGCCCGTGCTCGGCGACGTCGCCGATCTCCATGTTCTCGGTCTTCATCCGCACCGGGATCACGAGATTGACGAGCTTCAGCAGGATGAACGTGACCACACCGGTCCAGACGATCACGAACAGCGCTGCGAAGAACTGCCACTTCAGCAACGTCCAGTTGCCGTGAACCACGCCGGCCACACCGCCCGACGCGATCAGGTGTCCGTGCGGCCCGGTCTTGTAGAACAGGGCCATGTTCGGGTCGGCGAAGATCCCGACCAGCAGTCCACCGGCGAGACCCGCGAAGCCGTGCGTGTACACGACGCCGAGCGTGTCGTCGACGTTCCGGAACGGACGTACCCGGCTCAGGTAGTTGAGCGCGAAGTACACGATCGTGCAGGCGATCACGCCGATCGCGATCGCTCCCCAGCCGTTGACGTAGCCGGCTGCCGGGGTGATCGCGACAAGGCCGACGATCATCCCGTTGACCGTGCCGATCAGCGACGGCTTGCGGCCGGTCAGGTAATCCCACGCGATCCACGCCAGCAGCGCAACCGCGGTGCACAGGTTGGTGTTGAGCACCGCGGCGCTCGCGGACATGTTCGACGCGTACGGGTCTCCACCGTTGAACCCGTTCCAGCCGAGCCACAGCAAACCGGCACCGACCGCGACCATCGCCACGTTGTTCGGGGCGTCTACCTCGCGGTCGCGCATCAATCGTGGCCCGATCACAGCCGCGGCCACGAATCCCGCGACGCCGGCAGAGAGGTGGATCACGTAACCACCGGAGAAGTCCACCGCTCCGTGATGGGCGAAGAATCCGCCACCCCAGATCAGGAAGGCGTCAACCGCGTAGACGCACGTGATCCAGAGCACGACGAACGGTAGCCATGCCTTGAAGTTCACACGCCCGAGCACCGATCCAAGCGCGAGGATCGGTGTGATCGCGGCGAACACCAGCTGGAAGTAGACGAGCGCCGATTTCGGGAACCCCATCGATCCGATCAGCGGGATGTTCGCCTGGTGCTGGAGCTGCGTGTGAGACAGCACCGGCCCCGGCTTCCCGATGAAGTTCCCGAAGAATCCGGTCGCCGAGGAGCTGAGCCCGTGCCACGGATCTCCGAACCCCATCTTGTACGCCCACAGCACCCAAACGACGATCACCACGGCGAAGGTCCCGAACGTCAGCATCATGCTGTTGATCGACCACCGCTTCTGCATCACGCCCCCGTACAGAACCGCGAGCCCCGGGATGCTCATCAGGCCGACGAGGGTCGCGGCCGTGAGCTGCCAAGCCGTATCTCCCGAGCTCAACCAACTAGGTGCCTCAACTGGCATGAATCTCCTATCCGTGAGGGATCACGTGTTGAGGCCACCGCCCACGCGGTGGCCCATTGCCGATCGGCAGTCTCCTTATGTATCCCTAGGGCTCCCATGGCCTCCGGTCCAGCAATCCCGGGGGCCGATCTAGACATTGGGATAAACGGATCCCGCTAACAGCGAACTTACGGGGGCCTGACGGAGGCTTGTGCCACGATCGAATGCTTGTCCGCGACCCTGCACGTCCACCTCCACTTCCTGCACCACCTGAAGGGCGCGACGTTCGACTACGTCGGTCTCGCGATCGCGGCGTGCGTCAGCTGGATCATCGGGTTCGGTCCCGGCGAGCCGCTCGTGGTCGCGGCGGGAGTGTTCGCCGCCAAGCACAAGCTGGACATCTCGCCGGTGGTCTTCTGGGCGTGGATCGGAGCGACCGTCGGCGGCGTGATCGGCTGGCTGATCGGGATGAAACTCGGCCGCGCGATACTGACGGCGCCCGGGCCGCTGCGGCAGCTGCGGATCGACAGCGTGACCCGCGGCGAGCGGCTCTACAAACGCAGGGAGTGGCTGGCGATCCTGCTGACGTGGCCGTGGGTGGCCGGCGTCAACCGCTCCCCGGCGCTCCTGTACCTGCCGCTCAACGCTGTCAGCGCGCTGGTCCTCTGGTCCGCACCGCTCGCGATCGGCGGCTACTTGATCGGCCCGCCGATCGTGGATGCGTTCGACGATGCCGGGCTGTTCCTGACGATCGGGTTCGTGCTCGCGGTCATGGCGATCGTCACGATCGAGATCGTCAGGCGGCGGCGACGGCAGATCGAGCGACCGACCGGGCCCCCTGCGGATACCTCGCTCAGCGAGTGATCGGCAAGCCGGCCTTGCGGCACTCTCCGGCGAGCGTCTGCGCAGCGCCGGGCGCGTAGGCGCCGGGTGCGTACACGCTCGCGCAGATGCTCCTCGCCGAGGCGCCGCACTCGTTGACCTGGACCGCGCCGACCACGCCCGGGAGCGTCGCGTGGATGCATCCCCGCGCCGACGAAGGACCGGCCGTCGCCAGCGACACCGCGAGTGCGATCGCGACCGCCGCGACGGTCGCAAGAACGGCGCCGATCATCCAGCGCTCGCGCCGGGAGAGGCCGCGCCGCACCTGCAGCGTCTGCACATGTCCGGCCGGCATCGCCACGCTCTACAGCCCCAATCCCGCCCACGAGAACGACTGCGGCTGGACCGCCGGCGAGCCGACGTTGAGCTGGATCACCGCGTGCGGGTCGAGCTTGATGTCGCGGGGATTGCCGCTGAACTTCTTGCCGTTGACGTAGGCGACGACGGGCCCGGTCGCGGCGGCGACCTGGTTCGAGCTCAGCGGCTGGTGCCACTCGTCGAAGAAGTCCCCGAGCGTGTAGATCCGCTGCGTTGGCGACTCGATGTGGATGATCCCGTCGTTCGTGTGCGTGTGGAGCCAGTAGTAACAGCCCTGTGCGCCGTAGAAGGGACCCGCCGGAGTCTGCTGCGCAACCGGGCCGACCAGCCCGATCGCGCCCGGCAGCGCGCGCGAACTGCCGTTGACGAACACCTGGAGATGGGCGTGTATGTGGTAGGCGAGCTGCTCGACCGGCGCGCACTTGATCCCATCGATCGGCGAACCCTGGAGCGTGCTCGAGGCGGACGTGAGCTGGGCGCCGGACTCGAGCGGCACCTGCTCGGGCCCCGGCTTTCCGGTCGACGCCTGCGGCTGGGTCGATGTCGAGGCCGCGGTGCTCGAGCTCTTCGACGCGCTCGACGACGCGCTCGAGCTCGAGCCGCACCCGGCGATCAGTAGCACCCCGAAGACGAGCAGCGCGAGGGCTGCTCGCCCGGGGATCCGGTCAGTTGCGCCCACCGCCGCCGAACAGCTGGAGGAAGAACAGGAACACGTTGAAGATGTCGAGGAAGATCGAGGCGGCGATCGGGACCGCGCCGGTCTTGTCGGTCCGCCGCAGGCGGTTGAAGTCGAAGATCGTGAAGCCGCCGAAGATCACCAGGCCGAGCACGGCGTAGATGACGTTGCCGTTCGGGATCGCGACGAAGATCGTGATGATCCCGAACACGATCAGCGCGAGCAGCGCCCAGAACAGGAACCGGGCCCAGCTCGAGAGGTCGCGGCGGGTGGCGTAGCCGTACGCGCCCAGACCGGCGACGAACCCTGCCGTCGCGCCGGCCGACTGCCACAGCGCGGCTGGGTTGGTCTTCGCGTAGTAGGCGATGACTGGCGCCACCGCAAGGCCGATGAACAGCCCGAGGCCGAACAGCAGCGCGATCGCGAGTTGCTCGTGTCCCCGTGAGTTCGCCACATTCAGGCCGATCACGCAGCCGAACACGCCGATGAACATCACCAGCCCGACGCCACCCTTGAGGTCGCGGCCGATGTACGCGCCCAGCGCCGAGAACCCGACGGTGATCGCCACCAGCCCCATCACCTGGCCGAACACGGCGCGGCTTTGATCTCGGCTCAGTGCGACAGTGCCAGGTGCTGCGAATTGGTTCCCCGTTGCCATCTTGCGCTCTCCTGAGTTGAAGACCCCGGTCTGATTGGCGCCACAAGGCTAGCCGATGGGTCCAGCCTCTCCGAGCGCTTTCTTCTGGAGCTCTTAGGTCGGCTTGACTGGCTGGCCAGACAGTTCAAGAATGCGCCTAACCCAACGTCGAGGGAGACGAGGATGACCGAGTTCGACTACGTGATCGTGGGCGCGGGATCAGCCGGCTGCGTGCTGGCGAATCGGCTCACCGAGGATCCGGACGTGAAGGTGTGCCTGCTCGAGGCCGGCCCGCCCGACACCGCCGACGAGATCCATCTTCCGCCAGGCCAGCTCGCGCTCGCGACCAGCAAGTACGACTGGGCGTTCGTCAGCGATCCCGAGCCAGGGCTCGGATACCGCTCACGTGTGCTCCCCCGCGGCCGGATGCTCGGAGGCTCCTCGTCACTGAACGCGATGGTCTACATCCGCGGCAACCGCGCGGACTACGACGAGTGGGCGGCGATGGGGTTCGACGGCTGGGGATGGGACGACGTGCTGCCGTACTTCGTCAAGGCCGAGGACAACGAGCGCGGGGCCTCGGAGCTGCACGGCGCGGGTGGCCCGCTGCGTGTCAGCGAGGGTCGCGCGCGTCACAAGACCTGCGAGGCGTTCATCGAGGCGGGGCTGGAGGCCGGCCTGCCCGCGAACGACGACTTCAACGGTCCCCGGCAGGATGGCGTCGGGTGGTACCAGGTGACGCAGCGCGACGGGATGCGGTGCTCGTGCTCGGTGGCGTACCTGCACGGGGTGATGGACCGACCCAATCTGACGGTCGAGACCGGCGCGTACGTGACCCGCATCTTGCTCGAGGGGAGCCGCGCGGTCGGCGTCGAGGTCGACCAGAACGACGCGCTGAAGGAGATTCACGCCGGCGAAGTGATCCTCAGCGCCGGCAGCTACCAGAGCCCCCAGATCCTGCTGTTGAGCGGGATCGGCCCGGCCGAGGACCTCGAGCTGAGCAACATCCCGCTCGTCCACGAGCTCCCCATCGGTCAAGGCATGCAGGACCACGTCGCGACGTGGATCACGTACACGACCGACGAGCCCTCGCTGCTGACCGTCGAGACCGAGGAGAACATGCTGCAGCTCCAGGCGGAGGCGCGCGGGCCGCTGACCTCGAACTTCGCGGAGTCGGGCGGCTTCATCCGGACGCGCGACGGGCTCGAGGCTCCGGACATCCAGATCCACTCGATCCCGATCCTGTTCCCCGAGGGCGGGGCGGGCGAGATCCTCGTCGACGGCTGGGCGATCTCCGCTTGTCTACTGCGCCCGACCAGCCGTGGGTTCGTGAAGCTCCGCTCGCGGGTGCCGACGGCGAAGCCGCGGATCCTCCACAACTACGCGGTTGCCGAGGAGGACCGCGCGACGCTGATCAGAGGCGTCCGCAAGTGCATGGAGATCGCGGAGCAGCCGGCGCTCCAGGCCGTGTCGACAGGCGCGTACGGAATCCCGGCGAGCGATGACGACGCGGACATCTCCGCCCACATCGGGCGCAACTCGCAGACGCTCTATCACCCGGTCTCCAGCTGCGCGATGGGCAAGGTCGTCGACACCGAGCTGCGCGTGCTCGGGATGGAGGGCCTGCGCGTGGTCGACGCCTCGGTGATGCCGACGCTGGTCCGTGGCAACACCAACGCACCGACGATCATGATCGCCGAGCGGGCAGCCGACCTGATCCGCGGGAAGGTGCGCGCGGGCGGCGAGGCCGCTGCACAGCCGGCCGCGGCTTAGCGGGCCGGGCCAGCCGAGCTCCGACCCCCGCCGAGCTTAAGATTGGCCCGTGGATTCGGGAAAACCGCTGCTGCTCTCAGACCAGCCGGCGCCCCACATCCGGCTGGTCACGCTCAACCGCCCCGATCAGCTCAACACGATGACGGCGGAGCTGTGCGCCGAACTCCACCGCGAGCTCCGCGCGATCGCCGCCGACCGCTCGTGCCGGGCGGCGATTCTCACCGGCGCCGGCCGCGGCTTCTGCGCCGGCCTCGACCTCCACGGCTACGGACGCGCGCCCGGTAACGAGGGCGGCGACGAGGCGCGCAACCGGCTCGCCAACCAGCAGGACATGTCGTCGCTGATCCTGCAGATACGGGCGCTGCCGCAGCCGGTGATAGCGGCCGTCAACGGGCCGGCCGCCGGCTTCGGGCTGGCGCTCGCGCTTGCCTCCGATATCCGGTTCGCGAGCGCCGAGGCCGTGTTCCGCGCCGCGTTCATCAACATCGGCGTGTCGAACTGCGACATGGGCGTGAGCTGGCTGCTGCCGCGGCTGATCGGCGCCTCGCGCTCGCACGAGCTGATGCTGACCGGACGGCGCGTGAGCGCCGAGGAGGCGCTCCGGATCGGGCTCGTCGCGGACGTGGTCGAAGGCCCGGCGCTGCGCGACCGCGCGCTCGAGGCGGCTGCGCAGATCTCGGCGCTCTCGCCGTGGGGGGTGCGGCTGACCAAGCGGGGGATCTGGGCCGCGCTCGAGATCCCCTCCGAGCAAGCTGCGATCGAGTTCGAGGATCGCCAGCAGATCATGTCCACGTTCGGCTCGGCGCCACCCGAGGCGATCGCGGCGTTTCTCGAGAAGCGCCCGGCGGAGTTCGATGACTAGATCGGCGCTGGCGGTTCTCGCCGCGGCGGTCGCGTTGACCGCGTGCGGCGGCTCGAGCTCGACCTCGAGCACCGCGACGCACACCGCGACGACGTCTTCGGGTGGGTCGGCCTCGCAGGTCACGACCGGACCGGTTCGCGGCAAGCTCGTCGGCGACAACCACAGCCCGAAGCTCAAGGCGAACTGGTTCTACACCGTGACCGTGACCGACGCGAGCGGAAAGCCGCTGAACGGCACCGTCCTGACCGAGTTCGCGGTCGGCGGGCAGGTCGAGGGCCACGAGACGCCGCCGACGCACAGGCTCGTCACTGGCCGGCTCCACGACAGGATCAACTTCCCGCCGGAGTCGCTCGGAGTGCCGCTCGCTCTGCAGACAGTCGTCCACACCCCAAAGGGCTCGATCACGCTCAGCTGGCCGGTCACACCCACGAAATGAGCATTCCCCGCGAGGGGCACGGCGCGGAGGTGCAGGTGCGCGACGTCGCCAAGTCGTACGGGCCGGTCAAGGCGCTCCGGGGAGTCTCACTCGATGCAGCGCCGGCGGAGTGGGTGACGATTACGGGGCCCGCCGGCTCGGGCAAGAGCACGCTGCTGAACGTGATCGGAAGCCTGACCCGCGCCGACTCGGGCACGATCCTGGTCGACGGCCGGCCGGTGCCACCACCGCAGGAGGCGGTCGAATTCCGGCGCCACACGGTCGGCTTCGTGTTCCAGGACAACCCGCTCTTGTCGTACCTCAGTGCCCAGGGCAACGTCGAGTCGGCGTTACTCCCGATCGGCGTCGGCCGCCGCGAGCGCCATGAGCGCAGCCTCGAGCTGCTGAAGGAGGTGGGGCTAGCCGACCGGGCCGAGCACCTCCCGGCCGAGCTCTCGGGCGGCCAGCGGCAGGCGGTGGCGCTCGCGCGGGCGATCGCCAACAACCCGCGGCTGCTGCTCGCCGACGAGCCGACCGGGGCGCTGGACGCCGCGAGCAGCGAGCGGGCGCTCGACCTCCTGGCGAAGCTTCGAGACAGGTACGGGATGACGATGCTGGTCGTGAGTCACTCGCCGATGGTGGCTGACCGTGCCGACCGCGTCGTCGGGCTGATCGAGGGCCAGATAACCGGCGGCGGGTCTACGCCGGCGCGAGCGCCTGAGCCGCGTACATCCTCCTGACGCGCCAGACCGGATAGACCGCACCCAGCACGCCGATCGCGACGCCGATCAGCGCGGCGCGCCCAAGCCCCCAGGCAGTCAGGTCCGGGGTGATGAACGACCCAAGGCCGAGCGCCGCCGGGAGCGCGTTGCTCGCGATCAGCCCGAGCAGCAGGCCGGCTCCGGTCCCGAGCATGCTGACCGCCACGGCCTCCCCGAGCACGAGCCAGGCGAGCTGTCCCGAGCTCCATCCGATCGTCGAGAGCAGCGCGAGCTCCCTCCGACGCTCGAGCACCGCCGCGAGCATCGTGTTGGCGACCGAGAGCGCGCCGATGATCAATGCCAGCACCACGATCAGCAGCACCGCCTTCGAGATCAGCTCGGTGTTCGCGCCGGCGCGGACGGCCTCGCTCGGATCCGAGATGACGGTCACCCCCGAAAGTGCCGAGGTCAACCTCCGTTTCGCCACCGTCACCGATGTCGCGGGCGCGAGCCTGACGGCGATCGTCGTCGCCTCCTGCGGGGTTCTGCCGGCGAGCGCCTGCGCGTCGGCGAGCGTCGTGATCGCGCCCGTGTCCTCGAACGTGATTCCCGAGTTGTAGATCCCGGAGACGACGAACCCACGGTGACCGAGGACGACCGGGTCGCCGGGACGGAGGTGAAGCTGCGAAGCGAGCAGCGTGCCGATCGCGACCCTCCCCGCGCCGGGGCCTGCCCCCGCCGTGAACACGAGCCGGCGGCCAACGAACCCGCCGGGTTGGACCCCAAACACGATCGCCGACGGCGCGGCCTTGACCGCCCCGATCACCAGCTGCAGCGGGGTCGCTTCGACGACTTCCGGCTGATCGCGCACCCGGCTCAACGTAGACAGCGGAAGCACCGACGAGGTCGGGTCGCCGGCGTCGGCCTGGAACAGCCCGAGGTCCGCCTTGCCCAGGTGCACGAGCTGTCCGGCGGTGTTGTTCAGGCCCGCCGACAGCCCCAGCAAGGCGACGATCGCAGCGACGCCGACGGCGATCCCGGCGGCCGTGAGCGCGGTCCGAGCCCGGCGGCGCCGGACATTGGCGACGATCAGCCCGAGCATCCATCTGATTCTCGCTCAGGCGGGCGACGACCCTCGGTCGCGTGCCCATAGGATCCCGCTCGATGGCCGACATCTTCGACGTTTCCGGAAAGACCGCGGTCGTCACCGGCGGGTCGCGCGGGATCGGCCTGATGATCGCCCGCGGGCTCGCGACGTCGGGGGTGCGCGTGATCATCTCCTCGCGCAAGGTCCCGGAGCTCGAGGCCGCGGCGGCGGAGGTCGGGGAGCTCGGCGAGTGCGAGGCGATCCCATCTGATCTTTCAAAGCCCGAGGGCGCGCAGGCGCTGGCGGACCAGGTAGGCGCGCGCGTGGACAGCCTGGAGATCCTCGTCAACAATGCGGGCGTCACCTGGGGGGCGCCAATCGACGAGTTCCCGGCGTCCGGCTGGGACCGTGTGATGCACACCAACGTCGAGGGGCTGTTTCACCTCACGATCGGGCTCCTGCCCGCGCTGCGCGCCGCGGCGAGCGAAGAGGACCCGCGCGGGTGATCAACATCGGCTCGATCGACGGCCTGCGGGTGCCGCTCACCCCCAACTTCAGCTACAGCGCCGCGAAGGCGGGCGTGCACATGCTCACCCGGCACATGGCAAAGGAGCTCGCCGAGCAGCACATCACCGTCAACGCGATCGCCCCCGGAGCGTTCCCGAGCAAGATGACCGCGTTCATGCTCGGCACCGAGGAGGGGCGCGAGGCGATCGAGCAGATGGTGCCGTTGCACAGGGCCGGCCGCCAGGACGACGTGGCCGGGCTCGTGCAGTTCCTGAGCTCGCGCGCCGGCTCGTACATGACCGGCCTCACGATCCCGCTCGACGGCGGGATCACGGGCTGCGGCTAACCGCTCCGCTAACCGGCGCGCGAGCCGGCTCCGCGTTGGTAGATTCGCGTCGCGGTGTCGATCCAGGGTCAGCGCACGGGACTGTTGCGTGGGTTGCCGCTCGTGGCCGTGCTCGCGGTCGCCGTGGGCGCCGTCGCGGGCTCGGCTGATTCGAAGACCGCCGCGAAGCAGGCCGACGCGTCGATCGGCTTCTCGCATGCGGTGATCGTCGATCAGCAGCGCCCCGGGTTCGAGCCCGACGTGAAGGTCGACGGCAAGGGGACGATCTACTCGAGCGTGCCGTTTGGGTTCTCGACCACGCAGAGCTTCGTCTGGGCGTCGCGCGACCACAGCAACAGCTACCAGCTCACCCCCGGCAACATCGGGCCGGGCAAGCCCACCACCTGCGTCGGCGGCGGCGACACGGACCTGTTCCTGGATTCCGGGAACGCCCTGTACTTCTCGGACCTCCAGGGCCTGACCAACATCTCCAACAGCATGAGCACCGACGGCGGCGCGCACTGGGCGACGAATTGCCTCGGGGCCCCCAACACGCCCGACGACCGCATGTGGTTCACGGGAACCGGCAGCGCCGCAGGCAACAACCTCGTGCTCTACCAGGATTACGACGCGACCAACACCTCGGCGAGCGGCGGCAACCAGCTCGTCGAGACCGTCTCCACCGACGGCACCCACTTCCTGCCCGTCGTCAACACAAACGTCAGCGCCCTCACCGGTGACTGCGCGGGCGCCGCGATCCAGGACTGCGTCACCGACAACGAGGGGATCTCGGGCAACCAGGTCGTCGACCCGGCGACGGGCAACGTGTTCATCGCCCACACCTCGACCGAGGGCTCCGGCAACACGCCGGGAGTCCGGGTGTCGGAGGGCAAGATCAAGCTCGGGACCCCGACGACGGCCACCTGGACCGAAAGCCCCAACCTCGACGGCCCGCTGTGTCCCGACAAGACGTGCGTCGACTCCAGCGGCAACGCCGAAGAGACCGCCGGCGAGAACTTCGCCTCGATCGCGCGCGACTCGGCCGGCTACCTGTACGTCACGTTCACCGCCGGGCCGATCGACCACGGTTCCAGCAGCGACCCGAACTTCGGTGGGTACACGGCGCCCGAGCAGATCTACGTGGTGCACTCACTTCAGCCGGCGACGATGGCCGACCCCTCGAAGGTGACGTGGTCGGCTCCACAGGCGATCACCGGCTCGGGCGCGAGCGCCGGCACGAACACATTCCCGTGGGTGACCGCCGGCAGCGACGGCCGCGTCGACGTCGCCTGGTACCACACGGCCGAGGTCTCGGAGCCCGGAACGTGCGTCGGCAGCGGCTCGGGCACGTGCACGCTCTACGGCGCGGGCTCGTTCACGAAGGCCGAGTGGTCGGTGCAGATGGGGCAGAGCCTCAATGCCCATGCCTCGAGCCCCTCGTATACGAATTCGAACGTCACCGAGACGTACGTCAAGCACGGGCAGATCTGCACGAACGGGCTCGGCTGCGCGACCGGCGGCGACCGAAGCCTCGGCGACTTCCTCCAGGTGACGACCGACAGCCGCGGCGCCGCGGTCGTCTCGTACGTGTTCGACACCTCCGGAAACAGCTCGGCGGGCGAAGACGTGGGGCCCGAGGCGATCAGCCGCCAGACGAGCGGCCCGAGTCTGCTGGCGTCGGTTGGCACCGTCACCCAGGGCAGTGGCCCGGGCGATCCGATGGGCTCGGTCACGGATCCGACGGGCGACGCCTTCTACAACGCCAACGGCAGCAGCACCCTCGCGGGCGACAACCTCGACCTCACCGGAGCGTCGCTCTCGAACGGCCCGAACAACACGCTCGTCGCAAAGATCGACGTGAAGCGCCTCTCCAGTCTCGCGGTCTCTCCGACTGTCGGCGGCCCTGACGGCAGCTGGCTGGTCCGCTGGACCGACGTGCGACCCGGGACCACCGGCAACGGCCACATCTACTACGCCGGAATGGACTCGGGCGGCGGCAGCCCGACCTTCTTCGACGGCGAGACCGCAGGGATCCCTCCGTCCAATCCCGCCGAGCACACCAAGTACATCGCCTACCCCCAGACCAACAAGCTGAGCTCCTCGCAGGCGTCCTACGACGCAAAGACCGGTGTGATCACGCTGCACGTTCCGCGATCGGACGTCGGCAATCCCGCCAACGGCTCGACCCTCTACAGCGTCACGGCGTTCAGCGCGACCTCGCTGACGCCGCAGTCGGCAACGACGCTGTTCAACCTGACCGACGCGACGACGCCGTTCGACCTGGTGCTCGGCGCGCCCGGAACGGTGGGATCGGCGCCGTCGGGACCGCCGCCGCTCCCGCCCGGCTTCTACCACCCCAGACCGGGCTGCCCGAAAGCCACCGGCAAGCTCACCCAGACCGGGGTTGGGCCGCTGTCGCTTGGCATCAAGCGCACCCGCGCGCGGTCGATCCTCACTCACTCCTCGACCCGAGGGCGCCGCTACATGGACTTTTTCTGCCTGAAGCCGATCGGGATCCGGGCCGCGTACCCGTCCCCGGCGATGCTGCGCGGGCTCAAGCGGAACGTGCGGGGCCAGGTGAGCGGCCGGATTGTGGTGCTGCTGACCTCCGACCGCCTGTACGCGCTGCGCTCCGTCAAACCCGGAGCACTCCTGTCGAAGGTCGCCCGTCGACTGCACGTCGGCCGGCGGATCAGGATCGGGCTGAACGACTGGTACCTGCTCCCCAACGGGCGCAGCATCGGCGTGCTCAAGGTCCGCCACGGCGTGATCGAGGAGGTCGGGATCGCGGACAAGCGGCTGAGTTACCGCTCGCACGCGGGCAAGCAGTTCCTATCGACGCTGCGCTGAGCGCGGCCCGCGCGCTCCCGCCGGAAGCGCCAGCAGCGCGAACAAGTTCATGGTGACCTAGGGCCAGCGCCCGATCAGGCGACCGGCCGATGCCCCAGCCGCTCGAGCACCTGCTCGAACACGTCGTGCGGCTGGGCGCCGGGCACGAGGAAGCGCTCGTCGACCAGCCACGCCGGCACACCACCGGCGCCGAGTTCGACCGCGGCCCGGGTGAACGCCGCGATCTGGTCCAGATACCGCCCGCTGTCGAGCGTCTCGCGGATCTCGCGCTCGTCGAGTCCGACGGCCGTCCCCTCGGAGACGAGCACGGCCTCGTCGCCGATATCGAGGCCCCTCGCCCAGTAGGCGTCGAACAGCCTCGGGTGGAGTGCGGCGAACGCGCCGCGCTCGCGAGCGAGCTCGCCGAGCATCAGCGCGCGGCGCGAGTTGGGGATCTTCTCGAGGTTGCCCGCGTACGGGAGCCCCGCCTGATCGAACATCGCGCGCTGCCGGTCGGCAACCCCGCCGCCATAGCGCGCCTCGAGCTCAGAGAACGGGATCCCCTCGGGCGGGTACTCCGGATGCAGGTCGAACGGCCGCCACGCCAATCGCGCGCCGAACCGGCGCTCGAGCCACGCCGCCCGCTCCAGGCCGACGTAGCAGAACGGTCATATGTAGTCGGCCCACGCCGTGATCACCGGCGGGCCCTGATGCGGTGTCTCGCCTTTACCGACCATCGCCTGTATCCGACATTCTGCCCGCTCTCAGTGCCGCGCGATCATCCGATGGGGGCGATGCGCGCTCACGTCCACAGTCGACGATTGGGACGTGAACTGGGAGCTCGCGATCAGCTCCGCGTCGGTCGGCTGTCGGGTGTTCGCGCACGGGATCACGGCGGCCCCGCTCGCGAGGCGCTACGCACGCTGGTACGAATCACCTGCACACGGACGCGGCCCCGAGATCGAGAGCGTCCCCGTGCCACACCACCGCGCTCGCGGAAGACCCCCACTCGCCGACCGACAGAAAGCAGGCTGAAGATGGAGACCTGGGACGCAATCACCTCCCGCCGCAACGTCCGGCAGTTCGCCGGGGAGCCGATCGACGAGCCGGTGGTCGATCGGATCCTCGAAGCCGGTCGGCGAGCGCCCTCATCGCGCAACTGGCAGCCATGGGACTTCGTCGTGGTCACCGACCGGGCGCACCTGCGTGAGCTCTCGACGGTCGGTCCTGGCGCGTTCCACCTCGCAGACGCCGCGGCCGCGGTCGCGCTCGTGATCGAGGATTACGACGATCCGGCGCTGCGCGAGCGCGCTCGATATGACGTCGGCCAGGCGACGATGGCGATGCTGATCGCCGCCACCGATCAGGGAGTCGGCAGCGGCCACGTCGGCGTTCAGGATCAGGCGAAGGCGCGCGAGGTGCTGGGGCTCCCTGACGACCGTCGCGTCGCCTACATGCTCGACTTCGGCCACCCCGCCGATCGCCCACTCGCACCGATCCGCAAGCCAGACCGCAGGCCGTTCGACGAGGTCGTGCACCGGGGACGGTGGTAGTTGAGTAGCACCGAACCAGAAGCTCCGCGCCGGCGGCGATACGTGCCGCTGTTCCGCCGGGTGGCAGCGATCAACGCGGTGCTGCTGCTGGTTGCGGTCGGGGCGACGATCGTGGTGCTCGTTCCCGGCCACGAGGCCTCGTACCGGTTCGAGGTCGAGGGAGTCGTGCTGCTGGTCGTGGTCGTCGCGCTGGTCCTGCTGAACACGTTCCTGCTGCGGCGAGTCGTGCGCCCGTTGCAGGACCTGACCGAACTCGCGCGCACGGTCGACCTGACGGATCCGCGCCCGCCGATGCCCGACGCCGAGCCGACCTCGGAAGCCGGCGAGCTCGCCGTCACCTTCGGGGAGATGCTCGAGCGGCTTCGGGCCGAGCGCGGCGAGGCGACCGGTCGGGTGCTCGCCGCCCAGGAGGCCGAGCGGCTCCGGATCGCGCAGGAGCTCCACGACCAGGTGGGTCAGGAGCTCACCGCCGTGTTGCTGCTGCTGGCGCGGCTCCAGGGTCGCACCCCCGACGAGCTCGGGCCGGTGGTTGCCGAGGCGCAGGAGTCGATCCGTTCGATCCTCGAGGACGTCCGACGGATCGCGGCCGAGCTCCGGCCCGAGGCGCTCGACGATCTCGGGCTCGAGAGCGCGCTCGCGGTCCTCTGCGACCGGTTCGCGGTGCGCTCGCGGATGGAGGTCTCGTGCGAGATCGCAGAACCGCTGCCGGAGCTGTCGCCCGACGCCGAGCTCGTCATCTACCGAGTCGCCCAGGAGGCGCTCACGAATGTCGCGCGGCACTCCGGCTCGGGCGAGGCTGAGCTTTCGCTGCGGCCCGTCAATGGCGGTGTAGTCCTGACGGTGCGCGACGACGGTTGCGGGATCGACCCGCAATGGGCCCCGGGCGGCGGAGTCCGTGGGATGCGAGAGCGTGCGGCGCTGGTCGGCGCCGCGCTCAAGATCCTCAAGCGTGAGCCCGGGCCGGGAACTGAGGTCGAGCTCTCGGTGCCGACCGGCGCCGCGTGATGATTCCCCTGCGGACGCGGATCCTGCTGGCCGAGGACCACGCGGTGGTGCGCGGCGGGTTGCGGATGGTGCTCGATGCTCAACCCGACATGGAGGTCGTCGCCGAGGCCGGCGACGGGGCCGAGGCCCTCGAGCGCGGTCTCGACGAGGGGGTCGATCTCGCGATTCTCGACATCGCGATGCCGCGGATGACTGGACTGCACGCGGCGCGGGAGCTGCATCGGCGCCGTCCGGAGCTGCGAATCCTGATCCTGTCGATGCACGAAAACGAGCGCTACCTGTACGAGGCGCTGAAGGCCGGCGCGTCCGGTTACGTGGTCAAGACCGTCGCCGACCGCGACCTGGTCGAGGCTGTCAGGGCGGCGATGCGCGGCGAGCGGTTCCTCTACCCGGGGGCGATGACGCCGCTGATCGAGGAGTTCCTCGACCGCGCGCGGCGCGACCTGCCGGTGCGCGAGGACCCGCTGACCCCGCGCGAGCGCGAGGTCGTCAAGCTCGTCGCCGAGGGCTACTCCAACAAGCAGATCGCCGAGACGCTCGTGATCAGCGAGAAGACGGTCGAGCGCCACCGCGCGAACGTGATGGACAAGCTCGGGATGCGCGATCGGGTTGCGCTCACCCGGTACGCGATCCGCCACGGCCTGATCGAGCCCTAACCCCCGTTCCGCCCGCGGCGCGCGGAATAACTCGGGCGCGAGGGGCGTCCCCAGATGGGGGCTCGCACCCATTCCACTCCCGGTGCTGCTGAGCCACCGTGATGTCAATGCGAAAGGAGCGTCCATGACCACCGTCGCGACGAAGCCGTCCGCCACCCAGCTCGAGGCCCGCGAGGCCCCGCCCGAGCGCACCCGCGTGCTGGTCGTCGACGACCACCCCGCGATCCGGGCGGGCCTGCGCGAGCTGCTCGCCGACGGGGCGGACTTCCACGTCGTCGCGGCGGTCTCCACCGCCGAATCCGGGCTCGCCGTTGCCGAGCGCGACCCCGTCGACGTCGCCGTCGCCGACTATCAGCTCGGCGGCCGCACCGGGCTGTGGCTCAGCCGCAAGCTCAAGAGACTTCCTCAGCCGCCTGCCGTGCTGATCTACTCGGCGTATGCGGATGGCCTGCTGGCCGCGGCCGCCGTCGTCGCCGAGGCAGACGCGATCGTCAGCAAAGGCAGGCTCGGAGCCGATCTCTGCGAGGCGATCCGGAGCGTCGCCTCCGGGCGGCGGCAGCTACCCCTTCTGCCGCCGCGGCTGGGGGAGAGCGTTCGATGTCGACTCGACCCCGAGCAGCAGGCAATCTTCGGATTGCTGCTCGCCGGGATCGCGCCCGCCGAGGCGGCCGCAACGCTGGGCCTCAGCCGTCCGCGGCTGGAAGCCCAGCTGTGGGAGATGCTCAGGCGGCTCGAGGGGCCGCCGGGATGACCACGCTGACCGAGCGCGCGGCCGCCTTGGCAGCGGCGGACGGACACGACCGGCGCCGTCCCGAGGCTCCTGGGCGGCGCCGGTACGTGCCACTGCTTCACCGCGTCGCCGGGATCAACGCCGCGCTGGTCGTGGTCGCGGTGACGGTGACGATCCTCGTGCTCGCACCCGGGAAGGTGTCGGCGCTAGCGCTCGACGAAGAGGTAGCTGTCGTGCTCGGGGCCGTCGCCCTTGTCGTGCTCGCAAACCTCTACCTGCTGCGCAGGATCGTCGGCCCGCTGCAGGCGCTGACCAGATTCGCGCGCGCGGTCGACCTCGACCGCCTGCGCGACCGGATGCCGGGCGCGCAGCCGACCTCTGAGGCCGGCGAGCTCGCGCTGACCTTCAACGAGATGCTCTCTCGGCTCGAGTCCGAGCGACGCGCGTCGACGGCGCGCGTGCTGCGCGCGCAGGAGGATGAGCGACTCCGAATCGCGCAGGAGCTCCATGACCAGGTCGGTCAGGATCTGACCGCCGTCCTGCTCGGGCTCTCACGGGTCGCGTCGCAGGCCCCGGACGAGCTGCGAGGGGACGTCGGGTCCGTCCAGGACGCGGTCCGTGGCAGCCTCGAGGAGGTCCGGCGGATCGCGCTCGAGCTGCGACCGGAGGCGCTCGACGATCTCGGGCTGGCGAACTCGCTCGCGGTCCTCGCGGAGCGGTTCTCGCACCAGCTCGGTCTCGAGGTCGATTTCACGATCGCGCCGGATCTACCGTCCCTGCCCGGCGAGACCGAGCTCGTCACCTACCGGGTGGCGCAGGAGGCGCTCACCAACGTCGCCCGCCATTCGGCGAGCACGCGCGCGACGCTGAGACTCGAGCGCGGCGACGGGAGCCTGATCCTGACCGTCCGCGACTACGGACTCGGGATGCCGCGCGACACCGTCGCGGGAGCCGGGATCCGGGGTATGCGCGAGCGCGCCGCGCTGGTCGGCGCGAGGCTCGAGCTCGGCAATGCGCTCTCGGGTTCGGGGTGCGAGGTCCGGCTCGAGGTGCCGCTGTTCGAGGAGCGCGGATGACCCCGCTGAAGGCCCGGATCATGCTCGCCGACGACCACGCGGTCGTCCGCCACGGGCTGCGGATGGTGCTCGAAGCGCAGCCCGACCTCGACGTCGTCGCCGAGGCGGGCGACGGGCTCGAGGCGGTCGATGTCGCGCTCGCCCAGGACCTCGATCTGGCGGTGATCGACATCGCGATGCCGCGGATGACCGGTCTGCACGTCGCGCGGGAGCTGCATCGGCGCCGTCCGCAGTTGCGGATCCTGATGCTGTCGATGCACCAGAACGAGCGCTACCTGTACGAGGCGCTGAAGGCCGGCGCGTCCGGTTACGTGGTCAAGACCGTCGCCGACCGCGACCTGGTCGAGGCCTGTCGCGCGACGCTTCGGGGCGAGCGGTTCCTCTACCCCGGGGCAATGACGCCGCTGATCGAGGACTTCCTGAACCGCGCCCGGCAGGACCTGCCGGTGCGCGAGGACCCGCTGACGCCGCGGGAGCAGGAGGTCGTGAAGCTGGTCGCCGAGGGCAACAGCAGCCGTGAGATCGCGACCGCGCTCGTGATCAGCGATAAGACGGTCGAGCGTCACCGCGCCAACGTCCTCGAGAAGCTGGGGATGCGTGACCGCGTGGAGCTGACCCGCTACGCGATCCGCCAGGGACTGGTGGAGCCGTGAGCGCCCGGGCGCCAGCCCCCCGCCGCTCCGCCGGCCTCCCGATCCACGTGGTGCTGGTCGACGACCACCCGGCGGTACGCCACGGCGTCCGCCAGCTGATCTCGGCCCAGGATGACCTGGTCACGATCGCGGAGGCCGGACGGGCTTCACAGGCGACCGCGGACCTCGCCCGCTGGGCCGACGTCGTGGTGGTCGAGTACCACCTCGGCGGGCGCGACGGGCTGTGGCTGACGCAGGAGATCAAGCAGCGGCCATCGCCTCCGCCCGTGCTCGTCTACTCGGCGTTCGCCGACGCGACGCTCGCCGCGGCCGCGATCGTCGCGGGCGCGGACGGCGTGCTCAGCAAGACCGCGCTCGCCGACGAGGTGACGATCGCGATCCGCCGTCTGTTCCACGGCCGCCAGTACGTGCCCGCGATTCCAGCGCCGACGGTCGCGGCGCTCCGCGCTCGGCTGACGCCGGGCGACCAGGCGATCTTCTCGTTGCTGATCCACGGGCTCGAGCGCGCCGAGGCCGCCTCGCGGCTCGGGATCACCGTTCCCGAGCTCGACGCCCGCCGCCGGCAGATCGTGCGCACGATCGCGCCGGACGCCCCGAGACACGGGCTGCCGGAACCCCCCGGCACGCCGCTGGCTTTCGACAGACGCCAACAACCCTGAGTTGACCCGCGGCCGGTGAGAAGACCGGCGCGCCGCCGTAGGACCAGGCGGCGCGCCGGTCTGGCGCGCGCCGCCACGGTCCCCGTGCTGCCCAGAAAGGTGCCCAGTGGCCGGCGGGCACGACCCCGCCGGCCACCAGAGCATCCGCCGTTACAAGACACCGGGAGAATCGGGTGGGGTCTGAGCGACCTCGCAGGCGTCCGTTATCGACGGTGGAACTCACTCTCTCAACGCGGCGCGCGCCGAGGAATGGGTGGCAGCACCCATCTTCCAGCCGGCTTCGAGATCCCCGGCCTCGACGATCGCCCAGCCGACCCGCTGGATCAGCTGGGCGGAGGAGTGCTCGGCCATGGGTGGTGCCCCGGATTTCCTCCTTGACGTCTCGAAGTAACCAGCGTAAAGTTATCGGTGGTTATGGAGTACGCGGCGAACAATCGATACGGGAGCCGGTTGTTGGTGGCTCGGCGGCCCGGCGTGCGCGACCGGCTCACGGCACGTGTCCGCGCTCGCCGGCTCGACCAGCACCTCGCCGCGGGCGTGCACCCGGAGATGACGCCAGCGCTCGCGCTGCGCGCGCGCCGGCTGACGGCGCCACCTCGCCGCCGGCAGATGGCCGACGGCTACCGCCGGTTGCCGCTCGAGGCCCGCGGTCGCCTCGACTGCGTCGGCGCCGAGCTCGAGCGTCTCGCCGCGACGCTCGAGTCTCCCGGCCCGGTGACCGCGACCGGAGCCGCGCAGGCGTGGCTGCTGCTCACCGACGGAACCGGCCCGCTCTACAACTCGCACGGCCCGGCCGGGGTGAGGGCGGCGGCCGAGCGGACGCTCGGCAAGCTGAGCCTCGAGCCGGCGAACGACGACCGCCTGTAGCCGGCGGCCGCGATAGGCTCGCCTCTGGTTGGGGTGCAACCAGAGGAGACGTCGATGCCCGATGAAGTTCCGGTCCTGATCGTCGGTGGAGGCCCATGTGGCCTGGCCGCGTCGCTGACGCTCTCACGACTCGGCGTCGACCATCTGCTCGTCGAGCGCCATGCGGAGCCGCTCCACCATCCGAAGGCGGTCGGGTTGATGCAGCGCACCGCCGAGCTGCTGCGGGCGTGGGGCGCCGAGGACGAGATCCGCGCGCGGGGCGTACCGCGCGATTTCTGCGGCCAGATGGTGTGGACCACGACCCTCAGCGGCGAGGAGCTCGGCCGAACGCGGACACCCGATCCCGACGACGGCGTGCCGGATCCGCCCAGCCCGACGTCGGCGCTCCGCTGTCCGCAGCACATCACCGAGGCGGTTCTGCGCGCTCGCGCGGCGGACCACACGCAAGCCGAGATCCGCTACGAGTACGACGTCGCCGAGCTCTCCCAGGACGACTCGGGCGTGACGGCGACGCTCACCGACCGCGCCACCGGCGAGGCGTCGAGGGTCCGCGCCGGCTGGGTGATCGCGGCGGACGGCAACGAAAGCCGGATCCGCAACGCGCTCGGGATCGGACGCAGCGGCCAGGGCGACATGGGGCACTTCGTCAACGTTTTCTTCCGGGCACAGCTGACCCCGCTCGTCGCCGAGCGCCCCGCTTGGTCGTACACCGTTATGACCCCCGAGGTGGCAGGAGCGTTCGTCACGATCGACGGCGGCACCGAGTGGATCATGCATCGCAACCTCGGCCAGGGGGAGCGCGTCGAGGACTTCACGCCGGAGCGCTGCGTCGAGGCCGTTCGGCTGGGGGCGGGTCTCCCGGACCTGGAGGTCGACGTGTTGAGCGTCGGCTCCTGGATCATGGGCGCCGAGCTGTCGACCAGCTTCCGCGACGGGCGCATCCTGCTCACGGGCGATGCGGCCCACCGCACCACGCCCGACGGCGGCGTCGGCATGAACACCGGCATTGCCTCGGCCCACAACGCCGCGTGGAAGGTCGGCGCCGTCGCCGCCGGCTGGGCGGGCGAGCCGCTGCTCGACACCTACGAGCAGGAGCGCCGCGCGGTGGCCCAGCGCAACGTCGACTACTCCGCGCAGCGAGGCGAGTCGCTCGTCAAGATGGCCGAGGCGATCCGCGCCGGCGACCTCGACACCGTGCGCCAGGTGATCGCCGCTCGTGGCGCCGTGACGGGCTCGCGCCAGGGGATGGATCTCGGCTACACGTACGAATCAGCCGCGATCGTCCCGGACGGCACGGAGCCGCCGGCGGTCGAGAACCAGATGCGCGACTACGTGCAGAACGCCCGCCCCGGCGCCCGCGCACCCCATCTCTGGCTCGAGGATGGCCGCTCGACCCTGGACCTGTTCGGCGAGGGCATGGTCGTGCTGACGGGCGCTGGCGGCGAGGTCTGGACCCGCGCCGCGGAGGACGTTGCGGGCGACTCGCCGGTCACCGTGCACGCGCTGCCCGACGGCGGGCTCTACGGGATCGAACCCGACGGTGCGGTGCTCGTACGCCCCGACGGATTCGTCGCCTGGCGGACCAGCGCCGCGCCTGCCGATCCCGGCGCCGCGCTTCGCGACGCGCTCGCGACGGCGCTCGCCCGGTAGCCGGCCGCCTGAGCGCGGCAAGCCGTCCGGCCCTCGGATTACCGTCGCCGAGTCGTGATCAGCGCAACGGTCTGGGACTGGCTATATAACGCCGCGCGCTGGCCCTGGCACGACCCCGACGGCTACAACTTCATAAGCGGGCCGCTCGCTGACATCACGCTGCTCGGGGCGGTGTACGCGATCCTCAGGCGTCACAACTGCCATGTGAGGGGCTGCTGGCGGCTCGGCCGCCACCAGGTGGCCGGCACGACGTACGTGGTGTGTCGCAAGCACCACCCGGACGAGAGCCCGTCGGCAGACGACGTCCTTGCGGCGGCCGCCGTGCACAAGCATGCCCTGGCGGCCCGCAGGGAAGTGGTCACGGACGTTCGGCACGTCGCGCACGAGGTCGCGGCCGACGTCCACGAGGTCGCTGAGGACGTCCACAAGGCGGGGGAGTCGCTCGAAGGCGATTCGCCACCGAAGGACAAGGGCGGCTAGGACCAGCGGGCTGCCGAGGGCCCTGGCCGCTCTGTTGACCTCCGGTGGGGGCTCATCACCACGCCGTCGACCTCGGCCGACGGCTTCGTGACGTACGCGCCGGGTCCCGGCACGGTCACGGCGACGCCGGCCGGCGCAAGCGCTGGGACGGCATCGATCGCGCGGGTGCACACCAAGGGGCTGTTCCGCAAGACGACCAAGCGCGTCAACCGCGCCGGCCCCGTGCGGTTCAAGCTCACCCTCAGCAAGGCCGCCAGGACGACGAAGCGTCTTGTGCTCACCGTCAAGCTCGTCTTCAAGCCGAAGAAGGGCAAGCCGGTCACGCGAGCGGTCAAGGTCGCGTTGCGCAAGCTCCCCAAGCTCAAGCAGACGCGGCCGCGATAGCGAAAACCTGGATGGGTACGGGCTCGAACCAGCGACCTCTCGCGTGTGAAGCGAGCGCAATCACGCGGGTTCGCTGAGCGCGCCTGACTCCGGCAGTTGCTGTTTGAGTTGGTGGCGCGACTTCACTCCGAGCTTGCGGAACGCCTTGCGTAGGTGGTAGTCCACGAGATCTGGGCCTCCGGGGGGTGAGGTCGTCGCGAGTCTCGGCGGTCCGTTTGCGGGCGTGCTCGCCGGTCGCCTGGAGCTCGACCCGCGCACGTTCGGCGAACGCTTCCATCCCGAATTCCGTGAATAGTTCGTGGGCATGGCGTAGCTGCTCGCGGGCGTCGAGCCGGCGACGCTCGCGGCGCAGCCATTCCCCGTACAAGAGGTGGGCGCGGGCAAGCTCCACGCGAACACGGGTCCGCTCGAGCCGCTCGATCGCCTCGCGATAGAGCAGCTCGGCGGCTTCGCCTTCGCTCAGTAATGCCCGCGAGCGGGCCTCGACGCCCAGCGCCCAGTCGGTTCCACTGACCGCGGTTGTCTGCGAGAGCCTGTCGAGGGCGTCGGTCGCGAGCTCGGGGTTGCCGCTCCGCGCGGCCGCCTCGATCAGCTCGACCAAGCCCCACGTTGAGAGCCGGCTTTCAAGCGTGTCCTCGGAAGCCTGCTTCGCCGCTGCCAGTGCCTCCGCGTAGCGCCCCAGGCCGTTATAGAGGACGGCGGTCGCCCACTGAATGAATGTCAGGCCCTGTCCCTCGGCGCCACGCATGACCTCGTTAGTGGCGACCTCGATCAGCTGGGCGGCTTCGACTGGGCCGCGGCAAGCGCACGCCCAGCCCGTGGCGTGGGCTCCGGCGTCAGGATCGCCGCTCGTTCCAGGAACGCGGCGGCTGCCGCCCAACCGCCGCGGGCCCGAGCGCGGCCCGCCGAGCGCTCGAGCTCGGACGCAACGTCCTCGTCGAACCCCTGGGTCGCTTGCGCCAGATGCCAGGCGCGGCGATCGGGATCGACCTCGGGATCGGTCGCGTCCGCCAGCGCGCGATGTGCTGCCTGCCGGTCCTCAAGGGAGGCCGCGCGATACACGGACGATCGGACCAGCGGGTGACGAAAGGTCACGCTCGCGCCAACAAGCGCCGCGCCACAAATGCCAGCGCGTGC
>DASXDA010000009.1:0-27434 GCA_036490875.1 Solirubrobacteraceae bacterium
TGAAATGCCGCCCCCGCCGCCAGGCCGCCTCGCGCCTGCGCTCGGGCGGCCGAGCGCTCCAGCTCGGCGGCGACGTCCTCGTCGAGCCCAGCCGTCGCGCGCGCGAGGTGCCAGGCGCGGCGATCGGGGTCGATGTCGGCATCCGTGGCTTCGGCGAGCGCCCGGTGGACGCGCTGTCGCTCCTCCGCCGCCGCCGCGCGCTTCACCGCCGAACGCACGAGCGGATGAGTGAAGCGCACCTGCACGCCGAAATCGACCAGTCCCGCGGCGGCGGCCGGCGCAGCCGCGTTTGGCCCGATGCCAAGCTCTGCAGCCGCCCGCCAAACCAACACCGGATCCCCCAGCGGCTCCGCCGCGGCGATCAGAAGCAAGAGCCGCGTCGCGGGTGGCAGCGGCGCCAGCCGCTCGGCGAAGCTCTGCTCGATCCGGTCCGACAACGCCGGTCCGTCGGATAGCCAGAACCCGCCGGCGAGCTCGGCGGGCGTCAAGCGACGTGGCAGCTCGAGCAGCGCCAACGGATTGCCGCGCGTCTCGGCCACGAGACGATCACGCACGCGCTCGTCGATCGGACCCGTGAGAACCGTTGCGAGTAACTCGCGCGCGTCGCGGTCATTGAGCCCGCCGACGGCGAGCTCCGGCAGCCCCTCGAACGGCCGCTCGCCGCTCGGCTCGCGCACCGCGAAGACCAGCCCGACCGACTCCGCACCGAGGCGTCGCGCCACGAACGCCAGCGCGTATGCCGACGCTGCGTCGAGCCACTGCGCGTCGTCCACGATGCAGATGAGAGGTCGGTCTTCCGCGACGGCCGAGAGCAGACTCAGGACCGCCAGCCCGACGAGGAACCGATCCGGCGCATCGCCATCGCGCAAGCCGAACGCGGCGCCAAGCGCGTCGCGCTGCGGGCCGGGCAGACCCTCGACTCGGTCCAGGAACGGCGCGCACAGAAGCTGCAGCCCCGCGTACGCGAGTTCCATCTCCGACTCGACTCCGGCCGCTCGGGCGATCCTGCACCCCGATGCGTGCTGCGCGAGGTACCCCAGCAACGCACTCTTGCCAACCCCGGGATCCCCGCGCACCACCAGTGCCCGGCTCGAACCCGCGCGCGCATTCGCCACCAGCTGATCCAGCACCGCGCACTCGCTGCGCCGGCCAAGCAGGCGCCGTGCCGAACCCGTAGTCGACATCGCCACGCCAGCGTAGGGGTGCCCCCCTGCGCTAGCAACTCCGCCGCCCACCGCCCGTGATGCCGGGATCGGGCCACCCCCCGGGGGGTGTGAACCGGGGTGCCCAACGGACGCGACGAGCAGGCGCGGGGAGGACGCTACATGGCGGCACCGCCACGAAGACCCACCGAGGTCTTCACAGACACAGGAGATAGCCATGAGCGCCACTGAAGAAGGCACCGCAAGCCGCGACACGAGCGTCGGCCAGGTCGACATGAAGCTCGAGCTCCAGATCATCCCGGTGTCCGACGCCGATCGCTCAAAGGGGTTCTATGAGCGCTTGGGTTGGAGATTCGACGACGACGCCGCCCCGATGGAGGGCCTGCGCATCGTCCAGTTCACACCTCCGGGCTCGGGCAGCTCGATCACGTTCGGCGAGGGACTTACTACCGCCGCGCCCGGCTCGGCCGAGGGAGGGCTGGTCGTCTCCGACATCGAAGCGGCACATGACGAACTAGCCGGCCGGGGAATCGACGTGAGTGACATCTGGCACGGCCCGCCGTTCCCGGTCGAGGCACGGCTACCCGGCCCCGACCCGGAGCGCGCCAGCTACGGATCGTTCTGTTACTTCACCGATCCCGACGGCAATACGTGGATCGTCCAGGAGGTTACGGCCCGGCGCCCCGGCCGCATGGCCGCCACAGAGACGGGCTACGTGTCCGCGGACGATCTGAAAGCCGCGCTTCAGCGTGCCGAGGCCGCTCACCGCGAGCACGAGAAGCGCGCTGGGCGATCGCACCTGTTCCACCGCTCGGATCAAGACGAGAACTGGCTGGATTGGTACGCCGCCTACATGGTGGCCGAGCAGGCGGGGACGGACCTGCCTTCGTGACCCGCCTTGCGCTCGCCCCGGCCGTCGCGGCTGCGGCAGCCGGGGCCAGCCAAAACCCAGACCAGAAGGGAGGTAGCGCGATGGATTTCCTTGTCGAGTTCGAGATCGACGTTCCCGATGGGACGCCGGAGACCGAGGTCACCGCGCGCGAGGACGCTGAGTCGGCCGCCGCCGCCAAGCTCGTGGCCCAAGGACACCTGGTCCGGCTTTGGAAGCGGCGCGTCGGTCCCGGTGAGAGCACGCCCATCGGGCTGTATCGAGCCGAGAGTGAAGACGAGTTGGAGGGCCTGATGCGCGCGCTGCCGCTCCACGAGTGGATGCGCGTGGCGATTACGCCGCTGGAGCCCCATCCGAATGATCCGGCAGCCCGGCACCTTCCAGATGGTCCGCAGGAGCGACCTCTTCCCGAACCTCGTCTGACCAGTGTCTACCGGCTCGAGGCGACTCTCGCCCCACCGCTGGAGCTCGGAGAGGTGGCCCGAGGGCGCCGGCGGATCGTGGCCCTGACCGGCGGGACATTCAACGGTCCCCAGATGCGCGGCAGGCTGCTCCCGGGCGCGAGCGCCGACTGGCAGACGGTCCTCCCAGACGGAGCCGCGCTGGGCGACATCCGCTACACGCTGGAGACCGACCGCGGCGACCTCCTCTATGTCCAGTCGCGGAGCGTCCGTCACGGGAGCCCCGAGGTACTGGCGCGTCTCGGACGTGGAGAGGACGTCGATCCACGCGAGTACACGTTTCGCGCCTCAACCGAGATCGAGACCGCAGCGTCCGATCTCGACTGGCTGAACAAGGGCGTCTTTATCACCGTCGGCGGCCGCCAGGCCACCGGCGTCATCTACGAGACCTACCTGGTCGAATGAGAGAAAGGAAGGCACCATGCCATTCGTAAAAGTCGGAACCGAGAACACCGCCGACATCAACGTCCACTACAACGATCATGGCTCCGGCAAGCCGATCGTCCTAATCCACGGTTACCCGCTGGATGGGAATTCCTGGGAGCGCCAGGAGCGGGTGCTGCTCGCGAACGGATACCGCTGCATCAGCTATGACCGTCGGGGGTTCGGCAAATCGAGCCAGCCGACGGCGGGATTCGACTACGACACGTTCGCCGCCGACCTCAAGTCCCTCCTGGACCACCTCGCGCTCGATCAGGAGGTCGTGCTCGCCGGGTTCTCGATGGGCACCGGCGAGGTCGTGCGCTACCTCGGAACCTACGGATCGGTCGGGATCACGAAGGCGGTGCTGATCGGGTCGATCCCGCCATTCCTCCTGCAGACCGAGGACAACCCCCAGGGTGTCCCCCAGGAGGTGTTCGAGGGCATCAAGGATGCGATCGTCGCAGACCGCTACGCGTTCTTCGACGCCTTCTTCGCCAACTTCTACAACACCGACGTCCTCGCCCCGGAGCGAATCGGCGACGCCGCTTTGCGCGCGAGCTTCGAGGTCGCGGCCGGCTCCTCTCCCCAGGCGACTTACGCCTGCATCGACACGTGGCTGACCGACTTCCGTGGTGACCTGCCCAAGATCGACATCCCCGTCCTGGCCGTCCATGGCGCCGCCGACCGGACTCTGCCGTTCGCGGCCACGACCGGGCGCTTGCGCGACGAGGGCCTGATCGCTGACCTGACCGCGGTTGAGGTCGCCGATGGCCCGCACAACATCGGGTGGACGCACCCAGACGAGGTCAACGCGGCACTGCTCGACTTCCTGAGCCGGAGAGGCAGCGAGAGCGCCGCCACGCGCGCCCAGGCAGCCGCCGTCTGAGCACCGCTCTCGGGTCATTCGGCGGCTCGGCCAGACGTGCGGTAGCGCTGGGCGCGCTCGCCGGCGTTAGGCGCCTGTGAATCGGTACTCGGTCTGCCAGGCGTCGATCGGGTCGGTGTGGGCGGTCCAAAAGAGTTCCGCGATCTTGTCCGGGTCGAACGCCGTCCCACGCGCGACCGACCCGGCGATCGTGATCGTCGCGGCGTGGATGCCGTCGTCCCGGACACCGGCGGCGATCAGGGTCGCCGCCGATCGCAGAGCGGCCTTTCCGATCGAGAGGCTCGCCAGTGCGGGCACCGGATGGTCCGCGAAGCCGCCGCTAGTGAAGAGCAGCGTGCCGGTACCGGCGCTCCGCAGGACGGGTGCGGCGACCTGTGCCGCGACGACGGCACCGAGGACGTCGACGGTATATGCGGTCCGGAGCCGTCCGACGGTCGTGTCGAGGATCTCGCCAGGATCCGGCAGCGCAGCGTTGTACACGGCGACGCCGGGGGCGCCCGGGGCGAGAAAGATCCGCTCGAGCGTGGCGCGGTAGCCGCCCAGATCTGCGATGTCTGCGCGCACCGCCTCGATCTGGAGCCCGTCGCTCCGCAGCTCAGCCGCCAGTTGCTCAACCGCTTCGCCGCGGGAGATGAGCGTGCTGCGAAAACCTTCGCGGCCGAAGCGCCGAACGACGCCGGCACCGACGCCCGGACCAGCCCCGATCAGCAAGAGGTGACGAGGATCAACAGACTCGGGCATCTGCCGCAGCATTTCCCAACGTCAGGTGAACCGTCATCACCTCATCACGGTGATTTCGGGCCACCGAATCGGCGTCGTTGGCCCGAGCTTTTCCTGTGCGATGATCCGCGGCGTGGCATCCCGACCGAACGTGTTTGCGGGGACGTTCAGCAGGGAGCGCGGGGATCTGCGAGTTGAGCCCGTCGCGAGCAAGGCCGGCGCCGAGCAGCTCGGAGGGACGCTCCACGAACTCCCCCCGGGGTCCGCAGGGGCACCGCTCCACGTGCTCGTGTTCGATCGCTCAGACGCAAAGCAGGACGGCCCATCGAGCTGAGGACGGAACGCGTCGCCGCGGAGCAGGCGGCGCCGTCGGCCTGAGCTAGCCGACGCGTTGCGGTAGTTCCAGGTGCACGTGCACGCGATTCGGGTCAGCCGAGGTCCATTGCTCGGCGCGGCAACCTGACAGCTTGATCTGACTCGCTCCGCCTCGCTGCGCGTCCGTGATCGTGACCCCGATCAGCGCGCCCGGGCGGCAATGCGAGTCATCCGAGTTCGTCACGACCCCCGCCATCACGAGACTCGGCTTGCGACCGAAGATGAGGTAGCGGCCTTCCTTCAGCTGGAAGGAGAGGCTCAGGTTTGGACTACCCGGGATCTCGTCGATGTGGAATACCTGGCTGCCTGGAGTGTTTATTCCTCTGCTTCCGCCACCCTTTCGGTTGGCGACCGGGGACTCGTCGAACAGGATGATCCCTGCCCCGCCGGTCTGGGTGCGAATCACTCGCTGGCCGTCGGGAATGCCGCGCTGGGTGAAGCTGAACCCGGCCTTCCACACCGGCCCCGTCTTCTGGCCGGTCAGGTGGTGGTGATCGGTGCACGACTCCGGCAGGAAGCAGGCCTTCCAGAAGCCGCCGCGCTCCTTCTCCCCGACCCGGTAGAGCAGCATCGGGTAGCAGGCGTCTCCGTTGTCCCCGGGAACCTCCAAGCTGAACGGGCCGATCCAGCACGGCTCGACCGTGTCGTACCCCTTCCCCGTGGGCGTGCCCTTGATCGCGACCCACTTCCTCTGCTTGGGCTTCTCGGGCCACGACCACATCCCCCGTAGCAGCCAGTGGTAGCGACAGTCATTCAGCGAGCAGGTGCTGAACTCCTTGCCCGAGTTGTCCCAGCCGACGTCCGTGTAGGACAAGTCGTAGAAGATCAGCGGCCCGAAGTTTGTCTTCCAGTGGCCGAGCCAAGCCCGCGCACCAGCGGGCGGGGCCGGGGCGGCTCCAGCGCCCGGTGATCCACCCAACACCGCAAGAGCGACGACGGCTCCCAACGCTCCCCATCTGAGTCGCCAGCGGTGGCTCCGGGCTGCGCCCGATCGTCTGTGCCAAGGGCTTCGGCGTGGGCGAGATCGTCGTCACCTACCCGGACTACAGCCGCCGGGTGATGTTTCCGGGACATCGACCCGTTCCGCGTCGGCTCGTGACCGTGATCCGCTATCCGGCGGCTATCGAGAGCTCGCGCGTCGACGTCCTCGTCGCTCCGCCCGCCACGAGCGCCGGGCCCTTCCCGCTAGTCGTCTTCGCCCACGGTTACGACATCATTCCCGCTCCGTATGTGGGGCTGCTTCGGGCCGAGGTGCCACCCACGCCGCCGGCCGGCGCGACCGCCACGTTCAGCAGCACGAGCGCGACGATGACGCTGGCAAGCGTGCGCTTCACGGACCCGATCATGCTGGTCAGCGCGCGAACTAGTCGCCGTTCCCCTCAGCCTGGCCGATCCGCGCCGCAGAAGTCGATCAGCAGCTGTGTGACGCGCTCATGCTCGTCGTGGTGGACCCAGTGGGAGGCGTCGGGAAGACGCTCGACCCGGTCGAGGTTCGGGACATCGTCGCGGTCGGGCTCTGCCAGTTCGGAGCCGAGGTAGGAGTCCTGCTCCCCCCAGATGACCAGCGTCGGAGCCGAGATCGGCCGAAGCTTCGCGACGGCTTCCTTCTGGGACTGTCTCACCGATGCGCGGTAGTAGTTGATCATCCCGGACGCTGCCCCCGGCTGCGACCACGCTTCGGTGTAGCGATCGAATTCCTCCGGCGTGTAAGGCGGTTTTGCGTCGTGCAGGAAGTGGCGGAGGAAGTGCCAGTCTCTGGCATCCACCACGTCCTCGGGCAGTCCCGGTGCCGCGAAGAAGAAGAAGTACCAGGACTTCCTGAGCTGGCTCGGGTGGTGCAGGCCCTCTGACAGCCGCCGCGGATGAGCCGCGTTGAGGATCGCGAGTCGGTCGACCACCTCGGGGTGATTCATCGCGAGGGTCCAGGCGATGCTTCCGCCCCAGTCGTGACCGACCACCGACGCGGGCTTGCTTCCGCGTTCGTCGATCAGGCCGCGGATGTCCTCGGCGAGCAGGTCGACGCCGTAGGCCTCGAAGCCCTCCGGCTTCGATGACAGGTTGATGCCACGCGTGTCAGGTGCGACCACGCGAAACCCGGCCTCGACGAGCGGCGCGATCTGCAGCCGCCAGCCGTACCAGAACTCGGGGAAGCCGTGCAGTAGGACGATCAGCGGGCCATCGCCGGCCTCGACGTAATGCAGCTTCACGTCGCCGAGCTCGGCGTAGCCCTCCTGAAGGTCGCTCGGGCCATCGATCATCGATGCGGCTGGGCTTTGCTGCTCCGGGCTCATGGAGCTCTCCTTCCGGTCGGGATGGCCGCAACCCTAACGCCGATCCGCTTCCCGGTTTAGGAAATATTTAGCTTCGATCGGCGGCGCGAGGGATCCGCCCGGGCGATCGGATCAATCGCGCCGCGGGTCGGCTACTGAGGCGATTGCTCAGCGGCCGCTCGCCTGGCGCTTCGCCGTTCGGAGACGCTGGCGATCAGCACGCTGAACTCGAACAGCAGGTACAGCGGCAGCGTCTCGAGCAGCATCGTGATCGCGTCTCCGGGGAGCACCGCTGCGACGACGACACACGCGATCACGGCATAGCGGCGGTTGTGACGCAGCTGCTTCGGAGTGACGATCCCGGCGCGGGTGACGGCGATGATCGCGACCGGGACCTGGAACAGGAGCCCCATCGCGAGCAGCATCGTGGCGGCGAACTTGTAGTACTGGCTCGCCTGCACGAGCACGTTGAATTCGCTGCTGTTGAAGTTCTGAAAGAAGTGCAGAGCGGCGGGCAGCACGACAAAGTAGCCGAACGTGACTCCGGTGATGAAGAGCAACGGGATCGCGAACGCGATCGGCAGCATCCGCCGTCGCAGCGTGGGGTCGAACGCCGGCATCAAGAACCCGTAGGCCTGTAACAGCAGCACAGGCAGTGACAGGATTAGCGCGAAGATCAGTGTCACAGTGAGCGTGGTGGTGAACGGCTCTCCAATTCCTAAGGTCACCGGCCGATCGCCCCGCGGCGGCGCCGAGAGCCGCTTGACGTCGCGCTGAAGGCGCTGCTGCACGCGCTCCAGCGAGGCGGCGGCGACGGGAGGCTGTTTCTGCGCCCGAAGCACGGCCACCACCGTGCTGAGCTGCTGTGCGACGTCGCGCGTGCCCTGCTGCACCTTGTAGGTGGCGCCGAGCGGCCCCTGGCCCTGTCGCACCTGTTGCTGAGTGTTGTGCGCGAGCGGCGTGTTGATGAGCTGCAGCAGCTGGTGGTTCTGCCAGAAGCAGATGCCGAACGCGACGGCGAGCGCGAGCCCGCAGATGATCAGCCTCGTCCGCAGCTCGTCGAGGTGGTCGACGATGCTCATTCGCGTGTCGTGCGGCACCAGCCGTACGCGGGCCGGTGCCAGTGCACTCAGCATCTGCATCGGGAGTTGTCCTTGTCAGCTCAGGGTTGGCCGGCTAGGCGACCGGCTGCACCGGGGCGTGCTCGGTCTCGGCAGCCGGCGCGGGCGTCTCCTCGGCGCGGAGCGGGGCGGCGGTTTCGCTGAGGTGCGCCGCAGGATGCTCGCCGCTGATTGACTCCTTGAAGCCGCGCAGACCGGCACCCATCGAGCGGCCCATCTCGGGGAGCCGCTTGGCGCCGAAGACGAGCAGAAGCGCGACGAGTACGAACGCGATGTGAAGTGGGTTGTCGAGTCCAAGCATTCGATCTCCGATCGATTGGTTCGGGTTTCGCTGGTCCGTGGTCCTACGGGCCCGGGCGACGGTTGGATCACCCACAGGGCGAGAGAGGCGGCAGGGTCAGCCCAGCCGGGCGCTGATCACGGCCGGGTGCGTCGGTACGCGGCTGGCCCCCGCGGGCTGCGGGGTGACCATCGGCCTGTCGACGCCGCGCACGGTTGCCGGCATGTCGACGTCGTCCTCGCCGGAGGCCGTGCGGCTGAACACAGCGCCCGTGGCCACGGGCGCCCGTGCCAGTTACGAGCACTCGAGCGAGCCGACGGCTGCGCGGCACCGAGACCGCGAGCTCACCGGCTCAGGCTTACCGCTCGAACTCGAGCACCGAGTACGCCGTGCTACTCAGAACCTCGATCGCCTCGCCGCCGCTCCCGGGCTCCCGCTGCAACAACGCGACGAACGGCTGATGAGACCCCATGTCGAAGATCGCGACGACGGTGCCCCCACGCAACGGATCCCGGTTCCCCACCTGGGTCACGCAGTCGACGGCGCCCCGGCGCGTCCAGACGCTGAAGATCCGGCGTGAGCTTGGGCGATGCCCCATCTCATGCTCGGTCTGGAGGCGCATCCTGTCGTACTCACTCTCGATGCCACGCTCGTCATCGGTCACACCCGGAATGAAGAACGCCGTCATCGCTGCGATCGGCTCTCGGGAGCGTCCGTGCTCAGATCTCGGCTCAGCTCCGTGGGATCGAGCCGGGCCTCGAGGTCAGCGATGCGTTTTCCCTGCCGCGTCGCTTCGCGATGAACCGAGTCCTGAAGACCCTGTACCAGTTGCTCCAGTTGGTTGATTCGATCTTCGAGCGCGCGGAGTTCATCTCGCCCGGAGCTTCCGCTGTCCGGCGTCGCTGAGCTCACCGCCGCATCGGCCGCTTGGACCGGGCCGGACGCGGCGGGTGGCGCTGGCGTGTCTCCTCGGCTCGCCCGCGTGCGGTCTTCAGGCACGTGAATCTCCTTGCGTGCCGGCGCACTAAACGAGATGGAGGGGAGATTCGGCTCGTCGGCGCGGAGAACCTCGCGGGCGGTGGCCACCCGTAGGCCCACGGTAGCACCCGATGGGTGCTTCGACGCCGCGGATCCGTAGCGCCCGCGCGGCGGGCAGACCTCACCAAGCTCTCCGCGGGCGATCACACGCAGCAGCCCTTAACACCCGCTCGTAATCGACCCCCGAGGCTTGAACCATCTAGGTCGCGCCGACGCGCGTGTCGCGCCCGGCCCACTCGCGGTCGCGCAGCGCGAATTTCTGGACCTTGCCGGTGGAGGTCTTCGGCAACTCCCCGAACTCGATCGTGTCCGGGCACTTGTAGTGAGCCAGGCGGTCGCGACAGAACGCGATGATCTCGTCGGCGCTCGCGCTCGCTCCCTCGTTCAGCGTGACGAACGCCTTCGGCCGCTCCCCCCACCGCTCGTGAGGGATGCCGATGACGGCGCATTCGAGGACGGCTGGATGGGCCGCGATCGTCTGCTCGACCTCGATGCTCGAGATGTTCTCGCCGCCCGAGATGATGATGTCCTTGCCGCGGTCGCGGAGCTCGATGTTCCCGTCTGGATGCCACGCCGCCAGATCGCCGGAGTGAAACCAACCGCCGCGAAACGCCTCCTCGGTCGCCTCCGCGTCCGCGAAATAGCCGCTCATCACGTTGTTGCCGCGCATCACGACCTCACCCATCGTCTCGGCGTTCTGCGGAACGTCTGCCATCTCGTCGTCGACGACCCGGACGAGGTCCGCCGACGGATAGGCCTGCCCCTGGCGCGCCAGCAGCTTCGCCCGCTGCTCGAGCGTCAGCTGCTCGGACTTCTCCTGTACGGGGCAGACCGTGATCGGGCCATAGGTCTCGGTCAGCCCGTAGACATGCACGGGCCGGAAGTTCAACTCGGCCATCCGAGCGAGCAGCGTCGGCGAGGGCGGCGACGCGGCGACGATCGCGGTCACGGGCTGGTCGAGAGAGTGTGCGCCGGGAGCGTTGATGACCATCAAGTGGACCGTCGGCGCGCCGCAGTAGTGCGTGACGTGCTCCTCGTCGATCAGCTGCCAGACGCGATCCGCGTCCACCGCGCGAAGCGCCACGTGCCGGGCCCCGACGGCGGTCACCGCCCACGGGAAGCACCAGCCGTTGCAGTGGAACATCGGCAGCGTCCACAGGTAGACCGACTCGGGGCTCATCCCGGCCACGATGACCTCGCTGAGCGCGTTCAGGTAGGCGCCGCGATACGTGTACTGCACTCCCTTCGGCTGTCCCGTGGTGCCGGAGGTGTAGTTGATCGAAATCGTCTCCTCCTCGTCCTCGAGCCAGCTCTCGGGAATCTCGGCCGACGCCTCGCCCAGGAATTGCTCGTACGGATCGTCCGCATCGCCGGCGCACGCGATCACCCTGACTCCGTCCAGCGCGAGCGGGGCGACGACCGGCTGGAGCTCCGCGTCGAGCAGCAGGTACCGAGCCCCGGTGTGCTCGAGGATGTAGCCGACCTCCCGGCTCGAGAGGCGGTGATTGATCGCGACGAGAATCCCGCCCGCCGCGGGAACGCCGAAATGGGCCTCGAGCATCGGCGCCGAGTTGAACAGCAGCGTCGCGACGCGGTCGCCCTTGCTCAACCCCGCCGACCTCAGCGCGTTGGCCAGTCGCCACGACCGGTTCGCCAGATCGCGGTACGAGAAGCGGCGGTCGCCGTCGACCACCGCGACCTTCTCGGGATATACGTACGCGGACCGACGCAGGAAATCGACGGGGTTCAACTCGGTGCGAAACACCTTGCCCCCGGTCGGTGCTTCAGTCATGCCCTCTCTCCTTCATAGCCTCAATGCGGGTTGTCTCGCCCTCAGCGCGAGAGTACGTTCTTTCTCGTGAGCTCGCTACCGCACACCGAATATCGAGATCTGGTCGTGACGGCGGATGGCCCGGCGGCGCGAATCGTGCTGGGTCGCCCTGAGAAGCGCAACGCGTTGTCGCTCGAGCTGATGGAAGAGGTGATCGCGGCGCTGCACGAGGTCTCTGCGCATGACGAGACCAGGGCGATCGTGATCGAGGGCGCGGGGCCGGCGTTCTCGGCCGGACACGATCTTTCGGAGATGATCGACCGCGATCAGGAGTTCCTGGGCCGCCTGTTCGAACGGTGCACCGTGATGATGGAGGCGATCCACGAGCTCCCGCAGCCGGTGATCGCCAAAGTGCACGGCATCGCCACGGCGGCGGGCTGTCAGCTCGTGGCCGCGTGTGACCTGGCAGTCGCAGCTGTGGGCACGCGGTTCGCCACGCCGGGGGTCAAGATCGGGCTGTTCTGCTCGACGCCGATGGTGCCGGTCTCGCGGGCGGTGGGCCGCAAGCGCGCGATGCAGATGCTGCTCACGGGCGAGCCGATCGACGCCGGCACCGCGCTGGATTGGGGGCTCGTCAATCGGGTGGTGCTGCAGGAGGAACTCGAAGACGCGGTCCTCGAGCTCGTCGACGCGATCGCACGGTCGAGCTCCTACACCGTCGCGACCGGAAAGCGCGCCTTCTATTCCCAGATCGACCGCGCCGAAGCTGAGGCCTACGCGCAGTGCAGGTCCGTGATGACCACGAACGCGCTCGCCCACGACGCCCAGGAAGGAATGACCGCGTTCCTGGAGAAGCGCGACCCCGTCTGGCGGGGCGAGTAACGGCCGCTCAGCCGCCGAGCACCGGCGCCACGATCTCGCCCCCGTCGGGCCGGTCGTGCGACGGCAGCTCGATCGTGAAGTCGGAGACGGTCACCGCGAACGGCCTCGGCGACGGCCGCTCGATGGGCACGTCCTGGGCCAACAGCTCGACCCGGATCGTGTCGCCCTTGCGGAACGTGTACCCGCCGCCCCACAGCTGCCATGTGATCGTGCCCGTCTGGTTGTCGGTGAGCGCATAGGTGCCGCGCGAGACGAACGACTCCTTGCCGTCCGGGGCGACGTCCCACAGGCGCGCGTTGAGCTGCCCGTAGTTCCCGACCGTCGCGACGTGCAGCCGCATCGTCGGCAGCCCGAGCATCGTGAATGTCTGCGTCACAGGATGGGCGTAGACGGCGGTGCCGGGCCAGTTGACGGCGTTGAACGTGTGGCACTCCGGGTCGCCGTTCGGCACCGACTCCTCAGCGGTGCCGACGATCGGGTCGAGCGTCGGGCCGATCGATGGGTCGCCGCCGCTGACGACGGTCTGCGACGCCGGCGCGGAGAACCGCACCGCGCCAGGGTCGAGCGCGGCGATCGGGTTCGCGAAGTAAGGACCGGTCGACCCGGCGCCCGCTGGGCACGTGGCCGCATACGCGGTCACGCTCCCGGGCGCCGGACCGGCCGGTGCACCCTCAAGGTAGTGGCCGAGAAACGCTCTCGCCTGCGCGTCGAGCGCGTCCAGATCGGCGGGCTTGTTGTGCGAGACGACGTGGCCCACGTCCGCCAGCTGCACCGCCACCTTCGCTCGCGGCGCCGCCTGCTGCAGATAGTCGACGAGCCGCAGCGCCTGCGCCGCGCCGTTGACGAGCTCGTCGTCCCACCCGTCCTGGATCAGGATCGGCGCCACGCCCGAGCCGATCGGCATCCCCACCGACTGGTGGTAGTCATGGATCTGCTGGACCAGCCCCGGAATCCCGGGGCCGTCCGGAGCCGCCACCTCGCCGTAGAGGCCGTCGGCGAACAGGTCGAAGCCGTCCGAGGAAGGGACGCTCGACACGGCCTCCGGCGCCTCCCCTGCGATTCCGACGGGCCCGCTCAGCTTGATCGCCCCCAGCGGGACGTCGTCCGCGGCCGCGGTCCGAGGCTCGAACGAGAGGAAGCGGCCGTTGGGGGCGAGGCCGTCCATCAGGTCCGCCACCGCCCAGAACGGATACGCTGCGGCGATGTGCAGCGGGACTCCGCGCGGGCTTGTCCAGGGCTTGAAGCTCCCGTCGAGCAAGCGGATCCGGTTGTAGAGGAGCGCCAGCTCGAGCGTCACGAGCGAGCCGAGCGACTCGCCCGTGACCCCGAGCGCGCGCGGCTTCGCGATCCCCTGATCGACCAGCCGCCCGAGCACCCACTCCACATCGCGCGCGTCGTAGCGCTGATCGCCGAACTCGAAGGTGACGTTGCGACACGCCCCGGCATCGACGGTGCGCCAGAGATCGTTCGTGGCGGTCGCCGCATACGGGGGGCCGCACGAGTAGCCGACGCCCCTGAAGTTCATCGTGACGACGGCGTAGCCGCGCTCCGCGAAGGAGACGTTGTTGAAGCTGTTGCCTTCGTTCGAGCCCGAGTTGCCACTCGAGGCCTCCCAGCTGACCCCGTCGCTGCCGCCGTATCCGGGGAGCATCACGAGCGTCGGCCACGGTCCGCTACCAGTCGGCGGGAGCGTCACGTCGACCTGAAGCGGCGCGCCATCCCACGACGGAACCCGCTCGTCGGAGCTGCTCGTCGGGACCGGCGTGGGGCAGAAGCGCACTCCGCCGGACTCGACCGTGCAGGCGTGGCCGAATGGCTGCGGGCCGGAGGCCGCTGCGGCCGCCGTCGGTGCCGCCAGCGCCGCGGCCGCCAGCAGCGCCACTGACCACGCGAGCCGCGTCATCCCGGTCTCCCGCGGCAGCCGCGCGCCGGCAGCGAGACCGTTGCCGGCGTCACCGTGTGGATCACGCAACCGCCGGTCGTCGTCAGGTTGACCGGCGACCCGGCCGCGCCGATCGAGAGCGACCGTCCGGACCGGCGGAACCGAACGACCGCGCTCGGCGGTTGATCGAACCGGTACGCGATATCCCACAGCTGGCCGCTCGTCGCGACGGTGTCGTTGACCCACGCACCCGGTTTCTGCACCACGGGCTTGAACAGGCCCCATGCGAGCATCGCGCTGAGCTCCTGCCTGAAGTGTGGGTCGTCGTGGCCGCCGGGCTGAACCTGGTAGGTGATGTCGACGCCGGCGTCAACGAGAGCCCGCTCGAAGCGCCGGCTCATCGGCTGGATGATGCGGCCCTCGGTGACCCAGTCGCCGGTGTAGCACTCCCCACCGGCCGGGTCGGCGCACGCCAGGACCGCGGTGTTGAGGTTGTACTGGCTGAGCTCTGCGTCGCTGGGCTCGCCGTTCCCGGTGCTCACGAACACGCGTGACTGTTCGAGGTTCATCGCCAGCTGGGTTGGGTTGTGCCCGGTGGCATAGAACCCGTGCGGAGGGCCGTCCACGGCGTCCCAGTCGTTGTCCCCATGCTGTTGAGCGCCCGACAGGAAACCCATCGCCGGATCGGCGATCAAGGCGAAGTACTGCGGGTCCACAAAGCCTGAGAGGCTCGCGACCGACCCGAAGAAGCCAGGCAGGCGGCTGCCCAGGTAGGCGGCGCCCAGGCCCCCCATCGAGATGCCGGCGATCGCGTGGTATCGGCGCTCCGGCAGGATCGGGAACCGCGCGAGGATCGACGGGACGACCTCGTTCAGCTCGTAGCTCTCCCAGGCCGGACTGCCGCGCTCGCCGTTGTTCCACCAGTCGGTGTACCAGCCATCGGCGCCCTCCGGCATCACGACGATCCCCGGGAAGCCGTTGAACACGGTCAGATCGCCCGCGGACGCGTACGTGTTGTAGTCGCCGTTCAGCCCATGAAGCAGGACGAGCAGCGGATAACGCCTGTGCGGGTTGTAGCCGTCGGGCAGCAACACGTTCGCCCGCGGCGTGCCCGTGTAGTAGTTCAGCCATTTCGCCGGAATCTCGTTGTGGCTGTCGGGGATCGTGATCGTGACGAGCGTGTTGGCGCGAGCGACGCCACTTCCCAGCGCGCCAGCGATCAGCGTCAGGCAGACGATCGTTAGGAGTCGGCGCCGGGTCATCTGGGCACCGGCTCAGCGTTCGTCCGGCACGGCTCCTCGAGCACGCTCCCGCACGCCGGCAGCGCCGGGACCGGGGCCGAGATCGGCAGCGTGTTGAAAACCCACTCGCTGACGTGCCGCGGCTCGTGCCAGACCGAATCGGTTGCCGGCGTCGGGTCCAAGCGGAAGCCGAACGTGCCGGTGACTCCGACCGGCGCCTCGACCGAGATCCGGATGCTCGAACCGCGGCGGAAGA
Organism: Solirubrobacteraceae bacterium; assembly: GCA_036490875.1. GTDB lineage: Bacteria > Actinomycetota > Thermoleophilia > Solirubrobacterales > Solirubrobacteraceae > Palsa-465. Next base: position 15,659 of record DASXDA010000009.1, read on the forward strand.
GATGCTCGAAGGGGTAGATCGGGATCCTCGAGTAGGTGGGCACTCCGGGCGCGAGCGGCTGAACGTCGGCTTTCAGATAGGTCGGGCGTGGCCACGTCGCGGTGGAGCCCGGGCCGAGCTTGCGTTCTGAGATGCGCAGCCATCCGCGCTGGACGTACTGCTCCCGGCCGTCGGGCCGCACTTCGGTGATCGTCGCCTGCACGTCGGTGTCGGTCGCGGTCGAGGAGAGCCACAGGTTCAGGCTCGACGGCCCAACGATGTCCACGTCGCGCGACAGCGGCGGCGTCGTGTAGACGACGTTCCCGCCGGGCGGAATGGGCGCCGCCCAGGCGTTATTGCTGGGCGCGGACGGGGCGGCCGGGATCCCCTCCGGGTCCCCCATCGAACCGGCTGGCAGCGGATACCGGTAGGAGTCCGCCGCCTCGGGGCGCGTCGGAGCGCGCTGGTTCAGCAGCTTGCCGGAGCCGAGGTACAGCCGGCTGGTGTGAGCCGGTGGCGGCCAGCGTGGCTCGGTGGTCGTCCATCGTGGCTCGACGTCGTCGCTGCTGTTCATTCCGGACTCGTGCCAGATCTGCACCTTCGGCGTGTTCTGCCAGCCGTTGTCGGCGCCGGCGACGAAGTGGTCCAGAAACGCGACGGTTTCGTTGATCCAGGTGCCCGAGGCGAGTCCGATCCCGTGCCAGCCGTTGGTGAGCACGAACCACGAGCGACGCGGGTCCAGCAGCGAGTAGTAGTCCGAACCGGTGCCTGACGCGATTTGATCCTGGTAGCTGTTCAGGCTCAGCACCGGGACCTGGATGTTCGCAGTCGCATCCTTCAGCTCCCAGATCAGACCGGTCCAAAGGTTGTCCGTATACGGGTGCTGGGGCGCCTGCACGGCGACGTAGTCGAGCGGCGGCCCACCGCCCTCGCCCGGGACCCGGTTCGCCTGGTCGGTGCCGAAGTTGAGCTCGCACTGCAGATCCTTGTTCTCAGCGGCGGTCTCCTCGTCGCCGAGGCTCCCTTGGAGTTGGTCTGCGTCGAACAGGTTCGGGAAGACGTCGTCGTAGATCCCGCCGGGGTAGACCGCGTCGTAGAAGTTCCCCGTCCACCCGCTCGGCGCGATCGCGGCCAGGCCGCGCGGCCGTTCCGCGGCGACGTACAGCGCCATGAAGCCCGGAAACGACGCGCCCAGCATCCCTACCCTGCCGGTCGACCACGGCTGCGAGGCGGCCCAGGTGACCGCCGCCGCGCCGTCCTTCGCCCACGCCTTGCCGAACGGGGGGTAGATCGTGCCAGTCGAGCAGCCCGTGCCCGGGACATTGACGCCCATCACGGCGAACCCCTTGGCCGCCAGCGCGCTCATGAACGGACCGTCACCGTTGTCGGCGGTCGGTTCGTACCCGGCCGAGTAGCCGTCGTAGTCGAGCACCACCGGGAATCGCCCCTGCGCGCTCGGAAGCACCACCGTGTAGCTCAGCGATGCGCCATCGGGCATTGACAGGTAACCGTGCTCGGTCACGCTCGCCTGCGCCGCCGACGCGAACGCACACAGTGCCCCGGATATGAGCGCGGCGGACGCCGGCCAGACCTTTCTTCTCATCGTGCTGCCTCCCAACAGCTCTGTCTCCTGCCTCCCGCGACCCTGCCGGTCGCGGGCTGCTCTAAACGCTTAACGCCGCGTTCGTTCTCGCCTTGCGGTCGTCTTCCGGTTCTGCGGGCTCGCGAACACCTCGATCAGCGTCGCGCGCGCGATCGGCCACGGATCCGGCAGCGGCTCGGTCCGGGGCTCGAAGTGCTCGGTGAGCGCGAGCCCGCGCACGGCCGCGAGCACGACGAGCAAGCGGCCCTCCCATCCGGCCTGGCTCTGCATCTCCCCGATCGACTGGGCGGCGAGCCTCGCGATCGTGCGCGCGATGCGGCGCTCGGTGTCGGCCAGCCGTTGATAGAGCTCGGGATCGTCGGCCGCGGCGATCCAGAGCTTCACGAACACGGTGAACAGCGGGCTCGAGAAGTCGTCCCAGAGAAGGTCGAGCAGCGCTGGTGCCCGCTCGCCCGGGTCGTCGGAGAGCGTCTCCGCGAGCTCCGCCCACGCCTCGAGCCGCTGCTCGGCGAGCCGCTCGATCGCCGACGCGACCAGGTCGACGCGCCGGGGGTAGTAGTGCGCCATCGCCCCGGGCGAGACGCCCGCGAGCGCGGCAACGTGCCGGGTCGTCGTCTGCGCGTAGCCGTCCTCGAGCAGGCTCTTGATCGTCGCGTCGAGCACCTTCGCCTGGGTCTCGGCTCGGCGCTGCTCCTGCGTGCGATGGGTTGGCGTCACGACGGCCATCTTGGCTCAGTGTAACATTTCATGCGTCCGGTTTTTATAACCCAGTCATCCGGTTTTCATCCTCGCCTGCCGAAAGGACCGTGATCGTGGCCACATCCGTCGCGCCGCATGCCGCCAAACGTGACCTGTTCGACCCAGAGCACGAGGACTTCCGCGAGAGCGTCCGCCGCTTCGTCGACGCGGAGGTGCGCCCGAACCACGCCGAGTGGGAAGGCGCTCAGATCGTTTCGCGCGAGCTGTTCACGAAGATGGCCGGCTACGGCTTCCTCGCGATGGAGGTGCCGGAGACCTACGGCGGCCCCGGCGTCGAGGACTGGCGCTTCAACGTCGTGATCAGCGAGGAGGCGTCGCGCTCCGGCGTCGGCGACGCGCTGATCGGGCCGCTGCTTCACACCGACGTGTGCCTCCCCTACCTGACCGCGTCCTGCACCGACGAGCAGCGGGAGCGGTGGCTCCCCGGCGTGGCGAGCGGCGAGCAGATCCTGGCGATCGCGATGACCGAGCCCGGCACCGGATCCGATCTGTCCGCGATCGCCACCCGCGGGCGACGCGACGGCGAGGACTGGGTGCTGAACGGCCAGAAGACGTTCATCACCAACGGCCTGCTGTCGGACCTCGTGATCGTCGCCGCCCGGACCGGCGACGACAAGCACGGAGGACTGTCGCTGTTCGTCGTCGAGCGCGGGATGGAGGGATTCCAGCGCGGCAAGCAGATCGAGAAGCTCGGCCAGCACTGCTCAGACACCGCCGAGCTGTTCTTCACCGACGTGCGCGTGCCGCCGGAGAACATCCTCGGCGAGGAGGGCTCCGGTTTCTTCCAGCTCGTCTCTCGCCTCGTCCCCGAGCGGCTGGTGCTCGCGGTCAGCGCGCTCGCCGGCGCCGAGGCGGCGTTCGAGCTGACGCTCGCCTACGTCAAGGAACGCAAGGCCTTCGGCCGCCCGATCGGCTCCTTCCAGAACTCGCGGTTCGTGCTCGCCGAGCTGGGGACCGAGCTCGAGATCACCCGCTGCTTCATCGATCGCACGATCGAGCGCCACTGCGCCGGCACGGCCACGGTCGAGGAGGCCGCGATGGCGAAATGGTGTACCACCGAGCTGACGTGCAAGGTCGCCGACGCAGGGCTGCAGCTCCACGGCGGCTACGGGTACACCACCGAGTACCCGATCTCGAAGGCGTGGGTCGACGCCCGGATCACGAAGATCTACGCGGGGACGAACGAGATCATGAAGGAGCTGATCGGCCGGGGGATGGGGCTGTGACCCGGCCGGTGTACGTCGTCGGCGTCGGGATGACGAAGTTCGACAAGCCGGGGACCAAGGACGGCGACTACCACGACTGGGCCCGCGAGGCCGGGGAGCGCGCGCTGGCCGATGCCGGCGTTCGGTTCGACGAGGTGCAGCAGGCGTACGTCGGCTACGTCTACGGCGAGTCGTGCTCGGGGCACCGCGCGGTCTACGAGCTGGGGATGACCGGGATCCCGGTGTTCAACGTCAACTCGAACTGCTCGACCGGCTCCAGCGCGCTGTTCCTCGCCGCCCAGGCGATCCGTGCGGGAATCGCCGACTGCACGCTCGCGCTCGGGTTCGAGAAGATGCAGCCGGGGTCGCTCGGGGCGACGTTCACCGATCGCGAGCAGCCGATGGCCCGTCACATCGAGGTGCTGGCAGAGATCTCCGAGGTGAGGCTGCCGCCGGCGTCGTGGATGTTCGGCGCCGCCGGGCGCGAGCACATGCGCGAGCACGGATCCGAGCCAGTCCACTTCGCCAAGATCGGGCACAAGAACCACAAGCACTCGGTGAGCAATCCCTACGCGCAGTTCCAGCGTGAGTACAGCCTCGAGGAGATCGAGCAGGCGCCGGAGATCTACGCCCCGCTGACGAAGCTGCAGTGCTCGCCGACCTCGGATGGGTCGGCGGCGGCGATCCTCGCGAGCGACGAGTTCGTGGAGCGCCACGGGCTGGCCGCGCACGCGGTCCAGATCGTCGGCCACGCGATGACGACCGACTTCGAGAGCTCGCTCTCGACGCGCACGTGTAAGGACGTGATCGGCCACGACATGAACGTCAAGGCGGCGCGAGCCGTCTACGAGCAATCGGGGCTCGGCCCCGAGGACTTCCAGGTGATCGAGCTGCACGACTGTTTCAGCGCGAACGAGCTGCTGCTCTACGAGGCGCTCGAGCTGTGCGAGGAGGGCGACGCGCCGCGGCTGGTTGATGACGGCGACACGACCTACGGTGGCCGCTGGGTCGTGAACCCCTCCGGGGGGCTGATCTCGAAGGGCCACCCGCTCGGCGCGACCGGCCTCGCGCAGTGCGCGGAGCTGAACTGGCAGCTGCGCGGCGAGGCCGACGGCCGTCAGGTCGAGGGCGTCACCGCTGGCCTGCAGCACAACATCGGTCTCGGCGGCACCGCCGTGATCACCGCCTACCAGCGCGCGGAGCGCTGAGCACGACAAGCGAAAGGGAGGACGAACAATGGGAAAGGTCAACGCGACGGTCGCGATCCCCGCGACGCCGGAGACGGTGTGGAACGCGATCTGCGATCCCGGCACCTACGAGCAGTGGCTGACGATCCACACGAACTGGAAAGGCGAGGTCCCCGAGCGTTTCTCGGCCGGCGCGACGGCCGACGAGGTGGTGACGATGCTCGGGATGGCCAACACGATCTCGTGGACGGTGCAGGAATTCGAGGAGCCGTCGAGGCTGACGATCAGCGGCACCGGGATGGCTGGCGTCAAGACCACGTTCTCGCTGGGCGTGAGCTCGGACGGCAACGGCGGCTCAACCGCCACGATCGACGCGGAGTTCGAGGGCCAGCTCGTCGTCGGCGCGCTCGGCAAGGCGGTCGAGCAGGACGCGCAGGCGAACCTCGAGGCGTCGCTGGCGAAGCTGACGGAGCTGGTCTCGGCGTGAGCACCGAAACGCTCCAATGCAACGAGGCCGGGCTCGATCAGTGGACCGACTCTGTCCGCTTCGAGGTGGAGCGCGACCGGCTGATCCAATACGCGGTGGCGACCAACGACCCGATCGCCGCACACCGCGCCGGCGACGTCGCCGCGCCGGTGTTCGCGATCGTCCCGGTATTCGAGGCGCTGCTCGAGCCGGCGCTCGCGGTCGTGCCGCTGTCGGTCCTCGGCAGGGTGCTCCACGGCGAGCAGGAGTTCCGGTTCCATCGGCCGATTCGCCCCGGGGACGTGCTCGTCTCGCGCGGGAAGATGACCGGCTTCGAGGGCCTGCCCAACGGGACCCGGTGCTGCACCTACCTCGAAACGCGCGACGAGGACGGCGACCTCCTGGTCGAGCAGTACGTGACGTCGTTCGTCCGCGGCTTCGACGACGGTCGCCGGATCGGAGAGCTCTCACCGGCGCACAAGCTCGACGAGTCGCTGCGAGAGGCGGCGACGGCCGCCGAGTTCACCCAGCACGTCGACGAGGACCAGACGTTGCGCTACTCGCCCGCGTCGGGCGATCCGATGCCGATCCACCTCGACGAGCAGGTCGCGCGCGACGTCGGGCTGCCGGGGATCATCGCCCACGGCTTCTGCATGCTCGCGTTCGCCTCGTGGGGGATCCTCGACGAGCTAGGCGGCGGTGACGTGTCGCGGCTGAAGCGGCTCGCCGTCCGCTTCTCGAAGCCGGTCCTGCCAGGCCAGGACATACACACGCGCGTATGGGAGACGGGACCCGGCGTGTACGCGTTCGAGACCGACGTCGACGGGACGGCCGTGCTCCGCGACGGGCTCGCGGAGGTGGCGTGATGGGCGCGCTCGAGGGACGGGTCGCGGTGATCACTGGCGCCGGTCGAGGCATCGGTCGCGAGCACGCCCTGCTGTTCGCGCGTGAGGGCGCGAGCGTCGTCGTCAATGACCTCGGCGGGGCGAACGACGGCACCGGTGCCGACGCCGGCCCGGCGCACGAGGTCGTGGCCGAGATCGAGGCCGCCGGCGGGCGGGCGGTCGCGGACACGTCGAGCATCGCTGACTGGGACGGGGCGTCGGCGCTGATCGACCACGCGGTGAGCGAGTACGGCCGCTGTGACGTCGTCGTCAACAACGCGGGGATCCTCCGCGATGCGTTCATCGCCGGCCACGGCGAGGCCGAGTGGGACGCCGTGCTCGGGGTGCACCTCAAGGGCCACTTCGCGGTGCTGCGCCACGCCGCGGATCACTGGAAGGCACGATCGAAGGCCGGCGAGCAGCCGAACGCGGCGGTGGTCAACACGGCGTCCGCGTCCGGGCTGACCGTGCCGAACGCCGGCCAGGCGAACTACGGCGCGGCGAAGGCGGCGATCGCCGCGATCACGCTCGTCGCGGCGGCCGAGCTCGAGCGCTACGGCGTGCGGGTCAACGCGATCGCGCCGATCGCCCGCACGCGGCTGACGCTGGCGACGCCGGGGATGGGTGCGGTGTTCGCCGCCGGAGCGGTGACCGAAAGTGGCCACGACCTGTTTGACCCCTCGAACATCTCGCCGCTGGTGGCATATCTGGCGAGTGCCGGCTGCCCGCTGACCGGCAAGGTGTTCGCGGTCCAGGGCGGGTGCATCCAGGAGCTCGCCGGCTGGTCGGCCGCCCGCCAGATCGAGACCGACGGGCCGTGGCAAATCGACGACATCGCGGCGCGGTTGGTGGCGCGCGAACCGGTCGCGGCCCGATAGCCGCGTGGCGTTCATCGGCGCAAACCGGGCGGTTTCGTAACGGCGACCTGCTAGCTTCGGATGAGTGGTCGGCCCCGCCGGCCGCGGCGCAGCTTGCTTGGGTCCCGCATTCAGCGGTTCGGGTCAGCCACCGCCTCCCGAATCGTACGCGGCCCAATTGCGCCGTCAAGGAGTTATGCATGTCAACTGAATCGTTTGCCGATCTCGGCGTCTCGCGCGCCGTGATCGACTCCCTCTCCGCCACCGGAATCACCGAGCCGTTCGCGATCCAGCGCGTCGTGATCGGCGACGCGATCGCCGGACGCGACGTGATCGCCAAGTCGCCGACCGGCTCGGGCAAGACGCTCGCGTTCGGAATCCCGCTGGTCGAGCGGATCGGCGCGGAGGACCCGCGCCCGGCGGCGCTGGTGCTGGCGCCGACCCGCGAGCTCGCGACGCAGATCGTCGAGGAGATCCGCGGGATCGCGCACACGCGTGCGCTGCGCGTGACGGCCGTCTACGGCGGCGCCGGGCTCGTCAAGCAGGCAAAGGAAGCCGCCCGGTCGCACATCCTCGTCGCGACTCCCGGCCGGTTGGAGGATCTGCTCGCCCGCAAGGCGTTCAGCTTGGGCCGGATCCGGACGCTGGTTCTGGACGAGGCCGACCGGATGCTCGACATGGGCTTCCGCCCGGCAATCGACCGGATCGTCGCGGCCTGCCCGACGGCGCGCCAGACGCTGTTCTTCTCGGCGACGCTCGACGGTGAAGCGGGACGGATCGCCAGCAGCTACGCGCGCGATCCGGTGACCCACGAGCAGGGCCCGCGAGCCCGGCGTGCCAACGCCGAGATCGAGCACCGGTTCGTGGAGGTCGCGCACGAGCACCGTGTGCAGGCGCTCGTCCGCGAGCTTCGCCACGACCACGGCCTGACGCTCGTGTTCGTGCGGACGAAACACGGGGCCGACCGGCTCGTCAAGCGACTCCGGGCGCACGGCGTGACGGCCCTCGCGATGCACGGCAACAAGTCACAGCGCCAGCGCGAGCAGGCGCTGTCACGCTTTCAGTCGGGCGCCGTCGACACGCTCGTCGCGACCGACGTCGCGGCCCGCGGGATCGACGTCAGCGGGATCTCGCACGTGATCAACTTCGATCCGCCGGCCGACAGCGAAACGTACGTCCACCGCATCGGCCGCACCGGTCGTGCCGGCCGCAAGGGTGTCGGCATCACCCTGCTCACACCCGAGCAGCGCCGCGACGTCACGAAACTCGCCGGCGAGCTCGGTCTGGACCATGGCCTTCACGGCCCAGACGGCGACGGCCGCCGGGCCGAGTCTCGGCCTCAGCCGCGCCGCAGCGGGCGGAACCGATCGCGGCGGCGGCGAAATACCGCGAACTTCGCCGACGTCGCCTAGGCGCCGAACGCGTCGATCACCGCGCGAACGCCGGGGAGTCCTCGGTACGGCGTCCACAGCAGCGTGCGCTCGAGGTCATCGATCGCATCGAGCGAGAGGACGATGCCGAGCGCGCTCATCGAAGAGCGGCAGCCTAGCTGTGCGGATCGTGCGGCGCCGCTCGGTCGGCTAGTTCGCTTCGGCGCCGCCGGGCTGCAGCCGCCACACGACCACGGGCGAGGCCAGGCCACGAAGCGCGACCTCTCCGTGCAGTGTCAGCGAGTCATGGTGCTCGGCGTCGGCGGCCGCCTTCGTCGAGCCGCTGACAAGCGCCTCGTTGGGCCTTGCCTCGCGAGCGAGCCGAGCCGCGAGGTTGACGGCGTTGCCGTACCAGTCGCCGTCGCGCTGGACCGCGAGGCCGGTGTGCGCGCCGACGCGGACCGGAAGCAGGTCGTCTCGCGACCCCACCTCCTCCACGGTCCGGGCAGCCAGCGCCATCGCCTGTCCGGCGTTCGGCGCCCAGATCATCGCCCCGTCGCCCATCGACTTCACATACCGCGCGTCATGCTCGCGGCAGAGCCTCGTCATCATCCGGCAGAACTCGGCCGCGACGCGCGCTCCGCTGTAATCGCCGCGTCGCTCGGTCAGCGCGGTGTATCCGACCAGATCGGCGAACACGAACGTAGCCGCACGACGACGCCGCGCCGCTCTGAGGCGCCACGCGGGCCTGGCCATGCTGAGGGTCGCGCCGAGCGCGGCTCCGGTCACGCAAGCGACAGTCACCTCGATCACCATCGCAAACCGCCTAACCCGGGTCGAATTACCAGTAACCGGTAAGACGGGCCCGCGCCCCGATCCTTCCGGGATGGTCAGCCGAACGGGCCGTATGTGTCGAAGCTCACACTTGGGTTTGGGACCCAGGGGCGCCGGACGCTAGCTGCGCCGGCTCGACGCCAGCCGGTTCCCGCGTGACTTGACGGTCTCGTTCGGTGGGCCGCTGAAGTCGATCGGCGTCCGCGCCTCGTCCGGCACGGCATCCTCGTCGCGGCCGAGCTTGAAGTACTTGCTCGCCGGGTCGGTGCCGCCGTGCTGGTTCGGCATCCGCTGCTTGGTCGGGATGCTCGGCGGAAAGCCGCCCGTTTCGGTCCACTGGCTGGTGTAGCTGGCGGGGGTGTTCGGAGGCCCGAACAGGATCCTCGTAGACGGGAGCTTCGGGACCGAGGCGTTCTTCTTCGAGTTGAACATCGTCGAGGTCAGGTCGCCAACGGTCTTCCGCCGCCAAGAGGAGACGTTTGGCACCTCGACCCCGAAGCGCTTGGCGATCAGCTGCATCTGCGAGGTGTGGTCGAACGTCTCGGTGGCGATGTGGCCCCCGCGACTGAACGGCGAGACGACGAGCAGCGGCACCCGCACGCCCAGCCCGAGCGGTCCCTTGATCCCAAGCGTTGCCGGATTCGGCTCCCCGGCAGGGAACGTGTTCGTCGTCAGGTACTCGCCGGCGGTGCCCCTCGGCGCGGTCGGCGGTGGCACGTGATCGAACCAGCCGTCGTTCTCGTCGTACATGATGAACAGCGCCGTCTTCGCCCACACCTTCGGGTTCGAGGTCAGCTCGGCGAGCACCCTCGAGACGAACCACTGGCCGTTCGTCGGCGACGATGACGGGTGCTCATCGAACCCCAGCGGCGGGATGATCCAGGAGACGCTCGGGAAGCGGCCGGACTTCACGTCGGCCGCGAAATCGTTCGGGAACGTCGGGCGGAACGCCTTCTTGAACAGCGGCGTGCCCGGCTTGCGGAACGCGGTGAAGTACGGCAGCACGTTGTCGGTCAGCGCGAGGCTGGTGGTGACCGTTGGGTCGTAGTACTTCGGGTCCCAGGTCAGGTATTTGCTCAGCGACGCGTACTTGCCGCGCACGCCGGCGTTGCTGGGCGAGTACACCTTCCACGAGACGCCCTTGTCCTCGAGCACTTCCTGGATCGTCGTCCACGAGCAGTTCCACATCGTGTCGCTCGACGGGTTGGTCTGGACCACCGGACCGCCGTGCTTGCCGGACGGATCGATCGTGCCGCTGGTGGCCATCAGCCGGTTCGGGTGCGTCGGTCCGAGGATCGAGCAGAAGTACGCGTCGGCGAGCGTGAACTGGTCGGCGAGCGCCCAGTGGAACGGCAGCTGCTGGCGCGTGTAGTAGCCCATTGTCATCGCGCCCTTGGGTCCCTCCCACTGCTCCTCGGTATGGACCTTGACCCAGGAGTCCATCTTGCCGTGGTTCCAGCACTCGTGCATCGGACCCCATTCGTGGGTCAAGTCCTCGGTCGAGCTGAGCCCGTTGTTGCCGGGGAGATGGAACGGCAGCAGCTTGTTCTTGGGAACCACGCTCGATCCGCCCGGGTAGTTCTGGGCGAACACGCCAAGCGAGCGCTTCGCGTGGTCGTCGAACCCGCGCCCGCGCGGGTAGGCGCCGAAGTAGTGGTCGTAGGAGCGGTTCTCGAGCATCAGGAACACGATGTGCTCGACCGCCCCGAGGTCCGAACCGGCCGGCTTGGTCTTCGCTGCGCGGTTGATCACAGAGGCCCAGCCCGGATCGGCCAGCCACGAGAGCGCCGTCTGGCTGACGAACACCCCCGCGCCTACCATGCCGAGGCGCTCCATCAGCTGCCGTCGGGTCAGGTGGTTGCCGTTGACGTCGGGAGGGAGATCCATCTGCTGCTCCTGTCTATTGATCCGGGGTTGAGCTCCGCGCGCCCCTACGCGGCCGCGCGATGCGGCTCCGGCCAGCCCACAAATGTGACCATACCGTCCGAGCACCGCGGGACGCCAGGAGTTGCGCTGACAAGCTGCGGAACGGGACCGACTGCCCGGCTGAAGGCCCGCGCCCACGACGCGCTCGGCCGCGGATCGACCGTGGTCGCGCTCGCGGTCGGCGCGGCGCTCGGGATCCCCGGCCCGTTCGACCTGCTCGCGCTCGGCCGGCTGGCGCGGGGCGGCTACTCGGTGCTCGGGTCGATCGCGATCCTGCTCGTCTTCAACCTGGTCAAGCTCCTGCTGATCGAGATACCGCTCCTCAGCTACACGCTCGAGCCCGAGCGCACGGTCAACCGAGTCGATCGGTTCACGGCGTGGATGAAGGCGAACCGGATCGAGGTGATCGCAGCTGTGGTCGCCGTCGTCGGGCTGGTTCTGATCGGCCGCGGGATCGCGAGGCTCGGGTGAAGAGGGCTCACCCAATGCGGGTGATGCGACCGAGGGCCGATGTCGTGTGATGTACGCGATGAAACTCTCGACCCTGGAGCTCGGGGAGTCGAAGGACCGGGGACGCGCCGCGCGGCAATTTGTCCCGCGCGAGTCTCACGGCGACTGGTCGCCCGCCGCCGATCGAGCCGATCCGATCGCCGTGCTGAAGGCGCAGGCGGCGACGCGGGTGCAGGAGCTCGTACCGATCCGCTAC
>DASXDA010000010.1:0-8621 GCA_036490875.1 Solirubrobacteraceae bacterium
GTCGCACGCAAGCTGTTGCGTGCACTCGAGGCCAGGGCACGCGAGCTCGGCTACGAGACCGCGCGGCTCGACACAGGCCCCAAGCAGACCAACGCGCAGGGGCTGTACGAGGCCGAGGGCTTCGCCTCGATTCCGGACTTCAACGGCAACCCGGTTGCGGTCTTCTGGGGCGAGAAGCCGCTGGAGACCTAGAGGATCGAGACCTCTGAGTTGTCGCCGAGCAGGAACCGGTACGCGCGCGGCTGTCTGCCGTCGCGGCCGATCCTGACGTTGCGGCCCAGCAGCGAGGACTCCATCCGGCCGTTGAGGTCGCGCACCGCCGAGCCGGCGAGCATGATCGAGTGCTCGACCTCGGCGTTGTCGATCGTGCAGCCATCGCCAACCGCCGTGTAGGGCCCGACATAGCAGTCGGTGAGCCTCGCGTCGGCGCCGATGATCGCCGGCCCTCGCACCGAGCAGCGCTCGAGTCGCGCCCCGCGCTCGATCACCACGCGCCCGTCGACCTGCGACTGCACGAGCTCGCCCTCGATCCGCCGCTCGATCGTGTCGAGCACGAGCCGGTTGGCAGCGAGCATGTCCTCGAGCTGGCCGGTGTCCTTCCACCAGCCGCTGACGATGTGAGGCTCGACGCGCATGCGCTGATCGACGAGGTGCTGGATCGCATCGGTGATCTCGAGCTCCCCGCGCGCTGACGGGGAGATCGCTCGCGCGGCGTCGTGGACGCACGCGGTGAACATGTACACGCCGACGAGTGCGAGATTGGTCTTCGGCTCAGACGGCTTCTCGATCAGGCGCACGACGGAGCCGTTGTCGAGCTCGGCGACGCCGTAGTGCTCGGGATCGGGGACCTGGGTGAGGAGGATCATCGCGTCGGGCTGGTTGGATCGAAACGACGCGACGAGGTCGTCGATTCCGCCCTGGAGCAGGTTGTCGCCGAGATACATGACGAACGGCGAGTCGTGCAGGAACGGCTCCGCGGTGAGCATCGCGTGCGCGAGCCCGAGCGGCTCAGCCTGCGGGATATATGTGATCCGCACTCCGAACCGGGAGCCGTCACCGACCGCGGCGCGCACCTCGTCGCCGGTCTCGGGCGCGATGATGATCCCGACCTCGTCGATCCCGGCGCGGGCCATCGCCTCGATCCCGTAGAACAGCACCGGCTTGTTGGCAACCGGCACGAGCTGCTTGGCGCTCGTGTACGTGATCGGGCGAAGCCTCGTGCCTTTGCCGCCGGAAAGGATCAGGCCTTTGAGCGCCTGCATCAGTAGACGCCTCCGAGCTTGCGGTGATCCCAGCTCGCGACGCGCCGCGGGATGAACTGGAGCGCGACGCGCTTGGCGGCCTGCTCGCGGACCGCGTCCATGAACTCCGGGCCGGTCGCGCCGGCGCCGTAGCGCTGCATCAGCTCGACCCCGAACTCGACGATCAGGTCCGGGTCGCGGTGGATTTCGGTGTGGGCCTCGATCATCACGCCGCGCAGCTCCTGGTACTCGTCGCCGGCCTCGATCTGCAGCGTCGCCCGCGCGTCGCGCTCGAGGTTACGCACCTTCTGAGACTTGGCGTACGTCCACGCCCAGACCTCGCCGTCGCGGACCACGTACCACAGCGGCATCAGGTGCGGGTACCCATTTGGTCCGTTGGTCGCGCAGATCACCACGCGCTGATCGGCGACGAACTCCGCGGCCTGCTCGTCGCTCATCCGGATCTGGTCGCGCCGGCTCACGGCGCTCAGCCAGAGACAAGCTCGGCCGCCGCGCGGGCGGCCTGCGCGGCGGCGCGGACTGCCGTGCGAGCGTCCTCGGGCTCGAGCACGACCGCATCGCCGGCCTCCTTGAGAACTTCGCGGACGAGCCAGTCGAGCCCCGCGAACCCGAGCTCGACGATCACCGCGCCGTCGTCGAGCTCGGCCGTGACGGTCCGTTCCTCGCGTGCCCAGCGGGCCCGCTCAGGTGAGATCCACAGGCGCGCGCGACGCGACGCCGGGACCTCGCCGGTGCGCGGCCAGCCGTCGACGTCGGCGGCCGGGTCGACGTCGGGCCGGGGCTCGAAGGTCTCGTCGCTGACCGTCGCGGATTTGATGCGGTCCAGCCGGAAGTGGCGGACGCTTGCTCGCGAGGGGTCAAAGCTCGCGACGTACCAGCCCTCACGGCCGTTGATCAGCGCGTAAGGCTCAACCGTGCGCGAGGAGAACTCGTCCTCGTTCTCCTTGTAGTACTCGAACGCCAGCAGCTGCTGCTGCGAGATCGCGCGCGAGACGACCGCGGCGATCTCTGCGTCGTCGCCTCCGGGCGGTGACATCTGCAGGCCCTCGTGGACCGGGTCCTCGCCCAGCGCGCTGACGACCTTCTCGCGGACCGACGCCAGCGAGCCCTCGGGAATGTGCTCGCCGATCAGGTCGATCGCCGCGATCAACGCTTTGGCCTCGACCGGCAGCAGTCGCGCCGGCCGCGCGAACGAGTCTCCGTACGGCTCGGGGTCGACGTCGACCAGTCCGTCGGCTCCGATCTCGGCGTAGAGCACGTATGTGCCAGCGCCGAAGTTGACGACGTTGAGCACCGAAATGTCTTCGCGAAGCTCCTGGTCGGAGATCCCCAGCTCGCGGCGCAGCTCGCGCGCGTCGAGCTGGCGGCCGGCGCGGCCGGCCTCGATCAGGATGCTCGCCAGCGTCACCAGCCGTGCGAACCGCTCGGGGCGGATCGCGCTGTCGGGGTGGTGCCCGTTGGCCGTGTCGGGATCACTTCGGTCTGCCGGCTCCGGCGCGTCCACGGTCGCGTCGCGCGGCGCCTGCGCGGCGATCCGCGGCTCGCCGGTGTGACGGTCGATCAGCAGCTCGACCCGCTCGCGTAGCCCGGCGACGAGCTCGGGCGGATTCAGGATCCGGGCGTGCTCGCCGAGCCCGAGCACCCACGCGATCAGCTGGCGGCTGTTGGCGTAGGAGGTGACGAACACGCGGTCGCCGTTGCCGTTGGGGGCGTGCGTCTCGCCATAGCGACCGAAGTGGCGCTCGATCTGCCACGCGATCCGGCGGCCGATCCAGACCTCGGCGGTGCCGATCGAGTCGCCGAACTGCCAATCGATGCGGTTGGCGTACACGCGCGGGTCGAAGTCCGAGGGCCGCTGGAAGTCGTGCTCGGCCTTGGTCGCATAGCCGACCTTGCCGTCGATCCGCGACAGCCTGAAGACGCGGATCGCGGAGCGTTCGTGAGAGCGCCCGACGACGTAGAACTGGCCCCCCTGGTAGAGCAGCTGGTAGGGATCGACGCGGCGCGAGCCGAGGTCGTCGCGCTCCATCGTGTAGTAGTCGAACACGACGGTCTTGCGGCGGAAGATCGCGGTCTCGATCTTCGCGAGGCGCTGGGAGACGTCGTGACCGCCCGCGGAGCCCGTGATCCCGAGCGCGACGGTGTGCTGCTCGGGGGCGCTCAGCGGGCTCGGCCGGCCCCAGGAGATCTGCTGGAGCGCCAGCCGCAGCGGCTCGGCGTAGGCGAATTCGCCGTCGAGCAGTTGCAACGCCGTGCGCAGCGCCGCGAGCTCGGCATCGGTGAACTCGATCGGCGGCAGGTGGAAATTCTCGGGTGGCAGCGAGTAGGTCTCCTGCTCGACGAGCCCGTCGGCCGGCTTCTCGACCGACAGCATGATCCCCAGCGCCTCGAGCTCTGAGCGGTCGGCGTAGAAGCGCCGAGCGAACGCATCCTCGTTCATCGCGCTGTAGCCCTCGACGTCTCGCCGGATCTCCGGTGCGGTCACCGGACGGCGCTCGGCCATCAGGTAGGAGATCAGCGAGAGCTGACGGATCAGCTTTTCTGTGTCCTTCGCCATCGCAGCAAATTTAGTTGGGCAGACCAAGGCCCGAGCCAGAGCAGGCCCGGTCGAGCGCTATTTGCGCAGATTTGGAGCCGAGACGTCGGAGCGCGTCACAGACACGTTGGCCTAAAGGCCTGCCTACGGCGCCTCCTGCGGAAGCTCCTCCGCGAGAAGTCCGAAGAGTACCCCGTCGAGCCAGCCGCCACGGCGCCAGTACGCGCGCCGTCGCGTGCCCTCGCGCGTGAATCCGACGCGTTCGAACAGTCGATGTGCCGCCGCGTTGTCCCCGTAGCACTCGGCTTGAACCCGGTGCATCTCGTGATCGACGAGCGCGTGCCGGCAAGCGAGCCAGATCGCCGTCGCCGCGACACCCGACCGTCGGCGGTCGGGGCGCACCATCACGCGCGATACCTCGCAAATCCGGCTGCGCGGGTTGACGAGCGTCACTCCGACCGCTCCGAGCCTCTCGCCGCCGGCCACGACCACGAGCACCCCGCCGGACCCGGGCGCGGGCCCGGCCGTGGCGATCAGCGATCGCATCCGATCCTCGTCTGCGGCGCCGAACGCGAGAAACGGCTCCACCTCTGGATCGCCGGCGAGCGACGACAGGTAGCTCACGTCCTCGTCGGTGGCCTCCCGGAGCGAGAGCCCACGTCGGGCGGTGGCCAAGGAGCCTCGATGCGGGTGCAGTGCGATCCGGCGAGGATACGAGACGCTGTGCGCGTCACCGAGGTCCTGAGAAGTTCGCTTACGGCCTCAAGCAACGAGCGGAGGCCGGTGCCTGAGCCGCCGCCGCGGAGCCGCGCATCCGCGGCCAGGGCGCTCGCCGGCGTACCCGGTGACCCCTTTGATGCGTCCGGTGACCCCAACCGGCGGGCAATCGTCGAGCTGGTCGGACACGGCGGCCGCTCCGTCCAGGAGCTGGCCGACGAGCTGCCGATTAGCCGCCCGGCCGTCTCGCGGCACCTGCGCCTGCTCAAGGACGCGGGGCTCGTGGAGGAGGAGCCGCACGGTACGCGGCGGATCTACCGGCTGCAGGAACACGGCGTCGCTGCGGTTCGTGAGTATCTGCTCCAGGTCTGGGGAGACGCCGGGGCCAGGTTTGTACTCATGGCTGAGAACACCTGCGAGGCGGTCGCGGCCGGCTGATCGGGGTCCGGGGTCGGCGTCGGGGTCGGGCTGATCGGGGCCGGGGTCAGAATGGCCCCGTGGACGCGACCGACCGAGATCAGCTGCTGCGGGAGCTTGCACCGCAGGTGCTCGGTGCGTTGGTCCGGCGGTATGGGCGCTTTGACGCCTGCGAGGACGCGGTGCAGGAGGCGCTGCTCGCCGCAGCCACCCAGTGGCCGGCGAGCGGGCTGCCCGGCAATCCGCGCGGCTGGCTGCTCACGGTCGCCACCCGGCGCCTCACCGACCTCCTGCGCAGCGACGCGGCCAGGCGGCGACGCGAGGATGCCGCCTTCCTGGCCACCCCGCCGTCCGTGCTGGCGGGCGCCGACGCCTGGCTGGCCGACGCGGGGACCAGCGGTGCGTCCGGCAGCGCGTCCGACAGCGCGTCCGACAGTGACGACACGCTGACGTTGCTGTTTCTTTGCTGCCACCCTGCCCTGACGCCGTCCTCGCAGGTCGCGCTCACGCTGCGGGCAGTCGGGGGGCTGAACACGGCCGAGATCGCCCGCGCGTTCGGGGTGCCCGAGGCGACGATGGCGCAGCGCATCAGCCGCGCGAAACAGCAGATCCGCGCGGCAGGCGCGAGGTTCATCCTGCCCGGTGAAACCGACCGCGATCAGCGGATCCGGGTCGTTCAGCAGGTGCTGTACCTGATCTTCAACGAGGGTTACGCGGCTTCGGCGGGTGCGTCGCTGCAGCGAACTGACCTGACCGCCGAGGCGATCCGGCTGGCGCGGCTGCTGCGCCGGCTGCTGCCTGATGACGCGGAGAGCGCCGGGCTGCTCGCGCTCATGCTGCTCACCGACGCCCGCCTCGCGGCCCGGGTCACGCCTGACGGCGGGCTTATCCCGCTGACTGAGCAGGACCGGGCCCGCTGGGACCCCGCACTGATCGCCGAGGGGGCCGCGCTGACCGCGCAGACACTCGCCACCACGCGGGCTCTCGGCCCGTACCAGCTACAGGCCGCGATCGCCGCGGTGCACGACGAGGCGGCGTCGCTGGCGGACACCGACTGGACCGAGATCCTCGCTCTCTACGAGCTGCTTAACCAGGTCTCCCCCGGGCCTATGGCCTCGCTCGGACGGGCGGTGGCGGTCGCGATGGTGCACGGCCCGGCGGCCGGACTCACCGCGACGGGGGAACTCGCGGAGCCACTCGGCCGCCATCACCGGTTCCACGCGGTCCGCGGCCACTTGCTGGAAATGGCGGGCGACAGCGCCGCGGCCCGGGCCGCCTACGACACGGCGGCCAGGTACGCCACCAACACGGCCGAGAAACGCTACCTCTGCAGGAAACTCGCGGACCTCGAGCGCCGGGCTCAGCGGCCGGGCTGAACGGGGCGGGACGAATTCGGCCTGATGTATGGGGGGACGGATATGGGGCGGGCCGCGTAGAGACGGATGTGGCGCGGGCGCGAACGGACACCGACGCCACGGGGTTGCGCGGGTCGAGGCCGGCGCGAGCGGACACCGACGTGGCCGGGTGCCCGGGTGGTGGAGGCGGGCGACGGCAAGGAGGACGTGAGCCGGGATTGGACGCCTGCGCGGCGGGCGCGAGCGGACGGGGCGGCGCGGCAGGAGCGCGTGAGCGGGAGTGCGGTGATCGCGGGCACGAACAGATGGACTGGCGCGGGCGGGATGAACACGGCGGGGCGGGACCCGTGCCTGGTCCCGCCCCGCCGCCCTGTCAGTCTGGTCAGCTGCCTACATACTGGTGTTCTCGTAGCCTTCCGGCTTGCCTTCGAGGACCATGAACTTGGTCTCCAGGAAGTACTGGAGACCTTCGTGCACGCCCTCGCGGCCGATGCCTGACTGCTTGTAGCCGCCGAAGCTCACGCCGAAGTCGGTGCGCATCGCGTTGTGCCCGACGGTGCCCGACCGGAGGCGGCCGCCGACCTCGCGGGCGCGGTTGATGTCTTCGGTGAACACCGAGGCGTTGAGCCCGTAGATGGTGTCGTTGGCGATGCGGACCGCGTCGTCCTCGTCCTCGGCCGGGATGACGGACAACACCGGGCCGAAGATCTCCTCCTGGGCGATCACCGAGTGGTTGTCGACGTTGCCGAACACGGTCGGCTCGACGTACCAGCCGCGGTCCAGGTTCTTGGGGCGGCCGCCGCCGGTGGCGAGGGTCGCGCCGTCGGCGATGCCCTTGGCGATGTACCCCTCAACCCGGTCCCGCTGCCGCTCGGCGGCGAGGGGGCCCATCTGGGAGTCGCCGTTGAACGGGTCGCCGACCCGCACCTGGCTGAACGTGGCCGCCAGCGCCTCGAGGAGCGCGTCGTGCCGCGACCTGGGGACCACGATCCTGGTCAGCGAGGAGCAGACCTGCCCGGACAGGAAGCACTCGGCCGAAGCCAAGGTCCGCGCGGCGGTCTCGATGTCCATGTCGTCCAGGATCACCGCGGCGGACTTGCCGCCCAGCTCCAGCGTGCAGCGGGCGATCCGCTCGCCGCAGATCGAGGCGATCCGCCGCCCGGCTGCCGTCGACCCGGTGAAGGTGATCTTGTCCACCCGCGGTTCGCGGACCAGTAGCTCGGAGACCTCCCGGTCGGCGGTCACCACATTGAGCACGCCCGGTGGCAGGCCGGCCGCCTCGGCCACCTCGGCGATCAGGTATCCCTCGCCTGGGGCCTCAGGCGAGGATTTCAGGATGACCGTGCACCCGGCTAGCAGCGCGGGGGCGACCTTGTTGCTGATCAGCGCCATCGGCGCGTTCCACGGAATGATCGCCCCGACTACCCCGACCGGCTCGCGGACTAGCAGGCCGAACTGCCCGGCCTCCGGCTTGGCCGGCTCCTCGAACCGGAACGTGCCGGCCAGGCCGGCGAACGCGTCGAAGGTCATTTGCGCACCCATGCCGCCGAACTGGGCGATGGAGTGCAGCACGCCGGACTGACGCGGCCAGATCTGGCCGATGTCCTCGCCGCGCTTGGCCAGCTCGGCGCCGATCGCCCGCAGGTACCCGGCCCGTTCGGCATGGCTGAGCTGAGGCCACGGGCCGTTGTCGAACGCCTCCCGCGCCGCGGCGACGGCCCGCGATATGTCGGCGGCCTGGGCCTCCGCGACGGTGAAGTAGGTTTCCTCGGTTCCCGAGTCGATCACCTTGATCGTGGCGTCGGACGAGGGCACTACCCACTGCCCTCCGATGAAGAAGCGATCCGCGTGACGGATCGGCGCGCTGGTCTCACTCGCCAGGCTCATCCTGGGTCCTCCGATCACGGCCCCTGGAACGGCGCGTGCCCGGGGCGACGCCGCCAAGGGACCATTAGTCTCATTTTGACTACCACCCTAAGCCGCGCCGACGAGGCCGCCAAGAGACGGGGGGACAATGTCAGGAGGCGCGGGGATGAGTGAAGTCGATCACCACCCGGTCCGGGCCGGCCAGCGATGAGACGTGATAGCCGCCGCGGGCGGCCAGGCCGATGCCGAAGCTGAGGTAGCCCTCGAAGTCGCCCGCCGCCTTGACCATCAGCAGCTGCGGGTAGCGCGGCGTGAGCACCGACGGGCCGGTCCAGGTCCGGTGGGCCGGCCGCGGGCAGTTCGCGCTGGCGCCGCGGAAGACCACGTGCAGCCGGGACTTCCCGGCCAGGGAGACCGGCGTGCCCCGCGGGTCGGCGTAGACGGTCGCGACCCGCTCGGTGGTGACCG
>DASXDA010000011.1:0-50284 GCA_036490875.1 Solirubrobacteraceae bacterium
AGACGGGCCTGCCGGGCGCGTACGGCGAGACGCCGCCGCTCGAGTTCATCCGCGAGCTCTACTGCCTGGACTCGCACTACCACCAGTACCGCGGCAACGCGGCGAAGGTGCGGAAGTGCCCCACGACCGTCGCGGCGTCCCGGAAGTTCCGGACGCAGAACCCGGCCCTGTTCAGCGCGAGCGCGTGGTCCGATCACCCGTACCCGCTGGGCAACGACGGCAACACTCCACCGACGAGAACCAACTACCGGAACCCGAACTACGCCAGCTTCCCGCAGCTCCCGCACATGATCAAGGCGCTCGATCAGGCCCAGCGCGCGTACGGCTCGGGCAAGCACTTCCCGTTGTGGAACACCGAGTTCGCGTACATCACAAACCCGCCAAACAGGCTCGTGAAAGCCGTCTCCTCGGCCAATCAGGCCTACTACGACAACTGGGCCGAGTACCTGTCGTGGAAGAACTCGAGGATCGCCAGCGCCATGCAGTTCCTGCTGTACGACCCCAACCCGAGCGTCGGCACGGCGGAGTGCGGCGGGTTCGCAAGCGGCCTCGTCTATTTCACCAGCGCACCGACCACCGCCGGCTGCGCGAGCTATCCGCCGGGCGTCGCCAAGCCGGGCCTCGACGCCTACCGCCTGCCGATCTTCCTGCCGAGCTCGTCGACCCGCCGCGGGCGCACGCTCACGGTTTGGGGGTGCGTGCGGCCGGCCCATTACGCGCTGCTCGACATGCGTAAGCCGCAGACAGCGCAGATCCAGTTCCAGCGCGGATCGAGGGGCGCGTGGACGACCGTCTCGACGGTCACGTTCAGGAGAACGAGCGCCAGCTGCTACTTCACCGCGAACGTCAAGTTCGCGGCGAGCGGCTCCGTGCGGCTGTCCTACGCCTACCCCGCCGGCGACTCCCGGCTGGCGGCCGGTATTCCGAACACGAACTTCGTTCCCGGAACGCCATCGGTCAGCCGCACCGTCGCCGTGACGATCAGATGAGGGCGGCGCGACGAGCGGTCTCGGTTTCGCTGCTCGCGCTCGCGGCCACGCTCGCGTCGGTCGCCGTCCCCGCGACCGCGACCGCGTCGGGCCGCCAGGTCTCGGTGTTCCAGGACGACGTGGCGCTCCTGCAGAACCCGGTCGCGACGATGCAGGAGCTCCGGCATCTCGGCGTGACGACGGTCCGTCTGCTGATCCGCTGGTCGTTCATCGCGCCCGACCCGAAGTCGCGCAAGCGGCCGAACTTCAACGCGTCGAATCCGAACGCGTACCCGGCGAAGAACTGGGCCCCGTACGACGCGGTCGTCGCGGCAGCCCGAGCGGATGGGATTCAGCTGTTGCTCAACCCGACGGCGTTCGCCCCGCTGTGGGCGCAGGGGCCCAACCCGGGGAGGTTCGGGGCCCACTACAACTTCGAGTTCGCGTTCATGCCGTCGGCGAACGAGTATCGCCAGTTCGTGGTGGCGCTCGGCAAGCGGTACCCGTCAGTGCACGCGTGGGAGCTCTACAACGAGCCGAACTTCGGCGAGGACCTCGCGCCGCAGGGGATCAACCAGTCGAAGGTCCTGTACTCGCCGGTGATGTACAGGGGACTCGTCAACGCGGCGTGGAGTGGGCTTCACGCGAGCGGGCACGGCCGCGACACGATCATCGTCGGCGCGCTCGCCGCCCACGGCGCGCACATCCCGTCGAACAGCAAGAACAAGACGGGCCTGCCGGGCGCGTACGGCGAGACGCCGCCGCTCGAGTTCATCCGCGAGCTCTACTGCCTGGACTCGCACTACCACCAGTACCGCGGCAACGCGGCGAAGGTGCGGAAGTGCCCCACGACCGTCGCGGCGTCACGGCGGTTCCGTTCGCATAACCAGGCGCTGTTCAACAACACCGCCTGGTCGGACCATCCGTATCCCCTGGGCAAGGATGGGAGCACCCCGCCGACAAAAACGCACTACACCAACCCCAACTTCGCCGGGTTCTCGCAGCTGCCGAACATGCTCAGGGCACTCGACAAGGCGCAGCGCGCGTACAGATCGAGCAAGCGGTTCCCGCTCTGGAACACGGAGTACGGCTACATCACCAACCCGCCGAACCGGAGCGGGTCCAACGCCTCGCTGGCGACTCAGGCGTTCTTCGACAACTGGGCCGAATACCTGTCGTGGAAGAACAGCCGGATCGCGAGCTCGATGCAGTACCTGCTGATCGACCCCAACCCGAGCGTCGGCACGCCCGAATGCGGGGGCTTCGCGAGCGGAATCATCTTCTTCGGCACGCCGCCGAGCACTCGCGGGTGTAGCGCCTACCCGCCGGGCGCGGCGAAGCCCGGGCTCCAGGCCTACCGTCTGCCGATCTACCTCCCGAACGGCACGGCCAGTCGGGGACGCGCAGTCACCGTGTGGGGTTGCGTGCGGCCCGCGCGCTACGCGCTGCTCGACACGCACAGGCCCCAGACGGCGCTGATCCAGTTTCAGCGCGGCGGGCGCGGGTCGTGGTCCACGGTGGCCACCGTGACGTTCTCGAACCCGGCGTCGAGCTGCTTCTTCACCCGCCAGGTGAAGTTCCCGGCGAGCGGCTCCGTGCGGCTGATCTACAGCTATCCGGCGACCGATGCGAGGCTCTACGCCGGCTACGTCCACACCTACTTCGACCCGCTCGCGCCAACGATCAGCCGTTCGGTCTCGGTGACGATCAGGTAAACGCGTTGAGCATTCGGGACCCACGCCTGCCGGCGCTGATCGGCGCGGCGCTGAGCGCGCTGTCGCTGGGCGCCGTCCGCGCGGCGCCCGCGATCGCCGCCGGCACCCAGCAGGCGATGCTCGAGGACGATCTGCAGCTGACGGCCAACCCGCAGGGGACGATCGACCGCCTGCGGATGATCGGCGTGGGCCGGATCCGGCTCGGATTTCGCTGGTTCAACGTCGCCCCGAATCCGTTCTCGAGCCGACCCCCGAAGGGCTTCAACGGCGCGAACCCGGCGTCCTACCAGAGCGCCAAGTGGGCGCCCTACGACCAGATCATCATCGACGCCACGCGCGCCGGGATCGGAATCGACCTCGATGCGATGGGCGGGGCGCCCGCGTGGGCGCTCGGTCGCGGCCGGCCGAAGGGCTCGACGAGCGCGTACTGGGAGCCCTCCCCCGTCCAGTACCAGGCGTTCGTGCGCGCGCTCGGAGTCCGCTACAGCGGGAGGTACACGCCTCCGGGGGCCTCCAGTCCGCTCCCGCGCGTGAGCTTCTGGTCGATCTGGAATGAGCCCGACTACGGCCCCAGCCTCGCGCCACAGGGTGTCCCCGGGCACCTGACGATCGAGAACAGCCCCCGGATGTACCGCCAGCTGGTCGACTCCGCGTGGAGCGCGCTGCAGCAGACCGGGCACGGACGCGACACGTTCATCTTCGGTGAGCTCGCGCCGCGCGGCTACAACTACTGGGGCGAGTTCTCGGGAATGAGGCCACTCGTGTTTCTGCGGGCGATGTACTGCGTCGACAGCGGCTACCGGCCACTGACCGGCTCCGCGGCGAAGCTCCGCGGCTGTCCCACGACCGGTGCCGGCGTTAGGCGTTTTCGCGCCCAGCATCCGGCGATGTTCCGCGCCACCGGCGTCTCGGACCATCCGTACATGCGCTGGTATCCGCCCAACAAGGAGCTCTCCCCGGATCCGGCCAACGGCTCCTCGACCGTCGACTACTCCTCGCTCGCGTTGCTCGGCAACCTCGAGCGCGCGATCGACCGGCTGCAGCGGGTGTACGGGTCCCGCTCGAGGATGAGCATCTGGAACACGGAGTTCGCCTACATCACGACGCCGCCGAAGCACGACAAACAGTACGAGCCGCAGAAGCCCCACTACTTCCCGTGGGTCACCCAGTCGACCGCGGCCCACTACGACAACTGGGCGGAATACCTCTCCTGGCGCGACCCCAGGATCGCGTCGTTCTTCCAGTACCTGCTCCACGACCCGCTGCCCGCGACCAAGGCGACCGACTGGGGTGGGTACGCGAGCGGACTGCTGGCCTACGACTACTCCCAGAAGGCGACCTACAGCGCCTGGCGGCTGCCGCTGTACCTGCCGAAGACGACCGGCCGGCGCGGCCAGAGCCTCGAGGTCTGGGGGTGCCTGCGTCCGGCCCACTACGCGATCCTCGACACCTCGCAGGCCCAGACGGTCGCGATCCAGTTCCAGTCGAGCTCGCGCAGCCCGTGGCAGACGATCCACAACGTGACGATCAGCCGCCCCAGCCAGAGCTGCTACTTCGACCTCCGTCTCAAGTTCCCGTCGAGTGGCAACGTGCGGCTCGGCTGGAGCTACCCGGCCCAGGATCCGGACCTCGGATACTTCGACCCGCTCGAGCCGCACACGGTCGTCAGCCGCAACCAGGCGATCACGCTCCACTAGCCGGTCGCGGCTACCCCCCGACCGCGACGGTGTCGAACGCGCCGCGGCGGATGACCGGTCCGAACGGGCTCGCCTCCCCGAGCAGGCCGGGCGGCACGACGATGTAGCGCACGTGGTAGCGGTCGAGCAGCTGCTGCCGGTAGCCCGGGCTCGCCTGCGCGGAGAAGAATCGGTAGACCGACTGCAGCCGCTGCCGCTGGTCGACGAACGCCAGCGGCCGGTGGGTGGCGACCAACCGTCCGGCATACACCGGGATCGCGGCCTCGGCGCCGTCGTTGATCGGGGTGAGGACCGTGGCGCTCGCCGGCAGGCCGGTGACGGCGGCCCGGTAGTTCGTGTACACCGCGGGGGCCGAGCCAGTGCCAGGGATGGTGCCCTTGAGGCCGCCCCCCATGTTGATGAGCTCGGCGACCACGAGCAGCCCGGCGATTGCCGCAGCCGCGGCGATCGCGAGCGGGCGCCCCTTCAGCCGCGCGAGAGCCGGTCGCTCGAGGTTGGCGGCGAGATCCGCCAGGCCGATCTGCGCTCCGAGCACGATGTACGAGATCACCCGGCCGTCGCCGTAGTGCGCGGACAGGCCACCGTAGATGAAGATCGCCACCAGCGGGAGGCAGTACAGCCCGAGCCGCGCCCGGTTCAGCGTCCCGGTGGCGTAGAAGAACAGCGCCAGCGCCGCGAACGCGGGAAGGATGTGAACGACCCACGAGCCGTACATGACCGAGTTGCTCGGGTCATAGACGCCCTGGTCGTCCCACAGATGGACGATCGAGTAGTAGGGCCATGCCAGCGACAGCAGTGCGGCGCCAGCGAACGCCGTCGCGAGCGTCAGCAGCGCGAGCCGGCGATCGGCGGCCGTCAGCGAGATCGCGAGCATCGCTGACGCCGTCGCGACGCCGGCGACGGGATGGCTGAGCACGACGACCGCGAGCCCGAGCGTGCACCCCGCCGCCGACAGCCATCGATCTCGCGTCGGGCGGCCGAGGCTCCAGTTCCAGAGCGCCGCGGTCAGCAGCCCGACCCCGGTCGCGAACGTCGACGGGTAGGCGATCACCGCCGCGAGCGCGCGGAGATTGAAGAAGCCGCTGTATTTCCAAGGGCTGACGCCCCACAGAAGCCACACGAACAGCAGCGCATAGAAGACCGCCTGCAGGTGCCTGCTGAACACCCGGGTGAACCACCAGATCCCGGCGATCAGCAGCCAGTAGTTGATCAGTCCGGCCACTGCGAGCGCGTTGACGGGCCCCGTCCCGGTCACCTTCGCGCCGACGGCCACCAGCAGCGCGTACGGCGAGTAGAACGCGCTCGGCGCGTGGATCGCGAGCAGCGAGTTGCCGGGATTCGTCGTGTGGAGGATCAGCTGCCGGACGGTCGCGGCGTGCTCCCAGAAATCGAACGCCTGGTTGACGCCGCGCACCGTCTGCAGCAGAACCAGCACGAAGCCGAGCACCGCCAGGGCCCCGAACCGCCACCCCGGCTGGTTGAGCGTCTCCCATGCGCGCCGGCCACGGCCTCCCGCCGGATTCGACGGGGAGGCCGCCGGACCCGGTGACGCCGGTGCTCGAACCGAGCCCGTCATCGACGGTTCCGAGTCCGAGCTGTGGCCGCGGTCGCCAGCGCCCGATCGAACGCCTCGACCATCGCGTCGTAGTTGTAGGCGGCGACGCTCGCCCGCGCCGCCTCCCCGAGGCGAACGCGCAGCGCCGGGTCTGCCGCGAGCCGGTCGATCGCCTCCGCGAGCGCGCGGGAGTCGCTCGGCGGTACGACGAGGCCGGTCTGCTGATCGCGCACGAGCCCACCGGCTACCGCGCCGACCGCGGTCGTCGCGATCACCGGGCGTGCCTGGTGCATCGCCTCGTTGCAGACGAGGCCCCACGGCTCGAGGAAGCGCGGCGTGGGAATCGAGGGCAGCAGCGCGAACTGCGCGGCCGCGTACGCGACCGGAAGCTCGGGTCGCGGCAGCGGGCCCAGCAAACGCGTCCGGGGCGCGGCTCGCACCGCCTCGGCCAGCGGGCCGTCGCCGACGACGACCAGCGTGAGCTCCGAGCTCACCGATCGCCACGCGTCCATCAGCACGTCGACGCCCTTCTCGGCGACGAGCCGCCCGGCGTACAGCGCGAACGGCCCTGTGAGGCCATGGCGCTCGCGAAACGCGTCGATCTCCTCGCTCGCGACCTCGCGCGCGAACAGATCTGCCTCGACCGACTGCGGGGCGACGAACACGTCGTCGTCGTGGCCGCGGATCCCGGCGACGAACCGCCTCGTGTGCTCCCCGTAGGCGACCACCGCGTCGGCACGGCGGTAGATGTGATGGATCGCCGGCGACGCGACCGCATGCGCGGGTGACCGCGGCTCCGCCCATACCGACGCCCACAGGATGAATTGCTTGCGGTGAGCCCTGGCGCCGGCGTAGGCCGCGGGTAGCATCGCGCCGCCGGCGTGCGGGGCGATCACGGCGTCGTAGCCCCGCCCGAGCGCGATCGCGGAAACGGGCCCGCCGAGACGGCGCGTGCGCAAGCGCGCGTCGTCGAGCTGCTGGTCGAGATCCGCGAACCACGCCGGCACGTACCGGTCGCCGCCCCCGAAGCACCACACGTCGACGCCGTGGCGGTCGGCCAGGCGCTCGTACAGCGGAACGCGGTAAGGCGTCAGGTAGTTGGTGAGGAGAGCTACCGGCATCGGACCCGGAACCGCGTCGTTTGCGGCGAGGTTGGTGATATCAGGATCGTCCGCTGGGCAAATCGATCACGCTGCACTGAGCATTTCGGGATACTGGGGCCAATGGAGTCCGGTGCGGAGCTGGTTGCCCGGCTGAGCGGGATCTGCGGAGCCGATCACGTGCTCACACACCCCCGGGAGCTGGCGACGTATCGCTCGGACGCGCTCGCCCACTACCGCGAGGAGCCGCTCGTCGCGGTGCTTCCGGGCGACGGCGATCAGGTCCGCGACGTGGTCCTCGCGTGCTTCGAAGCGGGCGTCCCGTGGGTCGCGCGGGGCTCGGGGACCGGCCTCTCCGGCGGCGCGCTCCCGGTCGCCGAAGGGGTGCTGATCGTCCTCTCCAGGCTTCGGCGGATCCTGTCGGTCGACCTCCAAGACGCTCGCGTGGTCGTCGAGCCCGGCGTCACCAACCTCGCGATCTCGGGCGCCGTCGCGCCGACCCATTTCTACCCGCCCGACCCCTCGAGCCAGATCGTCTGCTCGATCGGGGGCAACATCGCCGAGAACTCGGGCGGCGCCCACTGCTTCAAGTACGGGTTCACGACCAACTACGTCACCGGCCTCGAGCTGGTGCTCTCCGACGGCTCCGTCGTCGAGCTGGAGCGCGACGCCCCCGGGTACGACCTGCTCGGCGCGTTCGTCGGGTCCGAGGGGACGCTCGGGGTCGCCACCCGGATCGAGGTGCGCGTCGTGCCACGGCCGGAGGCGGTGCGGACGCTCGTCGCATTCTTCGAGCACACCGCGCAGGCCGGCGAGGCGGTCAGCGCAATCGTCGCCGCGGGGATCGTGCCCGGCGCGATCGAGATGATGGACCGGCTCGCGATCCGGGCCGCCGAGGAGGCGACCGGCGTCGGCTACCGTCTCGATGCGGGCGCGGCGCTGGTCGTCGAGCTCGACGGGCCGAGCGAGGAGTGCGAGACGCGGTTCGACGAGGTGATCGCGCTGGTCGAGCGCGAACACGCGACGGAAATCCGCGTCGCCCAGGATGAGGCCGAGCGGGACCTGATCTGGAAGGCCCGCAAGGCGGCGTTCGCGGCGATGGGCAGGATCGCACCGGCGTACTACGTCCAGGACGGCGTGATTCCGCGGACGCGGCTTGCTGATGTGTTGCAACGGATTGACGAGCTGTCGGCCGAGTACGGGCTGCAGGTCGCGAACGTGTTCCACGCGGGCGACGGCAACCTTCACCCGCTGGTCTGTTACGACGCGGCGCGCGACGGTGAGCCCGCGCGCGCCGAGGAGCTCGCCGGGCTGATCGTCAAGACGTGCGTCGACGCCGGCGGGTCGATCACCGGCGAGCACGGCGTCGGCGTCGACAAGAAGGCGTATATGCCGTCGATGTTCTCCGAGTCTGACCTCGCCACCTTCCAGCGGCTGCGGTGCGCGTTCGACCCGCACGGGCTTGCGAACCCCGGGAAGGTGATGCCCACACCGCGCCTGTGCGGCGAGGTCCCGGGCCCATACCGCGAGCATCCGCTCGAGCGGGCCGGCGTGGCGACGAGGTTCTGATGCCGCGCCAGCTGCGGCCGACGAACGACGAGGCGGCCGCGGCCGCGCTGGCGGGGGCCGCCGCCGGCGGCGAGGCGGTGCGGATCGTCGGAGGCGGCAGCAAGTCGCGGTGGGGCGCGGCCGGTTCGGCGCCCGACGTCGAGGTGCGCACCGAGAAGCTGGACCGGGTGCTCGAGCACAACCACGGCGATCTGACCGCGGTGCTCGAGGCTGGCATGCCGCTGGCGCGGGCGCAGCATCAGTTCGCATCTACCGGCCAGATGCTCGCGCTCGACCCGTTCCTCGGGCCCGGGCACGAGGCGACGGTCGGCGGGGTCCTGGCGACGGCTGACTGCGGCCCCCTGCGCCACCGCTACGGCGCACCGCGCGACCTGGTGCTCGGGATGACCGTCGCGCTCAGCGACGGCACGATCGCTCGATCCGGTGGGAAGGTGATCAAGAACGTCGCCGGCTACGACCTCGGCAAACTGTTCACCGGCTCCTTCGGGACGCTCGGGCTGATCATGTCGGTGAGCGTCAGGCTGCACCCGCTCCCGTCGAGCACCGCGACCGTCGTCGGCGACAGCGGCGATCCCGGCACCGTTGCCCGCGCGGCTGCCGCGCTGGCCGCGGCGCCGCTCGAGCTCGAGGCGCTCGACGTGGCCTGGAGCGGAACTCGCGGCGGCGTCCTCGCCCAGTGCGCCGGCGCGGCGAGCGGGTCGCGCTCGGAGCGAGTCGCCGAGCTGATCCGCGAAGCCGGGCTCGAGCGCGTCCAGACGGTCACCGACGACGCCGAGCTGTGGGCCCGCCAGCGCGCGGGACAGCGGTCGGCGAGCGGGGCGCTCGTGCGGGTGGCGGCCCGTCCGACGGCGCTCGTACGAGTGCTCGAGGCGGTTCGGTCGAGCGACGCGAGGGCGGTCGGCCGGGCGGCCGTCGGCCACACGTTCGTCGACCTCGAGCCGGCGGCACTCGAAACGTTCATCGGGCAGCTGCCGGCCGGCGCCGTGCCGGTCGTGCTCGACGCGCCGGACCAGCTCCGCTCAACCCTCGACCCGTGGGGCGCGCCGGCCAACGCCGCCGCACTCGAGCTGATGCAGCGCGTCAAGCAGCGGTTCGACCCGGCTCGGGCGTGCAACCCGGGAGTGTTCGTTGGCGGTATCTGAGGGATTCGACGCTCGGCGCCCGCCGGAGCAGGAGGTCGTCGACGACTGCGTCCACTGCGGGTTCTGTCTGCAGACCTGCCCGACCTATGTGCTGTGGGCGAACGAGGCGGACTCGCCCCGAGGCCGGATCGTGCTGATCGGCGACGCGCTCGACGGCGCCGAGGTCTCGACCGAGCTGGTCACGCACATCGACCGTTGCCTCGGGTGCATGGCGTGCGTCAGCGCGTGTCCCTCGGGAGTCCGCTACGACCGCCTGATCGAGCGCACCCGCCCGCAGCTCGAGCGCCATCACCGCCGCTCCCCTGTCGAGCGCGCGCTCCGCCGGATCCTGTTCGAGACACTCCCCCACCCCGCGCGACTGCGCGCGCTCGCGCCGCTGATGGCCGCCGGCCGCAGGCTCGGGGTCGACCGGCTCCCGGGGCGGGCGGGGACGATGATGCGGGTTGCGCCCCGGGCGCCGCTCCGGCGCGCGATGCGGACACGGGTGCCCGAGCTCACCCCCGCGGCCGGGCCGCGGCGCGGTCGCGTCGCGTTGCTGCTCGGTTGCGTGCAGCGCGTGTTCTACCCGGAGGCGGCCATGGCGTCGGCGCGGGCGCTCGCGGCCGAGGGCTTCGATGTGCTCGCGCCGCGACTGCCGGAATGCTGCGGGGCGCTCGAGCTCCACGCCGGCGAGGAGGAGAGCGCGGTCGCGCGCGCCGAGGCCGCGATCGCGGCGTTTCGGGCGCTTGGCGACGTCGACTACGTGGTCACGTCGGCCGCTGGTTGTGGCTCGGCGATGAAGGAGTACGGCGACCTGCTCGGCACCCCCGAGGCCCGCGAGCTCGCCGGCCGCGTGCGCGACGTGACCGAGGTGCTCGCGTCGGTACCGGCGCAGGCGCCGCGCGGTCCGGTGCCGCTGCGGGTGGTCTACCACGACGCCTGCCACCTCGCGCACGCCCAGGGCGTCCGGCAGGAGCCACGGGAGCTGCTGCGGGCGATCCCCGAGCTCGAGCTGCTCGAGGTGGGAACGGAGCGCGAGGTCTGCTGCGGCTCCGCCGGCGTCTACAACCTGCTGCAGCCAGACGCCGCCGCCGAGCTCGGCATCCGCAAGGCTCGCAACGTGCTCGACACCGGCGCACAGGCGATCGCCGCCGGCAACCCCGGCTGCGCGGCCCAGCTCGACCTGCACCTGCGCGAGCTGGGACAGCCGCTGCCGGTGTATCACCCGGTGGAGCTCGTCTGGCGATCGATCGCGGCGGGAGCGCGGTAGGCGCTGTGCGGCCGGTCCAGGTCGCTTCGCTGGCGATCGGCCTCTGGTGGATCGCGAACGGCATCGGCGCGTTCCTGATCGACCCGAACTTCGCCACCGGTCATGTCCACGACAGCGGCGAGCTGCTCGGGGTGCAGGTCACCGCCAACGGGTGGCACGCGCTGTTTCACCTGCTGCCGGGGGTCGTCGGCGTGGCCGCCGCGTGGCGTCCCCGAGCGGCGCACACCTACCTCCTCGTTGCCGGCGCCCTGTACATCGCCGTCGGTGCTTGGGGCCTAATCGTCGGCGGCTCGTCGATCGGCCCGATCGCGGTCGACAGCGCCGGCGACGTCGTGCACCTTTTCGAAGGGGTGATCGCGTTCTCGGCGGGACTTCTTACGCTGGAGATGGAACGCGCTCGTGGCGCGGCGCCGGCAGCTAGCTGAGCGTCGGGCGGGCCTCAATCGGGGCTCGATCTGGGCGATAACTCGGCCATAGACCGAGAAATCGCCCACATCGCTCCGCCGATCAGCCCGAGTACATCTCCTCGATCAGCTCCTCGTACTTCGCGGCGATCGGCTTGCGCTTCAGCTTCATCGTCGGAGTCAGCTCGTCGCCGCCGGGTAGCCAGTCGCCGGGGACGATCCGGAACTTCTTGATCTGCTCGACGCGCGCCAGGTGGGTGTTGGCCTCGTCGAGCCCGGTCTGAACCGCCTCGATCACGGCCGGATCGTTCGACAGCTCCGCGAGCGTCTCGCCCTCGAGGCTTTGCTGCGTGGCCCACTGCGGCGCGAAGTCGGCATCGAGCACGATCAGGGCGGTGTTGTAGGGCCGGCGGTCGCCGATCGTGATCGCCTGGCCGATCAGCGGGCTGGCGGTCTTGATCGCGGCCTCGATGTTGGCGGGCGACATGTTCTTGCCGGCCGCGTTGATGATGATCTCCTTCTTGCGGTCGACGAGCGTTAGGTATCCCTCGTCGTCGAGCTCGCCGATGTCGCCGGTGTGCAGCCAGCCCAATGAGTCGATTGCCTCATCCGTCTTTTCTGGCAAGTTGCGGTAGCCCATCATCACGAACTCGGACTTGACCAGCACCTCGCCGTCGTCGGCGATCCTGATCTCGCATCCGGGCGACGGAGGACCGACGGTCCCGATCTTGACCGCGCCCGGGCGGTTGGACGTCCCGGCGCCGCACGTCTCCGACATCCCCCACAGCTCGGCCAGCTCGATCCCGAGCGCGTGGAAGAACTCGAGCACCTCGACCGGCGTCGGCGCGGCGCCGACGTTGACGCCCTCGACCTGGTCGAGCCCCAGCATCGCGCGGATCCCGGCGAAGTACTTCTCGTCTGCCTCGGCGACCTGGCGCTCGAGCTCGTCCGGAACGGGCTCACCGCGCTGGCGGAGCCGCACCCGCTGGATCGACGCGGCCATAGCGTCCTCGACCGGCTTGCGCTGTTCCTCAGGCTGGCCCGCGAGCATCGTCTCGAGCCCGGCCTTGAGCTTCTCCCAGATCCGCGGCACGGCGAAGAACCAGGTCGGGTGGACCTGCGGCAGGTACGTGAGGATCTCCCTTGGGTTCGGGCTGCAGGTGATGCTTCCCGCAAAGATCGTTGGCAGGTAGTGGTGCGCCATCCGCTCGGCGATGTGCGCCGCGGGCAGCCACGAGATCACCCTCGCGCCCGGCTCGAGGTTGATGATCTCCTCGGTCACCTTCGCCGCGAACATGATGTTGTGGTGCGACAGCTGCACGCCCTTCGGCGGCCCGGTCGTGCCGGAGGTGTAGATCAGCGTCAGCACGTCCTCGGGCTGGGCACCCGGCACCGATGCCGCGTCGAAGTCGGGGTTCGAGCCCTCGATGTCGCTGAGCGGGATCGTCCCCTCGGGTGCATCGCCGTCCACGACGATCAGCTGCTCGAGGCCCGGGAGCTGCTTGCGCGCCTCGAGCATCACGTCGAGGAACGCCGGCTCGACGACCGCGACCTTCGAGCCCGAGTCCTCGATCAGGTACTTGATCTCCTCCGCCGGGTAGGTCGTGTAGATCGAGAACGGGGTCGCGCCGAGTGTCACCACCGCCAGGTCGATGATGTGGAACTCGGGCCGGTTGGCCAGCATGATCGCCACCGTGTCACCGCGCACGACGCCGAGCTTCGCCAGCCCGCCGGCGACCGGGTCGACTCGCGCCAGGAGCTCCGACCAGGTCAGCGCGCCACTGTCATCCGGCCAGCGGACGGCGACGATGTCCGGATGGTTGGCGGCTGTGCGCCGGAGCGCCTCGGTCAGCGTCGGTGCGTCGACGGCCTTGGCGGCCGCCTCAGTGATCGTGCCGGTCTCCATATTTCTCCTCACGTCCCCTCGTTGAACCCTGCCTTTCGAGCGAAACGCTATCGAAGCGGCGGCCGCCTACGGGACGTTGAACCCCTTGCCCGTCAGCGTCGAGATGTCGTTGCTGAGGCCGATCACGAAGATCAGGATGATCAGTACGAATCCGACGGCGCCCGCCCGCTCCATCACGGAGAACGGGATCCGCTTGCCGCGGATCTTCTCGGCCACGGCCCAGAACACGTGGCCGCCGTCGAGCGGCAGGAACGGGAACAGGTTGATGATCCCGAGCGACAGCGAGATCAGGGCGAGCACCTCGAGCGCCTGGGTCACGGAGTGTGAGAACGACTCCTGCGCGACCGTGTAGCCGCCGACGACCCCATGCAGCTGCTTTCGCTCCTGTGGCTCGAAGACGCGGACGATGACGCTGACGGTTCGCTTGGTCACGTCCCAGAGCCCTGTCACCGTCAGCGTCGCCGCCTTGCCGGGACCGACGGCCTGTTGGCGATTGCCGAACTCGAACCCGAGCAGCGGACGCTTCGACGCGGCGCTGTAGATCGGCCGCAGGCTGAACGTGATCAGCCTCCCGTCGCGGCGCACGACCACCGCCGCGGGCGTCGCTGCCACGCAGCCGTTGACCTGGCGCCCGGCGCAGCGATGCGTGGCGAGCTGTGCCCGGATCGCGTCGAATGAGCGGTTCACGCCGTCGACGGACACGATCTGGTCGCCCGTTTTGAGCGCCCGCGCCGCCGGGGCGGCCGTCACGGCCGCGATCCGAGTGCTCGGGACGGGCTGGCCGTGGGACATGACGGTTTGCCCGTTGGCGAGGAACAGCGCCCAGATGATGATGAACGCGACCGCGATGTTGACCGCAGGGCCGGCGAGGATCACCACCACCCGCTTCCAGACCTTCTGGTTGTAGTACGCCCGTCGCTCCGCCTCCGGCGAGAGCTCCTCGTTCGGGTTCATCCCGGTGATCTTCACGTAGCCCCCGAGCGGGATCGGGCCGATCCCGTACTCGGTCTCGCCGATCCGCTTCTTGACGAACATCGGGCCGAAGAAGAGCGAGAACTTCTCGACTCGCATCCCCACGAGCTTGGCGGCCGTGAAGTGGCCGGCCTCGTGCAGGACGATCAGCGCGATGAACCCCAGAAACGCCAGCAGGTATGACACAGGTGCAGTGTGTCAGGCGTGAATATGGGTTCACGAAGAGGCCTGGCGGTGCACCGGGCGGGGCCCCGTTCAGGCGGGGGCGCGCTGCGCGACGAGCTCATCCGCGACCCGGCGGGCCCTGGTATCGGCCTCTCCGAGCGCGTCGAACGAGTGGATCCCCTGCGCGGGCAGCTCCCCGAGCGTCTCCTCGATCACCGCCTCGATCTCGAGGAAGGCGATTCGCCCGGCGAGGAACGCGTGCACGGCGACCTCGTTCGCCGCGTTCATCGTGCACGGCGCGGTTCCGCCCACGCGGGCGGCCTCTCGCGCCAGCCGCAGGCACCCGAATGTGAGGTCATCGACCGGCTCGAACGTCAGCGCGCCGACCGAGACGAGGTCGAGCGCTTGGAGCGGGACCTCGGCCCGCTCCGG
The DNA here is from genome assembly GCA_036490875.1 of Solirubrobacteraceae bacterium. GTDB lineage: Bacteria > Actinomycetota > Thermoleophilia > Solirubrobacterales > Solirubrobacteraceae > Palsa-465. The sequence continues at coordinate 14,875 of DASXDA010000011.1, forward strand.
GTGGTGCAGGGCGTACGAGATCGGCACCCGCATATCCGGATAGCCCAGGTGCGCGAGCGTCGCCCCGTCGCACAGCTGGATCAGGCTGTGGATGATCGACTGGGGATGGACGACGACGTCGAGCTGGTCGTACGGCGTGCCGAACAGGTGGTGGGCCTCGATCAGCTCGAGCCCCTTGTTCATCAGCGTCGCCGAGTCGATCGTGATCTTGCCGCCCATGTCCCAGGTGGGGTGTGCGAGCGCCTGCTCGGGGCGGACATCCCGGAGCTCGTCGCGTCCCATCCCGCGGAACGGACCGCCGGATGCGGTCAGGATCAGACGCTCGACCGTCCCGGCGTGTTCGGCGGCGATCAGCTGGTAGAGAGCCGAGTGCTCGGAGTCGACCGGGATGATCTGCGCGCCTGTCGCCTCCGCGAGCTGGGTGACGAGCTCACCGCCCACGACCAGCGACTCCTTGTTCGCGAGCGCCAGATCGATCCCCTCGCCGAGCGTCGCGACCGTCGGCACGAGCCCGGCGGAGCCGACGATCGCGTTCAACACGAGGTCGCACTCGGATTCGGTGATCAGCCGCACGATCCCGTCGACGCCGCCAAGCACCTCGCCGTCGGTCCACGCCTCCGCGGCGCGCGCGGCGGCGTCCTCGTCGGCGAGCGCGATCCGGGTGACGCCGCGGCTGCTGGCCTGCTCGATCAGCGGCTCCCAGGCGCGGGAGGCGCTCAGCGCGACGAGGAGAAGGTCGTCCCCTGCCCGGTCGACGACATCGAGCGCCTGGACTCCGATCGACCCGGTCGAGCCGAGGATTGCCAGGCGGCGGGACACGACGCGGATTCTAGGAACCCATCAGTGGATCGCCGCGAACCACACGTAGTAGCCCGCGACGACGGTGAACAGCGCCGCGTCCGCGCGGTCGAGGACACCGCCGTGCGGACCGAACAGAGTGCCCGCGTCCTTGACGCCTGAGTCGCGCTTGACCACCGACTCGAACAGATCGCCGATCGGCCCGAAAACAGCGACGGCGATTCCGAGCAGCAGCGCGTTGCTCTGCGTCATCCAGGTCTGGAAGCCGCCGGCCACGAATACCGCGAGAATCGCCGCGAGCGCCCCGCAGAACAGCCCCTCCACGGTCTTCTTCGGCGAGATCGACGGCGCGAGCGCGCGGCGGCCGAACAGCCGGCCGCCGATGTACGCACCGGTGTCGCCGATGAACGTCCCCAGTAGCACGTCGATCACGACCCCGTCGCCGTGCGGGAGCTCGCGCAGCAGCATCGCGTGGCTGGCGGCGAGGCCGATCCAGAAGATCCCAAGCAGCGTCCCCGCGATCGAGACGGTCGCGTGCCCGGTGCCGCGCGCGACCACGACCAGGAACAGCACCGGCAGCGTGGCGACCAGCACCCCCATCACCGAACGGAAATCTCCGTACCGCGCCGCGAGTACGAGCGCCGCGACCGCGACGAACCCGACGATCGCGACCGGCCGCCACCGCTCGAGCAGCCGGTACAGCTCGCTCAGGCAGCCCCACCCGATCGCGATCAGGAACAGTCCGAACGCGAGCCCGCCGAGGTCGATGAAGATGACCGCGATGATCGCCGCTGGAATCGCGACGAGGATCCGGGCGAGCAGCTCGGAGCGTCCGGAGCCGTCCTCGCCCCGCGACCGGCCTCGACGCCGTGCGGGCGGCATCAGCGTCCCCCGAAACGCCGCTGGCGGGCGGCGAACTCGTCGAGGCTCTGCTCGAACGCGTCGCGGGAGAAGTCGGGCCACAGCTCATCGCGGAACAAGAGCTCCGAGTAGGCGCCCTGCCACAGCAGGTAGTTCGAGATTCGCTGCTCGCCGCTGGTGCGGATGATCAGGTCGGGATCGTGCATGTCGGGTGCGTAGAGCAGGGCGCGGAAGTCCGCTTCCGAGCCCCCGGTAAAGGTTCGCGCTGCGTCGACGATCTCCGCCCTGCCGCCGTAGTTGAACGCGACGAACAGCGTGATCCGGGTGTTGTCGGCGGTCAGCTGCTCCGCCCACGACATCCGCTCGACCAGCGTGTCCGGGACGGGGTCCGCGCGGCGGCCGACGAACCGCATCCTGACGCCCTCCTCGTGGAGCTCGGGCGTCTCGGCGTCGATCCGACGGCTCATCATCGCCATCAGCGCGGCGACCTCCTGCGGCGAGCGGCTCCAGTTCTCGGTTGAGAACGAGTACACGGTCAACTCCTCGATCCCGAGGTCCACGGCGTCGCGAAGTCGTGCCTTGACCGTATCGGCACCCGCCTCGTGGCCGGCCATCACCGGGAGCCCGCGCCGCTTGGCCCAGCGGCCGTTTCCGTCCGTGATGATCGCCACGTAGCGTGCGCCAGTGACGTCCCCCTCCGCGTCCTCGGAGGCCACAGCTAGACCTCCAGGATCTCTTCTTCCTTGTGCTGCAGCAGCTCGTCGAGCTCCTTGATCCTGGTGTCGGTGACCTTCTGGAGCTCCACTTCGGCGCGGTGCTCGTCGTCGGAGCCGGCGTCGCCGGCCTCCTTGAGCTCGCGCAGGTCGTGCATCACGTCGCGCCGGACGTTGCGGATCGCGACGCGGCCCTCCTCGGCGATGTGCCTGACGACCTTGACCAGCTGCTTGCGCCGCTCCTCGGTCAGCTCCGGCACGGCCAGGCGGATCAGGTTGCCGTCGTTGTTCGGCGTCAGGCCGACGTCGGACTCGAGGATCGAGCGCTCGATCGCCTTGATCGAGCTCTTGTCGTACGGCTGGATCGTGAGCAGCCGCGCCTCGGGCGCGGAGATCGTCGCGAGCTGCTTCAGCGGCGTGGAGGTGCCGTAGTAGTCAACGTTGATCCGGTCCAACAGCGCGGGGCTGGCGCGGCCGGTGCGGACCGAGCCGAACTCGTGACGAGTCGACTCGACGGACTTCCCGGTGCGGTCCCGGGCGTCCGCGAGCAGCTCGTCGATCAGATCAGATTCAGCCATCCCTCACGTCAGGTCCGCACGAGCGTCCCCACACGCTCGCCCGACACTATCTTGTCGATGTTCCGGCCGTCGGCCATGTTGAACACGATGATCGGCAGGTTGTTGTCCATGCACAGTGCGAACGCGGTCGAATCCATCACCTGGAGGCCGCGGGTGAGCGCCTCCTTGTGGGTGATCTCGGGGATGAATTCCGCTCGGGCGTCGAGCGCCGGGTCGGCCGAGTAGACGCCCTCGACGCCGTTCTTGGCCATCAGCACGACCTGGGCGTGGAGCTCCGCCGCCCGCAGCGCGGCCGCGGTGTCGGTCGTGAAGAACGGGTTGCCCGTGCCCGCCGCGAAGATCACGATCCGGCCCTTCTCGAGGTGGCGCATGGCGCGGCGCCGGATGTACGGCTCGGCCACCTCGGAGATCGTGATCGCCGACTGGACCCTGGTCGCCACCGCCTCCTTCTCGAGCGCGTCCTGGAGCGCGAGCGCGTTCAGGACCGTCGCGAGCATCCCCATGTAGTCGCCGGTCGCGCGGTCCATACCCCGCGCCGCGGCGGCGAGGCCGCGGTAAATGTTGCCGCCGCCGACGACGATCGCGACCTCGACCCCGCGCCGGTGGACCGCTGCGACCTCCTTGGCGATCGTCTCGACCCGCTCGGGGTCGGTGCCGTACTCGAGATCGCCCATCAGCGCCTCGCCCGACAGTTTCAGCAGCACCCGCCGGTAGGCCGGCGGGGCCGGGCTCGACGCCGTGTTAGCCACCAACCTCGAACCGGGCGAATTGGCGGATCACGACGTTCTCGCCGGTCTCGGACGCGAGAGCGGCGCGGAGCTCCTCGATCGTCTTGCCACCGTACTTCTCCTCGTTGACGTGCTTCTGGCGGAGCAGTACGACGTCGTCGAGCCACTTGTCGAGCTTCCCGGAGACGATTCGCTCGCGCACGTTCTCGGGTCGGTCCGCGGCCTGCTCTGTCGCGATCCGCTCCTCGCGCTCGCGATCCTCGGCGGGGATCTGATCGTCTGACACCGCCAGCGGTCGCGCCGCGGCGATGTGCAGCGCGAGGTCCCTCGCGAACTCGACGAACCGCTCGTTGCGGGCGACGAAGTCCGTCTGGCAGTCGACCTCGACCAGCACGCCGATCCTGTTACCGGAGTGGATGTAGCTCTGCACCGCGCCCTCCCGAACTTCGGCGCCGGCGCGCTTGGCGGCCTGCGCCTGTCCCTTCGCCCGGAGGATCTCGACGGCGCGATCGAAGTCGCCCTCGGACTCGATCAGGGCGTTGCGACAGTCGTTGATCCCGGCCGCGGTCTGCTGCCGGAGCACCTTCACGTCCTGTGCGCTGGGCCCGCCAGTACTCATGCCTGACCTCCGGGCGGTTCGGGCGACGGTTCCGACGACGGCTGGGACTCCTGCTCTTCCTTTGCCGGGGGGGTCGCCGGTGCCTGGGGTACGGCTGGAGCTTCGGCCGCTGGAGCCGCTTCGGGCGCCGCGGGGGCCTCGGACGCAGCGGGCTCCGCCGGCTGCGTAGGCGGAGCCTGCGACCTCTCAGCGGCAGCCTGCTGAGCGGGCGCAGGAGCAGCCTGAGCGGCCGCAGGAGCAGCCTGAGCCTGTGCAGGAGGGGCCTGAGCGGGCGCAGGAGCCGCCTGAGCGGGCGCAGGAGCCGCCTGAGCGGCCGCAGCCTGAGCCTGAGCGGCCCGTGCCGCCTCCGCCTCAGCGGCCGCACGAGCAGCCGCCTCAGCGGCCTGGCGCTCTTCCGCCTCACGCCGAGCAGCCTCCTCGGCCTCGCGCCGTGCCTGCTCCTCGGCCTCGCGCCGCTCGCGCTCGAGCCTCGCCGCTTCCTCCTCGGCGAGCCAGACGCCGTGGGACTCGGCGACGACGCCGCCGATCGCGCGCGTGACCGCCGCGCACGAGCGGATCGCGTCGTCGTTGCCGGGGATCACGTAGTCGATCCCGTCGGGATCGCAGTTGGTGTCGACCAGGCCGATGATCGGGATCCGCAGCCGCTGTGCCTCTCGCACCGCGATCGCCTCGGTCTTCAGGTCGATCACGAACACGGCCTGGGGAACGCGCTGCATGTTCTTGACTCCGCCGAGGTTCGCGCGGAGCTTCTCGAGGTCCGCCTGGGCGGCGATCCGCTCACGGGTCGGCAGCAGCTGGAGCTGCCCCTCGGTCTCGTAACGCTCGAGGTCGTGAAGCCGCTTGATCCGCAGCGAGATCGTCTGGTAGTTGGTCAGCAGGCCGCCGAGCCAGCGGTGGTTGACGTACGGCATCCCGGCCGAGTCCGCCACCTCCTTGATCACGTCGCGGGCCTGCTTCTTGGTGCCGACGAACAGGATCGTGCCGCCGCGGCGAGCGATGTCGGACGCGAACTTGCGGGCCTGTTCGAGCAGCTCCTCCGTTTGAAGGAGGTCAATGATGTAGATGCCATCCCGCTCACCGAAGATGAAGCGGCGCATCTTTGGATTCCACCGGCGCGTCTGGTGACCGAAGTGAACTCCGGCCTCCAGCAGCTCCTTGACGCCGATCTGAGCCACTTTGGTACTCCCTTTTTGCTTACTGGTTGATATAGGACCGCCGGCGCCGCCGTGAACCTCGCGTCGCGCGAGGCAGGGCACGGCTCGACCCGGCGGGGTCGAGGAACGTGAACGGTTCCGAGTTTACGCAAGTTTGCCGGCACTCCCGCGTTTGGTTCCGTGGGCCGGGGCGGCAGTGGACGGGCCGCTCCGCCCACCTATTCCCGGCGGGCCAGCTCAAGCGCGGCGCGCAGGTCCTCCGGAAGCTCGGAGCGCACGTCGACGCGGTCGCCGGTGACCGGGTGCTCGAACTCGAGGCGGGCGGCGTGCAGGAACTGGCGCTGGAGCCCGTAGCGACCGGGTAAACCGTACTGCGGGTCGCCGGCGACCCGCAGCCCGATCGCGGCCAGATGGACGCGGATCTGATGGGTCCGGCCCGTCTCGAGCGTGACCCGCAGCAGCGTCGCCGCCGGCAGCAGCTCCTCGACCTCGAAGTGGGTCCGGGCGGCCCGCGGTGCGTCGGTGTCGATCGACATCGACAGCCGGTCGCGCCGGTCCCGGCCGATCGGCGCGTCGATCGTCCCCGACCGGGACTGCGGGTGGCCGTCGACGAGCGCGAGGTACTCGCGGCGGATCTTCCGGGAGGCCAGCAGTGACGTGAGCCTCCGGTGGACATCGTCGGACCGCGCGACGACAAGCAGCCCCGAGGTGTCGCGGTCGAGCCGGTGCACAATTCCGGCACGCCCGGGTTCGTCGCCCCCGGCGGCCGTCCCCGCCAAGGCCTGAGACAGCGTCCCAGCGCGATGGCCCCGGGCCGGGTGTACGACCACGCCCGCGGGCTTGTCGACCACGATCAGGTACTCGTCCTCGTAGGCGACCGCGAACGGGGCGTCGGCCTCCTCCTTTACGTCATCGGCATCCGGGCCCGGATCGACCTTGATCTTCTCTCCGGCCGCAACGAGGTGCCGCTTGGCCCGGACCGCCCCGTCGACGCTGACCCGTCCGGACTCGATCAGGCGCTGGGCGTGCGACCGCGAGCCGAGCGGTTGCGCCAGCAGCTGGTCGAGCCTGGTCCCGGCCTCGTCGTCCGTGACTGTGATCCGGATCGGCTCATCGGCCATCGGTGCGTCCGAACTCCAGCACCAGGACCAGCGCGATCACGCCGAACGTGATCGACATGTCGGCGACGTTGAACGCAGGCCACGCCGGGAGCTTGATGAAGTCGATCACCGATCCGCTGGCGAGCCGGTCGATCAGGTTCCCGATCGCGCCGCCGACCAGCATCCCGGTCGGGAGCCATAGCCACGGACGGTCCGGCCGGAGCACGAGGAACGTCACCAGCGCAGCGAGCGCGACCAGCGTGAACACGAGCACGACGGCGCCGCCACCGGACAGGAAGCCGAACGCCACGCCAGTGTTGCGGACGTGGACGAGGCTGATCAGCGGCAGGAACTTCTTCGTCTCGCCCGGACTGATCCCCGCGGCGATCGTGTGCTTGCTGAGCTGATCGAGCCCGACGACCACGGCGACGACTACCGCCGCCCGCGCTAGCGCGATCAGCCGCACTCTCGAGGGCGCGCTCGCCTTCGGCGGTCCGGCGGCTTCGGACACGGTCGAGCCGATCATTCAGCCGGAGATCGCGTTGACCACGAGCCTGTCGGCCACGTACAGGACGATGATCGCGATCATCGGGCTGAAGTCGAACATGCCGATCGTCGGGATGAAGCGCCGGAAGATCTTCAGATACGGCTCGCACACGTCGCGCAGGAACGACAGCAGGACGTCCGACCAGCGCGCGTAAGGGAGCCGCAGTCCCAGCGAGAACATCAGGTTCAGCAGGATGTAGACGAAGATCAGGATGATGTAGACCTCGAACAGCGCGTTGACGTAGTTCGCAACGTCAACGCGCGTGACCGCCAGCGGCGCGATCACTCCCGGCTCCGGCCAGCGACCGCGTCGATCGCGTCCTGGAACGCTGCGCGGACGCCGGCGCGCTCGAGTGCCGCGAGCCCCCGCGCGGTGCTGCCCCCCGGCGAGGTCACCTCGCGCCGGACCGCTCGCGTGTCGTAATCGCGCTGCGCCAGCAGCTCGGCGGTGCCGGCCATCGTCTCGGCGGTGAGCCGCTCGGCGAGCGCCGGCGGGAGTCCGTGTCTGACGGCCGCGTCGATCTGGGCCTCGGCGAGCAGCGCGAGGTACGCCGGGCCGACGCCGCTCACCGCACTGGCCGTCCCGAACAGAGCCTCGGGTATCCGCTCGACAGTCCCGAGCCGTTCGAACAGCTCGAGCACGCGGTCCTCGAGCTCGGGGTCGATCCCCGCGGCCGGCGAGTAGCAGATGACTCCGCGGCGGACCTCGACCGGCGTGTTCGGCATCATCAAGAAGACTGGTTTGCCCGGGTACGCGTCCTGGAGCGCCGCGATCGTCGTCCCCCCCAACACGGACGCGACCGCCTTGGCCTCGTCGCGGATTTCGTCGGCCACGACATTCAGCTGCTGGGGCTTGTGGCAGAGCACGACGAGCTCGGATCGAGCTGCGACCCCACGCGAGCCGAGCGCTTCGCCTCCCAGCTCGTCCGCCAGCTCGCGCGCGCGGCCCGACCCGGAATCGGACACGAGCACCGGTTCACCCCAACCGCGCGCGAGCGCCCGGGCCATGTTGCCGGCGCCGATGAGTCCGACCTGCATGGGGCGAACGTTACCCGGCCCGGCTTGCGGCCCGCTCGGCGTCCAGCCTCGCCTTATTGGGCCGCGCCGGGCTCATCCGGGCTTGCGGCCCGCTCGGCGTCCCGCCTCGGCTTATTGGACCGCGCCACGGTCACCCGGACCGGACCGGCTAGGACTGGTTGAAGAAGCCCTTCTCGACGAGCCGGGCGCGCTCTTCGGCCGACACCTCGACGTTGCGAGGCGTCAGCAGGAAAACCTTGTCGGCGATCCGCTGCATCCCGCCGTCAAGCGCGTATGTGAGGCCGCTCGAGAAGTCGATCAGCCGCTTGGCGAGGTCGGTCTCGGTCCCCTGAAGGTTGATGATCACCGGGATCGAGTCCTTGAACTTATCCGCGACGTCCTGGACGTCGTTGAAGCTCTTCGGAGCGACGAAGTGGACCCGCACGTCGCCGCCGCCGCGACCGTTACCACGGCCGCCGCCGACCGGGCGCAAAGCCGACCCGCGGGGCTCGGGCTCCGCGTCGTCGGCAAAGATGTCGTCGATCTCGTCGCGGCGCCGGCGGGATGAGCTCAGCCGACGGACGTTCGGACGTTCACGGTAGGGCTCCTGGACCTCGTTCTCGGGCGCCTGGTAGGGCTCGACGTCCTCGTGGTACGCCGCATCTTCAGCCAGCCCGAAATAGACGAGCGCTCGATGCCATGTGTCGCGAAAGGCCATATGCGATTGGGTGTTCGCCCGGGGACGCCGTTTCCCTCCCGTGATTATGACGCTTAGCCGGACGACTCGGAATAGAGGATCGTGCCAAGGCGCACGATTGTCGCCCCCTCTTGCACCGCGACCGGATAATCCTGGCTGGTTCCCATCGACAGGTGTTCGAGGCCGTGGCGGTCCGCCAGCTCGCGAAGCGCGGCGAAGTACGGCCGGCCGTTCTCCGGATCCGACGCGAGCGGCGGCATCGTCATCAGCCCGACGACGGCCACAGGTGAGCGATCCAGGAACGCGGGCAGGTCCTCCGGGATGATTCCGCCCTTTCCGGGCTCGCCGGCGACGTTGACCTCGATCAGCACACGGGTGCGGTCGGTGCTGCACCGGCGCAGCTGCTCGAGCGCCGAGTCGCTTGCGACCGAGTGGATGTAGCGGACCCGGGGCACCAGCAGCGGCACCTTGCGGCTCTGCAGGTTCCCGATGAAGTCCCACGTGAACTCCGGGTGGGCTTCCGACTTCGCCACCAGCTCCTGGGCGCGGTTCTCGCCGACCACCGTGACGCCCGCATCGGCGAGCGCGCCGAGCTCCCCGGCCGGCAGGTACTTGACGGCCGCGAGGATCTCGACGGCGCCCGGACTGCGCCCCGCGTCCGCGATCCGAGCGCGCACAAGGTCGAGGTTCGCCCGCACCGCCTCCGGACGGAGCCCGGTGATCAGTTCAGCCACACGATCCCCGCCTGCCGGCCGGTGATCCCGCGGTCGCGCCGATGGGAGAAGAACTCCTCGGAGCAGATCGTGCACAGGCCCACGTCGCCGACGGCGTCTACCCCGGCCCGCTCGAGCTGGATCCGCGCGATCGATTTCAGGTCGAGGTTCCGTCCGCGCCGAGCGGCCGGTCCGTAGGAGGCGAAGGTCGCGTGCACGTCCTCCCCCACCTCGTAGCAGCACGGCCCGGCCCCCGGGCCGATCACCGCCTCGAGCCTGCCGCCCTCCCCAAGCTCACGGATGGCGTCGACCCCGGCCTCGATCACGCCGGCCGCGAGGCCCCGCCAGCCCGCGTGCAGGATCGCGGCGGCACCGCCACCGGCGACGGCGATCGGAAGGCAGTCGGCCGTCAGCACCATCGGCGCGACGCCGGCGGTCGCGGTCGCCTGGCCGTCGGCCTCCGGCAGTGGCTCGCCGGTCCGCGGTCGCTGCACGAGGCGGCGAACCTCGGCGGCGTGAACCTGACGGATCATCGCCAGCGGCATCCCGATCCGCTCGGTGACCAGCTCGCGATTGCGCCTCACCGCGTCCGGATCGTCGTCGGTCAGCCGACCGAGGTTCAGGCTCCGGTACGGGCCCTGAGAGACCCCTCCGTGCCTGGTCGTGAACGTCGCGCGGGCCCCGGGAAGCTCGACGATCAGCGGCTCGCCGAGCGCTCGCTCGCCGACGGTCACCTCGTCAGCAGCTCGATCCCGGGGGCGGGCTGGCGCTGGCCGACCTCGTAGTGCGCGCGTCCGTCCGAGATGAGCTTGCGCAGCGGACTCCAGCCGCCCGGCACACGAGACCGTTCGTGGACCTCGAGCCGCATCGACGCGGTCTCAGTGTTGTAGCAGTAGGCCAGCTCGCCGTCGGGGTCGTGGTAGGTGACGCCGGCGAGCTGATCGGGCACGGTCTCGACCTCGCCAACGAGTCGCAGCGCGCCGTCGATCGCCTCGAACCGCCAGCCCTCGAGCCCGTACCGGCTCGTGTTGCGGAGGATCCGCACCGGCGAGGTCGAGCGGAACTCGGCGCCGTCGATCCGCGCGAGGACCGGCGTGTTCGGCCCCACCTCGCGTCCGAAGCGCGGAACGGTCGCCGACACACCATCGATGAACGCGTCGACCGGGCCGCCGTCCTCGGTCGTGAAGTCGTTGCAGTGGACCCACGCCCACGAGCTCGCATGCTTGGAGCCCCAAAGGTGCGCCTGCCCCCCACGTGTTCCGGAGAGTTCGAGCCGCTCGCCCCCGGGAAGCGTGACGACGCCCTCGACCGGGACGTGGGCGTGCGGGATCACGAGCACCGTCTTCGCGACCCGCAGCCGCTGGAGCAGCGGGTGGACCGGCAGATAGGGCCGCGGCGCCGGGGGCCAGCGGAGCTCCCAGGAGACGTCCTCGAACGCGCCCGCCATCCCCTGGTCGGTGAGCGTCGCGTCGCCGATCTTGAGCGCGAACGGGTCCCGCGTCGAGCGCAGCAGCTCGATCCCGTAGGTCGCCTTGCGACCGACGGTCGGTGTCGCGCCGGGACGGGGGTCCATCGCGAGGAACCACAGCGAGCAACTGGGCCCGCCGCCGGAGGCGGCCAGCGGCGCCACCATCGTGTACCGGATCCAGATGCCCACCCCGGTCCGCGGATCGGTGATCGTCAGGTAATAGACCTCGTAGTGGCCGGGACGCCCGTTCCACCGAAGCTCGTTGGCGCTCGCCATCGGCCTCAGGCTATCCCGTCTCCTGCGCCGCGCGGAGCGCCACGGCGAGCTCGTCGTCGCGCCCCGCGACCGCGCCGTCGAGCTTCGCGGCGAGCGCGGCGGCGAGTCCTCGCCCAACCGCCGGTCCCTCCGGCACGCCCGCACCGAGCAGGTCGCCTCCGTCGATCTCGAGCCGGACGTGGCGGAGCCGCTCGAGCCACCGCCGAGCGGGCTCCTCGGGGCCGAGCGCGCCCGCGAGCGCGACCTGCTCCGCCCCGGCTCCGCCGGCCGCGCGAGCGATCTCAGAGGGCCGCACCGCCTCCGCCAACCGTCGCGCGAGCTCGGCGGCGCCGCTCGCGGCGGCCACGATCGCGTCGCGGTCGGCCGCCTCGAAGGCAAGCGCGTCGAGCAGCCCTCCCAGCTCACTGGCGGCGACGGCCAGCGCGGCCACCGCGAGCGCCAGACGGTCGCGGCGGCCGTCGGCTCCAAGCAGCGCGATCGCCCGGCGGGCGAGCGCTTCGTCGGTCAGCCCGAAGCTCGGATGGACCGCGCGGTCGATCCCCAGGCCGCGCAGCGCCGCGAGCGCGGCGACCGGGTCGGGCTCCCGTGCCAGCAGCCTCAGCTCGGCGCCGATCCGCGGACCGGAGACCGTCGCGAGCGCCGCCTCGTCCAGCGCACCACGGGCGAGCCCCTCGGTCGCGGGCTCTGCCGCGAATCCCAGCCGGCTCGAATAGCGGGCGAGCCTGAGCAGCCGCGTCGGGTCGTCGATGAAGCTCCGGTCGTGCAGGACCCGGAGCAGCCGCCCGTCGAGGTCCTCGATCGCCCGCGGGGCCGCGTGTACCGCGCCCGGCTGCTCGCCGTCGAGCGCCACCGCGATCGCGTTGACCGTGAAGTCGCGCCGCAGCAGGTCCTCGTCGATGCCCGCCGGCTCGACCTCCGGGAGCGCGCCCGGGCTCGGATACCGCTCGCGGCGCGCCCGGGCGACGTCGTAGGTGAACCCGCCGGCGGTGACGGTCGAGGTCCCGAATCGATCGTGGACGACGAGGTCGTCGCCGATCCGCGACGCCGCGATGGCCGCGTCGCCCTCGACTACGAGGTCGAGATCAACCGGCCGGCCGCCCAGCAGCAGGTCCCGGACCGCCCCGCCGACCAGGTACGCCCCGGGCGCGTCGGCGAGCGCCCGCAGCAGCGGTGCGGCGGCCGGAAGGCTCGCGACCAGCTCGAGCATCTCAGGGGCCGGGGGGACATCCACGCGCAGATCTTCCCAACCGGCCAGCACTCAGCGTGGATCTACCGCGCCGTGGCCAGTGGTCGTCGCCGCGGATGCGGACGCACCGAGAGGCGTCACCGGGGCTGGCTGCCGAGGACGCAGGATGTGACGCGCAGCAGCGCTGCGCGAGCATCTGAGGACGCGGGCAGGCGGCGCCGGAGGCGACTCGAATGCGGCGGCATCCGCGGCGACGGCCACTAGCATGCCTGCGATGCCGAGTCCCGGTTCGCGGCGTTGGTTGCGATGGGGGCTTGTCGCCGCGGCGGTCCTGCTCGTGCTTGCGGGAGGCGCTGCGGCGTTCGTGCTCCTGCACTCGCCCGGCAACGTGTCGCACCCCAACCTCGAGTTCACGACCCCCACCGTCGCGCGGCAGAAGCCGCCGCCGAAGGTGGCTCCCACGTTCGAGTGGCCGCGGTACGGCTACGACGCCGCCCGCACTCGCTTTTTCCCGTCCGGCAACCGGCTGGATCCGCCGTTCCACGTCGGCTGGAAGTTCGAGGACTTCGCCCTGCTCGAGTTCCCGCCCGTGATCTCCGGCCACACGCTGTTCCTGCTCGACGACGATGGGTCCGCGAAGGCGCTCGATGCTCGCACTGGGCACAAGCTGTGGGAGAAGAAGGTCGGCACGCTCGCCGCCGCCTCGCCGGCGCTCGGAATCGACCAGGGGTTGCTGTTCCTTCCGATCCTTTCGACCAACTCGACCGCCGGCTCGACCCAGGCTCCCGGCAACGGCAAGCTGGTGGCGCTGTCGATGAAGACTGGGCGCGTCGTCTGGTCGCACAAGGTGCCGCCCGGGACCGAATCTTCGCCGATGGCCTGGCAGAACTCGGTGTACTTCGGCGACCAGAACGGAACCGTCTACTCGCTGCGCGCCTCCGACGGCCACGTCAATTGGACCTACCAGGCGAAGGCCGCCGTCAAGGGCGGACCGGCGCTCGCCTACGGGCGCCTCTACTTCGGGGACTACGCGGGTCGTGCATACGCCTTGAACCCGGCCACCGGCCACCAGATCTGGGCGGTCAGCACCAGCGGGGCGGACTTCGGTTTCGGCTCGGGGAACTTCTACTCCACCCCCGGGATCGCGTTCGGCCGCGTGTACATGGGCAACACCGACGGCCGCGTCTACTCGTTCGGCGCGCGGACCGGCGAGGTCGCGTGGTCGACCAGCACCGGCGCGTACGTGTACGCATCGCCGGCGGTCGCCGACATCCGCGGCATCGGGCCGACGGTCTACGAGGGGTCCTACGACGGCAACTTCTACGCGTTCAACGCGCAGTCGGGCGCGATTCGCTGGCGTCATCGCGTCGGCGGTAAGATCTCGGGCTCGGCCACGATCCTCGGTGACGTCGTGTACCTCTCGAACCTCGCGGCGAGGAACACGATCGGTCTGAACGTCCGAACGGGTCACCAGGTGTTCGCGTTTCCGGACGGCGCGTTCAACCCGATCGTGGCCGATGAGGCAACCGTGTACCTGACCGGGTACACGAAGCTTTATGAGATGATTCCAATCAAGTCGAAAGCGTCCTCCGGCGCAAAATCCCCCGCAAAACGCCGGGAAGCCGGAAGCCAGACCACGCGCAGGTAATCATTCACACGGAACGTGCGTTCGCGTGGGCGTGCTATCCTTAAGGGTCTATGCGTTGTCGTAGTGGAAGTCATTGTCAGATGCCGGCTTTGTCCGGCCGCCGGTTTTGCGCGGAGCACGCGGCAGAGCTCGATCGCATGCGCGAGGAGCTGAAGGATGCCGCCGCGGCTCGCATCGGACGGGGACGCCCTAAGCGGTCCTCGACCTGTTGCCGTCCCGGCTGCTACGAGCCTCGCGTTCCCCCCGCGGCGTATTGCGATGCGTGCACCGCGGCCGGGTATGTCGAAGAGGCTGCTTAGCTGACATCGCCCTTCGGGGCCAATAAAAACTGCAGAACTTGCGGCGCTGGCCGGGTGAATGCCCGGCCTCGTGCGCCCTTGCGGTCACGCACCGGTCATCAGCCCGCCGGTCGATAGGCCAAAGCCTCCGTCGACCCGCAGCACCGCACCGGTGACGTATGCGGCTGCCGGCGAGAGCAGGAACGCGATCGTGCCCGCGAGCTCGTCCGGCTCACCGATCCGGCCGAGCGGGACCGAGTGCGCGAGGCCCTCGCGGATCCGGTCGGGAAGCGCCCTGACCTTCGGCGTCGCGATGAACCCGGGCATGATCACGTTGCAGCGGATCCCGCGCCCGCCCCACTCTCCGGCCAGCGTGCGCGCAAGCCCGACGGCCCCCGCTTTCGACGCCGCGTACGCAACCTGGCCGGGGAGCCCGGTTTCCGCCGCTGCTGAGGAGATCAGCACGATCCGCCCGTCGCCTGACTCGGCGAGCGCCGCAAAGGCCGCTTGGACAACGTGGAACTGTCCTGACAGATTTGTCTCCAGATCCTTGCGCCATTCCTCCTCGGGGAATCGCTCAGCGCGATGAATCGTGTCGACGATGCCCGCGTTCGCGACCACGGCGTCGCAGCCGCCCAGCGCCCCGATCATCTGCTCGACCGCGGCCTTGCTCGCCGCGCGATCGCGAACGTCGAAGCTCGCGGTCGCGACCACCGCCGGCTGCTCGGCGAACGCCGAGTCGACGGCCGGCGCCACATCGCCCGCCGCGATCCGGCACTCGCAGGCGGCGAGCGTCTCGACGATCGCCCGCCCGATGCCGCCGGCCGCGCCGGTGACGATCACCCGACGCCCGGCGGGGATCGTGCTGAGCGCCATCAGGACCCAGCCCCCGCGGTCGGCTTGCTGAGCCCGTACCGCGCCCAGTGACGCTCGGGGATGTCGGCGGGGTCCTTGTACCAGTACCAGGTGCACGGATCCCGGTCGTAGTCGTCGGGCGGATCGGACGGGTACATCGGGTAGCCGATCCATTCGATCGGCTGACTCTCGTTCATGAACGAGCAGTGCGTGCAGTACAACGGGAAGCCCTTGCGGCCGTAGCTCCAGTCGTGGGCCTCCTCGGTGACCCCCATCGCGTGCGGGCCGCTGTACGCGCCGCCCCGCCACAGCCGCTGCCCCGACCCGCACGGGTTCATCCGGAACGTGAACTTCTCCTCGTCCTCCTCGATCTCGAAGGCGCCGGGGTTCGGGCCGGTGCCAGAGCAGGAGTGCGCGCGCCATGTCGCCGCCAGCGCGTACACGATCTGCTTGCGGTCGCGGGCGTCTATCTGCTCGACGTCGCCCCGCCAGCCCCGCTCGTTGCCGTACCGCCACGCGTCGGCCACGCCGTCGTCCCCGAGCTTCTCCTGGACGAAGCTGATCAGTCCGAGCATCCCGCCCGCCATCAGGTCGTGCAGGAACCGCCACTCGTGCTTCATCTCCTCGCACAGTCGACGGGCCGTGTCCAGATCGCCGGCGTCGAGCGCCTCGATCGCACGGTCCATCGTCGGCTTTGACAGCGATTCGAGCTCCTCCTCTGCGAACCACCGCTCCTCGGACATGCTCCCTCCTCGCGTCGTGGTCGCGGGAATCCTACGTCGAGACCGATGTCCCCTCGTCGTACAGAGCCGAACGGTCGACGCCGGCGAACGAGGTCTGGCCGGTCAGCGCCAGCGCCACGTCGATGTCGGCCTTGATCACGTCGAGCACGTGCCGGACGCCGGCCTCGCCGCGCGCCGCGACCGCCCACGCCCACGCGCGGCCGATCAGCACCGCGCGCGCACCTAGCGCGCCCATCTTGACGACGTCGAGGCCGGTCCGGACGCCACCGTCGGCGAGCACCTCGACCTGATCTCCGACCGCCTCGGCCACGCCGGGGAGCGCTCGAGCGGTCGAGGGCACCGAATCGAGCTGCCGGCCGCCGTGGTTCGAGACGACGATCCCGTCGACGCCGGCGTCGACCGCGCGCCGCGCGTCCTCCGGGTCGAGTACACCCTTGACGACCAGCCGGCCGTCCCAGTTCGCCCGCACCCATGCGATGTCGTCCCAGGTGACGCTCGGGTCGAACTGGGCGTCGACCCACTCGCGGAAGGCCGTGGGGCTGCGCGCCCCCGGGACGGCCTTCTCGAGATTCCCGAACGTCAGCGGCTTGCCGCCCACGGGGACGTCGCGGATCCACTCAGGATGCGAGACGAGGTCGATCCCGCGCCGGACCTTCCCCCACAGGGACGGCTCGCCGACGACCGCGTTGCGAGTATCGCGATGCCGCGCCCCAACCACCGCGAGGTCGATCGTCAGCACCAGCACCGGCGAGCCGACGGCCTTCGCGCGGGCGATCAGATCCTCCGCGTAGCCGCGGTCGCGCATCACGTACAGCTGAAACCACGGCGGCGTCGATTTCGCGGCGGCGACCTCCTCGATGCTGCAGATCGAAACGGTCGACTCGATGAACGGCACGCCCGCGGACTCCGCCGCGCGGGCCGCCTGGACCTCGGCGCGCCGCGCGAACATGCCGCCGAGCCCGACGGGCGCGAGGATCACCGGCAGCGCGAGGCGCTCGCCGAGCACCTCAACCGAGGGATCGCGCGCGGACACGTCGCGCATCACGACCTGGCGGAGCAGCAGCCGCTCGAGGTCGTCGACGTTGGCCGCGAGCGTGCACTCCTCGTAGGCGCCGCCGTCGATGTAGTCGAACAGCTGGCGGGGAAGCTTGCGGCGAGCGAGCTCGCGGTAGTCCAGAACCGTCGCGGGCGCGAGGCCGAGGGGACGATCAGCTCGCAGAGGCACTCGGCGCGGTCGCTAGCCGCTCGGGGTCGCGTTCTGCGCGCAGCTCGAGAGCCCAAGCGCGCGGGCCTGAGCGTTGCTCTGGGCGTTCAGCTTGGTCCCCTCCTCGGCGATCGCTCGGAGCTGCGTCGCGTTGCCCGACTTGAACGCGTCCAGCAGCTTCGCGACGTTCGCATCGGCCGCCTGGAGGCTCTCGGTCCACTTGTTGATGGACGCATCCAGCGATCCCGGAGCGGAGACCGCCTGGATCTGGCCGAGCGCGTTCTTCGCCGAGTTCGCGAGCGTCGTCAGGCCTTGGACGCTCGACGTGGTGCTCTTCGGCAGCGCGCGGATGCTGTCGTTGTACGCCGCGCAGATCTTGTTGACGCTCGTCCGGTAGCTCGCTGGGCTCAGCGACGAGCTCGTGCTGGAGCTCGACCCCGAGCCCCCACAACCTGCGAGCGCGACCGCCACCGCCGCGGCGAGCGCGATCCGCCCGCGGCTCATGACGGCGGCGCCGTCTCCGTCTCCTCGCCGCGCATCGCCGCGATCCCCATCGCCGCCGCCGCCAGTGCGGTCGCGGTGACCAGCAGCGTCGCCCGCTTGGGCAACGCCCCCGAACGGCCCGCGAGCACTCCAGCGGCCGCGTCGGCCAGGTCGCAGGCAACCCCGAGCCGCAGCCACTGCTGCCGCTCCGCGCCGCTGCTCGAGTTCAGGCCGACACCGAGCACCACGTCACGGACGCCGAACAGGCGCGCCAGGTACGGCGCCTGAGGGTTGGCGTCCGGATCGAGCCCGAACAACCTGCCCGAGAAGCGCGGCATCAGCCACGCACCGGAGCCGATCGCGGCCCGCGTGGCCACCAGCTGCTGAATCAGCTGCTCGTTCATCAGCTCGGCACCCTATCGCCTGAGCCGCCGTCCATGTGGAGTCGTACCGGTACGTCCGCCTCGGCCATCGACCGCTTGACCTCCTCGACCGTGTGCTGGCCGTAGTGGAAGATCGACGCGCACAGGACCGCGTCGGCCCCGGCGTGAACCGCCTCGACGAGGTCCTTCACGCTGCCGGCGCCGCCGGAAGCGATCACCGGCACGCTGACCGCGTCCGCGGTGGCGGCGGTCAGCTCGATGTCGTAGCCGGCGCCCGAGCCGTCACGGTCCATGCTCGTCAGCAGGATCTCGCCTGCCCCCCGCTCGACGCCCTCGGCCGCCCACCGGACCGCATCGCGTCCGGTCGGCTCGCGGCCGCCCGCGACGTACGCCTCCCAGCCCGAGGCGTCTGCTCGCGCTTTTGCGTCGATCGCGAGTACCACGCACTGCGAGCCGAAGGTCCGCGCGAGCTCCTCGAGCAGCTCTCCTCGCGCGAGCGCGGCGGAGTTCACCGACACCTTGTCCGCGCCCGCGTCGAGCACCGCCTGGGCGTCCTCGACCGACCTGATCCCGCCGCCGATCGTGAACGGGATGAACACGCGGTCGGCCGCACGGCGGGCGAGCTCGACGACGGTCGCGCGCTTGTCGGAGGTCGCGGTGATGTCGAGCAGCACCAGCTCGTCCGCGCCGGCGGCGTCATAGCGCGCGGCCAGCTCGACCGGGTCGCCGGCGTCGCGCAGGTCGACGAAGCCGACGCCCTTGACGACGCGGCCGCCGTCGACGTCGAGGCACGGGATCACGCGCTTGTAGTGCACGCGGCGGTTACCCCCGGCCGTCCAGGGCTGCCTGGCCCTCGGCGACCGAGAACCGTCGCTCGTACAGCGCCTTGCCGACGATCACGCCCGCGAGATTGACCTGGCGCAGGGTCTTCAGCGCGCGCAGATCGTCGAGCGAGGACACGCCGCCCGAGTACACGAGGGTCCCGCGGACCGCGGTCGAGGCTCGCCTCGCCCCCTCGAGATCCGGGCCTGTGAGCATCCCGTCTCGCTCGATGCTCGAGTAGACGAACCGGCGAACGCCGCGGTCTCCGAGCCGCCGGATCACCCCCTCCAACGGGATCTCGGTCTGCTCGAGCCATCCCGAGGTCGCCAGCCGGCCGTCGCGCGCGTCGACCGACACGACCACCCGGTCGCCGTGTCGGGCGATCGCCTCGTCGAGCAGGTCGACGTCGCGGAACGCGGCGGTCCCGAGCACGATCCGCCCGGCTCCCGCGGCGAGGGCGTCCTCGACGGCCTCGATCGTCCGCAGGCCTCCTCCCACCTGAACCGGGACGACGGCGTTGGCGGCGATCCGCCGGATGTGCTCAAGGTTCACCGGGCTGCCGCTGCGGGCGCCGTCGAGGTCGACGACGTGCAGCGCGCGGGCGCCGCCCTCGACCCAGCGGCGCGCCGCGGCGAGCGGATCGGCGTCGTAGACCGTCTGCTCGTCGAATGCCCCCTGAGCGAGCCGTACAGCCTTGCCCTCGAGGATGTCGATCGCGGCGAGGAGGATCATGCGCCGACTGTCGCGGGCTTGCTGGCGGCCTCGACGCCGGAGCAGAGCGCGACGAAGTTCTCGAGCATCCTGATCCCGTCGCCCGAGGACTTCTCGGGATGAAACTGGACGCCGGAGACCGTCCCCTGCGCGACGATCGTCGCGAACCGCTCGCCGTACTCGGTCGTCCCGACGACGTCCTCTGGGCGCCGCGGGCGGGCCGCGAGCGAGTGCACGTGGTAGAAGGCGCAGCCCGCCTCGGGTAGCCCGTCGGTCAGGTACGACCGACGCTCGAAGCGCACCTCGTTCCACCCGATGTGCGGGATCCGCAGGCCGTGGCTGCGCAGGCGCGTGACCTCGCCCGGGATCAGGCCGAGACCGTCGGTCGCGTCGAGCTCCTCCGAGCGGTCGAACAGCAGCTGCATCCCGAGGCAGATCCCGAGCAGCGGGGTGCCGCCGCCGGCCCACTCGCGGATCGGCTCGACCAGCCCGAGCCCGCGCAGGTTGCGCATCGCCAGCGGGAACGCGCCCACCCCGGGGAGCACGAGTCCGTCGCAGGCCCGCAGCTCGTCGCGGTCGGACGTGATCGACGCGCGTGCCCCCGCTAGCTCGAGCGCCTTCTCGACCGAGCGACGATTGCCCATCCCGTAGTCGATCACTCCGAGCCGCGGGGCCGCGGTCATACGAGCGTCCCCTTGGTGCTCGGGACCCCGGTCTCGCCGGGATCGAGGGCGACGGCCAGGCGCAGTGCCCGCGCCGTCGCCTTGAACGCCGCCTCGATCACGTGGTGCGCGTTGGTCCCAGTCTCGACGATCACGTGCAGGGTCAGCTTCGCGTTCATCGCGAACGCGCGGAAGAACTCCTCGACCAGCTCGTAGTCGAACGTCCCGATCGACCCCGGCGGCAGCGACGCGTCGAACACGAGCAGACCGCGGCCGGAGATGTCGATCGCGCACGCCGCGCGGGACTCGTCCATCGGCACCCGCGCGTCGCCGTACCGGGTGATTCCGGCGCGATCTCCGAGCGCCTCGTCGAGCGCCTTGCCGATGCAGATCCCGACGTCCTCGACGGTGTGGTGGGCGCCGGTCTGCAGATCGCCGGTCGCGCGCACGTCGAGGTCGAGGCGGCCGTGGCGGGCGAGCAGGTCGAGCATGTGGTCGAGAAAGCCGACGCCGGTCTCGCGCGCGCCGGCCCCGGTCCCGTCGAGCGCGAGGCTCACGTGGACTTCCGTCTCACCGGTCTTTCGATCGACCTGCGCCGTTCTTCTCATCGCTCCTGATTGTCCCGAATGCGGGCCTCCATCGAGCGGGCATGTAGCTCGAACCCTTCGGCCCGCGCGACGGGCGCCGCCGCGCGGGCTAGCTCGTCGGCCCGCTCGATCCGGACCTCGGTGGTCGTGCGCAGGAAGTGGCGCGGCGACAGCCCCGAGGCGAAGCGCGCCGCGCCCCCGGTCGGAAGGATGTGGTTCGAGCCGGCGATGTAGTCCCCGAACGCCGTGCCAGATGCGGCTCCGACGAACACGCAGCCGGCGGCCCTCGCGCGCTCGGCGCGGCTCTCGAGCGAGGGGCCGACGAGCTGGAGGTGCTCCGGGGCGAACGCCTCGGCGAGCTCGATCGCCTGATCGGCGTCGCGGACCAGCACCAGCGCGGCGACCGCGCCGGTCTCGGCTCCGGGCTTCAGTCGTTGCTCGAGCGCGTCGAGCAGCGCGGTCTCGGTTGACACGCCGATCACCAGCGTCCCTGGCCCGTGCTCGGCCTGCGCCAGCAGATCGAGCGCGAGCGGCTCGGGGTCTGCCTGCGTGTCGGCGGCGACCATCAGATCGCTCGGTCCAGCGAACCCGTCGATCCCGACGCGCGCCGAGACCTGCCGTTTGGCCTCCTGCACGTACAGGTTGCCGGGGCCGACGATCACGTCAACGGGCGCAACCGTGTCGGTGCCGAACACCAGCGCCGCGATCGCCTGGGCGCCACCGACCCTGTAGACCTCGGTCGCCCCGGTCAGGTGGCAGGCGGCGAGCACTGCAGGATCTACATCGTCGGACGGCCCCGGAGGCGAGCACACGACGATCTCCTGCACCCGCGCGACCTGCGCGGGCACGACGCCCATCACCACCGTGCTCGGGTACGGCGCGCGACCACCCGGTACGTACACCGCCGCCCGTCGCACGGGCTCGGCACCGATGCGGACGGAGTGCGTGCCGTACCGCACGAGCTTCTCGGGATCGGGTAGCGCCGCCTCGGCGACCTGCCGGACGTTGTCGATCGCGAGCTCGAGCCCGATGCGGACCGCCGGGTCCAGCGCGTCCGCGGCGCGAGCCAGCTCGACCGCGTCGGCCCTAAGCGGCGGTGGCTCGGCGCCGCCCGTGTCGAGACTTCGCGTGTACTCGACCACCGCAGCGTCCCCCCCGGTCCGCACGCCGGCGACGATCTCAGCCACTGCTTCGGCAACCGAGTCGGCAGCTGGGATCAGCGCGCGCAGGCTCGCCGCGGTCGCCGCTGCGGACTCCGCCACGATCCGCTCACACCGCATCGAGCCGCTCCAGGATCGCGTCGATTGCGCCCGCCTTCAGCTTGTGCGCGACCGGATTGGCGATCAGCCGGGCGGTGCAGCGGGCGATCTCCTCCCTGATCACGAGGCCGTTCTCGCGCAGTGTGGTCCCGGTCGCGGTGAGGTCGACGATCCCCTCGACGAGACCCGTCAGCGGCGCGAGCTCGACCGACCCCTTGACCTCGACGATCTCGGCCTGGCGGCCGGTGTCGAGGAAGTAGCGTGCCGCGATCCGCGGGTACTTGGTCGCGATTCGCATCACTCCGAGCCGCCGGAGCGCCTCGGACGCGCGGTCCTCGCCGGCGACCGTCGCGAGCACCATCGTGCACTGCCCGAAGCCGAGGTCGACCAGCTCATACACCTCGCGCTCTGACTGCTCGAGCAGCACGTCCTTGCCGGTGATTCCCAGGTCGGCCGCGCCCGCCTCGACGTAGGTCGGGACGTCCGATGGGCGCATCGTCACGATCCCGACGTCCTCGAACAGCAGCTTGCGGTCGTTCGCCCGGACCTCGCGGGTGTCGATCCCGAGCTGGTCGAGGAGATCGAGGCTTCCCCCAAACAGGGCCCCGCGGGGAACCGCCACCCGCAGATCGCTCATCGCCCTCGGCCTCGCTCCTCGCCCGCCAGCGCGATGTGCAGCTGCTCCATGGTGAGCGCGAACCCGACCGCCGGAAGCGGCCGCCCGAATCCTGCGAGCAGCTCGTCGTAGCGGCCGCCGCTCCCGATCGGGACGCCGTACGCAGGGTCGTAGACCTGGAACACCGCGCCGGTGTAGTAGCCAAGGCTTCGGACGAGCCCGAGGTCGAAGATGATCCGGCCGGCCGTCCCGGCTGGGAGCAGCGCGTGCACCGCGAGCATCCCTGCCGCGGCCTCCTCGACCCGCTCGCCGAGCCCGGTCAGCACGTCCGGGCCGCCCCGCGTCTGCGCCACACGGAGCATCAGCTCCACGTCCGCATCGGCAAGTCCGAGCGTGCGGAGCTCGCTCTCGACGCCGACGAAGTCCCCGGCGACCAGCTCGCCGAGAATCCGTTCGCGCCACTCGGCCTCGACCCCGAGCGCCTCGAGCAGGCTCGGGTAGAGCGACGCGTCTCCGAGGCCCACGCGGTAGTTCTCGAGCCCGGCGGCGTTGAGGGCATCGCACAGCACCTTCAGCGCCTCGGCGGTGCCCTCGGGAGCGGGAGCGCCGATCAGCTCGATCCCGGCCTGCAGCAACTCGCGCGACTGCCCGCGCTGGGGGCGCACGCCGCGGTAGGCGTGCGCGAAGTAGCAGAAGCGCAGCGGCGGCTCGACGTGGGTGTAGCGGGTGGCGGTCAGCCGTGCGATCGGCACGGTCATGTCGGAGCGCAGCACCAGCACGTTGCCCTGCTCGTCGAACGTCCGGTAGGCGGGCTTGGCGTAGATCGGCGCGTCGTCGCCGCGCGAGAATGTGCTCTCGTACTCGAGCGCCGGCGTGTACACCTCGCCGTAGCCGGCTCGTTCGAACACCGCCCGGATCCGTTCGGTCAACGCCCGCAGCTCCCGCATCTCGTCGGGCAGGACGTCTCGCGTGCCGCTGGGAATGCGGTCAACCATGGTGGGTGGGTGGGTGGAAGGGAGGGTGGGCCCCAATCCCTCGGTTGGGATCAGGCGACCGCGGGCACGTCATCCACCCGCTCGATGCGCGCGCCGAGATGTCGCAGCCGCTCGTCGATCCGCTCGTAGCCGCGGTCGATCTGGCGGATGTTCGCGATCTCGGTGACGCCATCGGCGCACAGCGCCGCGATCAGCATCGCCATACCGGCGCGGATGTCCGGCGACTCGACCCGCTGGCCCCGGAGCCTCCTCGGCCCGAGGACGATCGCCCGGTGAGGATCGCAAATCGTGATCGCCGCTCCCATCAGCTGCAGTTTGTCGCAGAAGAACAGCCGGTTCTCGAACATCTTCTCGTGGATGATCACCGAGCCCTCGGCTTGGGTCGCGAGCGCAAGCGCGATGCTCGTCAGGTCCGCCGGGAACGCGGGCCATGGGCCGTCCTCGACTTTCGGCATGTGTTCGCCCTCGTCGTTGCGGACCACGAGCCTCTGGTTGCCGGGGACGATCACGTCCTTGCCGCGGACCTCGCTGCGCAGGCCGAGCCGGTCGAATACGAGCCGGACCATCCGGAGGTCCTCCGGCACCGTGTCCTTGACGATCAGCTCGCCCCCGGTGACACCGGCCAGCGCCATGAACGAGCCGATCTCGATGTGGTCGGGCGCGATCGTGTGCGCGCAGCCGCGCAGGCTGCTGGTGCCGTGGACGGTCATCACGTTCGAGCCGATCCCGTCGATTGGGGCGCCCATCGCGACCAACATCCGAGCCAGGTCTTGCACGTGCGGCTCGGAGGCAGCGTTGCGGATCACGGTCGGGCCGCGCGTCAGCGCCGCGGCCATCAGCGCGTTCTCGGTCGCCATCACCGACGGCTCGTCCATCAGGAAGTCGCACGGGCGCAGGCCGGTCGGCGCGTCGAGCTTGATCCCGTCCTGTTCGTGTTCGACCGTCGCGCCGAGCGCCCTGAGCGCGTCGAGGTGCGGGTCGAGCCGGCGCCGCCCGATCACGTCTCCGCCGGGGGGCGGCATCCTTACCTGCCCGAACCGCGCGAGCAGCGGGCCCGCGAGCAGGAACGAGGCCCGGATCCGCTCGGCCAGGAACGAATCGACGATCCCGTCGCTGGTGACGCCCGACGCGTCGATTGAGATCTCGCCGGGACCCGTCCACCGTACGTCCGCCCCGAGGCCTTCGATCAGCAGCATCATCGCCTCGACGTCGCGGATCCTGGGGACGTTGCGCAGCGTCACCTGGTCCTCGGTCAGCAGCGAGGCGGCGAGGATCGGCAGCGCGCCGTTCTTGTTTCCGGCCGGGACGATCGTGCCCGAAAGCTGCGTCCCGCCTTCGATGACGAATTTCTCCATCTGGGTTCGCAGAGTAGCTCGTGCGCCTTCCGACTGCCCCTCGCGACGGGGCTTCGTGCGGCGTATCCGGATCTCCGACGCGGCCCGTTGTGAGCGCTTAGCTAGGGTAGCTCCCATGCCTGATTCTGTTTCGCGTCAGGAGGCTTTGGACCTGCTTGCTGAATGGGTTTCGTCGGACTCGCTGCGCCGCCACGCGCTCGCGGTCGAGGCCGGAATGCGGGCGTACGCGCCGCGCTTCGACGGAAACGTCGAACTGTGGGGTGCGACCGGCCTGCTTCACGACCTCGATTACGAGCGCTACCCGAATCTCGACGACGGCCATCCGCGCTACGCGATCAAGGAGCTCGAGGCCCGCGGCTACCCGCCGGAGCTGGTCCGGGCGGTGGCGTCCCACGCGGACTTCATGGGCGTCCCACGCGAGACGCCGATGGAGAAGACGCTGTATGCGGTCGACGAGCTGTCGGGGTTCGTGCTCGCGTGCGCGTACGTGCGACCGGACGGGCTGACCGGGATGACGCCGAAGTCGGTCAAGAAGAAGCTCAAACAGCCGAGTTTCGCGGCCGCCGTCGGCCGAGAGGACATCTACCGGGGCGCCGAGGACCTCGGCGTCGACTTCGACGAGCATGTCCAAGTTGTGATCGCCGCGCTCGAGGACAGGCAGAGAGAGCTGATGGCGTAGCCTTGGGTGCTGTCACATCCGGAGGGAGGCGGGTGTCACGTTGTAAAAGCTTCCGTCCGGAAGGGGCGCCGTCTTGCTGAACCTCGCACGCTGGTGCATCGCTCATCGTCGTTGGGTCGTCGTCGCGTGGATCGTCATCGCCGTGGGCACGAGCGTGATCGCCGCCGCGGCCGGGCGAAACTACTCGACCAACTTCCAGCTCAAGGGGACCGAGTCCCAGCGCGCCCAGGACCTGCTGACGCGCGAGTTCAACACGCAGGGCGGCGATCAGGACACGATCGTCTGGCACACCTCCACCGGCACGGTCAGCGACCCTGCGGTCAAGGGCACGATCAACTCAGTGCTCAGCCGCGTGGCGACGATGCCCCACGTCGTCGCTGTCGCGAGCCCGTACACGCCCAAGGGCACCGCCCAGATATCGCGGGACAGCCGCACGGCGTTCGCCATCGTCAGCTACAGCAAGCGCGCGAACCTGCTTCCCAACGACACGGGCAAACCGCTCCTGGATGCGATCAACAAGGCATCGCACCCCGGCCTGCAGATCGCCGCCGGCGGGCAGGTGATCGAACAGGCGGAGGGCTTCTCGATCGGCCCCGCGACCTTTGTCGGCGTGATCGCGGCGCTGGTGATCCTGCTGATCACGTTCGGCTCGGTGCTGGCCGCCGGCCTCCCGTTGGTCACCGCGGGCTTCGGTCTGATCACCGGGGTCGCCCTGATCGGGCTGGCCACGCACATCACGAGCATGTCGAACGTCTCGCCGGAGCTCGCGCTGATGATCGGGCTCGGAGTCGGGATCGACTACGCGCTGTTCATCGTCACGCGCTTTCGCGAGGCCTACAGGCGCCTCGGCGACACCGACCAGGCGGTGCTCGAGGCGATGGACACCTCGGGGCGGGCGATCCTGCTCGCGGGCACGACGGTCGTCATCGCGCTGCTCGGCATGTTCGCGACCGGCGTGAGCTTCCTCTACGGGCTGTCGATCGCCTCCGTGCTGACGGTGCTGCTGACGATGTTCGCGTCGCTCACGGTGCTGCCTGCGCTGCTGTCGCGGTTCGGAACGCGGCTGGCTCGGCCCGGGCGCCGGGCTCGGGCTCGCGAGGCCGCCGGCCGGGCGCCGCGCGAGTCGATGTGGCGGCGCTGGAGCCTGACGGTCCAGTCACATCCGTGGCCGCTGGCGATCGTCTCGCTGGTCGTGATGCTCGCGTTCCTGGCGCCCGTGACCATGCTGCACCTCGAGAACAGCGACTCCGGTAACGATCCGAGCAATACCAGCACGTACCAGGCTTACCACCTGCTCTCGCGCGGGTTCGGCCAGGGGTTCAACGGCCCGCTTCAAGTGGTGGCGGTGCTCCCGCGCGAGGGTGCGACGTCCGGGCTTCCGGCGCTCCAGGCTGCCATCGCGCGGACGCCTGACGTCGCGACCGCGACGCCGGCTCAGCTGAGCACGTCGGGGCGGATCGCCGTGATCCGCGCCTATCCGAAGTCGGCTCCACAGGACGAGGCGACCAACAACCTCGTCAACCGGCTACGTGCCGACGTTCGCCCGCCGCTGGAGCGACAGACCGGCTACACGATCCTCGTGGGCGGGTTCACCGCGGGCTCGATCGACTTCTCGCACGTGCTGGCGGACAAGCTCCCGCTGTTCATCGGGCTCGTCGTTGTTCTGTCGGCGCTGCTGCTGTTCGTGATGTTCCGCTCGCTCGTGATCCCCATCCAGGCGGCGTTGATGAACCTACTCAGTATCGGCGGCGCGCTCGGAGTGACCGTGCTGGTCTTTCAGGAGGGTTGGCTCGGAAGCATCCTCGGGCTCCAGAAGGGGCCGATCGAGCCGTGGATCCCCGTGCTGATGTTCGCCGTCGTGTTCGGGCTGTCGATGGACTACGAGGTGTTCCTGGTCTCACGCGTGCGCGAGGAGTGGGTGCGAAGTCGCAATGCCCGGACCGCGGTCGCCGACGGGATCGCGCACACCGGACGCGTGATCAGCGCCGCTGCGGCGATCATGATCTGCGTGTTCCTGTCGTTCATGCTCGGCGACGAGCGCGCGGTCAAGGAGTTCGGCTTCGGCCTCGCGATCGCCGTGTTCCTCGATGCGATCGTGATCCGCTGCGTGATGCTCCCGGCCGTGCTCGAGCTGCTCGGAGAGAGAACCTGGAAGCTGCCGAAGTGGATCGACCGCCGGCTCCCCCACATCAACATCGAAGGCGACGAAGCGCGGCGGCAGGCCGCCGCTTTGGCGGACGAGCCGGCTGAGCCGGCCGAGCGCGAGCGCGAGCCGGTCGGCTCGTAACTAGAGGGACGAAGCCGCGAACCGGGCGACGGCTCGGCGCCCGGTAGCGCGCTACTCGTACTGCAGCGCCCTGAGCACGTTCAGCCGTGCTGCCCTGCGTGCGGGGAAGATCGCCGCCACGAGCCCGGCGACGATTGCCGCGATCACGAAGATCAGGAGCGTGCCGACCGGGATCGTCACCGCCGAGAACTTGATCGCGACGCCGACGAGGATCGCCAGCACCACACCGAGCGGTATCCCGAACGCGGCCCCCAGCAGCGCCGTGATCACGCTCTCGTGCCGAATCATCCGGCGGACCTGGCGCCGGGTCATCCCCACCGCCCGGAGCATGCCGAGCTCACGCGTGCGCTCGAACACCGTCAGCACGAGCGTGTTCACGATTCCGAACAGGCTCACGACGATCGACAGCGACAGCAGTACGTAGAGCAGGTTCAGCAGCGTGTTCAGCCCCTGCTCCTGGTTCTGCCTGAACTGATCCTTGGTCTGCACCTTCGCGTCCGGGAAGCTGCCGAGCGCCTGGTTCAGCGTGTGGGTATTGGCCGTCGTCACCCCGCCCTGCATGTTCACGAACGCGTACAGGTTCTGGGGGTTCTGGTAGGAGCGGTCGAACAGCCCCGCTGAAATCGTCACGTCGCCGTACGGGTTGCCGCCCTTCGGAGGGTCAGTGATCCCCCGAAGCGTCAGATGCAGGTTGCTCCCCGTGGGCGTGACGACGGTCAGCGGGGAACCAACGTGCAGGTGCTGCGCGCTGGCGTACGAGGTGGAAACGAACGCCCCGTCATCACCCAGCTGGGCTGGTACCTGCGGACTGCCGTGCTTCCACGTGATCGCGATCACCCGGCTGGCGTTCGGCTCGACTCCGGTGACGTTGATCCGCGATCCGAACGCCTTCCCGTCACCTGCGCGGACGCCGGAAACAACGAGCACACCCTGCACGTGCTGGAGCGCCTGCTCCGACGCGACGCTGATCGGGGTGAAGTTGTTCGTCGCGGTGACCGCGTAGTTAGCGACGAACAGCTGATTGACGGCGCCCTCGAAGCGGGTTCGCAGCCCGGCCGCGAGCACCCCGACCAGGGTCACCAGCGCCAGCCCGATCATCAGCGCCGAGGCGGTCGAAGCGGTCCGCGCCGGGTTCCGCGTCGCGTTGCTGCGCGCGAGCTGGCCGGCGGCGCCGCCGAGCTTCGTCGCCGGCCACCCGAGCACCTGGGCCAGTGGCGGGACCAGCCGCGGCGCCAGCATCGCGACACCGAGGAACAAGGCCAACGCGCCGACCCCGACGAACAGCAGGCGAGGTCCGGTCGAGAGGCTGGACACAAACAGGCCGACGAGCATCAATGCGACCGCGATCAGCACCGTCGCGATCGCGCCGACCTCGCTAAATCGCGCGAACCGGGACGGGGGCAGCAGCGAGCCCTCGCGAACGGCCGCGATCGGCGGCACGCGGGTCGAGCGGATCGCGGGTCTGAGCGCCGCGAGCAGGGTGATCACGACGCCGACGACGAGCGAGAGCACGACCGTGCGGGTCTTGAACACGGTGCCGGACTGCGGCAGGTCGATCCCAAACGAGACCAGCAGGCCGTTCAACCCCTTGGCGAGGCCGAGACCGAGGAACAGACCGACGATCGACGCCAGCAACCCGATCACGAACGCCTCGAGCATCACGCTCGTCAACACCTGGCGGCGCGTCGCGCCCAACGTCCGGAGCGTGGCGAGCTCGCGCGTACGCTGCGCGATCGTGATCGACAGCGTGTTCGCGATCACGAAGGCCCCGACGAACAGCGCGATCCCGCCGAACGCGAGCAGGAAGTCCTGGAAGATGTTGAGGAAGCCGCTCGTGTCCTTGGTCGCCTGCGCGGCCTGACCCTGACCGGTCCTGACCTGCGCAGTCGGCGGCAGCAACGGGCGCACCGCAGCGACGACCTGCTGCGGCGAGGTCCCGCTCCTGGCAGCGATGTTGATCTGGTCGAACTGGTTCACCTTGTTGAACAGCCGCTGGGCCGTCGACAAGCCGAACAGCGCGAGCGTCGCGCCGCCGAGCGACGAGACGCCCCCGAACTTCACCGTCCCGACGATCGTGAAGTGCTGCTCCGGGCCCCGGGCGACGACTGCGATCTGCTGGCCGACCGCGAAGTGCTGGTTCTTGGCGGTCTCCTCGTCGATGTCGATCTGGGCCGGGCCCGCGGGGTAGTGTCCCTTGGACAGAGTCAGTGGGCTGAATCGCTGGCCCTCGGGCGTGTAGCTGAACGCGAGCCCCGGCGCCCCACCCCGCGCGATCACCTTGCCATCGTGGCCGACGAGCCCGACCTGGTCGGCGACGCTGCCGCTGGCGAGGCCGACCTGCGCAGTCCGCTGGATCTGCGCGAGCAGCGAGGCCGGCAGCGTCGGCGGCGTGGCGCGGCCGTTGTTGTTGTTGTCGGTCCCGACAGCGCTCTTACCGGTGACCACGGCATCCGCATGCTGGTAGGCGCGGGTGAACACCGTCGAGAAGGCACCCTTGATCGTGTCAGTGAGGATGTAAGTGCCGCTGATCATCGCGACGCCGAGCACGACGGCGATCGCGGTGAGGCTCGCGCGCAGCTTCCGGCCGAGCAGCCCTTTGAGCGCGACCCGGGTCACGACCCGAGGCCGGCCATCACCTCGAGCACCTGGCCCTGGGTGGCACCGGTGAGTTCGTTCACGATCAGGCCGTCCGCGAGGAACAGGATCCGGTCGGCAATCGCCGCGGCGCGCGCCTCGTGAGTGACCATCACGATCGTCTGGCTGTAGGACTCGGCCGAGTCGCGGAGTAGGTCGAGGATTTCGCCACCGGTCTTCGAGTCGAGGTTCCCGGTCGGCTCGTCGGCCAGCAGGATCGTCGGTCGGGTAACGAGCGCCCGCGAGATCGCCACGCGCTGCTGCTCGCCGCCGGACAGCTCGGATGGCCGGTGGTGGCGGCGCGCGGTGAGGCCGGTGCGCTGGAGCAGATGATCGAGCCAGGCGGGGTCGGCCTTCTCGCCCGCGATCGACAGCGGCAGCACGACGTTCTCCTCGGCGTTGAGCATCGGGAGCAGGTTGAAGAACTGGAACACGAACCCGATGTGGTCACGGCGCAGCAACGTCAGCTCGGCGTCGCCCAGCGTGCTGATCTCCGTTCCCGCGATCGTGACGGTGCCGGTCGTCGGCTTGTCAAGGCCGGCGAGGATGTGCATCAGCGTCGACTTTCCGGATCCGGACGGCCCCATCACCGCGAGCAGGTCGCCGCGGTTGACCGTGACCGACACGCCGCGTAGGGCCTCGACCGCCGTGGAACCCTCGCCGTAGCGGCGGGTGATGTCCCGCGCCTCGACGACCGCGGACCCGTCCATCTCGCGGACCGGGCGGTCGCTTGCTCCAGTCACCGCGCCGCCTTCGGACCCGGACCCTCGTTCACCTGCCCCTTGCGCTTCCGCGCTCACTCCGGTCGGTATAGCACCCGGAGCCGCGGTCTGGTTTGTCGTTACGTTGGGATCGGGACCAGGCCAAGGGTGTCCTCGAGCCTCGCCATCTCGATCACCCGCCTGACGGGCCCGTCGTCACACACGACCCGGAGCCGGTGACCGCGTCGATCGAGCCTCCGCTGCAGGTTCAGGAGGATCGAGAGCCCGGCGGAGTCGATGAACAGCGTCTCATCCAGGTCGAGGACTACATCCACGGCCTCGGCCCGCACCAGCTGGTCGACCTGCGCGGCCAGTTTCGGCGCGGTGAGCAGGTCAAGCTCACCCTCAACGGTTACCGTGATGATCCGGCCGGCACGGTGCTCGTGCATCGCGAACTGCACGGGCCCCCGTGGCCGGAGCGCTTCCCGCAGCGGCTCGGCCGTCGTATCGGACACAGTTATGTGGCTTTCCGCGTTGCGGGATTCGAAACAGGGGTGTGAACCGGTTGTTGCCGGGTTGCGGGCCGCGTCGCCCCGCGCGGCCCACACGGGTCGGCTATCTTCGCCGCGATGGCGATCCCGATCGTCGTGCTGGAAGGTGACCAGACCGGACAGGAACTGCTGGAGCAAGCCGTCCGGGTGCTCGACGGCGACCTGCTCGGCGTCGAGATCGAGCTCGAGCGCTTCGACCTCTCGCTGGCTTCTCGGCGGCGCACCGATAACCGCGTCGTGCTGGAGGCCGCCGCCGCGATGCGGGAAGCGGGTCTCGGCATCAAGGCGGCGACGATCACGCCCGAGGGCGCCAGCGACGTCGGGTCCCCAAACCGGATCCTCCGTGAGGCCGTCGACGGCAAGGTGATCGTCAGGACCGGCCGTCGGCTTCCCGGGGTCTCGACGATCGCGGGCGTTCACCACCCGATCTCGATCGTGCGGATGGCCGTCGACGACGCATATGGCGCCGAGGAGATGCGGGCCGGATCGCCCGGGTCCGAGGACGAGGTCGCGTTCCGCACAGAGCGGATCAGCCGCGCGACCTGCCACGCCGTCGCGGAGTACGCGTTTCGTACGGCGGTGCGCGCCGACGCGCGCGTCTACGGGGGCCCGAAGTGGACCGTCTCCCCTGTGTACGAGGGAATGCTCAAGGAGGAGATGGACGCGGCCGCCGCCAGGCATCCCGGGGTCGCATACCAGCCGGTCCTGATCGACGCGACGTACGCGGGTCTGATGTCCGGGGTGGCCGATGCGCCGCTGGTGATTCCCGCGTTGAACCGTGACGGGGATTGCCTGTCGGATCTGGTGCTACCGATGTTCGGCTCGATCGCGGGCGCGGAGTCGGTGCTGCTCGCGTTCGGCGAGCGCTACGAGCCCACGGTCGCGATGGCAGAGGCGCCCCACGGGACCGCGCCAGCGCTCGAGGGCAAGGACCTCGCAAACCCGCTCGCGATGATCCTCGCGTGCGGGGCCGTCCTCCGGCACGCCGCGGACCGGTACGCGCTCGACGCCGAGCAGGCGTCGCGAGCGATTTACGAGGCGGCGCTGGAGACGGTCGGTGCGGGCGTGAAGACCCCCGACCTGGGCGGCCACGCCGGGACCACCGAGTTCACAGACAGCGTGATCGAGCGGGTCCGGACGAAGCTCGACGTCTGGTCGTCGCTGTGATGCTTTTCGGCACTTTGCAGGGTTTTCCGGCGTTCGAGACCGGCGGCTACCCGCTCGGGGCCTGCAAGATTTCGTGCAGAACACCTGTTCCGTCCGAGACCAAACCTAGTCTCTCGAACATATGTTCCATCTAACACCTGAGCGCCTCCAACGCCTGCTTCAGCTCGTCGATGACGTGCTCGCCGGCGATCCGCCCGAGGAGGCCGACACCCATCCACATCGCCAGCCGCTGAGCTGGCGCCCCGTCCGCCGCGCCGGTGCGACCAGCGCCCGTCCCGCGCATTGCCTCTCCCCCGTCCGCATGAGCAACCGCAAGCGGATGCGGGACAGCGCCGCTCGGTAGCGGCCCCAGCTGACGGTCGGCCGCCGGCCACCCGGCCGGCGGTCCTCCCTCAGCGGGGAAGCAGCGCGCCCAGCAGCGTGATCACGCCGCTCGGCTCCCCCGTGGTCTTAGTGGACCCCGAGGTGATCACCGCGATCAGCACGACGATGAACGTGCCGAGCCCGAGCACCACGCAGATGACCAGCAGCACGAACACCTGCGGGTTGGCGCGGAAGTACTTGATCAGGTCGTGCATCACGATCCGGGCCGCCGTCCGGCAGCCCGCCCCTGCGGCGTTGCGACATCTGACCCCTGCCGCGTGGCGGCAGCCGGCCCCTTAACGACCAACGACCCGCGCGTTGAATCGCTGCGGGTCGTCGTGCATCGTCTCAAGATACTGAATGAAAAACCGGCGGCGACCTACTCTCCCAGGCCCTTGCGGGCCAAGTACCATCGGCGCTGAGGGGCTTAACTGCTCTGTTCGGAATGGGAAGAGGTGTTTCCCCCTCGCCATAGCCACCGGAAACCGGTAGAGACCGCCTCGCCGCGGACCTTCAAAACTACACAGTGCCAATGCACGGATATCAAATATCCGTCAAGCCCTCGACCGATTAGTACCGGTCTCCTGAGGACGTTACCGTCCTTGCAGATCCGGCCTATCAACCTGGTGATCTTCCAGGGGTCTTACTCCCTCAAGGGGATGGGAGAGCTCATCTCGAGGCCGGCTTCCCGCTTAGATGCCTTCAGCGGTTATCCGATCCGCACGTAGCTAACCTGCAGTGCCCTTGGCAGGACAACAGATACACCAGAGGTCCGTTCGTCCCGGTCCTCTCGTACTAGGGACGAATCCTCTCAACTCTCCAACGCCCACGGCAGATAGGGACCGACAGTTTTGTTACTCCCGACCGTAACGGTCGAGGGCCAGGACATTTCTGCCTGACTCTGCATGTCGCCATGCAGCTCGGACTGTATCTTCAGAGGCGCGGGGCCTCCTTCCGGCGTGCAGTCTCTGAGGGGTCACGAGGACTTCCCTGCTGATTGTCCGCACCGGTCGCATTGTCACTGCCGCGCAAAAACGCGGCGAGTAGCGCCGGATACTCGGAGTTTCCAGCATATAGCCAGATGCACACCGCACCGTTGCCGATGCGGGGGGCAGCGAATCTACCTTAGGACCGTTCTTGCTTGTTACTACCTCGCGAACGAGGCGGCTAGCGATTTCTCGCTAGCTCTCACGGTCGCCCGTGAGAACGGACTATCTCATCTCACCAGCCAGGTCAGCTGGTGAGCTCGGCGTATAGTCTCTGAGGATTCTCTCCATCGTGTAGCGGCGCTTGCCGCCACGGTTCATCTGCTCTCGCAGGAGCAGGATCTGCATGTTGTCGGCGTCCGGCATGGCTTCCTTCGCGAGCAAGTCGGCCGCTTGGGCAAACAACGCGAAGTCATGCGCCTTCGACCCGACGAGCGGGAATTGCTGGAAGAACGGGATGATCCGTGACCGGATTTCCGAGAGGCGATTGACCTCCCAGTACCAGCCGCCGTTACCCGCCTTCCTCATCGTTCCGCACGCCAGCGTCTCGCGAAACAGGTCGAGCGGGGCTCGGTCTGTCTGCGACACGTTGAAGGCCGCCGAGAGCTTCCAGCACCTCGAGTAGTCGCCGCGCGGGCGACACACGATCATGAAGCTGGCTTCTCCCAGCGCAAACCCGGCTAGGTAGTTCCCGAGTTGACTCGGGATCGAAGCGACGGAGAGTCTTTCCTGCTGATTGTCCGCACCCGTCACATTGTCACTGTATCGCCCGCATCGGACGCTACGAGTAGTGCGGGATACTCGGAGTTTCCAGCATATAGCCGAGTTTTACAACTACCTCGGTTGATAGTTACGGCCGCCGTTTACCGGGGCTTAGCTTCGGTGCTTCGAGGCGAACCCCTAACACCTCCACGTAACCTTCCGGCACCGGGCAGGCGTCAGCCCCTATACGTCGTCTTACGACTTAGCAGAGACCTGTGTTTTTGG
>DASXDA010000012.1:0-1992 GCA_036490875.1 Solirubrobacteraceae bacterium
GTTCGCGGGCGTGGTCGTCAATCGGGTCCACCACGATCTACTGTCGGGCAGCGAGCCCGCCGACGTCGGCGCCGCGCTGCGGAGGACCACGCTCGACCCCGACCTCGCGGCCCGCGTCGCGGAGAACTTCCGCGACTACCACCTGCTCGCGCGTCGCGACGACCACAACATCCGCCGGCTGCGGAAAGGCCTCGGCGGCCACGAGCATCCGCTGCTGCTGGTCCCGCAGCTCGACGACGACGTCCACGACCTCGACGGCCTGCTGAACATGCACCGCTACCTGTTCGCCTCGGCCAAGGAGCGCGAGCGACTGATCGCCGAGCTCGTGGCGTAGGCGCTGAGCGTCTAGCGGGGCCGACGCCGCAGCCCACCCGCGCCGGCGGGAGGGCGCGACGTCAGCCACCGCCGAAGTTGTTAACGGGTCGTTGCGCCCGACGGTTGCGGCGTTTGTTCCGCTCCCGCGGCCACCAGCCGGGTACGACCGTCCCGCAGCAACTCCCACGCCGTTCGCGCCGCCAGCTCGATCCGCTGGTTCGCGTCGGCGTCGGGCGCCATCAGCGCCACAAGCCCGAGCAGCTGCTCGAATCCGACGGGGCCGTCGGCGGCGCGAGCGAGGACCCCAGCCTTGAGCGCGTCGAGCACAGGCGGCGACGCGACCTGGCGCCGCGCATCGTCCAGCACCCCCTCGGTGACGTCCTTGCCGTCCTTGGTGACGTTCCCCCAGCCACGCCCCATTCCCATCTCCTCGACGGGCAGCTCCGGGCCCTCGTAGACCACGATCTTCGTCTTCTCGGGGTTCCAGCGGCGATCGTCCATCGCGACCGGCCGCCCCGTCGCCAGCGGCTGCACGATCCGGTCTAGTTCCGCGCGCGTCAAGTTGAAGGCACGCGCTGAATGCGGGAACTGACGTAGCTCCAAGTGGAACATCGACGGTAGGGTCGCACGCGGATGCCAGCCGCGACGCCGAGACGACGGATCGATCTCCGCGAGCTCGGAGCGATCTTCGCCGGTGGCGCGATCGGCGGCGCGATCCGCACGGGGCTCGAGCAGCTGGCGCCGGCCCGGCCAGGCGAGTGGCCGTGGACGACGTTCGCGATCAACGTGTTCGGAAGCTTCCTGCTCGGCTATCTGGTGACGAGGCTCCAGGAGCGCCTGCCGGTGACCGCCTACCGCCGACCACTGCTAGGGACGGGGCTCTGCGGCGCGCTGACCACGTTCTCCGCATTCCAGCTCGACCTGCTGCACATGCTCGACCATGGGCGTGTGTGGCTCGCCGCCCTGTACGCGGCGGGGAGCATCGCCGCGGGCCTGGTCGGGTTCGTGATCGGCACCAACGTGGTCCGGCAGGCCAGGTTCAGCTGGTGACGGCGGTGCTGGTCGCGCTCTGCGGCGGCGCCGGAGCGATCGCCAGGTTCGCGATCGATGCCACGGTCGAGGGCGGGTGGCTGGGCGAATTTCCGTGGGGGACGCTGGTCGTGAACCTCAGCGGCACGTTCGTGCTGGGGCTGATCGTCGGCCTCGGTGCGTCCGTCCGAACGATGGAGGTGATCGGCACCGCAACGATCGGGTCCTACACAACGTTCTCCACGTGGATGCTCGAGACACAGCGCCCGGCGGAGGCCGGCGAGAGGTGGTTGGCCTGGCTGAACATCGCGGCCGGGCTGCTGCTCGGGTTCGCGGCGGTCGTGCTCGGACGTCTGCTGGGGGAGGCGCTGTGAGTCACGCCGGGACGAAGCTCACCACCTACTTCGGCGAGCGCGAGCGGACCGACCGCGGCTTCCTGGCGGACGAGCTGCTCGAGCTCTACGAGCGGCGCCGGATCCGCGCGAGCGTCCTGCTGCGCGGGTCGGAGAGGTGACGGCCGAGGCCGGGCTCGTGACCTCCGAGCTCGTCCCCGCCTCCCATGGCCTCGAGCCGTCCGCGTCGGGCGCGCGGCTAGCCTGACCGCTGTCATGAGCGAACGGCCGTTGTGGGCTCCGTGGCGGATCGAGT
>DASXDA010000013.1:0-6386 GCA_036490875.1 Solirubrobacteraceae bacterium
CGCCCACTGCTACGCGCCGCGATCACCGGCTGGCTCGGCTACATGGACGCCGTCCTACTCGACTGGGCCGAAACCAAAGACATCCCCCGCGACAGAATCCGCGACCTCCTCATCAACACCTTCGCCGCAACCCTCACCCTCACCCAACAACTCGACCCAAAAATCAAAATCGAAACCGAGGAATAAGGCGCTCGGCGAGCTCGGGCAGGCACCCGCTGTCGACGCGACGCATTCGGGTTTGGACGGACGGGCGAGGGGTAGGGGCAACCGTGGAACGGAGGGAGCGGAGTTCGGCTCCGTCGCCCAGTTAGCGCCCCCGCGGTCCTCGGCCCCCCGAGGCTCCGCGTCTCGTCGTTTGAACGAGGGCCGGGAGGAGGAGTGAGGCATGCACTCATCTCGGTCGCTTGCAAGGCGATTGACTACCTGGCTGGGGCCGCGCTCGTCACGGCGGCCGTCATCGCCCCGACAGTCGGCGCGACGGCCCGAAGGCGCGGCTGAACGTCGCCCGCCCTACCGGCTCATCGCGGCAGACCATCTGCCACCCTACGCGCGCCGATGTCGATCCAGGCAGGGAGGAAACCGGCGGCGCTTTGGCGCGCGCTCGCCGTGTTCGTGGTCGCGTTCGCGACGGCGTGCGTGTGCGCGGTGCCGCCCGCCGCGGCAGACGATCCGACCGCGATGCCGCCGGCCACGTATCCGTCGACGTCCTCCGAGCAGCTTTGGATCACGATGGACGACGGAGTCAAGCTCGGCGCGACGCTCACGTTCCCCTCGAAGGACGGCACCGCGCCCGCCCCTGGACGGTTTCCGGTGGTGCTCGCTATGACGCCCTACGGGCGCGATGACGCGGCCGGTTGCAGTTGCGGCAATCCCCCAGACTTCGCGCAGCGCGGCTTCGTGTTCGCGGCCGTCGACGTGCGCGGGACCGGTGGGAGCCAGGGCAACCTCGACGAGAACTACTTCTCCCCGCGCGAGGCCCGCGACGGGTACGACCTGGTCGAGTACCTAGGCACGCAGCCGTGGTCGGCCGGCAGGGTCGGCATGACCGGCGGCTCGTACGTCGGGATCACACAGTTCAAGACGGCCGAGACCGATCCGCCGCACCTGGCGGCGATCGCGCCGGACGAGGCGCTGGCCGACATCTACAACGACGCCTTTGCGCCGGGCGGGATCATGTCGCTCTCATTCGACGCCCAGTACCTCGCCGTCCAGGGCGGCCCTGGCCTGCTCACCCCGAACACCGACCCGAGCATGATCCCGGGCACGATCACGGCCAAGGAGCAGCAGGCGACCGGCAAGCCGATCGCACTCGACTATCTCGCGAACCCGTTCGACGACGCGTTCTACGCGGACCGCTCGCCGATCACGCAGGTCTCGAAGATCCGGGTGCCCGTGTTCGTCGAGGACGGCTGGCGGGACGCGTTCGAGGCCGGCGACATCCGGATGTTCGAGGCGCTCGCCGGTAGGCGCGACGCTCCGACGTTCCTCAACGTCGGCCCGTGCACGCACAAGGGCTGCGGCGCGCCATTCGCGCCGACCGACAACCCTCCGGGTCAGGACAACGTCGAGGCGCAGGAGATCCGCTTCGACCAGCGATACCTGATGGGCATGAACGTGCCACCGCCGCCGCGCGTCCGGCTCTACGACCAGCAGGCCAACCACTACGACGAGGCCACCGCGTGGCCGCCGCCACAGACCGCATTCCAGCGGCAATACCTCGGGCCGAACACGATCTCCGAGACGCGCCCGCCGGCCTCGACGGGCAGCTACTTCACGAACCCCGCGGCGGGATTCTCGATGAGCCTCGACGAGCAGGGGACGGTCGCCGCCTCCCCGTACGTGCCGACCGACCAGCGGCTGGAGGACGGCCAGGGGCTGACATGGCGGGGCCCGTCGCTTGCACGCCCGCTGATGCTCGCCGGCCCTGTCGCGGTGCACCTCGTCGCCTCTTCCAGTGCCAGCGACACCGACTGGTTCGCCAAGATCTCGGACGTCGCGCCCGACGGCAGCGAGAGCATCGTCTCGGAGGGACAGCTCCGCGCCTCGCTCCGAGCGCTCGCCCCCGGCAGCACCCCTCAGGAGCCGCTCGAGACGCTGAGGACTCCGCAGCCGCTGAACCCCGGGCAGTTCTACGACTTCGAGATCGCGATCGCCCCGACCGACTACACGTTCGCGCACGGCCACCGGCTCCAGCTGCGGCTCACGTCCGGGAACCTCCCGAACGCCCTCCCCGGCACCCTCTCCGTGGACGAGGCGAATCCGAGTGCCGCGGGCTTCACGCCGCTCTCGCCCGCTACCAACACGGTCCGCTACGGCGGTACCGACGGCACCTCGTTGCTGCTGCCGGTCTCCGGCGGGCTGGTCCCGGGCGCCGTTCCGGTCCCGCGCGCGGTGTCAAACCCCCAACCTCGGCCGCGAGCGGCGCACCCCGTGCGCAGGGCGAAGATCCTCGGCTCGGTCCACGTCTGTGGCGGGCCCTCACCGGGCCGGTGCTCGGCCAAGCGGATCCGGATCTGCGAGGGCTCGCGCCGGTGCGCGACCACCGATCGGATCGTGGTGGTCAACGCCGCGGGCCGGCGCGTCGCCACCAAGAAGCTCGACGGGGCACGGTTCTCGCTCCTGCTTGCCCCGGGTCGCTACACGGTCGAGCTGCTCGCCGATGGAAGGCGGGTCCACGGCCGGGTCGTCCGCCGCTCACGGATCACCGCGAGGGCGGGCCGCACGACGGGCGTTCGCTGGCGCTTCGACGTTCCCTGAGCGGCGAGCGGCGCTGATCGGCGAGAATGGCGCCGGGGTCGAGGGGAGCCGCCGAGTGTCAACTGATTACGAGTCGATAGCCGAGCAGTACCGGGACTCGAAACACGCTGAATGGCGCGTCCGGATCGAGATCCCCTCGTTCATGCGACTGGTGGGCGATGTCCGGGGCAAGTCGGTACTGGACCTCGCCTGCGGCGAAGGGTTCTACTCCCGACTGTTGATGCGGCAGGGCGCCGCCCGCGTCGTGGGGGTCGACAACTCCCCGGCGATGATCTCGCTGGGCCAGACCGCAGAGCTCCGCGAGCCACTCGGCGTGCACTACATCGCCGAGGACGTCCGGGGGCTCGATCTGGGCGAGAAGTTCGACCTCGTCGCAGCGGCGTTTCTCCTCAACTACGCGCCGGACGCGGCCGAGCTCGCCGAGATGTGCCGGGCCGTTGGGCGACACCTGAAGCCGGGGTGCCGGTTCGTCACCGTCAACGGCAATCCGGAGCTCGGCGCCAGGCAGATCTACTACAGGAAGTACGGCTTCGAGCGGTTGGTGCCCGCCGGCCTGACCAACGGCTCTCCGTACATCTTTCGCAACCACGAGGGCGACACATCGTTCGACATCACCGTGTACCAACTCGACGTCGCGACGCACGAACGCGCACTCGCTGCGGCGGGAATGACCG
Source organism: Solirubrobacteraceae bacterium (assembly GCA_036490875.1). Lineage (GTDB taxonomy): Bacteria > Actinomycetota > Thermoleophilia > Solirubrobacterales > Solirubrobacteraceae > Palsa-465. Next base: position 3,432 of record DASXDA010000013.1, read on the forward strand.
ACGTCCGCTGGGTGCGACCGGAGGTCTCCGCTCAGGGAATCAAGGAACGCGACTCCGACTACTGGGAGACGTTCGTGCGCGAGCCCCCGATCATCCTGATCGAGTGCCGCGCGAGCGGCTCGTGAACAGCGTGATCGCGTCGGCGACGAGGGCCTCGGACTGGGACCCGTCGACGATGCCACCGTTCACCACCGCCGCGATGCCCTGCACGGTCGCGAGCAGCACCAGCCCGACACGACCGGGCTCGCCCGGCTCGAGTACGCCCTCCGCCTGGCCCTGCTCGACCAGCTCGAGCAGCACCGACAGCGCGCCCAGCGCCGCCTCCTGGACCGCGGCCGATGGCTCGTTGTACTTTCCCGCGAACATCAGCTCGAGCAGTGCCGCGTCGCGCGTGGCGAAGCGGACGTAGGCGTTCGCCGTCGCCAGCAGGCGGGCCTCGAACTGCTCGCCGGCCTGATCCATCGCCTGCCGCAGCTCCGCGCCAAGGCGCGTGAAGCCGACCTCGGCGAGCGCGTTCAGCAGCGCCTGGCGATCGGGGAAGTGCCGGCGTGGCGCGGCGTGGCTGACGCCGACCTGGCGCGCGAGCTCACGGAGCGAGAGGCGATCGACTCCCTGCATGCGCACGCTCTGTTCGGCCTGCTCGAGCAGCGCGGCGCGCAGGTTCCCGTGGTGGTATGCCCGTGTCGCCATCGGTTGCGAGCGTAGCGGAGGGTGTAGTCGTTGACATCATTGTTGACATCGCCTACATTGTTGGCCATGTCTACTTCGATCCGTCCGACACCGATGATGCCCGGCACGGCGATCGTCACCGGCGCCACCTCGGGCCTGGGATACGAGTGCTCCCGAGTGCTTCTGAGCAAGGGCTGGCACGTGGTGATGGCCGTGCGCGATCTCGACCGGGGGCGAGCCGCCGCACGCGCCCTCGACGACCCGGACCGCTGTGTGGTGATGCGAGCGGACCTAGGCTCGCTCGCGTCCGTCCGCGCGTTCGTCGACGAGTACCGCGGAGCCGGACTGCCGCCCGCGCGGGCGGTGATCTGCAACGCCGCGCTTCAGGTCGTCTCCGAAACGCGATCCAGCGAGGACGGGTATGAGCTCACGTTCGCGGTCAACCACCTCGGGCACTTCGCGCTCGTCCAGGGCCTGCTCGACCAGCTCGCCCGCCCCTCGCGGATCGTGATCGTCAGCAGCGGCACCCATGACCCGGACCAGCGGACGGGGATGCCCGCGCCGCTCGATACGTCCGCCGAGCGGCTCGCGCACCCCGAAGCGGAAGCCGACGAGCCGGTCGCGAGACTCGGCCGGCGGCGCTACACGACCTCCAAGCTCTGCAACGTTCTGTTTGCCTACGAGCTCGACCGCCGGCTCCGCGACGGTGGAAGCGCGACCACCGTCAATCTGTTCGACCCTGGGCTGATGCCGGGATCGGGCCTCGCGCGTGACTACACCGGCCCGCAGCGGCTAGCGTGGCGGTTCGTGCTGCCGGTCATGCGCGTTCTCCCGCACGTCCACACCGCCCGAACCTCCGGCCGGAATCTGGCGGCGCTGGCAGGCGACGAACGCTTCGCCGACGTCAGCGGCAAGTACTTCCTCGGACTCGATCCGGTCAGCTCGTCGGCGGACTCCAACGATCTCGCGAAGGCGGCCGATCTCTGGGAGACGAGCGAGCGACTGATCGCGGCGGTCGGGCTCACCGGTGAAAGCCTGCGAGGCTGAGATGGACTACGCGAGCCTTACGGACCGCTCCTGGCCGGTGGCGCGACGGCTGATGGCCGGACCCGAGGGGAGATCCCGCTCGTCGTGCTCGAGCCCCGGTAGCTGAGCGTCAGCGTTCGCGAACGGTCCCGGCGGCCAGCCGACCGAGCTCGAACTCCGCGGTCCCGGTCGTCACGACGGGGTCGTCAGCGGCGAACTCGCGGAGCGCCTGCTCGTCTTCGGTCTCGACGACCGCGAGGCCGTACGAGTCGTGGTCGGTCACGACCGGCCCGAACACGACCATCTCGCCGCGATCGAGGTACGGCTGCCAGTGGGCCGCGTGCCGGCCCATGATCGCGCGCTCGGAGTCGGTCAGCGTCTGCGCGAAGTTCGGGCGCGGCGCGATCAGGCGCAGGACGAAGGTCGCCATACGGCGGACTGTATGGGAAGCGCCGAGTGATCCAGGTCCCGTTCGGTCACTCGGCGTCCCAGCAGAGAGAGTTAAGAGCCGAGCGGCCCAGGTCCGTCTGGGCCGCTCGGCTTACCGGAGGGGGCCCCCTATGGCCTCTCCGGCGATTTGGACCGCCGTCCGTGCGGTCCAGATCAACAATGCCCCTGTTGTTGACCTCTGGTTGATAAGACTACACAACTGTTGACCGCCGGTCAAGTAGAATTTTGGATCTGATGGCAGAACAACCCGCGTACAAGCGACTGGACGTCGACGAGCGCCGCCGCCAGCTGCTGGACGCCGGCGCTCAGCTGTTCTCAGAACGCGCGTATGAGGAGATCTCGATGCGCGACATCGCGCACGCCGCCGGGGTCTCAAAGCCGCTGCTCTACCACTACTTCCGCTCCAAGACCGATCTGTTCAAGGCCGCGATCGCCGAACACGCCGCCGAGCTGCAATCCACGATCGAGCCCGAGAGCGAACAGGACCCGCTCGAGCAGCTCGCGGTCAGCCTCGACAAATACCTCGCGTGGATCGAGACCAACGCCCGCGCCTGGGTCAAGCTGATGCAGAGCGCCGCCGCGCTCCCCGAAGCCCGCGAACTGATCGAGGGATTCCGCCAACGCACGATGGCACTCGTGCTCACCCAACTCACCGGCGGCCAACCACCACGCCCACTGCTACGCGCCGCGATCACCGGCTGGCTCGGCTACATGGACGCCGTCCTACTCGACTGGGCCGAAACCAAAGACATCCCCCGCGACAGAATCCGCGACCTCCTCATCAACACCTTCGCCGCAACCCTCACCCTC
>DASXDA010000014.1:0-87558 GCA_036490875.1 Solirubrobacteraceae bacterium
GCTGAGCCGGCCGGTCCTTGTTGAGGATCGCGAGGTCGGCGCCGATCTTCGACGCGAACCGCTTGTTCAGCTTCACCCGGCCGGCGTCCGGCGCGACCACGACGAGGTCCTCGAGCCCGAGGTCGGCGAAGTACTGGGTCAGGATGAACAGCGCGGTCATGTGGTCGCAGGGCTTCTGGAAGAACCCCTGGATCTGGCCCGAGTGGAGGTCCATCGTCACGATCCGGTCGATACCGGCGGCTTCGAGCATCCGCGCGACCAGCCGCGCACTGATCGGCTCGCGCGGGGCGGACTTCTTGTCCTGCCGTGAGTAGCCGTACCACGGCGTCACCGCGATCACTCGGTGCGCCGAGCCGCCGACCGCGGCATCGATCATCACCATCAGCTCCATCAGCGCGTCGCTGGCGCTCAGGCCGGTGTCGGTGTTGCTGCATGTCGGCTGCACGATGAACACGTCGGCCCCGCGGACCGACTCCTCGTAGCGGCAGTAGACCTCGCCGTTGGAGAAGGTCTTCAGCGTCATCCCGCTGAGCTCGACGCCCAGCTTGTCGGCGATCCGCAGCGCGAGCCCGGGGTTCGCCCGCCCGGAGACGAGCATCAGCCGCTTGCTCGACTCGACCTGCAAGCCGGTGGCTGTCGGACTGGTCTCGAGGATGCTCATGGGTTAGTCGAGTTTACGTCCGAAGGCTGACGGCTTTCCACGGACTCGGCGGCACTCTCCGCGGAATCTGCGCCTGTTTCGCGCTCCTTGCGTCGCTCCGTGTAGCCCTCGATGTTGCGCTGGCGCTCGCGCGCGATCCCGAGTGCTCCAGGCGGCACGTCCTTGGTGATCACAGATCCGGCGCCGGTATAGGCGTCGTCACCAACGGTCACGGGGGCCACCAGCGTCGTGTCAACGCTGGTCTTGACGCGATCGCCGATCGTTGTGCGGTGCTTGCGGGTGCCGTCGTAGTTGGCGGTGATCGTCGAGGCGCCGAGATTCGTGTCCTCGCCGACGTCCGCATCGCCGATGTATGACAGGTGGGGGACCTTCGTCCCGGCCCCGATCTCCGAGTTCTTGATCTCGACGAATGTGCCGGCCTTCGAGCCCTCGCGCAGCACGGTGCCGGGGCGCAGGTAGGCGAACGGCCCGACGCTCACGCGGTCGCCGATCTCGGCGTCGTTGACGTAGGAGTGGATCACCTTCGCGGCTCGGCCCACGCGCGCGTCGATCAGCGTGCTGAGCGGGCCGATCGTGCTCGCCTCGCCGATGCTCGTCACACCGCGAAGGCTCGAGAAGGGTTCGATCACAGCGTCCTCGGCGATCTCGACCTCGACGTCGACCACGGTCGACGTCGGGTCGACGAGCGTCACTCCCGCGAGCATGTGGCGTTCACAGATTTGCCGCTGGGCGATCGACCGGGCCTCCGCCAGCGCGACCCGGTCGTTGATGCCGATCATCACGTTCGGGTCGGTGAGCTGGTACGCGACGACCGTGCGCTCGTGCTCGCGCATGATCGGGAGGACGTCGGGGAGGTAGCGCTCGCCCTGCGCGTTGTCGCTCTTGACCAGGTCGAGCACCGAGAGGAGCTCGCGCGCGTCGAACGCGAAGATCCCGGTGTTGACCTCTCGGATGTGCAGCTCGAGCTCGGTGGCGTCACCGGGGCGCTTGGTCTCGACCACGCGCTCGACGGTTCCGTCCGGGCCGCGGACGACGCGGCCGTAGCCGCTCGGGTCGTCGAGCACGATCGTCCCGATCGTCGCCGCGGCGCCCGATCGCCCGTGGGCCTCGGCGAGCTGCTTGAGCGTCGCCCCGGTCACGAGCGGGCTGTCGCCGTTGAGCACGATCACGGTCGAAGCTCCGTCGATCTGGGCGGCGGCCGCCTTGACCGCATCGGCCGTCCCGAGCTGTTTCTGTTGCACCGCGAACTCGACGCGCCCATCGAGAACCGGCTCGAGCTCGCGGCCCGGGCCCTCGACAACCACGACCCTGTCGGCGCCCGCGTCCCCAGCTGCCGCGACCGTCCAGCCGATCATCGGCCGCCCACAGATCGGGTGCAGCAGCTTCGGGGTCTCAGAGTGCATGCGGGTGCCCCCGCCCGCAGCGAGGATCACGACTACCGAGTCGCTCACAGCGAAGATCGTACGCTAGCCATCCGTCTCCAGCCGAGATATCTCGTGCTGATCGAGCAGCGTGCCGCTGGCAGGAGCGTCGACCGCGAGCGGCAGCTCGACGTGCAGATCGGTCGCCTCATCCACCCGCACGACGGCCTCTCGGGCGGTGAAGCTGAGCACGTGCCCCCCACGGTTCCGGTCGGCGCTGGCGAAGTGCAGGTGAAAGCCGCTCATCTCGATGCCGTCGAGCGGATCCGGGAATCGGAACCCGACCATCGTCCCCTCAACGTCCTCGAGCTCGACGATGTGCTGGTGTGAGATCGCCTGGGACAGCGGCGGATAGGGCCTCGACTGCTTCGGCACCGAGCGGACATGCACCGACTCGAAGTGGCCGTCGATCCGGATCGCGTCGGGCCGGTCGGCGATCCGGCCGGCGGTCCGAAGCCATGGCTCGAGCTCATCGCCGGCGATCGGCTGGCTCAGCTCCAGCGGTTCGCCGGGGGTGAACTGGGCGACGACGGCGTAGGGGGTCTTCGCCGACGGGCCGGGCCGCGTCAGCGTGCAGTCGAGCTCGGCCTTCCACGCCTCGCCGTCGAGCACGATCAGCTCGCCGTCCAGCCCGTTCAGCGTCCCCAGGCCCAGGTCACCGTGCTCGAGCAGCTGCCCGAGCGTGAGATCCCCCTCGTACGCGCCGGCCAGCAGGGCGTGCACGGTCGAGGTCTGAAAGAGCTCGTGCTGGGGGTGCCGCCGGTGGTGGGCGAGCTCGCCTCCGAGCCCGTCCCGCCGCAGCAGCTCGACGTGGAGGGCGCCGAGGAACTCGAGCTCGCTCATGGTGGGCGGAGCGTAGGCGATGGGGCGGGTGTGAGCCGGGCGCGGGCGTCAGCCGGGGTCCTCCCTTCTGCGCGGGTCCCCCTCGGCCTGGTGCTTGTACCACCGGATCCACTTGCGCACGGCGTTGTCGGACACGCCGTACTTCCGCCCGACAGCGACGAAGCTCATCGATTCGAGGTCCTCCAGCAGTTGCTTGTACGAGGGTCGGTCGACCTTGCGGGTCTCAGGATGCGGGTCTCTCCTGGATTCGTCGTTACGCACCCCGCAGTACCTGGAGCAGTAGCGATGCGCGCTTCGGCTTGGGACGAAGAGCTCCCCGCAGTGCGCGCACGGGCGCTCTGGGAGCTTGTTCTTCCGGCCGCAGTGCGTGTCAAGGGTCGCGGCGCAGTTGGGGCAGACGATCCGCAGGTTCTCGATGCGGTTGTCATCCGGCACTCCGTTGACGTGGTCGAGGATCAAGGACATACGCGTCCCGTTCCAGCTCTCGTCCTGCCCGCAGAGCTCGCAGCGACGCGGCTTCAGACCGGCCTCGTACAACCGGCTCTTGAGCGCCTTCCGGCTGTAGCGCGAGCCCGGCACGAGAATCGCCTCGAGCGGGGGCCGCTCAATACGGGCGCGCGCGAGCGCTTCCAGCGACGCGCGAGCTGGATCGAAGTGGTCAGTCGGGATCTGCCAGATCTGATCGACGTAGCGCCGGAAGAGCTGGTGGTTCCCGCCGGCCGGCCTCAGTCCGACCTTCCGTAGCGCCTCGGCGTACGACGACGAAGCTGCGATGGCAGCCCGGGTCTCCTCTTCCGTATACCGTGGCACGAACGTATGTTCGCATGCACTGAGGACGGACACCCCGGGCGACTCGAACCTGAACTACCGACTTAGGACGCTACTGGGGAGCCAGGGTTCGAACCTGATCTTCGAAGTCCAAAGCCTCGCGTGCTGCCGATTACACCACTCCCCATCTGCCGACGAGCCGGGGATTTGTGACGTTAGCCGATGCCCGCACCGCCGGGGGGGGTTGGCCCCCCTCGCGCATCCGTCCACAACCGCGGCCCCCCGATCAAAACCGCCCCGCACACCGATGCCCTCGGTGAGAGCACCGCGGCCAGCGAGGTCGCTCGCCGAGCGACACGAGACCCTCCTCCATGCAACTGGGGCGCAACAGTCCGATCCCAACAGGGGTCAGCAGACCGCCATCGCTGCGAGCGATCCGGTTGGCGCCCGCAGCGGATTGCCGCCACACGACGGGAGGAGGGGTTCACGCTGATCGAGGTCCTAGTCACGATCTCGATGCTGGGCGGTCGTGCTTGGGGTGCTGATGGTCCCGATCATGCAATCGCAGCGGATCGAGACGCGCGATGAGAACTACGCGTACTCGCAGGCAGAGGCGCACCGGGATCGAGTCGATGGTCTCCCAGATCCGGGGGCTCGATCTCGATGAGCGGCAACTCGAGCTTCACCGGCGTGATCTACGCACCGCAGTCGAGCATCACGATGAGCGGCAACGGCGCCACCGACGGCGCGATCGCCGGCCGCAGGGTGACGATCTCCGGCAACGGGTTCAACTACGACACCCGGACGGCGACCCTCCAGGCCACGACGACCGGCGTCTACTTCCGCAGCGCGTGGGCGCAGTGCACTCCCACCTGGACGGGCACCGACCCGAGCTCCGGGTGCGGCGGAAACACCTGACGCTCAGCCGCCCCCGAGCAGCGCCCGGACCCCATCCGGCGTCATCGGATCGGCGAGCGCCGCTCGCACGTCGGCCTCGGACCGCAGCGCTCGCTCGCCACGGAGGATCCCCACCTCCTGCCCGGCCTCCGCGGCCGCCGCCAGGGCGGAACTCATCGCGTCGGCTCCCGACCACGCTTCGCCGGGAAGATCCATCAGCTCGCTGAGCGGCCGGCCGAGGCCGAGCAGGTAGAGGCCTCCGTCGATCACCGGGCCGATCACGAGCTGGACTCCGTCGTGGAGGTCGCCGAGGGCGCCGGCGGCGTGCTCGGGACGAAGCCGCGCGAGCACCGGCCAGACGACGAGCAGCGGACCGTCGTGGCGCGCGAGCACGCGAGCGGTCGCGTCCGCGGGCGAGCCGTCGGCATGATGGACCCGGCCGGGCGCGACCTCGTTGGCCCAGCGGTCGGCCTCGGCCTCGAGCGCGGCGGCGAGCCCCGCGACCGGCTCCGGTGAGTCGGGCGGCGCCATCACCAGCACCGCCGGATCGCCGACGCTCATTCGCCGTCGCCGAAGCGGTAGACGGTCCCCGCAATCGTCGGGGAAATCCGCTCGAGCCGTGGCAGCGCGTCGCGAAGCACGTCCCCGAACACCGAGGTGCTGCGGCCCATCAGCTCGATCAGCTGCTCGACGGGGGTGGCCTCGCCCGGCGCGACCTCGTTGGCGTAGTCGGTGACGAAGCCGATCAAGGCGAACGGCAACTCGAGCTCCCCGCAGAGGACGGTCTCGGGGCCGGCCGTCTGGCTCACGGCGCTCACTCCCACCGCCGCGAGCTGGGCGATCTCAACCGGCGTGTTGAACCTCGGGCCGTCGACATTGCCGTAGACGCCGCCGTCGCGAGCACCGTGGCCCGACTCCTGCGCCGCCGCAAGTAGCGCCTCGCGGACTCCGGCCGAGAACGGGCCACCCTGGGTGATCCAGTGGGCGCGGCGAGGGTCGACCGGCTCGGTGAAGAACGTGCACAGCGATCCGTCGGGCAGCCGGTTCGACGGAAAGTGCATGTCGTCGAAAACGACGAGCGTGCCGGGCTCGAGCGCTGGGTCGACCGCGCCGCAGGCGGTGCAGCCGACGACGGCGGTCGCGCCGAGCTGCTTGAGCGCCCAGATGTTCGCGCGGTGGGTGACGTGGTTCGAGAGCCGGACGTGGCCGAGCCCGTGACGCGAGATGTGCACCGCGTCGACGCCCCCGTACGTGCCGCGGCTGATCGGGCACCTGCCGTACGGCGTCTCGACGAGGACCGGTTGCGCGCCCGTGAACCCGGGCAGGGCGTAGGTTCCGGAGCCCGTGATGATCCCGATCGACATGGCGAGCGATCCTAGACGTTCCCGGCGCGATCGCTGGACCGTGCTCTACGACTCTGACTGCGGCTTCTGCCGCTGGTCGCTCGCACAGCTGCTGGCGCTCGATCGCGGCCGCAGTCTGCGACCCGTCGCCCTCGGCACTCCCGCGGCGGACGCTCTCCTCGGCGACCTGAGCGAGGCGGACCGGGCCGCCTCGTGGCACCTGGTCTCGCCCGACGGCCGCCGCTGGTCGGCGGGCGCCGCGGCGCCGCCGCTACTGCGGCTGCTTCCAGGCGGCCGGGCGCCGGCGGCCGTCCTGGCCCGGGCGCCGCGCCCGACCGAACGCTGCTACCGATGGGTCGCCGACCACCGCTCGACGCTCAGCCGTTTGATCCCCGCGCGCGCGAAGGCGCGAGCGGACGCGAGAATCGCTCAGGCGGCGCTCAGTACCGGCTCGTGCTCGGCCAGGTAGTCGTCGAGCGCCTGGGCCTTCTCCGTGTCCTCGTAGACCTCGTAGTCGCGGAGCTTCCCCCACTTGATGTGGCCGAAGATCACGAAGTGGTTGTCGTAGATCCGCTCACCCGCGGGCGAGTCCCACCACGAGCGGCCGCGGATGGCGACCCGGGTGTTCCACGGGAAGCCGCTGACCGCGACCTCGTCCGATTCGGTCTTCACGCCGACGCGGACGAGCCGCTCGAGCCACCGCTGGTGCTCCGCCCGGCCGTTGAACGTCCCCGACCACGAGTTGCTGCCGGGGAAGACGAACTTCACGTCGTCATGGTCGAGCATCAATGTCGGCCGTATGTCACCCGCCCTCGTCTTCGCCATCACCCAAGAGATGAGCCGAAACGTGATGTAGGAAAGCATCGGCGCCTCCAATTAGATTGATCGCTCTAGCGAGTGGTACCCTATCGCGCAGGAGGAGCTATGTCGAGCACCAAGGAGCGGAACTCGAGCGGTGCGTCGAGCACCAGGGAGCGCATCGTCGAGACGAGCGCGGAGCTGTTCCGCACGCAGGGCTACAACGCCACCGGCGTCAAGCAGATCGTGACCGCGGCGCAGGCACCATTCGGGTCGCTCTACCACTTTTTCCCGGGCGGCAAGGAGCAGCTCGGAGCGGAGGCGATCGTCGTCTCTGGCGCGCTCTACGAGCTGCTGATCCCGGCGGTGTTCGATCCCGCGCCCGATCCGGTCACGGGCGTGCGGGATTTCTTCGCGGGCGCCGCCCAGCACCTCGTCGACACCGACTACGGCGACGCGTGCCCGATCGCGACCGTCGCGCTCGAGGTCTCGAGTGTGTCCGAGCCGATGCGCGAGGCCTGCGCGCTGGTGTTCGAGCGGTGGATCGAGGCGGGAGTGCGCCGCTTCCGCGACGAGGGGCTCGGATACGAGCGCAGCCGCGAGCTGGTGATCGGGATGCTCGCCGCGCTCGAGGGGGCGTTCGTGCTGGCGCGGGCCTCGCGGAGCACCGAGGCGCTGCGCGTGGCGGGCGAAGTCGTGGCCACCGAGGTGGGGCGAGCGCTCGAAGCACCGACCGAGAGAGCGGCGCCCCCGCGGCCGACCCCGCGCAAGCCGAGACTCAAGGCGCGATGGCCGCCGAGCCCCTCCTCACCCACCGGACCTTGACCATTTTCGATTTGGCCAGCTCGACCCCGTCGTGGCCGAACACGAACGCCTGGTAGGTCCACGTCACGGCGGTCCTTATCGACGGGTCGATCTCGCAGCGGGTTCCGTCGCACTTCTTGAGCAGGTGCGCCTGCGTCTGCCCGTGGACCGCATAGCCGCCGAGGATCTCCAGTTTCGCGGGCTGCTCGGCCGCCGGGACCGTCCCTGACTCCACCGCGCGGACGTGTACCTGAGTCCCGACGCTGACGATCTCGAGCGTCTTGCCCGACGCCCGTAGCTTCACGACGGGCGCCGAGGACGCCGGCGGTGCCGGCGCGCCGAAGCTCGCGCTGGCCATGCTCCCGGCAAGCGCCCCAACCGTGCACCAGATGACGATCCTGCGAATCAATCCGACCCCCGCAGGCAGGGTACCGCGCACGGGCCGCAAGCGCGACGCCGGCTCTCCCGCGATCAGTGCGGGACCCGACCCCCCTCGGCGCCGGGCTCCTTCGCAGGGCCGCGCGGTGCGGCGATACCGAGCACCCGCATCGCCTTCAGACCGAGCGACAGCTTCTCGCGGCCGTCGGTGGACGAGACGTCGAGCCCAGTCAGCTCTCGCACGCGCTCGAACCGGTAACGGATCGTGTGCCGGTGGGTGAACAGTCTCGCGGCGGTCGCGTTGACGTTCGCGTCGCATTCGAGGAACGTCGACAGCGTGCCGAGCAGATCGGTCTCGTACTGCTCGTCGTATGAGACGAGCGGGCGGACCGTGTCGTCGTAGAACCGCCCGAGCTCTGCCTGGTCGCTCATGTGCGGCAGCAGCAGCTGGTAGGTCCCGGTCGCGTCGAACGCGAGCTCAATGCGCGCGGCGTCGCCCTCGACGACGTTGATCGCGAGCAGAGCTTCGTTCGCCGCGCGCGCGAGGTGGAGCGGATCGCCGGCGTGACGGCTGCGGCCGATCGCGAATGCGAACCCGGGCAGGCCCGACTCGATCTCGCGGAGGATCGAGGAGGACGCCCGCTTGCCCGACTCGCCGTCGCCGTCGGGAACGAGCACGACGATCTCGCCCGGGTCGTCGTCGGTGGGCGACGCGATCGCTCCCGCCGCGACCGATCGAGCCCCGCGGAGGCTCAAAGCGAGCAGCCTCCGACGCCAGTCGTCCTCGGTCGGATTGCGCGGGTGCGCGCGAACGACGATCACGGTGCCGCCGGCGGCAAGGTCGGTGCCGAGCTCGCGACCGCGGGCGACGAGATCGTCGCGGTCGGGGATGCGGCCGCGCAGCGCCTCGCGCTGGAAGCCGGTCGCCGCCTCCTCGGACGCGCGCTCCGGCGCTCGCGTCCGCTCCATCTCCGAGGCGATCAGGGTGCTCACGAGTCGTAGCACCGCACCGTCCGGCGCCCGCTCGCGCGAGCGCATCCGCAGCGAGCCGACTGACGCATCGGCGACCTTGAGCTCGATCGTCGTGACGTCTTCAGAGTCGCGCATCAGCGACCGCTCGTCGGCGGGCGATCGAGCGGCGACGGCGAGCACAGTCGCGGAGCGGTCGATCAGGATCAGGCTGGCGTCGAGAGCCCGCGCGGCGGCGCGCAGGACCTCCGGCAGGCCGGCGCCGGCCTCGACCGCGTCGGTGATCGCGCCGAGGGCGTCGAGTCCCTGTGCCGAGTCGGCACCTTTTGAGACGCTGTCAGCCACGGTCTCGCGGGCTGCCACTAGAAGACGCGGGGCCACTCGAGGACGATCAGCGCGCCGATCACGATCCCGACTCCGACGAGTGCCGCCAGCACGTAGCCCGACAGGATCACGACGGCGACCTTCTCCAGCGGGCGGCGGTAGGAGCTGAGCGCGGGCGCGACCACGAGCATGCAGAAGAGGACGAGCCCGAACACGCCAAGGCACGCGCCGACCAGGTAGGTGATCGTCTGGTTGCTCATCGCTGCCCCTCAATTGTGCCGGAAGTGGGAGATGACACGGGCATAACCGCCACTCCGCCGAGGGAAGCGGTGATCGACCGGACCCTGTCGCCAGAATCCTCTCCCCACCAGACGCCCGCGACCGTCGGCCCGGAGCCGCACACGAGCGCATGGTCGGCGCCGGCGGCGCGCAGGGCTTCGAGCGTGCCGACGATCTCGGGGCACAGGGAAACGGCGGCCGGCTCGAGGTCGTTGACGCCGAGCGAGGAGTCGAGCTCCCGGAGCGTCGCAGCGAGTTCGTCGGCGGTGCGAGGGAGCCCGAGCCGGTCCGCCTCCGCGTACACCTCGGCGGTCGATAGCCGGTGCTCGGACGGCACCACCACAAGCGCGTGCGCAGCCAGCGGCGGGCGCGGCTCGAGCCGCTCTCCGGCTCCGGTCGCGAGCCACGGCCCGGGCGACAGGAGACTCGGCACGTCCGCCCCGAGCTCCGCGGCGATCCGGAGCGGATCGCCGGGGATCGGAGCAAGCCGCGCGGCCACCCGCAGCAATGCCGCCGCGTCGGCCGAGCCCCCGCCCATGCCGGCGGCGACGGGGATCCGCTTCGTTATCTGCACCCGCAGTGGAGGGCCGCCCCAGCCGGCGGAGCGAAGCGCGCGCAGCGCCGCGGCGACCAGGTTGTCCCCCTCGACCCCTTCACAGACGACCTCGTCATCGCCCCCGGAGCACACGGCCACCTCCAGCTCGTCAGCGAGTGACACGGACTCGATCAACGTCACCAGCTCATGACGCCCGTCGTCCCGGACGGGTCCGAGGAACAGGCACAGGTTGACCTTTCCGTAGGCGAGCTCCCTCACGCGCGGAGCCTTCGGTCGAGCTCGCGGAACTCCTCCGGCGACAGGCGCTCGGCGCGCTCGTCGGCAGGATGACCCATCTCCACGAGCGCTTCGCGCGCGCGGTCGCGCACCCCCGGGGCCGCACCCGCCCGCAAAGCCAGCGATCCCGCGAGCGCCTTGCGGCGGTGGGCGAACGCGTTATGCACGAGCGCGCGGACGCTGTCCTCGGCCGGGGGTCCGACGCGCGTCAACCCGACGAGCACGGAGTCGACGTTCGGCACCGGCCTGAACACGGTGCGGGAGATCGGCCTCAGGACGCGGACGTCGGCGGACAGCTGCGCGAGCACCGACGGAACGCCGTACGCCGCAGTCGCGGGCGACGCCGCGAGCCGCTCCCCCACCTCGCGCTGGACCATGACGAGCCAGCTCGCCACGGAAGGCAGCTCTTCGATCGTCCGCAGGATCACGGTCGCGGCGACGCCGTACGGCAGGTTCGCGATGACCTTGGTCGGTGGCGGATCGAACGTCCCCAGGTCGAGCTCGAGCGCGTCGCCGATGTGCAGCGTGACGTTGTTGAACGGCGCGAGCACCGAACGCAGCTGGTGCTCGAGGCCGCGATCGATCTCGACAACGTGCACGTGCGCCGCCATCGCCGCCAGCCGCTCGGACAGGATCCCCGGCCCGCCCCCCACTTCGAGCACGACATCCTCGGGCGACAGCGACGCGAGCCGCTCGATCACGTCGAGGATGTTGCGGTCGACGAGGAAGTTCTGCCCGAGCTTCACCATCCGAACAGCGCGGCGGCATTCCGCTCGACCGCGGCGTCGAGCTCCTCGTACGGCACGCGGCGCTCCACCGCGAGAGCCTTCGCCGTGTAGACGACGTTGGCCGGTTGGTTCGGCTTGCCCCGCACCGCCTGCGGGGCGAGGAACGGCGCATCGGTCTCGACCAGCAGCCGTTCGAGCGGGACGCGCAGCGCGGCCTCGCGCAGCGACGCCGCCTTCGGGTACGTCGAGTTCCCCGCGAACGAGAACCACCAGTCGGGATGGGCAAGGCACTCGTCGATCCGGTCCGGCATCGAGAAGCAGTGGAGGATCACTCGGACCCCGGACGCGAGCTCCCCGAGCATCCGCAGCGTGTCGTCCTCGGCCTCGCGCGTGTGGATCACGAGCGGCTTTCCGGTCTGAAGCGCGAGCGCGATCTGCGCCTCGAACGCCCGCTCCTGATCGGCGCGAGGCGCGCCGTCGCGGTAGTAGTCGAGCCCGGTCTCGCCGATCGCCACGCACCGCGGATGCGCGGCGAGCGCCTCGAGCTCGGCCAGGTCGGCGCCGTCGAACCCGGTCGTGCTGTTCGGGTGGCGGCCGACCGCGGCGTACACCTGCGGGAAGTCCTCGGCCGCCTGGAGCGCCGCGCGGCAGGAGGCACCGTCGATCCCAACGGTGACGATGCGCGAAACCCCCTCCTCGACCGCCGCCTCGACGAGCTCGGAGTCGGGCGGCTCGCAGATCTCGAGGTGCGTGTGGCTGTCGACCACTACGAACGCTTCGGGAACAGCGGCTCGAGCGCCGAGACCGTGCTCCCTGGGGCGCCGAGCGCGACGCGCAGCTTGGCGGTCGCGCCGGGCATGTACGGCTCGAGCATCGTGTTCACCGTTCGGACGCCCTCGATCAGCGACGCGAGCACCTGGTCGAGCTTGTCCGCGTTGGCCGGGTCCCGCGCGAGCTGCCACGGCGCCTGCTCCTCGACGTAGCGGTTGAGCCGCCGCACGCGCCGCCAGATGTGCTCGAGCGCCTCGGTCACCTCGGCGCGGTCCATCAGCGCCGCGACCTCCTGCGGGAGGCCCTCGAGCTCGGCGTCGAGCGCTGGATCTCGGTCAACCGCGGGCACGACGCCGTCCCGGTAGCGCCCCACCATCGCGAGCGTGCGGCTCGCGAGGTTCCCGAACTCGTTCGCGAGCTCGGAGTCGTAGCGGGCGCGCACCGAGTCCATCCCGACGGCGCCGTCGTTACCGAACGGGACGTCGCGCATCAGGTAGAAGCGGAGCGCGTCGGTCCCGTATTGCTCGATCACCTCGAACGGGTCGAGCACGTTGCCGAGCGACTTGCTCATCTTGCGGCCGTCGGCGCCGAGCAGGAAGCCGTGGACGAAGACGTGCTCGGGCAGCGGTAGCTCGGCGGCCATCAGCAGCGCCGGCCAGTACACGGTGTGGAACTTGAGGATGTCCTTGCCGATGATGTGGTACTGCGGCGGCCAGTACTGCTCGGTCACATCCTCGCCCGGCCGCGCGTACGACAGCGCCGTGTAGTAGTTGAGCAGCGCGTCGAACCACACGTAGAACACCTGGCTCTCGTCCCACGGGACGGTCACCCCCCAGCGCAGGTTGGCGCGCGACAGCGACACGTCCTGCAGGCCGGCCGTGATGAACGCGCGTGCCTCGTTGTAGCGGGCCGGCGGCATCACGAAGTCGGGCTGCTCCCGGTACAGGCGCTCGAGCGGCTCCTGGAACGTCGACAGCCGGAAGAACCAGTTCTCCTCGGACTCGCGCGTCAGCGGGATCTCGTGAATCGGACAGAGGTTGCCTTCGAGGATCTCGTTCTCGACCTTGAAGTCCGCGCACCGGGGGCAGTACCAGCCCTCGTAGACGCCCTTGTGGACGTACCCGTTGTCGTACACCCGCTGGAGCACCTCCTGGACCTTGAGCTCGTGCTCCGGGTCCGAGGTGCGGATGAAGAAGTCGTTCGAGATGTCGAGCTGCGGCATCAGCGCCTTGAACCGCTCGGCGTTGCGGTCCGCCAGCTCCTTCGGCTCGAGCCCGAGCGCGTGCGCGGCGTCGGCCACCGGCTCGCCGTGCTCGTCGGTCCCCGTGAGGAAGAACACATCCTCCTGGCGCAGGCGCATGTGCCGCGCGATCACATCCGCGGCGATCGTCGTGTACGCGTGGCCGAGGTGCGGCTGCGCGTTGACGTAGTAGATCGGGGTGGTGACGTAGAAGGACATCTAGCTCAAATCTATTCAGCTGCGCGCCGAGCCGCCGCGACGGCGAACTTTGGCAATTCGGCTCCCGGACGCCGGAGCCAGGCCGCCAAAGTTCACAGCGTCCTGGCGCTCAAGCCGAGGTCAACGCCTTGTACAGAGCGTTCGCTGGCACGCCCGTCAGATCGGAGACGACCGAGGCGGCCGCGCGCGGCTTGGCGCCGGCGTCGACCAGCCGTCTGAGCGCCTCCAGCGCCGGTCCGGCCGGGTCGGGAGCCGCGGCCGCGCTCGGCGGGCCGACGACGAGCACGATCTCGCCCTTGGGCGTCTGCGACGCGTAGCGCTCCGCGAGCTCGGAGGCGGCGCCACGGACGACCTCCTCGTGCACCTTGGTCAGCTCGCGACACACCGCGACCTGGCGCTCGGGATCGAGCTCGGCGAGAGCCTTCAGCGTCGCGGCGAGGCGCCGCGGGGACTCGAACGCGACAAGCGTCTCCGGATGCGAGAACTCCCCCTCGAGCTCCGCGCGCTTGCGCGGCAGAAACCCAGCGAACCGCCAGTGGTCGGCGGGCAGCCCGCTCGCGACGAGCGCGGACAGGACCGCGGAGGGCCCTGGCAGCACCTCGACCGCGAGCCCGGCGGCGACGGACTCCCGGACGAGCACGAAGCCCGGATCGGACACGAGCGGCGTCCCGGCGTCGGAGACGAGCGCGACCACCTGATCGTCGAGCATCCGCCTGACAAGCTCGCGTGCCCGCTCGCGCTCGTTGTGCTCGTGGTAGCTGACCAGGTGCGCCTTGACGCCGTAGCGGTCGAGCAGCACCCGCGTGCGGCGCGTGTCCTCGCACGCGACCACGTCCGCCTCGCGCAGCGCCGCGAGCACGCGCAGCGTCACGTCCTCGAGGTTTCCGATCGGGGTCGGACAGACGACGAGCCGGCCGCTCATCGCGCCCCGGAATTCATTGCGGCCGGCCCGCTCGGACGCCGAGCCCGTCGAACGCGAGCGCAGCCGCTCCGATCATTCCTGCCTCAACTCCGAATTCGGCCATTACAATTCGGACCTCGTCGCGCGAGGGAGGCAGGGCCCTCGTCGCGACAACGCTTCGGATCGGCTCGAGCAGCAGCTCCCCCGCGGCCATCACGCCGCCCCCGATCACCACGACCTGTGGATTGAAGATGTTGACGAAGCTTGTGATCGCGACGCCCAGACGTGAACCGATCAGCTCGATCGTCTCGATCGCTGCCGCGTCACCGTCGTGGGCGAGCTCGGTCACCAGCGGACCCACGAGCGGCTGCCCATCGGCGAGCGCGTGGCCCAGGCCCGAGCGCGGGCGCTCCCCCGCGATCCGCGTCGCCTCGCGCGCCAGCGCGGTCCCGGACGCCATCGCCTCGATGCAGCCGTGGTTCGGGCAGTTGCCCTGGCAGGGCGGCCCGTTCTCGTCGATCACCATGTGGCCGAGCTCGGCCGCCGAGCCGATCGCGCCGTGGTACAGCTCGTCGCGGAGGATCAGCCCACCACCGATCCCGGTGCCGATCGTCAGCAGCACCACCTCGCTGCAGCCCCGGGCCGCTCCCGCACGGTGTTCGGCGAGCGCCGCCATGTTCGCGTCGTTGTCGACGAACACGGGGAGCCCCAGGCGTTCGGTCATCACCTCGCCGAACGGGATGTCCGCCAGCGCGAGGTTGATCGCGACCACGGCGATTCCGGTCCGCTGGTCGATCAGCGACGGGATCCCGAAGCCGACGGCGGCCACCTCCCCACCCGCGAACCCGCGCACCTCCTCGACCGCGTCGACGGCGAGGTCGAGCAACGCGGGCTGGTCGAGCCCCGTCAGGGTCCGTTGTGTGCGGCGATGGACGGAAAGCGTCGAGTCCACCGCGCCTGCAAGCAGTTTCGATCCGCCCATGTCGACGCCAATCGTGCGCCGGCCTGGCATGCCGTCACTATATGTGGAACCCGCGCAACGTCATTTGCTGCCGCGGAACGTTCGGCGCCTGAGCGGGTACCTACACGAGAGCTGATGCCGAACAACCTCGAAGAGCGCCCATACAAGCTGTATCGCTCGGGCCCGCGAGGCCTGAAGTCGCTGTTGCGCGGCGAGGAGGAGACCGGGCTGCCCGATCCTTCGGCGCCCGAGCGCAAGCGGCGCGAGCCCGGACAGAAGCGCCGGCTGTTCAGGGGTCCGTGGACGGTCGGCAGGGTGATCAAGTACGTGCTGGTCGCGATCGCGTCGTGGCTGCTGTTGTCGCTGGTGCTGTTCCTGATCAGCGCCCAGATCGAGACCGGGAACCTGCCGTCCTCGGCGAGCGACGCGCTGACTTCCGGCGGCAACATGCTGTTCTCGGCCGACAACGTCCTGATCCTCGGGACCGACCAGCGGCCGACCGGTTCGAAGGAGCCGGGCGCCAACACGCAGGACGCCGGGAGCCGCACCGACACGATCATGCTGTGGCGGATCGGCGGCGGGACCTCGCGGCGGCTGTCGATCCCGCGCGACACGGCGGTGGACATCCCAGGCCACGGAACCAACAAGATCAACGCGGCCTACGCGATCGGGGGCCCGGCACTGACGATCAAGACGGTCGAGGCGTTCACCGGGATCAAGATCAACCACGTGATCATCGTCAACCTCTCGGCGTTCCCGCAGTTCATCGACGCGATCGGCGGCGTCGACGTGACCACGGGGAAGGTCTGCGCGACGATCAGTGGCGGCGTCTCTAACGGCGGCTTCACGCTGAATCTCAACCCCGGGAGCCACCACCTGAACGGCGTCCAGGCGCTCACCTACGCGCGGATGCGCGAGAACAAGTGCAACCCGGCCGACTCCGATCTGACGCGGGTCCAGCACCAGCAGCAGATCCTCAACGGGATCAAGGGCCAGCTGTTCTCGTTCGGCACGTTCTTCCGGCTGCCGTGGGCCTCGTGGGACGCGCCGAAGGTGCTGCGGACCGACATGGGCGGGTTGACACTGCTGTCGCTGTTCGCGGCGTCCGAGATCGGCGGATCGGCGCCGGTGCAGGTGCTGAAGCCGACCGGCGGCGAGGTGCTGCCAAACGGCGGCGACGCACTGACGGTCAACCCCGGCGCCGTCCACACCGCGGTCAACAAGCTGGTCAACGGCTAGTTCAGCCGAGCTTGCCGAAGAAGGCGCGCAGGTCGTCGACCAATGGGCCGGGCTGCTCCAGCGCCGCGAAGTGACCGCCCTTGTCGTGGTCGCGCCACTGACGCAGGTCGGTGAACCACAGCTTCGCGGCGCGCTCTGGGATCCGGATGATCTCCTTCGGGAAGCTCGAGCAAGCCGTCGGGACCCCGGGCTTGGGCACATTTCTGTCGTGGAAGCTCTCCCAGTAGAGCCGGGCCGAGGATGCTCCGGCGCCTGGAAGCCAGTAGAGCATCACGTTGTCGAGCAGCTCGTCCTTGGACAGGATGTTCTCCGGGTCGCCGTCGCAGTCGGTCCACTCGCGGAACTTCTCGACGATCCACGCGCACTGTCCAGCGGGCGAGTCCACGAGCCCGTACCCGAGTGTCTGGGGACGGGTCGACTGCTGCTTGGAGTAGCCGCTGCCGGACTTCCGGTACTCGGCGAACCGCGCGAGTAGCGCCAGCTCGGCTTCGGTCAGCTCGCCGAGTTCCCCGAACACCGCCGGTGGCACGACCGGCATCGTCAGATGGATGCCGGCAACGTGCTCGGGGTCGCGCGCCCCGAGGTGCATCGTGATCGGCGATCCCCAGTCGCCGCCGTGGGCGCCATAGCGCTCGTACCCGAGTCTCGCCATCAGCTCCGCCCATGCCGCCGCGATCGCCGGCGTTCCCCACCCGGGCCGCGCCGGCCTATCGCTGAACCCATAGCCCGGGAGCGAGGGGACGACTACGTCGAAGTCCTGGCTGAGCGGCTCGATCACCTTCATGAACTCGAGCACCGACCCGGGCCAGCCGTGGGTCAGGATCAGCGGCAGCGCGTTCGCGCGCTCGGAGCGGAGATGGAGGAAGTGGATGTTGAGGCCGTCGATCTCGGTCTTGAACTGCGGGATCGCGTTCAGCCTCGCCTCGGTCGCGCGCCAGTCGTAGCCCGTGCGCCAGTGGTCACAGAGCTCCTGCACGTAGGCGCGCGGGATTCCCTGCGACCAGTCGTCGACCGTCTCGGCGTCGGGCCAGCGGGTGCGGGCGAGACGATCGTGCAGGTCGTCCAGCTGCGCGTCGGGGATCTCGATCCGGAAGCGGGTCATTGTGGGCGAAAACTCGGACATGGACCGAGTTTTATCCCAGAATGGCAGCTAGTCCGACTTGGACGCGGTGCTCTTCGAGTCGGACTTCTTCGAGTCGGACTTCGACTCGCTCTTCGAGTCGGAGGTCTTGGACTTCGAGTCCGAGCTCTTCGATTCCGACTTCGACTCAGCGTCCTTCTCCCGCGCCCGCTTCTTGGTGCCGTAGTCGGTGTTGTAGAAGCCCGACCCTTTGAAGTGGACCGCGACCGGATGGAACACGCGCTGGACCGGCGCCTCGCAGGTCTCGCAGCTGACGACGGGCTCGTCGGTCATCCGCTGCATCACCTCAAAGGTGTGGCCCTGATCGCACCGGTACTCGTAGATCGGCATCGCAACAACAATTTTAGCTGGATTCCTTGGCACTCTCGAGGGGTGAGTGCCAGCCGTCACGTCTCGACGCGCGCGTCGTAAAGTGGCGCGGCATGTCGACCACCGAACCCGTGACGATGGACAAGATCGTGTCGCTGTCCAAGCGCCGCGGGTTCGTCTTCCCGAGCAGCGAGATCTACGGCGGCCTCGGGTCGAGCTACGACTACGGCCACTACGGCGTGCTGCTCAAGAACAACGTCAAGGGGCAGTGGTGGAAGTCGATGCTCCAGGAGCGCGACGACATCGTCGCGCTGGACTCGGCGATCATCCAGCACCCGGAGACGTGGGTGGCGAGCGGCCACCTCGCCGGGTTCACCGACCCGCTGGTGGACTGCCGCACGTGCAAGCTGCGGTTCCGCGCCGACCACCTGCAGCAGTCCGCGTGCGGGCGCAAGCCGTCCAAGCACCCGGGCGAGACGCCGGAGTGCGACCTGACCGAGGCGCGCGACTTCAACCTGATGTTCCAGACGACGATCGGGCCGGTCACCGGCGAGGGGACAACCGTCTATCTGCGCCCCGAGACCGCCCAGGGGATCTTCCTCAACTTCAAGAACTACCTGCAGTTCTCCCGGAAGAAGCCGCCGTTCGGGATCGCGCAGATCGGCAAGAGCTTCCGCAACGAGATCACGACCGGGAACTTCATCTTCCGCACCCGGGAGTTCGAGCAGATGGAGATGGAGTTCTTCGTCCCGCCGGACCAGGCCGACACGTGGTTCGAGCACTGGAGCGAGGAGCGGCTTCGCTGGTACACCGACCTCGGGCTCAGGCCCGACCACCTCAGACTCCGCCCCCACGGGCAAGAAGAGCTGTCGCACTACTCGAGCGCGACCAGCGATATCGAGTACCTGTTCCCGATCGGGTGGTCCGAGCTCGAAGGAGTCGCGAACCGCGGCGACTACGACCTGAACGCCCACGCGAAGGCGTCCGGCCAGAAGCTCGAGTACGTCGACACGGCGTCCGGCGAGCGCTACGTCCCATACGTGATCGAGCCCGCCGCCGGCGCCGACCGCGCGCTGCTCGCGTTCATGGTGGATGCCTACGACGAGGACGAGATCGCGGGCGAGCAACGGACGGTGCTGCGGCTGCATCCGGCGCTCGCGCCGGTGAAGGTCGCGGTGCTGCCGCTGGTCAAGAAGGACGGCCAGCCCGAGCTCGCCGTAGAGATCCACCGCGAGCTGCGCGACCGCTTCCAGTCCGAGTACGACGAGGGCGGCGCGATCGGCCGCCGCTACCGCCGTCAGGACGAGATCGGAACCCCGTGGGCCGTGACCGTCGACCACCAGTCGCTCGAGGATCGGACCGTCACGCTGCGCGACCGCGACAGCCTCGAGCAGCAGCGGATCGCGATCGCGGAGCTCGCCGACGAGATCGACCGGCGGCTCCGCGAGCCGTGGCGCTCGCCGAAGCTCGACGCCTGAGGCTTCACCCGAGCAGCGTCTCGCCGACGTAGCCCCCGGGCCGGGCGCCGGGCGGGCAGAGGAAGACGGCGCTCCCGACGTGGGTGATGAACCGGTTCAGCCGGTCCTGGGCCGCGAGCCTGCTCTGGATCCGCGAAAACTGCTTCGGGTCGCGCTGGAACGAGATGAAGAACAGGCCGGCGTCGAGCTGGCCCGAGCTCGCGTCGGTTCCCTCGGAGAACGAGTAACCGCGGCGGAGGATCTCGGCGCCACCGTTCGAGTCCGGATGAGACAGCCGCACGTGGGAGCCGCGCGGGAGCCGGGCGAGGTGGATCGGGTCGTGCTCGTGGCGGCCGCCGAACGGCGCGCCGCTGACCTTATGGCGCCCGATCGTCTGCTCCTGCTCGGTCAGCGACGTCCGATCCCAGGGCTCGATCAGCATCCGGATCCGGCGGGTGACGACATACGTTCCGCCTCGCGCCCAGCGCGGGGCGTCGTGCGACCCGAGCCAGACGAAGCGGTCGAGCGAGTCGCTGTCCTGGAGCAGGATGTTGTCGGTCCCGTCCTTGAAGCCCTGGAGGTTTCGGGGGGTCTGCTGGCCCGCACTCGTGCGCGCGGTGCGGCCGAAGCCGAACTGGCGCCACCGCACCCGCGCCGCCCCCTCCGCGATCCGGATCAGCGTGCGAAGCGCGTGAAACGAGACTTGCGGGTCATCGGAGCACGCCTGCACGAACAGGTCGCCGCCGCTGATCGCCGGCAACAGCGCGTCCCCCGTCATCGG
The DNA here is from genome assembly GCA_036490875.1 of Solirubrobacteraceae bacterium. Lineage (GTDB taxonomy): Bacteria > Actinomycetota > Thermoleophilia > Solirubrobacterales > Solirubrobacteraceae > Palsa-465. The sequence continues at coordinate 20,065 of DASXDA010000014.1, forward strand.
CGGGATCTGCGCGAGCGCGCGCGGCTTCGACGACGTCAGCCCGAACCGGTCGTGCCCGTCCTTGACGAACAGGGTCGGGCCGAACCCGAACGTCACCGTCAGTGACGACGGCCCCAGCCCCAGCGCCTCGCCGCTGTCCTCCGGCGGGCGCTCGGGACGGTCGGACAGCGGCGCGGACGGCAATCCCTCCGCCATCCGCGCGGCGGCGGCCGACCACGCGCGCAGCAGATCGCGGAGCTCGCCGTGGTCGGCGGCGGTCACGTCGAACGCCGCCGCGGACAGCGCCTCCGGCTGGGCCGTGACGATCCCGGCCTGGTGCCTGCCGTGGAACGGGACGGCGCCCGCGCCGGGGCTCGCGGCCCGCGCGGCGGCGGGCATCGACGGCGCCAGTCCTGCGAGCAGCCCGCCGGCGGCACCGGCTAGGGCCGAGCGTCTCGAGATGCCTGAGCTGTCCCCCGTGCGATCCATCGCTGGGCAAGCCAGGATAGCCGCGCCAACCGTGCAAGACTGAAGGGCGCGATGTCTGCGCCGCTGGCCGCTGACCAGATCTCCTACGAGGACCTGTACAAGCGCTGGGAGCACGGCAACTGGTCGGCGACCGAGATCGACCTCGCCACCGACCGCGAACAGTGGCGGACCTCGTTCACCGAGCTCGAGCGCCGGGCGACGTTGTGGACGTACTCGATGTTCTTCCACGGCGAGGACTCGGTCGCCGACAACCTTTCTCCGTACATCGACGCCGCCCCGCGAGAGGAGCAGAAGTACTTCCTCGCGACGCAGCAGGCCGACGAGGCCCGGCACGCGGTGCTGTTCGCGCGGTTCATGTGCGAGGTCGCCGGCGAGGGCAACGACACTGCGTCGGCGCTGATCGCCACCCGGCCCGAGCTGACATGGGGATTCCGGAAGACGTTCGCGCGTTTGGACAAGATGGCCGACGAGCTGCGGCGGGACCGTTCCAAGCCGAGGCTGGCCCAGGCGATCACGCTCTACCACCTCGTGATCGAGGCGGCGCTCGCACAGCCGGGCCAGCACCTGATCGAGGAGTCGCTGAAGCGCCGGGACTTGCTCCCCGGCTTCCGCGAGGGGATCGGCAACGTCTCGCGCGACGAACAGCGTCACATCGCCTTCGGCGTGAAGATGGTCGCCGACCTCGTGCGCGAGGACCCCGAGTGCACCGAGGCGATCGAGGAGCTGCTGCGTGAGATCTTCCCGTACACCGCCGCCGTGTTCGTGCCGCCGGGGTGGGACGAGACGTACGTCACCGCGTTCGGCTTCACGCTCGAGGAGATCTACGCCCACGGCGCGGAGGCGATCGAGAGTCGGCTGCGAGCCGCGGGGCTCAACCCGCAGACGCTGCGAGTCGGGCTCCCGTTCGAAGTGCCGCCCGAGGAACGCGCACGCCGGGGGCTGGCGATGCTGCGCGCCGGGTACCTCGGCGAGCCGAACGGCCCGGTCAAGCCCGACGCCGAGATCACCGGGCTGCTGTTCGACGGCCTGCGCCGGCAGATGGACACCTCGATCGCTCCCGGCGCCAGGATCCTGTGGGAGTTCGAGGACGCCGAGCCGTGGCAGCTCACCGTTGAGAACGGCACCGCCACCACCGGCCCGGGACGGGTCGAGAATCCCGACCTGACGTTCCGCGGCCGCTTCCAGGACTGGGTCGACGTCAGCGCCGGGCGCGCGGATCCGGTGCGCGCCGTGCTGACGCGCAAGATCCGACCGAGCGGCAAGCTGCGGTTGCTGGTCCGCGTGCCGAAACTGTTCGGCTAGCCCCCGCAGCTCTTAGCTGACTCTCACGCTCGGCTTACTACCTTCACGCGCCCGGGATCGACCATCGGTCCCATGAGCACACCAGACGAAAATCCCCGTCAGCGCGGCAACCGACTGCTCAAGCGGATCAACCGCTGGGCGATCGCGGCCGCCGTCGCCCTCGCCGGACTGTTCTCGTTCGTCGCTGCGGAGACGTCCCACGGCAAGACCACAAACTCCACGACCACGAGCCTGCAGCAGCCCGCCTCGTCGCCGTCGTCGAGCTCGTCCTCGACGTCGTCGAACTCCGGCAACTCCGGCTCGAGCAGCTCCGGCACAACCAACACCGGCTCCAGCGGCTCCAGCAACAGCGGCTCGAGCAGCATCGTCTCGGGAGGGTCGTGACCGCCCTCTGGTACCTGACGCGGGGCACGGGCATCGTCTCGCTGATCCTGCTGACGTTGAGCCTCGGGCTCGGGATCGGCAACGTCCTGCGCCTGCGGCTCGGCCGCGCCCCGCGGTTCGTCACGCTCGGCGTCCACCGCACGATCTCGCTGCTCGCGGTCGCGTTCGTGGCCGTCCACGTGCTGAGCACCGTCGCCGACGGCTACGTGCCGATCGGAATCGCGAGCGCGGTGATCCCGTTCAGCGCCGGCTACCGCCCGTTCTGGGTCGGCCTCGGCGCGATCGCGTTCGACCTGCTGCTCGCGCTGGTAGTCACGAGCCTGCTGCGGCGCCGCTTCGGCTACCGCATCTGGCGCGCGGTGCACTGGGCCGCGTACGCGTGCTGGCCGATCGCGTTCGTGCACGCGCTCGGCACCGGCACCGACCCCGGGACCGGTTGGATGACCGCGGTCCTCGCGAGCCTCGCCGGCCTCGTTGGCGCGGCGGTCCTCGCTCGGCTCAGCGGCCGCCGGGTCACGGCGGTGACTCCGGGCGCCTCGGCCGCGTCACGCTGATCTGGACCATCGCGATCACGAGCACGACGACTGTGATGATCCGCTCGCTCCGCGGGATCTCGTGGAAGAAGCCGAAGATCTGGATCGCCGCGGCGATCGCCTGCGCGATCAGAGCCAGCGCAACCGCCGACCATCCGTAGAGCTCCCTCGGTTTGATCCGTCCGGGATGCGGTTCCCAGCACGCAAACGCGACCAGCAGCGCGCCCGCGGACCAGAACGAGCCGTAGGTGGTCGAGACGTGCTTCGCGCCCTCAAGCGCCTGCACGGCGTAGATCGAGTCCGCGATCCCCATGGCCGCGAGCCCGGCCCCGAGCAGCAGCCACATCTTGCCGGGCGGCCTCCAGCCCGTCATCGCGAACACGCCAAGCGTCGAACCGAACACGATCGCGTCGCCCAGCGGATACGCGAAGTCGACCGCGTCGGCCAGCGCCGTCGCGTGCGAGTGGTCGTACACCGGCGCGAGGAACAGCGCCACCCAGGGGATCATCACGAGCAGCATCACGGCGACCCCGTCGATCCAGCGGTGCAGCTCGAACGTGTGAACCCGGTCGCGCACGAGCAGCGCCAGCGCCGCGAGCACAAGCGGATACCAGGCGAGCCAGAAGATGTCGGAGATGCTCGTCAGCGGCCCCGCCACAGACGAGCCGAAGCGGATGCTCCAGATCGTGTTCCCGATCGCCCAGGAGGTCAGCCCGAGCGTCACGAGCAGCCACGCCGTTCGCCCGGTTCGCTGACGCAGCGCGCCGACGAGGCAGACGACGCTGGTCGCCCACAGCAGCGCGTCGCTCACCCAGGTTTCGAAGAAGTCGTCGGTCCCGGTGCCGCCGAGGCCGAGATCCTGATGGGCGGCGTACAGCACGACGAGCGCCACGAGCGCTCCCCACATCAGCCACACGGCGCGCGCCCCGAACGGCGCGAGTAGCCGCGCGCTGACTGTGCGGACCGACCGGCCCCGTCGCTCCACGACCTGGGAGTCCACTGCACGACAGTATCGCCGCGTCGGTCAGCTCCCCAGCTGGGCCTCCGATTAGCGGCTTCTCACCGGGCCTTTACCGCGTCGCGTGCGGCCGCGACCTAAGCTGCTGGCGGATGCGCGTGAGCCGTACGTGGCGAGACGATCGACGCAACCGGGGGCTGCCGGCGCTGCTCGCGACCGCGGCGCTCGCGGCGGCGTTCGCCGGCGTCGCCACGCACGACGGCGACGGCGATCACACGGCCTACGCGAGCCGCCACCACGAGCGTCCGGACACCGTAGTGACGGTCGGCCCCTCGACGGTCGGGCACCCGATCCCGTCGGGCTTCGTCGGGCTGTCGCTCGAGTACTCGGCGGTCCCGTGGTACACCGGAACCGACGCCGGCGCCGTCAACCCGGTGTTCGAGCAGCTGATCCGCAACCTCTCGCCCGGGCAGTCGCCGGTCCTGCGGATAGGCGGCGACAGCACCGACACCACCTGGGTCCCGACACCCGGGATCCCGCGCCCCGCCGGCGTCAGCTACAGCCTGTCTCCGACCTGGCTCGCGACCACCGCCGCGCTCGCTCGCGACCTCCGCGCGCGCATGATCATGGGAATCGACCTCGAGGCGGGCGTGCCTGCGCTCGCGGCCGCCGAGGCCCGCGCGTTCGTCGCGCGGTTCGGCCCGCGCGCGCTGCGGGCGTTCGAGATCAGCAACGAGGCGCCGCGCTACAACACGATTCCGTGGTATCGCCGGGGCCCGGGCCACCTGGTCTACGCGCGGCGGCCGAGCTACGACTTCGGAGACTTCAACCGGGAGTTCGCGACCGTCGCCGGCCGGCTGCCGGCGGGGGTCCCAATCGCCGGTCCGACGCTCGGCGGCCCGGGGTGGATGCCGTACCTCGAGAAGTTCATCGCCAGCGAGCCGCGCCTCGGCCTGCTCACGTTCCACACGTATCCGTTCAACCGCTGCTTCACCCCCGTGAACTCGCCGACCTACCCGTCGCTGTCGAAGCTGCTCAGCCTCGACGGCTCGCGCGGGTTCGCGCCGGCGATCGAGGGCTACCTGGCGACCGCGCGCCGGCACCGGCTCCCGTTCCGGATCGACGAGATGAACTCGGTCGCGTGCGGCGGCAAGCGCGGTATCAGCGACACGTTCGCCTCGGCGCTGTGGGCGCTCGACTCGACGTTCGAGATGGCCCGGCTCGGGGTCTCGGGAGTCAACTTCCACATGTTCCCGGGGGCCTCCTACATCCTGTTCAGCTTCCGCCGCGAGGGCGCCGGCCAGTGGGTCGCCCGCGTCATGCCGGAGTACTACGGGCTTCTGATGTTCGCCCAGGCGGCGCCGCCCGGCTCGCGTCTGCTGAGCACCGCGGTGCGCGGGGCCCGGACCGTTCGAGCGTGGGCCACCCGAGCGACCGGAGGAACCGTCCGCGCGGTCCTGATCAACGACGACGTCCACAGGCGGCACGTGTTCCTCGTCCGCGGGCTCTCCTCGAACGCGCGCGCGGACGTGATCCGGCTGTCGGCGCCGAGCGTCCGCGCGAACGGCGGCGTCACCCTCGGCGAGCAGCGCTTCGGGCTGACGAGGACCGGCAAGCTGAGCGAAGCGCCCGAGGCGGAGCCGGTCGGCTCCAGCCACGGGCGCTTGGTGGTCACGCTCGGCCCGGCAAGCGCAGCGCTGCTGACGGTCCGCCGGGGCTAGGGGTCGACCCGTAGACGTCGGCGGCGGCCTGCCGACATCACGACGTGCCCAGATGGCGGGGATTAGCGGTTTCTCACGGCGCGTTTAGCGTCTTCTTCCCGGGCGCGCGATGATTAATTCGATGGAGACCCTCCCTCGGCTTCTGCGTGGCGTCGGAGAGCGGCCCATCGCGGACACGTGAGTCGCACGTGGGCGGCGACCGTCGGTGCCGCGACAATCGCCTTCGCAGGATGTGGCGGCAGCAGCAGTTCGGTCCGGACGCCGACCGTGGTGGTCGTCCAGTCCGTGACCGCGTCCGCGACGGCAACCGCCACGACCCCGAAGCCGAGGCCGAAGCCCAAGCCGGCCGTGCCGGCGTTCCCCAAGCTGCTTCCGGCGGCCACCAAGCCGGGAGCGTCCGGCTTCGTGCCGGCGATCAGCTGGCGCGGGTCCACCGCCGCGTGGGTCGCACGAACCGGCTCCGGGCTCGCGCTGTTGTCCTTCAACCAGCAGCTCGTCAAGCTCCGGCTGCATGCGGGGGCCGCAGACCCCGGAGGGAGCGGCTGGCGGTTCGGCGCCTCGGTCGTCGGGGCCGAGCGCGCGCGCCTGGTCGCGGCCTTCAACGGAGCATTCAAGCTGTCGACCGGCTCGGGGGGGTTCGAGTCCTACGGCCACGTCGGCGCGCCGCTGCAGTCGGGGCTCGCGTCGATCGTCACGTACTCGGATGGCAACACTGACATCGGCACCTGGCACCACGAGGTGCCCGCGCCGGGCCACAACGTCGTCTCGGTGCGCCAGAACCTGAGCCCGCTGATCGATAACGGTAGGCCCGCCTCGAACATCGACTGCGTCCAATGCTGGGGTGCCACGCTCGGTGGAGTGTCCGATCCCGCGCGGGCCGCGCTCGGGATCACCGGGCACCGCCGGCTGATCTGGGTCGCCGGCGAGAACGTCACCGTGTCGGACCTCGCCAACGCGCTGCTCGCGGCGCACGTCGTGCGTGCCGTCGAGCTCGACATTAACCCGGAGTGGGTGGCCGGCTACCTGTACGGGCACCGCGGCGGTCACGGGCCGCTCGCGCCGGTGCCCGTGCTGAGCTCGCAGCAGGGCATTCCCGGGCAGTTCATGGAGCCGTGGAGCCGCGACTTCTTCACGCTCGAGGCGCGATGAGAAGCTGGCACACCTCGGCATCGGGACGGGGCTGTGCCGACCGAACCTCAGGCCCGAGGAGGTCTGCGGGCGGTCCGTGACGGCGGCCTGCGCGCGGGCGGGTGGCGCGAGGGTGGACGGCGGGCGGCCGTCGGCGGCCGCGTCCGCCGTCGGCGGCGCACCCGGTCGATCAGGTAGCTCACCGCGCACGCGATCAGAACGATCACTGCGATCAGCCCGACGACCGCCAGGCCTGGCGAGACGATCACGAGCACGATCATTGCCACCAGCGCGATCGCGAAGTCGATCACCAGCGTCCGGTTCCTCATAGCGGCAGGCGCCTCCAGACCGGACGCGGGAGGTGGCGCATGATGGCGAACACGACGCGCAGCCGTCCGGGCACCCAGACGGTGTGCGCGCCGGTGGCCAACGCGCGCACGGTCGCGTCGGCGACCGCCTCGGGGGTGGTCGACATCGGCGCGGGCTCGAGCCCCGCCGTCATCCGCGTTATCACGAATCCGGGGCGCACGACCAGCACGCGCACGCCGGTGTCCGCGGTCGCGTCGGCCAGTGCCTGCGCGAGCGAGTCGAGCCCGGCCTTCGCCGCGCCGTAGATCGCGTTGCTCGCTCGCGGCCGTTCGGCGGCGACGCTCGAGAGCACGACGAGCGTGCCGCGCCCCCGTGCGCGGAGCTCCCGCAGTGATTCGAGCAGCAGCGAACCGGAGCCGACGAAATCCGTTTCCATCACCTCGAGCGCTTCCTCGCGGTCGGCGTCGAGGCCGGCCTGCGCCCCGAGCACGCCGACTGCCATCACGACCACGTCGAACCCGCCCGCCTGCTCGAACGCTCGGGCGATCACCTCGCGGTGGCGGGGCGCCTCGATTGCGTCGAGCTCGTCGACGACCCCGCCGGCCACGCCCGACCTTTTCAGTTCGGCGAGCGCGGACTCCAGCCGGTCTCGGCCCCGGCCGACAAGGTACGCCGTCACGGGTCCGTCCTGGCCGAGCCGCCGGACGATCGCGAGGCCGATCTCGGACGTGCCTCCGAGCAGCAGTACGTTCGTCATCGCTCGACCAGCCCCGTCCTGAGCGCGAGGTCGGAGCGCCACAGCCGCTCGGGATCGGCGCGCTCGCGGATCTTCCGCCATTCGCCGAGCCGCGGGTACATCGCCTCGAGCGCCGCCGGGCGCATCCGCATGTCCTTCGACAGGTAGACACGGCCACCCGCTGCCGCGACCAGCTCGTCGCACCGGTCGAGCGCGAGCCACACGCCGTCGGCGGCGCGCGGGAGATCGAGCGTGATCGTCCAGCCCGGGATCGGAAATGACAGCGGCGCACCGTTGGCCTCGCCCATGTCCTTGAGCACGCACAGGTAGCACGGCACCCCGGCGCGGCGGAGCTCGGCGATCACCGCTTCGATCACGCGCTCGGCGCCGTACGGCACCACGAGCTGGTACTGGAGGAAGCCGTGCGGGCCGTACAGCCGCGGCCATGCGTCGAGAGCGTCGAGCGGGAACATGTGCGAGCCGAACGGCTCGGGGTGGCCGCGCCGCTCGCGCGGGATGCTCGCGTAGCGGAGCGCGTTGAACGCCCGGACCGTCTCGGGGCGGAGCAGCGCCGACGGGAACCTGGTCGGCACGGTCGCGCGCGAGCGAACGGTCGGCCGCGGCGGCCGCCCGTCGGTTCCAAGCGCCGAGGCCGGCAGGTGCTCGGCGCGCGTGACGACGCCACGGACGCCGCGACCGAGCAGGTCGAGCCAAGCGACCCGGTACGGGCCGCCCGGCGACGACAGCACCGCGAGCGCGCCGTCGAGCGAGGACACCCGATCGATGTCGACCGAGAGGAGTGCGCTCGACACCGGCTTCAGTCGAATCCGCGCGCCCACGATCAGCCCGGTCAGCCCCATCCCGCCGAGAGTTGCGGCGAACAGGTCCCCGTCCTGCTCCGGCGAGACCCAGACGGGCTCGCCCGCCGCCGTCAGCAGCTCGAGCCCGTCGACGTGGCTGCCGAACGTGCCGTCGGCGCCGTGGTTCTTGCCGTGGATGTCGCTCGCGATCGCGCCTCCGACGGACACGTGCTGGGTGCCCGGGACGACCGGCACGAGCCACCCGGCCGGCACGAACCTGTCGAGCAGCTCCGCGATCGTGACGCCCGCGCCGGCGGTCACCACTCCGTTCGCGGCGTCGAGGTCGGTCCCTTTCAGCTCGCCGGTGTCGAGCACGAGACCGTCGCGAAGCTGTGCGGCGTCGCCGTAGCTGCGGCCCGTCCCGCGGGCGATCAGCCCCGAGCCGGCGCCGCCGTCGCGCGCGAGTTCGAGCGCCGCCGGTAGTTCCCGGTGCGCTCGCGGCCGTACCAGGCGCACCGGGACGCCACCGCCTCCGCCCCACCCGCTGACCCGGGTCTGGATCTGAGCGAGCGTTACGTTGGCCGGGGTCGCGGTGGGAGACGCGTTACGAGGCGGCATTTACGCCTAGCGCGAACAACACCAACCACACCAACCCGACCAGCTGGAAGAGGCGATCGTGGAACAGGACCTCCTCCGGGGCCTCGCCGGCACCGGCCACCACGAGCCTGCCGTACCTGAGCAAGCAGACCGCGAACGGCACGATCGTCAGCAGCCGCCAGGGGACGCCGTCGACGGTCGGGAGCTGGAACGCCCAGACGCTGTAGGAGAACACCGCGCCCCCGAGGCTGGCGGCCATGATCCCGCGCAGGCGCGTCTCGCTGTATCCCTCGAGCACGCGGCGGCGCTTGACCGGGCCGCCGGCGCCCGCTTCGGAATCTGTGCGCCGCAGCTCGGCGAAGCGCTTGCCGGCCGCGACGAACACCGCCGCGAACGTGATCACGAGCAGGAACCAGCGCGACAGCGTCACGGGCGCGGCCGCACCGCCGGCCACCGCCCGCAGCACGAAGCCGCCACCGACCGCGACGATGTCGAGCAGCAGCAGGTGGCGCCACACCATCGTGTAGCTGAGCGTCAGCGCCAGGTAACCGGCACCGACGAGCCCCAGCACGGGCGAGATGAACACGCACAGCCCGAGCCCGACCGCCATCAGCGCGGCGCCGATCGCACCCGCCGCTCCACGGCTAAGTTCACCTGCGGCCACGGGCCGGAAGCGCTTCTTCGGATGCAGCCGGTCCTCGTGTACGTCGCGCACGTCGTTGATCGCGTAGATCCCCGATGACAGCAGGCAGAAGGCGACGAAGGCCACCGTGACGCGGCCCGGCACGTCGTCGTGCCCGAGCGCTCCGGCGGCGCCTGCAGCCGCGATCACGAGTAGGTTCTTAACCCATTGCTGCGGACGCAGCGTGACGATCGCGGCAGGCAGCGGACCACGCTGCTTCCGCCGCGCGGGGTGCGGAACCACGGACCTAAGTAGGTGCGCCGACTCACGAGGGGGCTCCGCGACAATGGCCGCAGCTTCTGCCTCACGCATCGCCGGTAACGTTACCGCTGGATTCCTCAACAGGAGCTCTCCGTTCTATGAGGAACCTTTCAGCACCTCTTTAGGCTCTCCTGCCAACTGCAGGCAACCCTGATCCGATGCTCGCCCCTGCCAGAGCGCCCGCGCCAGCGCCTCGTGTCCGCCTCCGATCGTCAGCCCGCCGCGGCCCCGTAGGGCCGACCGGCTGGCGCCGGGTGCGCCGGGTGCTCGTGCTGACCGCGGTGCTCGCGCTGATCCCCGCCTTCGTCTCGCTGATCGGAGCGCTCACGGGGGAGTCCAACTCCACGCTCGGGATCAAGTTCGTCGAGTGGATGCGTGACAACGGCGCGCGCGGCATCGTCAACAAGGTGGAGAACATCTACTACTCGCTGAACGCGCCGTCAAAAGGTGGCGCGGCTCTGCACCGGCTGCCGGGGCAGGCGGGCGCACTCACGAGCGCGGCGGGCGCGGCCCACGTCGTCCACTACCGCCCGCCGAACATCACGCCGCTCGTTCCGCATGGCCTTCCGGGCGAGGGGGTGTGGCACGCGACCTATGCCGACGGCGGATCGCGGCCTCCGGTGTTGATCACGAGCTTCCGCCCGGATCCTCACAACTACCCCCAGGTCGTGGCGGGCGTTGCCTGGGTGGATCACACCCGCACCTCGACGTGGCTATATCCAGGTGTCTCCGAGCCGGGTGTGACGATGGGCTCGCGCGGGCCCGAGCAGGTCCCCGCACATCTGCGCTCGAGACTGGTTGCAACCTTCAACAGCGGGTTCAAGCTGTCGGACTCCGGGGGCGGCTTCGCGATGGGCGGACATACCTACGCGCCGCTCCAGCGCGACATCGCGACGTTCGTTCGCTACAAGAACGGCCGCGTCGACATCGTCAAGTGGACCGGGGGCAGCGCCCCCGGACCCGAGATCGGATTCGCCCGCCAGAATCTGCCTCTGATCGTCAACGGCGGCAAGCCGAACCCGAACCTGAACGACGGACCCGAGTGGGGCGCGACGCTCGGCAACGCAGCCCTGGTGTGGCGCTCAGCGGTCGGGATCGACCGACGCGGCAACCTGATCTACGTGGCCGGCCCCGACCAGGGGCTGCACTCGCTCGCGACGACGATGATCCACGCGGGCGCGGTCAGAGCGATGGAGCTCGACATCAACACGTTCTGGACGAGCTTCATCTCCTACCGGTACCCCGGCGCCGGCCACCCCGAGAACCTGCTGCAGAGCATGGACCGCTCTCCGTCGCGATACCTGACGCCCGACGACCGCGACTTCTTCGCTGTCTACGTCAAGTAGGGGCTGGGTTGGAATCGGGGTCGCCGCGGCGCTCGCGCTGACCGGCGCCGCGTGCGGGTCGGCTCCCAGGCCGCGGGCTGCCGCGACCACGACGACCGCGCCGCCGACGCAGTCGGTGGCGAGCGCGCCCGTCACGACGACCAGCGCTGCCCCGTCGCCACGCCCGCGCCGGCGACCGCACGCCGCGTACGCGGTCGGCGAGCGAGTGCTCACGTTCGTCGACAGCGCCCGGCAGCGCCGGCTGGTGACGATCGTCCGCTATCCGAAGGCTCCCGGGCGATTCCCCCTGATCGTCTTCGGCCACGGCTTCGCGGTGACGCCCGCGCCGTACTCGGCACTGCTCGGCAGCTGGGCGAGGGCCGGCTACGTGGTCGCAGCACCCGTGTTCCCATTCGGTAACGCCAATGCGCCCGGCGGCCCTAACGAGCAGGACCTCGTCAACCAGCCCCGTGACATGAGCTTCGTGATCACCGGGATGCTGGCGGACAGCGCCACGCGATCCGGAGTGCTCGCGGGAGCGATTGACCCGGGCAAGGTCGCGGTCAGCGGCCAGTCGGACGGTGGCGACACCGCGCTGGCGGTCGCGTATGACCCGCGCTACGGGGACGCCCGCATCGGCGCCGCCGTGATCCTGTCCGGCGCCGAGATCCCATTCCTGGCCAAGATCCACTTCGCCTCGCCGAGCCCGCCGCTGCTGGCGACGCAGGGCACCGCCGACACGATCAACCCACCGTCGGCGACGTCGATGTTCTTCGACGCCGCGCCACCGCCGAAGTACCTGGTGAGGCTGATCGGCGCCCCCCACCTCCCCCCGTACACCGACATGCAGCCGCAGCTCGGCATCGTCGAGCGAACCTCGCTCGCGTTCCTCGACTACTACCTGAAGGGCCGTCGGGGGGCGTTGAGGAGGATGGCCGCGGCGGCCACCGTTTCGCGCACGGCCACGCTGACGGCCGATCCGCCGATCAGGTGATGGTGACGGCCACCGGCGCAGAGGAGCCGGAGGCGTTCTGCGCATCCACCGCCGTCGTCGCGACCAGCCTGTACCGCCCCGGCCTCGGCGCGCGGATCGTGCCGGCGAAGCGGCCGGCGCTCGCGGCCAGCTCGCGGTGCCTGATCACTCGGCCTCGCCGCCGCAGCTCCACCGTGACGCGGTCCTTGGCGGGCGTCACGGTTCCGCTCAGCCGTAGCGGCGATCCCTGCTCGACGGCGAGCGTGATCACGGGCTCCACGGCCAGCGCCGTCCAGTCGCTCACCGTCGCCGGCGAGGCCCTGTGGAGCGCCCTCATCAGCACGTTCACCTGCGGCGAGATCGCCGCGTTCCACGATCCGTCGACGGCGGTCACGGCGCTCGCGAGCGTGAGCCGGTGCCTGCCGCGCAGCCGCTGGACCTCCACCTGCGCGCCCGCAGGCCCTCGGGCCGTCCCGAGCTCGTGGAGCCTGCCGGACACGGTGAACGGCTGCCCGGCCACGGCCGCCGCGCCGGTCGGCAGATTCAGGCTGACGCGAGCGGGCCCACCCGCCAGCGCTTGGGCCCGCGGGCGGATCGAGGGCAGGCGGGCGTAGAACGCGTCGCCCGGGCAGTCGGTCTGATCGCCGTCGCGATGCCCCGCGATCCGTGGCAGCGACACATGGGCGCCGGGCGCGAACGGGGTGTAGTAGGCGTCGCTGGGGTTGACCACGACCGTCACGTTCCCGTGCGCCGGGACACCGTGGAGCGACAGCTTCCAGGCGAGGAACCGTTCGAGCGCGGCCAGCGCGCTCGGCGACGGCACGACGTTCATGAAGTCCCCGAGGACGGCGACGCCCGTCGACTCGCCGTTGTACCCGCCGGCGTGAGCGCCTTGCACCGGCGAGTCGATGCCGCCGGCACGCCCCTCCCACACCCGGCCGTACACGTCGATCAGGAAGTTGTACGCGATGTCCCAGTAGCCGCGGACGTAGCGGTGGTACTGGAAGATCCCGAACAGCAGCGACGGCACCTCCGCGGCGCTGTAGCCGTTCGGGTTGACCGTGTGGTGGACGAACGCGAGCTTGATCGTCGCGTACACCGGCGCGTGGCTCGGGGGCGCGTGGCCCTGGGCCCACGCCTGGCGGGCGATGATCGGCGGCTGGCGGGGGCCGGCGTCGAGCACCGGCCGGGCCAGCGGGAAGCCGGCCGCCGCGCGGGCGCCGGCGGGCGCGGCGGGCGGCGTCACGAAGTGCACGGTGACGCCGCGGACGGCGCGGTCGACGGTGACGCCGCGGACGACGCTGTCGGCGCGGAGCTGGACCTGGTCGGCGGGACCCGTCCAGAGCGGCTCGCCGAACTGCCGGTTGTGCGGAGGCGAGCCGTCGGGGTCGTGGCCGGCCGAGGAGGCGACTCCCCAGGGCGTCCAGCGGCCGCCGGCCCGGCGGGCGCGCAGCTCGATCCGGGCGCCGGGCGGACCCGCCCACTCGACGCCCGCGAGCGCGAACCTGCGTGGGGCGTCGATCGGCGGCGACGTGCCGGACAGCGACCCGACCCACCGGCTGGCGACGCCCGGCGACGGATCGAGCACGTCGGTGAGGCCCACGACCGGCCGGGCGACCGAGGCCGCCCCGGCGGCCGCCATGCCGCCGAGCAAGGTCCGGCGAGTGAGACGACGCCGTTCCCCCATCGATCCGGAAAGTAGCGCACGGTTCGGGGGTGAGCGACAACCGCCTCGTGGTCTACTGAGGCAGCTGGCGCCCTAGCGGATCCGCGCGTCCGCCGACACCCGGAATCCGTCGGCGGTCGCGCGCGCCGACACCCCTTGCACATAGACCGCGGGGTCCGAGAACACGGTGATTGTGGCCAGGCCGCCGAACGGCACGTCCGGGCTGACGACGAGCTCGCCGCCCTGGGCTCGGGCGGTCGCGTCGATCGAGGCCGTGACCCCGAGCACGGTCGCGGTCCCGCGGACCGTCAGCGAGCCGTCGCCCGAGGCGACCGGCACGACCGACTGCAGGATTGGCAGCGCTGCCCGCAGGTCGGCCTCGGTGACCTCGGCGCTGGCGGTCACCTGGTCGCCACGCTTGTGAAGTACGGCGTCGCGGACCGTCAAGAGGCCCGCCGTGAGCGTCCCGACCGTCGCGTCGACGCTGCCGACGCCGCCCGCCTGGCCCAGAAGGCTCCCCAGGTGCGCAGTGTCCGAGTGGTAGTCCTGCATCCGCACGGCGACGTGGTCCGCGTCGTCCCACAGGAGCTTGATCGCCGGAAACGCGCTGATCTGGACCGACTCGACCGTGCCGGATTTGCTGAGCCGGTCGCGGAGCTGCTGCTCGGCGATCCCGGGCAGCACCAGCTGCGCGATCACGAGCAGCGCGACGATCACCACGAGCGCCCCGATCCCGAGCTTGACGGGGAGCGGCCAGCGGAGCGGGCTCGAGCGCGTCAGCTCAGCAGTGCCCGCGCCGCCGCGACGCTCTTGTCCATCAGCGGCTCGATGTCGAAGTCCGGCTCGCTCAGCCGGCGCACGAGGATGCCGTCCGCGAGCACGAACAGGAACGCCGCGATCGCCTCGGGATCGTCGCGCAGCGCCAGCACGCCCGCCTCGGCCTTCGCCTCCAGCGCTTGGGCGAGGTCCGAGCGGGTCCTGCGGCCGAGCCCGCGCAGCTCGTACGCGATCTCGGGGTTGCGCTGCGCGAGCGTCAGCATCTCGTGGAGCATCACCGCGGTCGCCGGCCCCTCCCCCAGGAAGTCCTGGAGGCTCCGGACCAGCGCGTCGATCACCTGCTCGACGCTGTCGGCGTCCGCGATCGCCTGCTCGAGCAGCTCGTCGCGGACCTCGCACTCGAGCCGTACGGCCTCGACCAGCAGCCGCTCCTTGGACCCGAAGTAGTAGTGGAGCAGGCCGCGCGAGACCCCGGCCGAGCGAGCGACCTGGTCGAACGTCGAGCCGGCGATCCCGCGCTCGGCGACGCTCGCGCGCATCGCCTCGACGATCCGGGTCGCCTTCTCGCGGTCCGGCTCGCGCGCCGGCGCGAGCTCAGTCGCCATCGTGCCTAAGCCAATCCGCTTACGCCGCGCCGCCGACCGTGGTCGTGGACTCCGAGGACGCGGAGTTCACCGGCGGCGTGTACTGGAACTCTTCCTCGGCGCCGAACAGCAGGTCGAGCAGCTTCGAGCGGAGCTTCTCGCTCGCGGCCAGGGCCACGCCGCCACCGATCACGACGATCATCACCTTGCTCGTGCGCTTGCGGCCCCGCCGGGGCTTGCGCGACACGTTGACGACGATGATCGCGGCGTCGCGTGATGCACCGAGGCCGCGTGCCACGTCGGCGTGAAGCTTCTTGTCCTCCAGCAGCTTCTGCGGGTTCACCTTGCCGTTGGAAACGCGTCCGTAGGCCTTCTTGTACGAGGTCACGGCGGTCTGAACGCTCTTGCGCAGCTTCGCGTCGTTCAGGATCTGCTGGATGTAGGGATTGCTCTTTGCGATGTTCGCGACGTCCGTCGCGTTCATCGGCAGCGAGGACTTCTTACGTCTAGCCATGTTTCTCCTAGTGCGCTGGGGCTCGTACCGGGCAGCATACGCAAATCGGGCCGCTCGGCCCACTGTTTTTACACCTCCTCAGAGCTCGTAGACCGCGCCCTCGGCGGCCAGCTCGACGTCGCCGCCGAACGCCTCGGCAGCCTGTGCGCGAGCCCATTCAGGGTCGAGCTCGTCTGAAAAATGCGTGATCACGAGCCGTCTGGCGCCGGCCCGGCGGCCGTGATCGCCGGCCTCTGAGGGGGTCAGGTGGCCGCGCTCGCCGGTCCGCTCGGGCCGCGGCAAAGTCGCCTCGATCAGCAGCAGGTCGGTGCCCTGCGCGAACTTCACGAGCTCGTCGTTGGGGCTGCAGTCCGCGCCGTACGTCAGCCGCGCGCCGGCGTCGGATATCAGCTCGATCGCAAATGTCTCGGTGTAGTGCGGCACCTCGCAGAACCTGACCTGGAACGGCCCCGCCTCGAACTCGTCCCACGGCCTGTACTCCTCGAGCGCGAAGGCCCCCTCGACCAGCCGGTCGTTTCCCCAGCATCCCGCGATCTGCCGGAACATCTCGGTCGCCCCGGTCGGCGCGTACAGCCTCGGCCGGGCGGGCGCGTCGGTCCCGGGCCAGCCCGCTACGGGCACCGGCTGCTGGCGCGGCGCGTACGTGAGTGCGTAGCTGAACGGCACGAGGTCGAGGAAGTGGTCGGCGTGCAGGTGGCTGACGAGCACGACGTCGACGTCGACGTAGTCGACGTGGTCCCGAAGCTTGGAGAACACCCCGTTGCCCGCGTCGAGCAGCAGCGAGTAATCACCCTCTTGGACGAGATAACCACTGCACGCCCCACCCGCGTCCTGCCAGGAGGGGGATTTGCCGAGCACGGTGACCTGCACGCCGCTCCTCTCTCTTTGAGCGAACTGTAGCTTGGGGCCCGTGGCCACCCATCAGTTACAGGTCGTGCTGCTCGTGTTCGGGCTGTTGCTGGTGGTGGGGGCGCTTCTGTCGGGGATCGCGCGGCGCAGCTTCCTGTCCGTAACCGCGCTGTTCACGCTGGTCGGGCTCGCGCTCGGCCATGGCGGGCTGGACGTGCTGCACTTCGGGGCCCGCACCGAGTTCGTCGGAGACCTCGCGATCGTCGCGCTGGTCGTGATCCTGTTCCGTGACGGCCTCGAGGTGGATGCCGAGATGCTCCAGCGTCAGTGGCACCTGCCACTGCGAAAGCTCGTGCTCGCAATGCCGATCACGGCGGTCGTGGTGGCCGTCGGAGCGCATCTCCTCACCGACCTGGGCTGGACCGAGTCGTTCCTGCTCGGCGCGCTGCTCTGCCCCACCGACCCCGTCCTGTCATCGGCCGTGGTCACGAACCCCCGCGTCCCGCGGCTGATCCGCCACTCGCTGAACCTCGAGTCGGGGCTGAACGACGGCCTCGCGCTGCCGGCGGTGCTCGCGCTCGCGACCGCGATCAGCGCCAACGCCTCCCACTTCGTCTGGTGGAGGTTCGTGCTCCAGAACGTGCTCGTCGGGCTCGTGACGGGTCTCGTGCTCGGTGCCCTCGCCGCGTGGCTGCTACCGCGCAAGGGGCGCCTCGACCGGGGAGTCCCCGGCTACCAGAAGTCGCTGTACGCGCTCGGATCGGCGTTTGCGATCTACGGCGTCACCGAGCTCCCGCCGCACGGGAACGGCCTGATCGCTGTGTACGTGGCCGCGATCGTGCTCGGGATCAGGCGCCCGGACATCCGCACCTACTTCCAGCAGCAGGCGGCCGACCTGGTTGAGATCGTCAAGATCGGCGTGTTCGTCGTGTTCGGCTCGCTGCTGACGCTGCACGGGCTGTTTTTCGACGGCTGGGCGGCCGTCGGGATCGTCGCGATCACGCTGCTCGTCGCGCGTCCGCTCGGGGTGTTCACCGCGCTGCTCGGAACGGCCACGGATTTCGTGAGCCGCGGGTTCATGGCCTGGTTCGGGCCGAAGGGCGTCTCGACGATGACTTTCTCGCTGCTCGTGCTCGAGATGCGGGTCACGTCCGGGATCCGGATCTTCAACATTGCCGCGCTGACGGTGCTGTGCTCGGTGATCGCGCACGGGGTGACCGACACCCCGGGGGCCGAGTGGATCGCCCGTCACGCGGAGCGCGTCACGCGGCTACGCCCGGCCGAGCCCGACCCCGTTCAGTGACCGCCGCGGTCGTTCTCGGCGTCGCCACGCCGATTGCCCATGATCCACCCGATCAGGATGGTGATCAGGAAGACCGCGATGAAGCCTCCGATGAGCGGCCAGTACATGGGCCGGAACTATATGGATTTCCCGGAGACCGCTTCGCGCGCGGCGGCGCTACCACGGCCCAGCATCCCGCTGGGCCTGCTCACGCGTGGCGCGCGACCTGCTCGTTCGCCGAGGGGAACGCCCACGCCACCTGCAGCCGGCGCTCCTGGCGGAACACGAAGCGGAGCTGGCTCGGGGGCCGGAGCCCATCGGGGTGAGCCGGGCGGAACGTGGGGCACGGGCCGGTCTCCGAGATCGCGCACAGATGGTTCTGGCGGAAGAAGCAATCCTCGCAGCGTGCTTTGCCCGATCCCGGGCGACCAATCGCCATTCCTTACCTCAACCCCTCGAATTTTGACCCGGTTCCTACCCCACCCGAGAGGCGCCTGGCGCCCAACGAGCACGCTCACCATCAAAGCGAACTTCACGCCATGTTTGCAATCTCGATTTCCGGAAAACGCAACAACTTCGCGAAATACGGATTAGCTGGTAGTTGCGGGCATTTCCGGCGAGGGCAGCTGAAGCTCCCGCATTTTCCGTAGCTTTGGGGAGGTGGCACTCGACGAAACCCAAACGCCCGTCTCGCTCGCCGACTACGAGCGCGAGGCGGAACGGTCGATGGTGCCCGGTGCCCACGCCTACGTCGTCGGCGGCGCCGGCGACGAGATCACGCTCCGCGACAACGTCGCGGCGTGGGCGCGCATCGCGATCCGGCCGCGAGTGCTCGTCGGAGTCGGCGAGCGTGATCCGAGGATCGACCTGCTCGGCGTCCGCCGCCCCCACCCGCTGATCATCGCGCCGATGGCGTACCAGCGGATGGCTGACCCCGACGGCGAGATCGCGATGGCCCGGGCAGCGGCGGCGACCGGGGCGGTGATGAGCCTGTCGACGCTCGGGACGACGAGCGCGCCGCAGCTCGCCGAGGCGGTTCCGGACGCGCCGCGCTGGTTCCAACTGTACGTGTTCGCCGATCGCGGCGTGTCCCGCGAGCTGGTGGCACGCGCGGCCGACAACGGGTACGAGGCGCTGGTTGTCACCGTCGACCTTCCGGTCTCGGGGGTGCGCGAGCGGGACCTGCGCTCCGGACACCTGGCGGCGCCCGCCGAGCTCGTGGCCAGCGCCGCCGCGGCCGGCGCGAGCGGATCGCTGACTCCAAAGCAGTTCACGGCGCTGATCGATCCCGACCTCTCGTGGCGCGACATCGAGCGGTTCGCCTCCGAGAGCCCGCTGCCGGTGATCCTCAAGGGCGTGCTCACGCCCGAGGACGCCGTGCTCGCCGCTGACCACGGCGCGCGCGGAGTGGTCGTCTCCAACCACGGCGGCCGGCAGCTCGACACGGTCCTGTCCGGCGCCGACGCACTGCCCCCGATCGTCGACGCGATCGGCGACCGGCTCGAGCTGATGGTCGACGGCGGCATCCGGCGCGGGACCGACGTGCTGAAGGCGCTGGCGCTCGGGGCGCGCGCGGTGATGGTCGGACGCCCGGCGCTCTGGGGCCTCGCGGTGGGTGGCTCGGAGGGTGCCCAGCGGGTGATCGAGATCCTGCTCGCGGAGTTCGATTCGGCGCTCGCGCTGTCGGGAGCACGCAACGCGCGCGACATCGACCGCAGCCTCATCTGCCCGCCGCCCTGGGCCGCCACGAGCCGATGAACGTCCTCGTCACCGGGATCACGGGCTACATCGGCTCGCGGTTGGCGCCACGACTGCTGGCCGACGGTCACGCGGTGCGCGGTCTCAGCCGTCGCGCGCGCGCGGGCGCGCATGCGATCCCGATCCTCGCCGGCGACGCGGTCACTGGCGATGGCCTCGAGGAGGCTCTGGACGGCGTCGAAGTCGCCTACTTCCTGATCCACTCGATGGAGCCATCCGGCGACGGGCCGTTCACCGCACGCGAGCACGCTGCCGCGGAGAACTTCGCGAGGGCGGCGCGGGCGGCCGGGGTCGAGCGGGTTGTCTACCTAGGTGGTCCCGTCCCGGCCGGCTCAGTGAGCTCGACGCACCTGGCCAGCCGGCTCGAGGTCGAGCGTGTGCTGCTCGACGCGAGTCCGTGCTCGGTCGCGCTGAGGGCGTCGATCGTGATCGGCGCCGGCTCGCGGTCGTTCCGGTTCCTGGTCCGGCTCCTCGAGCGGATGCCGGTGCTTCCGGTGCCCGCCTGGGGGACCCGGAAGACGAGCCCGATCGACGAGCGCGACATCATCGAGCTGCTCGCCCGCGCCGCGGTCGGGGACGGCGCCTGCGGGCAGTCGCTCGACGCATCGGGGCCGGAGCTCGTCACGTACGCGGAGTTGATCGACAAGATCCGCGAGCACATGCTCGTCGGCCGGATCACGCTTTCGCTCAACCTGACGTTGACGCCGATCGCGAGCCGGCTGGCCGCGATCATCGCGGGCGAGGATCACGAGCTGATCGGGCCGCTGATGGAGAGCCTCGAGTACGACCTGCTCCCCGCGGGCGTGGGCGCGGCGGAACGGCTCGGCGTTCGGCTGCACTCGCTCGACGCCGCGATCGAGCACGCGCTCGCGCAGTGGGAGGCGGCGGAGCCGCTGGCCGCCCGTTAGGGTCTTCCCTCGCTGACGATGAGCGGCGTCAAACAGCAAATCGAGATCAACGCACCCATCGAGCGGGTGTGGGAGACGGTGATGGATCCCTCACGGTTGAAAGACTGGGTGACGATCCACCGCTCCGTCCGTGACGTCTCCGATTCCGAGCTCCGCAAGGGTTCGACGATGGATCAGCTGCTGCACCTGCGGGGCGTCTCGTTCAGGGTTCATTGGACGCTTGTCGATCTCGACCGTCCCAACCGCGCCGTGTGGGAAGGACGCGGTCCTGCACACTCGCGTGCCCGGATTTCCTACGACCTTTCACCGAAGGGTGAGCAGGAAACCGAGTTCGAATACACGAACGAGTTCACCCCGCCGGGAGGGCGGCTCGGAATCGTCGCCAGCCGGGTGATCGTCGGGGCCGCATCCGAGCGCGAGGCACGCACTTCACTCGAACGGTTGAAGCGGCTCGTCGAGCAGGATTGAACGAAAGCACAGAAATTACGTTGTATGGTGTTGTCCGAGAGTGGGGTGTTCAGTTCCACTATGGACCGAGGAGTTCACTTGGCAGACTTTGTAGACAACACCGTGAAGGACATCGATGCTCGGCTGTCTGAGCTGAAGCAGGAGATGGAGCGGCTCGAGGCCGCTCGAGCCGCGCTCGTCGGCACCCGTCGCGGGCCCGGACGGCCGCCGGGGTCGGGGAGCACTCGCACCCGGACTCGCGCCCGCCGGACCTCGTCGAACGGCCGCAGGACCCGCCGCACGCGCGCCCGCCGTGGCGGCAACACCCGCGCAAACCAGGCGCTGCAGCTCGTCAACGACAAGCCCGGGATCACGATTCCGGAGATCGCTCAGTCGATGGGCATCGAGCCCAATTACCTGTACCGCGTGCTGCCGAGGCTCGCGTCAGAGGGTCAAGTCCGCAAGGACGGCCAGGGCTGGCACCCGCCTAAGTAGGGAGAGTACGGGACGCCACTTCCTGTCTACCGCACGCGAGTAGACAGGAGGCGGCATCCCGACCGTCCCTTTCGGCTGAAGCGTCTCGCTCACCCTGTTTACGGCAAACGCGCGGCCGTAAACAGCGAATCGGTTTAAGCAACTAGACCAAACCGAGTTGCTTCACCGCTTCGCGTTCCTCCTTCAGCTCGTTCACGGTTATGTCAATCCGTGACCGTGCGAAATCGTTGAGCTCAAGGCCCTGCACGATTTCGATGCTGCCGTTCTTGGTAGTGACCGGGAAGCCGGAGATGATTCCCTCGTCCACTCCGTAGGAGCCGTCGGACGGGATCGCCATCGACACCCAGTCGCCCTCGGGCGTGCCGAGCACCCAGTCGTGCACGTGGTCGATCGCGGCGTTCGCCGCCGATGCGGCGCTCGATGCGCCGCGGGCCTCGATGATCGCCGCGCCGCGCTTCTGCACGGTCGGGATGAAGTCGGTCTCCAGCCAGTCCTGGTCGCCCACGACCTCGCCAGCGTTCTGACCCTTCACCTCCGCGGCAAAGATGTGGGGGTACTGGGTCGCCGAGTGGTTGCCCCAGATCGTCATCTTCTTGATGTCGCTGACCGCAGCGCCGGTTTTGGCGGCGAGCTGTGCGATCGCGCGGTTGTGATCCAGCCGCATCATCGCCGTGAATCGCTCCGACGGAATGTCGGGCGCATTCGACATCGTGATCAGGGCGTTCGTGTTCGCCGGGTTCCCGACGACCAGGATCTTGACGTCGTCCGCGGCATGCTCATTCAGCGCGTTGCCCTGCGGCTTGAAGATCCCGCCGTTGGCCTCGAGCAGGTCGCTGCGCTCCATCCCCTTGGTGCGTGGCCGTGCCCCGACCAGCAGCGCCACGTTCACTCCGTCGAACGCCTTGTTCGGGTCGTCGTAGATCTCGACGCCCTCGAGCAGCGGGAACGCCGAGTCGTCGAGCTCCATCGCGGTTCCCTCCGCCGCCTTGACCGCGGCGGGAATCTCGAGCAGCGACAGGTGAACCGGCGTGTCCGGACCGAGCAGCTGACCGCTCGCGATGCGGAACAGCAGCGCGTATCCGATCTGCCCGGCCGCGCCCGTGACGGCTACACGTACAGGCGTATCACTCAATTGCTCATCTCCTGAGTCGTATGGAGCGCCCGAATGTATACCCGCGCTGGGGTCGGCGGTTTTCCGCAGGGGCCCGGCCGCTAGGGTCCAGGACCGATGCGAATCGTGTACACGCACACCGACGAGGCGCCCGCGCTCGCGACGGCCTCGTTGCTGCCGATCCTCCGCGCTTACGCGGGCGCGGCCGGCGTAGAGGTCGAGCTTCGGGACATCTCGCTCGCGGGCCGGATCCTCGCGCAATTCCCGGACCGGCTCGACGAGAGCCAGCGCAGCCCCGATGCCCTGGCCGAGCTCGGCGAGCTCGTCGACACGCCTGACGCCAACATCATCAAGCTCCCGAACATCAGCGCCTCGGCGCCGCAGCTGAAGGCCGCGATCGCGGAGCTACAGCAACAGGGCTACCCGCTGCCCGATTACCCGGAGAACCCGTCGGATGATGAGCAGCGCGATGTCCGCGCCCGCTACGACAGGGTCAAGGGAAGCGCGGTCAACCCGGTCCTGCGGCAGGGCAACTCGGACCGCCGCGCGTCGCTCGCCGTCAAGCGGTACGCCCAGCGGCACCCCCATCCGATGGGTGAGTTCTCAGCGGAGTCGCGCTCGCACGTCTCGACGATGAGCGACGGCGACTTCCGCTCGACCGAGCGGTCGGTGACGGTGGACGCCGACGGCGAGGTGCGGATCGAGCACGTGGATACAGACGGATCGGTCACGGTGCTGAAGGGCTCGTTCCCGGTGCTCGCCGGCGAGGTTCTCGACGCGGCGGTGATGCGCCGCGCCGCGCTCGACGCGTTCCTCGCTGAGCAGATCGCCGAGGCGCGGGACCAGGGCCTGCTGTTCTCCGTTCACCTCAAGGCGACGATGATGCGCGTCTCCGATCCGATCATCTTCGGTCGCGCGGTACGGGCGTTCTTCCCCGACCTCGACGTCCCGGGCTGGAACCCGAATGACGGGCTCGGGGCCCTGCCTGCGGGGACCGAGATTCCGTGGCGCGAGGACCGCCCTGCGCTCGCGATGGTCAACTCCGATCGCGGGATCACCAACCTGCACGTCCCGAGCGACGTGATCATCGACGCGTCGATGCCCGCCGCGATTCGCTCGTCGGGCCAGATGTGGAACCCGCAGGGCGAGCTCGAGGACACCAAGTTCGTGATCCCCGATCACTCGTACGCGCCGCTGTACGCGGCGACCGTCGACGACTGCCGCGAGCACGGCGCGTTCGATCCCGCGACGATGGGGACGACGCCGAACGTCGGACTGATGGCGCAGGCGGCCGAGGAGTACGGCTCGCACGACAAGACCTTCGAGATCTCCTCCCCCGGGACGGCGCGGGTCGTCGACGGAAACGGCAACGCGCTGCTCGAGCACGATGTCGAGGCCGGCGACATCTGGCGGATGTGCCAGACCAAGGACGTCGCGATTCAGGACTGGGTTCGCCTCGCGGTCGCGCGCGCGACGGACACCGGGTGGCCAGCGGTGTTCTGGCTCGACGAGACACGGGCCCATGACGCGCAGCTGCTCGAGAAGGTCCGCCCGGCGCTCGATTCGCTCGACACCAGCAGTCTGCAGATCGAGGTCCTCGACGTGGCCGACGCGGCGCGGTTCACGCTCGAGCGCGCGCGGGCGGGCGAGAACACGATCTCCGTGACCGGCAACGTGCTCCGTGACTACCTGACCGACCTGTTCCCGATCCTCGAGCTCGGCACGAGCGGCAAGATGCAGTCGATCGTCCCGCTGCTCGCGGGCGGAGGGCTGTTCGAGACCGGCGCCGGCGGCTCCGCGCCGAAGCACGTGCAGCAGTTCCTCGAGGATAACCACCTGCGGTGGGACTCGCTCGGGGAGTTCCTGGCGCTCGGCCCGTCGTTCGAGCTGCTCGCCGACCACGAGTCCAATCCACGCGCGCGCGCGCTGGCTCAGACCCTCGACCGCGCGATCGGCCGCGCGCTCGAAGAGGACCGCTCGCCTTCGCGTAAGACCGGCGAGCTTGACAACCGCGGAAGCCACTTCTATCTGGCGCTGTACTGGGCCGAGGAGCTCGCCGGCCAGAGCGAGGACGCAGAGCTGGCGGAGCGGTTCGAGCCGCTGGCGGCGCGGCTGGCCTCGGACGAGCAGCGAATCGTCGACGAGCTGAATGCCGTCCAGGGCTCGCCCGTCGAGATCGGCGGCTATTACCTGCCGGACCCCGAGCGGATCGCGGCCGCGATGCGCCCGAGCGAGACGTTCAACGCCGCGCTCGAGTCGCTCTACAGCGCGACGCCGTAGACGTCCGACAGCTTCCGCTTCAGATACTCGACGAACGGGCCGACGGCGATCGGCGCACCGACGACGCGCTCGAGCAGCTCGTTCGTGGAGAACTTCGAGCCGTGTCGGTGGATGTGCTCGCGCAGCCACTCGCGCAGATCGCCGAGCTCGCCCGCCGCGAGCTTGTCGTCGAGTTCTGGGATGTCGCTCTGCGCCCGATCCCAGAACTGCCCGGCGACCAGGTTCCCGAGCGCGTACGTCGGGAAGTAGCCGATCGCGCCGAACGACCAGTGGACGTCCTGGAGCACGCCGAGCGCGTCGTCGGTGACGTCGAGCCCGAGGTACTCCTTGAAGTGCGCGTTCCACGCCTCGGGCAGGTCCTTGATCGCCAGCGTCCCAGAGATCAGCTCCTGCTCGAGCTCGAACCTCAGGATCACGTGCAGCCCGTACGTCGCCTCGTCCGCCTCGACTCGGATGAACGATGGCGACACGCGGTTGACGGCCCGGTAGAACGCGTCTGCCTCTAGGTTCGGGACGACGTCCGAGAACAGCTCCGCGATCCGCGGCGCGAGCACGCCGCAGAACGGCCGCCCTCGACCGACCATGTTCTCCCACATCCGGCTCTGCGACTCGTGCAGGCTGAGCGACTCGATGTGGCCGAGCGGGGTGCGCTGGAGCGAGTCGGCGATCCCGGCCTCGTACAGCCCGTGACCGCACTCGTGCATCGCCGCGTACAGCGCGGAGACGAGGTTCGTCTCGTCCCAGCGGGTCGTGATCCGGACGTCGCGGTTGCCGAACGAGGTCGCGAACGGGTGCACCGCGTCGTCCATCCGCCACCCCGCCGGGTCGTAACCCATCGTCCGCACGATCTCCGACACGAGCTGGCGCTGGCGGTCGATTCCGAACGTGCCGTGGATCACCGACTCGTCGACGGCATCCGCGTGCTCGGCGAGCGTGGCGACCATCGGACGCAGCTCGGCCTTCAGCTGCTCGAACAGAGCCGCGACCTGCGAGGTCTTCATGTCCGGCTCGAATTCTTCGAGCAGGACGTCGTAGGGGTGCTCGTAGCCGTCGAAGCAGTCGACGTAGCGGCGCGCCAGCTCGAAGTTGCGCTCGAGGTATGGCACGAACGACGCGAAGTCCGACTCGGCGCGAGCCTTGATCCACGCCTCCTGGCCGAGCGAGGCCGCCCGGGCGATCTCCGAGGCCAGCTCGGTCGGCACCCGGACCGCCTTGTCGCGCTGCCGTTTCGTGAGCGCGATCAGCCTCGCCTCGTCGGAGTCGGGATCGGCGCCGTCGAGCGCCGCATCGGCCTCCTCGAGCAGCGAGCCCGTCTCGGGCGAAATGAACAGCTCGTGCCGGATCCGCTCGACCGTCGCCCGCCCCTCAGCACGGCCCGCGGCGCCCTGTGGAGGCATCATCGTCTGCTGATCCCAGTCGAGCAGACCGCTGGCGCGGGCCAGGTCCGAAAGCTCGCCAGTCCGCTCCCGCAGTAGTTCGATTGAACCGGTCATGCTCACTCCTTAGCTAAAGCTTGAGAAACCTCGGGCCGGCGCGCCCGCTATGCGACCATTGCAGCATGTTGCGCCGCGGCGGATCGATCAAGCTGATGGATCTCTTCGGGATCAGGATCGGCGTGGATGCCAGCTGGTTCCTGATCCTGTTCCTGACGATCTTCTGGCTCTCCCCCAGCTTCCGGGCGGCTCTGCACAGTTCCGACGGCGTCGCCTACCTGACAACGGTCCTGACGGTGCTGGTCCTGTTCGGGTCGCTGATCATCCATGAGCTCGGCCATGCGCTCGTCGCACGGCGCCAGGGGATCGAGGTCGAGCGGATCGACCTGTTCCTGTTCGGCGGACTCACCCAGATGAGCCGCGATGCCGCGACGCCTGGCGAGGACTTCAAGATCGCCGCGGCCGGCCCGGCGGCGACCGCGCTGTTCGTGCTCGTCTGCCTCGGCGTCGACCTCGCGATCGTCGGCCCGGACCGGCTGGTGCACGCGGCCAAGCTCGACGGGACCGTGCAGATCACGCCGGTGCTGCTGGCGCTCAGCTGGCTGCTGTTCATGAACGTGCTGCTGCTCGTCTTCAACCTCGTGCCGGCGTTCCCGCTCGACGGCGGCCGGATTGCCCGCTCGATCGTCTGGCGGGTCAGCGGCGACAAGGTCCGCGGCACCCGGGTCGCCGCGAAGATGGGCCAGGGGTTCGCGCTGATCCTCGCCGGCGTCGGGCTGTGGCTGCTGCTCTCCTACAGGAGCTTCAGCGGCCTGTGGCTCGTCGCGCTGTCCTTCCTGCTCTACCAGTCGGCGCGTGCCGCGCTCGTCCAGACCGCGTTCAACGAGCAGATCGAGGGCGTGACCGTCAGCGACGTGATGGACCCCCAGCCCGTCGCGATCCCGGCCCAGACACCCGTCCACCAGGCGCTCGACGAGTACTTCGTCCGCTACGGCTGGGACTGGTTCCCGGTGATCGACGATTCCGGGCACCTGCTCGGGATCGCCCGGCGCGCGAGGCTCGAGACGGCCGTCGACGGCGGCGAGAACTGGCTCACCGTCGGGGCCTTCGTCGACTCCGAGAACGCCGTCGGCTGGCAGATCGACGAGAGCCGCCCGATCACAGAGGTCCTCTCCTCGGAGTCCTTCGGAAAGCTCGGGGCGGTCCTGGCCGTCGACCGCGAGGGGGTCCTCCGCGGGGTGGTCACAGTGGACCGGGTCCGCCGGGCGTTGCAGTCGGCGTTCGGGGGGCGGGCGGCGTAGGAGCGTTGGCTGAGGGGCGGCCGCTGAGGGGGGCCCGCTGAGGGGGGGCCGCTGAGGGGCGGCGGCGGAGCGCCCTGACACGACAATCGTCGTTGGGCCCGGCACGCTTGACGCATTAGGTACGGGAGCTGGCCCTAACTCGACACCCATGGCTCGCGGGGAGACGCGTGTCGTGTTGGGGCCAGGCGCCGCTGGGCCGCGCCCGTCGGGCGCCGCCGGTCCGCGCCCGTCCGGGCGCGAACGTTGCGCTCCTCCCCGGATCGCCCCACCCGCAACCCCCACCCGACGCACCCCGACCCCCGCCGACGCACCCGACGCCGCGCCCCGGCCCGCCCAGAAATACAATCGAGAGAAGTGCCCTCCCACGACGTGCTGATCATCGGCGCCGGCCTCGCCGGACAACGGGCCGCGCTGGCGGCGGCCCAGGAGGGCGCGACGGTGGCGATCGTCTCCAAGGTCCACCCCGTTCGCTCCCATAGCGTCGCCGCGGCCGGCGGGATCAACGCGGCGCTGAACCCCGAGGACAGCTGGGAGTCGCACGCGTTCGACACGGTCAAGGGCTCGGACTACCTGGGCGACCAGGACGCGATCGAGATCATGACCCGGGAGGCGCCGAACGAGATCCTGTGGCTCGAGCACGCCGGGGTCACGTTCCACCGCAACGAGACCGGCCACCTCGGCACCCGGGCGTTCGGCGGGGCCTCGCAGGCGCGCACCTACTACGTGGCCGACATCACCGGCCACGCGATCCTGCACGTGCTCTACGAGCAGCTGATGAAGCACCACGAGACGATCGACCGGTTCGAGGAGTGGTTCACGACCGACCTGCTCCAGGACGAGGAGGGCCGGTGCGTCGGCGCGATCTGCCGCAACCTCCGCGACGGCCAGCTCGAGATCTTCAACGCGAAGGGCACGATCCTCGCCTCGGGTGGCGCAGGTCAGGCGTACGAGCCGACCACCAACGGTCTGATCGTGACCGGCGACGGGATCGCGCAGGCGTACCGGATCGGCGCCAGGCTCCAGGACATGGAGATGGTCCAGTACCACCCGACGACGCTCGCGGGCAACGGGCTGCTGATCACCGAGGGCGCCCGCGGCGAGGGCGCGTGGCTGCTGAACGCCGAGGGCGACCGGTTCATGGAGAAGTACGCCCCCAACAAGCTCGAGCTGGCCTCGCGCGACGTCGTCTCGCGGGCCGAGCAGACCGAGATCAACGAGGGCCGGGGCTTCCCCGACGGCACCGTCGCGCTCGACGTCACCAAGGTCCCACGCCGCCGCACGCTCGAGGCGCTCAGGGAAATCGTCAACATCGGCCGCGACTTCGCCGGGGTGGATATAACGAGAGAGCCGATCCACATCCGCCCCGGTAACCACTACATCATGGGCGGGGTCAAGACCGATATCGACGGCCAGACGTCGGTCCCCGCGCTCTACGCCGCCGGCGAGGTCGCGTGCGTGTCGGTCCACGGCGGCAATCGTCTCGGCGCCAACAGCCTGCTCGACACGCTGATCTTCGGCCGCCGCTCCGGCGAACACGCGGCCGAGCGCGGGCTCCACATGCCGATGCCGACCTCGCCGGTCTCCAGGCTCTCGAAGACCGAGCAGCAGATCGACGCGATCATGAACCGCGAGGCCGGCGGCCCCCGGATCGGCGCGATCAAGAAGGAGCTCGGCGCAGCGATGAACGAGTACGTCGCCGTGTTCCGCGACGCCGAGGGCCTCGAGAAGGCGCTCGAGATCGTCCAGCGTCTCAAGGAGCAGGCCGCGGTCGCGGCAATCGACGATCGCGGAACGGTCTTCAACCAGGATGTGATCGCCGCGATCGAGCTCGGGTACATGCTCGACGTGGCCGAGACGATCGTGATCGCGGCGCAGGAGCGCAAGGAGTCGCGCGGGGCCCAGTTCCGGCTCGACTTCCCCGAGCGCAACGACGAGCAGTGGCTGAAGCACATCGACATCTCGGCGAACGGCAGTGAGCTGCCACGGGTGAGCTACTCACCGGTGACGATCACGCGCTGGCAGCCGGAGGAGAGGACCTACTGAGGATGGAGGTCCAAGATGCCTGAATACACACTGAGGATCCGCCGATACGACCCGCAGTCGGGCGACGCGGCGTACTGGGAGGACCACACGGTCGACATGGGTCCGAAGCAATCGGTGCTCGACGCGATCCTCAAGATCAAGGACGACACCGACGGGTCGATCGGGATCCGCTGCTCGTGCCAGCAGGCGATCTGCGGCTCGTGCGGTGTGCGGATGAACGGCAAGCCGGGGCTGGCGTGCAACACGCACCTCGACGAGGCCGCCGACCGCGCCCACGGGGTCGGCTGGAACCCGGAGCCCGACGCCGACGCAGAGACCGACGGCGAGGCCGACGGCAACGTGATCGCGGTCGAGCCGATGGGGAATATCCCCGTGATCCGCGACCTGATCGTCGACATGGACGCGGTCCACTGGAAGAAGATCCAGCGGGTCACTCCGTGGCTGATCAACAAGGAGCCGGTGCCCGAGCGCGAGTACATCGTCCCGCACGAGAACATGGTCGACGTCACGCAGACGATGGCCTGCATCCAGTGCGGGGCGTGCGTGTCGGACTGCCTGTCGATGGAGGTCGATCCGGGGTTCATCGGCCCCGCCGCGCTCGCCAAGGCCTACCGGTTCGTCGGCGACCCGCGCGACGCCGAGCCGGAGGAGCGGCTCAAGGACCTCGCCGAGGACGAGCACGGGATCTACGACTGCACCCACTGCTTCAGCTGCATCGACGCGTGCCCCAAGGGCGTCGACCCGATGAGCCAGATCAT
Organism: Solirubrobacteraceae bacterium; assembly: GCA_036490875.1. Classification (GTDB taxonomy): domain Bacteria; phylum Actinomycetota; class Thermoleophilia; order Solirubrobacterales; family Solirubrobacteraceae; genus Palsa-465. The sequence continues at coordinate 50,448 of DASXDA010000014.1, forward strand.
GCGCCTGCGCCGCCGCGCCGGCGACGACTACAAGATCAACGACCGCAACAACGGCAACCGCCACGAGCGATCGTTCGTGACGCTGATCGAGGACTACGGCCTGCTCCACGAGGCCGAGCTCCTCCCCCGCAGCTACGGCGGAGACTCGTGGTTCGGCAAGTTCCACCCGTCCGCCGCGGTCGAGCTGCTGTCCTCGCTTCCATCGGCGATCCCCGCCGTAATCCGCGGCAAGCTCTCGCTGAAGCTCGCGATCTTCGGCCACAAGATCCCGAAGCGGGACCTCAAGCAGGTCCAGGAGATCTACAAGGAGGTCGACGGCAGGGAGCCGCGCGTCGAGCTGAACCTGTACGTCACCGGATACGAGGACGAGGAGCAGGTTCCCGCGCACGCGCCGCACGACGACGAGCCGGACGATCACATCTTGGACAAGGAGGCTCAGTCATGAAGGTCGCCTACTGGCCGGGATGCGTCAGCCGCGGGTTCACTCCCGAGCTCCACGGCTCGATGGCCAAGGTCGCGCCGCTGCTCGACATCGAGCTGATCGAGCTCGACCGCGCCGCGTGCTGCGGCGCCGGCGTGATCCAGGAGCACAATCAGGAGCTCGCCGACACGCTCAACGCGCGCACGTTCGCGCTCGCCCAGCAGACCGACGGCGAGCTGATGATGAACATCTGCTCGACTTGCCAGGGCGCCCAGAGCGAATGCCAGGAGCGGCTCGACGCCAACACCGAGTACCGCGACCACGTCAACACACATCTTCTTGACGAGGGGCTCAAGTACGAGAAGGGCATCACCAACAAGAACTTCCTGTGGCTGCTGGTCGAGGACTTCGGCCTCGATGAGCTGCGCTCGCGGGTCAAGCGGCCGCTGACCGACCTGCGCGTCGGTCCGTTCTACGGCTGCTACCTCGTCCGCCCGGTCGAGCGGCTCGGGATCGACGAAGAGCACCCGCGCGACCGGTACATGCAGCAGCTGATCGAGGCGCTCGGGGGCACCGTCGTCGACTACGCGGGCGTCTACAAGTGCTGCGGCTTCCCGATCATCACGATGAACAAGGAAGCGTCGCTCAAGCAGGCCGGCCGCCATCTCGGCGACGCGATCGACGCCGAGGCCGACTGCCTGGTCGTGCCCTGCCCGCTGTGCCACCTGAACCTCGACCTGCAGCAGCCGATCGCCTCCAAGGTCGTCGGCCGGGAGTTGGGCCTGCCGGTCCTGCATCTCCCCCAGCTGATCGGGCTCGCCCTCGGGCTCTCGCCGAAGGAGCTCGGGATGAACAAGCACGTGGTGCGCCCGACAGCGGTGATCGACTGGTCGACGTCAGTCGTCGCCGCCGCGTAGAGACGTGGCAGGCGGTCTGCTCGGGCGGCTCCTGGCGAGCGTCCGAGGCGACCGCACGCGAGCCAAGACCGCTCCGGCAGAACCGAAAGAGAATCCCCGTCCCGACGCGGCGCAGCGACTCGAGGCCGCGCGCGACCGGCTCAAGCAGGAGATCCCTCCACCCGAGGAGGACGCGGCCCCGCGCCCTCAGTCGCCGCCCACGTCCCCTCAGCCGCCCGCCTCTTAATGACAAAGAGCGAGGCCACCGCCTCGCTCCTGTCATACCCCTGTGGTCGTCCCGTTCGGGAAGTCTGTCCGAGGGACCCGCATCCCTCGACGCACCGAAATCCTGTCTGAATCCCTTCCGACTGTCGTCCCCTCGAGCGGGTGAAATTGGGGTGAAGGCAGACCCCTCAAACGGGGGATACCCGCTTCACCCTTTCCCCACACATGCCGATATCCTCCGCGTGAGCGGAGGCTCCACAGTCCGATGATCGTGACTCGCGCACCCGTCCGCGTAGCCGTTGCCCAGTTCGAGGACATCATCGCTCGGGGCCTCCGAGCGCTGATCGACGAGGACGAAAGCCTCGAGCTCGTCGCCGCCGGCGTCGACCATGAGCACCTCCCGGCGATGCTCGCCGGGGTGAAGCCCGAGGTCACGATCGTCAACTTCGGCTCGCTCGAGAACGCCGCCGACCTCCGCAAGCTCCACCGCCGGTTCCCGAAGACCCGGCTGATCGTGCTCGCAAACCGGCCGACCACCGCCGAGTCGCGCCAGATGCTCGCGTTCGGCGCAACCGCGTGCCTGTCGAAGGCGAGCGAGGCCCGTGACGTCCTCCACGCGATCCACCTCGCCTCCCGCGGGCTGCACGTCCTCCCTTCGATCCAGGAGGCCCCGGCCTCCCAGCCCGGGCCGGACCCGCTCACCCCCCGCGAGGCCGAGGTGATGGAGCTGCTCCAGACGGGCAAGACCAACGCCGAGATCGCGAACGAGCTGCACGTCGGCGTCGAGACCGTCCGCTCGCACGCGCGCCGGATCTACCGGAAGCTGGGCGTCAAGACGCGGCGCGAGCTGATCGCTCGGCGCTAGCGGGCCCGTCCGCAAGTATCGCCGGATTCGAGTGGCCCCCGGGGGCGCCTGGCCGCGTCCTCGCTCGCTTGCGTGCCTATGGGCACGCGGCGCTCGCTGCGTCCTCGCCAGCCACCCCCAGCGGCCCCTCTCGGTCCACCAATACCTACGGACGAGCCCGCTAGCGGGCCGCGCCGGCCCCGACGAGCCCGCGCTCGACGACCAGCTCCGCGATCTGGATCGCGTTGGTCGCGGCGCCCTTGCGGAGGTTGTCGCCGACGACCCACATGTTCAGCGTCCGCGGATTCGAGTCGTCTCGCCGGATTCGCCCGACGAACACCTCGTCACGGCCGGCGACCTCCGAGGCGAGCGGGTAGCGCCCGGCGGCGGGATCGTCGACGACGACCACCCCAGGCGCGCGCGCCAGGAGCGAACGGCAATCCTCCGGCGAGAGATCGACCCGCGTCTCGATGTTGAGCGACTCGGAATGGCAGTTCGGCACGGGCACGCGTACGCAGGTCGCGGTGATCCGTAGCTCGGGGAGCGACAGGATCTTCCGGCTCTCGGCGATCACCTTGCGCTCCTCGGTCGTGTAGTCGTCGCCGTCGCGAAACACCTCGACCTGCGGCAGCACGTTGAACGCGATCTGATGCGGGTACACCTCCGGGCTCGGTGGCTCGATCCCGTGCAGGATCGCGTGGGTCTGGGCCTCGAGCTCGGCGACCGCCCGCGCCCCGGTCCCCGAGGTCGACTGGTAGGAGCAGAACACGATCCGCTCCAGTCCGGCCGCGTCGTGAATCGGCTTCAAAACCGGCAGCATCTGCATCGCCGAGCAGTTCGGGTTGGCGATGATCCCGCGGTGCTCGGAGATCTTCTCCGGGTTGACCTCGGAGACCACCAGCGGGACCTCGGGGTCCATCCGCCAGCACGACGAGTTGTCGATCACCACCGCCCCGCGCTCGGCGAACCGGGGCGCCCACTCCCTCGAGACGCTCGAGCCGGCGGAGAACAGCGCGATCTCGAAACCGTCGATCGCGGACTCCTCGAGCAGCTGCACCGTCAGTCCCTCGACCTCGGTTCCCGCAGAGCGCTCGGACGCGAACCCAACGATCTCCGAGGCCGGGAACCGGCGCTCGCGCAGCAGACGGAGCATCGTCGTGCCGACGGCGCCGCTTGCGCCGACGACTGCGACCCGAGGCGCGGCGCTCACCTGGCCTCCTGACCGAGCGGGCGCTCCTGCTGGATGTCGGAGGCGCCGAGCGCGAACGCGCTGTGCAGCGCGCGCACCGCCTCGGGGACGTCCTCGGCCCGGATCACGCACGAGATCTTGATCGGGGAGGTCGAGATCATCTCGATGTTGATGTCCTTCTCCGCCAGCACCTCGAACACCTGCGCGGCGACGCCCGGGTGCGAGCGCATCCCGGCGCCGACGATCGAGACCTTGCCGATCTCGGGGACTGTGTCGATCGACGCGATCCCGAGCTCCTCGCGGACCGGCTCGAGCGCGCGCTCGGCGGCGCGCAGGTCGTCGACGGACAGCGTGAACGAGACCTCCGCGTCGCGCCCGGCCCCGAGCGGCTCGTTCTGGATGATCGTGTCGAGATTGCAGCCCGAGTCGGCGAGCGCGCGGAAGATCGCTGCCGCCGCGCCGGGACGGTCGGGGACGCCGAGCAGCGTGATCCGAGCCTCCTCGGTGGAGTGGGTGACCGCGGTGATCAGGGGGTGTTCCATCGTCTCGTTCTCTCCGAGCACAACGGTACCGGGGGCGTCGTCGAAACTCGCTCTGCAATGCATCCGGACCCCGTGCGTGCGCGCGTACTCGACCGACCGCAGCTGCAGGACCTTCGCGCCCGAGGCCGCCATCTCGAGCATCTCCTCGAAGGACACAAAAGCGAGCTTGCGGGCGTCGGGCACCAGCCGCGGGTCCGCGGTGAACACGCCCGAGACGTCCGTGTAGATCTCGCAGACGTCGGCGTCGATCGCGGCGGCCAGCGCGACCGCCGTCGTGTCGGAGCCGCCCCGGCCGAGCGTGGTGACGTCGTAGCTGGTCGAAACGCCCTGGAACCCGGCAACGAGCACGATCAGGTCGTTGTCGAGCGCCTCGCTGATCCGGTTCGCCCGGACGTCGACGATCCGCGCCCTCGTGTGCGACGTGTCGGTGACGATCCCCGCCTGCGAGCCGGTCAGCGAGATCGCCCGGTGGCCGAGGTCGTTGATCGCCATCGCGCACAGCGCGCACGAGATCCGCTCGCCGGTCGAGAGCAGCATGTCCATCTCGCGGGGATGCGGGTCCGGCGAGACCTCCTCGGCCATCGCGATCAGCTCGTCGGTCGTCTGGCCGCGAGCCGACAGCACGGCGACGACGCGCTTGCCGCTCTCGCGCTGCGCGACGATCCGGCGCGCGGCGCGCTTGATCCGCTCGGCGTCGGCGACTGACGTGCCGCCAAACTTCATCACCACGGTTCCGGGCATTCGTGGAAGAGTACGTGTCACCGGTCCGACGCCGCGGCTGACGGCGTCGATCCACATCCCCGGACCGCGCTCAGTCCGGGTACTCGTCCTTGCGCCAGGCGCGCGGCTCCGCCGACTCCTGCAGGGCGGTTCGCTTCATCAGGAACGAGTGGTATGGGGCTACGAACGGGTCGGGCGCCGTCACCGTGTAGGTGTGGTAGACGGTTCCGTTCTCACGGGCGAACGCGATGAAGCCCGGGGCCTCCCGGAGGCCGTCCTCGAGCTTGGCGCCGACCTGCCGTCCCCACTCCTCCAGCCAGCCGGGCGGGTTCGCGACCATCTCCACGAGCGGCGGGACCTCTCGGGCGCGTTCGGGAGTCAGCGCGAGGCCGAAGTCGAACGGGAACTCCGTCCCGTAGGTAGATACGTACGGGAACTCCCACCCCATCCGCTCCTTGTACGCGCGGAGACGCTCGATCGGGGCGCGCGAGAAGCAGATCAGGTTCACGTCGCGATGGCTCAGGTGTACGCGCGGCGCGCTGAGCTCGTCGCCGAGGTTCGTGCATCCGGGGCACGCTCCGAGGTCGTAGTCGGGGCCGAACATGATGTTGTAGGCCAGCAGCTGCGAGCGGCCGTCGAACAGGTCGGCGAGCGTCCTGGAGCCGTCCTCGGTGTCGAACACGTACTCCTTCTCCACCGGAACCCAGGGGAGGCCCCGGCGCGCGTCGGTCACCGTCTGGCCCAGCTCGGCGTACTCGGCCTCGAGCCGCGCGAGCTCGTCGCGAGCCGCCTGCCACTCCTCACGGGTCCCAATCTCGTGCTCCGCCATCGCTACCTCCTTTGGGTTCGTCACTGTAGACGTATGGCTCGGCCCAAACTCATCGGCCGCCGACGGCGACTTCCCCCGTCCGCGGCAGGTGCCGCCACGAGGACCGGACGCCCTGGAGCGCGCTGACCGTCGACTCGATGATCACCAGGTACATCAGCTGGCGGTAGACGAACTGCTGCAGGGGCATCGCCCACAGCGGCCGCATCGGCTCGCGGTCGAGCCGGAACGCGTACACGCCGATCCCGAGCTGCAGGAGGTTGAAGGCGCCCCAGATCGCGAGCGTCCGGACCGCGCCGTTGAACACGATCCCGTAGATCGCGAACAGGTCGATCGCGGGCGCGAGCGTCGGCAGCACGATCATGAACAGGAACATGTACGGGAGCGCCCGCCGGCCGATCTTGCGCTGCCGCGGCTCGCGCGAGACGATTGCGTCACGGTGCTTCCAGACCGCCTGCATCGTCCCGAACGCCCACCTGTAGCGCTGGCGCCATAGCGTCCCGAGCGTCGAGGGTGCCTCCGTCCACGCGCGCGCGTCATCCGCGTACACGACCCGTCGACCGGTGCGCCCGATCGCGAGCGTCAGGTCGGTGTCCTCCGCCAGCGTGTCGCCGGGCACGCCGCCGACCTGCTCGAGCACGTCGCGGCGGAACGCGCCCGCCGCACCCGGCACCGTCGGCGTGCACTGCAGCACCTCGTACATCCGCCGGTCGAGGTTGAACCCGATCACGTATTCGATGTGCTGCCAGCGCCCGAGCAGCCCCTGACGGTTCCCGACCTTCGTGTTGCCGGCGACGGCGGCGACCTCTGGGTCGGCGAACGGCCGGACCAGCCCTACAAGCGTGTCGGGCTCGAACAGCGTGTCGCCGTCGACCATCACCACGACCTCCGAGTTCGTGACCTCGGCACCGGTGTTGAGCGCCGCCGCCTTGCCGGCGTTGTCCTGGCGCACGAGCCGGACGTTGTCGAGCTCGATCCCCGCGACGATCTCCGCGGTCCGGTCGGTCGAGCCGTCGTCGACCACGACCACCTCGAAGTCGGCGTAGTCGCTGGCCGCGAGCGAGCGGACTGCCCGCTCGATCATCACCTCCTCGTTGAACGCGGGCACGACGATCGCGACCGAAGGTTGGTGCTCGATCGTCAGCCGCGCGCGGCTGCGGCGGGCGTGATGGCTCGCGAGCGCGAACAGGAGGATCGCGCGCAGCAGCACGAGCACCCCGATCGCGAGCAAGATGATCGAGAACACCGTCGTCAGCGCGTACGCGACGCGGACGCTGAACACGAAGATCGAGCCCCGGCCCTGCGGCCACCCCTTCGCGGCGGGGAACACCTCGGCGGTGCCGAGCCCGGCCAGCCGCGAGACGGTCACGAGCTGGAACCCGCGAGCCTTCAGCTTCGCGACGATCTCCCGCACGGCCGCGACCGTCTGCGAGCGATTGCCGCCGCCGTCGTGGAGCATCACGATCCCGCCGGTGTTCGCGCGCGGCATCGCGTTCGCGACGATCCGCCCGACGCCGGGACGCTGCCAGTCGGCCGAGTCGTAATTGGCGAGCACGACGAAGTAGCGGGAGCCGACGAGCGTCGCGAGCGCACGGTCGTCGTGGGGCGTGATCGCGTCCGGCGTGGCCGAATAGGGCGGCCGCAGCAGCCGCGTGTAGTGGCCGGTGATCCCAGAGATCACGGCCTCGGTCAGCTGGATCTGCAGCCGTCCCTCCCACGCCGGCACCCCGGACAGGAACACGTGCGTGAACGTGTGATTGCCGAGCTCATCGCCGTCTCGTACCAGCGTCCGCACGAGGCTCGGGTAGCGGGCGGCCTCGCTTCCGATCAGGAAGAACGTCCCGGGGACGCCCGCGCGCCGCAGCTCCCGCGCGATCGCCGGCGTCCACTTGGGGTTGGGCCCGTCGTCGAACGTCAGCGCTACGCGACGGCCCGGCGCCGGCGCGATCGGGACCAGGCGCGACCCGCGTCCGGCGAGCACCGGGCGGGCGTTCGCGAGCGGCGCGCTCGCCGCCTGCGAGCCCTCGGTCCCTGGGCCGATCGTGTGGGTTGCGAATCCCTGAAAGGCGACGACCGCCAACAGCACCAGCATGTAGAACGCGAACAGCTTCCAGTGGCCGGGCGGGCTCCAGATCCGCTGCGGGATCCGGACCCGTGGCACCCGAGGCCGGCGGCGGTCCGGCGGCGAGACCGGCTGGACTTCCTCGGGCGCGATCGCCACGTGCGGCTAGTGGGCGCTCGTGTGGCCGGGCGCCGATCCTGACTTACCGGGGCTCGCCACGGTCGTGGTGGTCGCGCTCGACTGCCCATGGCCGGTCGCGGCGTTCGACGAGCTCGACGTCCCGGCGGACCCCGCCCCGCTCGGCTTCGTGTGCCCGGGCGAGGCCTGGCTCGTGGTCCGGCCGGGGGCGGATCCGCCCGCGTGCAGGCCGTTGTTCGAGCTGGATCCGGGAGCGGCGCTCGAGCCCGTCGTCGTGACGGTCCCGGACGAGGCCGCGCCCGAGCCCGTCCCAGCCGTGCCACCCACCGGGCTTCCGCGATGGCCGTGGCCCGGGTTCGAGCCCGATCCGGCTCGGGAGTGAGTCCCACCAGAGGTATTGCCCGTCGCGGGATGGGACGCCGGCGTACCCGTCGACGCCGCCCCGGCGGCGACGGCGTGCGTGGCGCCGGCGCCCGCGGACTGCGACCCGGCCACGGCGGACGGTCCGGCCGCGGACGGCGTCTCGAACTGCGGCTGGGTGATCCTCGGAATCGCCTTCACGGGCGCCGGCGACTGCCCGAGCAGCGCGCGCCCGAGCGGAACCGAGCCCGACGGCAGCAGCCCCAGCCCGGCGAACACGAGCCCGATCAGCCACAGCAGGAACAGGAACGCGACCGCCCGCCCCGCCCACGCGAGCACGCGCGCGCGCACCCCCGTCGGATCTAGCAGAACCGGGGTGCGGTCTCGCGGTCGCTCGCGACCTCGTAGATCAAGTACTTGCGCCATCGGGCCTAAAGCACAGGTTTCCCGCATATTGGCAGGAAGTAACCGCGCGCTCGGCGGCGCGGCGATCTCCCTAGACGGCTCGGCGTCCCGCGAACGCCCGGCCGAGCGTCAGCTCGTCGGCGTACTCGAGGTCGGCGCCGACGGGCAGGCCGCTCGCGAGCCTCGTGACCGTCACCTCAGGCGAGCGCTCGCGCAACCCGTCCGCGATGTGCAGCGCGGTCGCCTCCCCGGTCGTCGTCGGGTTCGTCGCGATCACGACCTCGCGGATCGGGCCGGTCTCGACCCGGGTGTAGAGCTCGGCGATCTTCAGGTCCTCGGGGTCGACCCCGTCGATCGGCGACAGCGCCCCGCCGAGCACGTGGTAGCGCCCGCGGAACTCGTGCGTGCGCTCGATCGAGATCACGTCCGACGGCTCTTCGACGACGCAGATCAACTCCGGCTCACGACGTCCGTCCTCGCAGATCCGGCAGATCGGGCCGTCGGCGAGGTTGAAGCACGTCTCGCACAGGCCGATCCGCGCCTTGACCTCGCGGATCGCATCCGCTAGCGCGAGCGCGTCCTCCTCGCTCGAGCGCAGCAGGTGGAACGCGAGCCGCTGCGCCGTGCGCCCGCCGACGCCGGGGAGCTTCGAGAGCTCCGTGATCAGCCGCTGGACGGGTGGGGCATAGACCGTCATCGGTGCTCGCGTCCGTGCTCAGCCGCGGATCAGAGGCCGGGTAGCCCGAGGCCCCCGAGCCCGCCCGCGATCCCGCCGAGCTTGGCCGACGCCAGCTCCTGCGCCGAGCGGAGCGCCTCGTTGACCGCCGCGAGCACCATGTCCTGGAGTAGCTCGAGGTCGTCGGGATCGACGGCCTGCGGGTCGATCTCGATCGACTTGACGTTGAGGTCGCCGGTCACCCTGACCGTGACCATGCCGCCGCCGGCGGTGGCCTCGACCACCTCGTCCTTGAGCGACTCCTGTGCGGCGACCATCTCCTGTTGCATCTTCTGAGCCTGCGCGAGCAACTGCTGCATGTTTGGTTGGGGCATCTAGGTGGCCTCCGCCTCTTTGCCGTTGGGACCGGAGTCGTCGTCGAAGATCTCCTCGGCGTCGAACTCCTCCATGAAGCGTCGCACGAGCTCGTCGCCGGACAGCACCTCGGGTCCGCTCGCGGCGTCGTCGGCGTCGAGCTCCCGGAGCTCGAACTTGAGCGCCAGCCGCTGGCCCGTGACCGACTTGACCGCATCGATCGCGACCCGCCGATGCTCGTCCTGCTCGGCCTTCCGCTTCAAGAACGACGCGCCCGCGGGAAACGCCAGCGTCAGCTCCCGATCCTCCACCGCCACCGGCCGGCAAGCCTCGAGCGCCCCGGCGAGCATCGGGTTGGACGTTCGAACAAGATCGATGACCGCCGGCCAGGAACTGCTCGCTTCAGCGAGATCGAGCGCAACGGGGCCCGGCGCTTCGGCGACGACAGACGCCACGGGCTCCGCCTGCTGGGTCGGGCTTGCAGCGACCGCAGCGGTCCCACGAGCGGTCGAGGGGCTCCTATCCGCGGCACTTTCGGCCAGTTGTGCCGCGGGCGACGGCCTCTCGGGCGCCCCCTCGAGCCGCTCAACGCGAGCGAGTAGAGCGCTCGTCGACGGGTCCAGCTCCGGGGCGGCAGCCTTGACCAGCAAGAGTTCGAGCTGGATCCGCGCATTCGCGCCGTTCGCCGTCGCATCGAGCGCCTGCGAGACGAGATCGAGCAGCCGCACCGCGTCGCTCCGGTGCATCGCCGACGCCTGCTGCTCGAGCCGGCGGTCGCGCTCGGGCGTGACCCGCAGCTCAGCGGGAACCTCGCCGATCACCTGAACCGCGAGCAGCTCGCGGCCGTGCACCTCGAGGTCGCGCAGCACCTGGCCGGGGTCGCGTCCGGAGTCAGACAGCGCGGCCGCGGCCCGCAGTGCGCCCGCGGGATCCCGCGCGATCACCGCATCGAGCGCCGCGAACAGCTGCTCGGAGTCGGTCACGCCGAGCACCGCCAGCACGTCGTCGGTCTCGATCTCGCGGTCGCCGGCGTAGGTCACGAGCTGCTCGAGCGTCCCGAGCGCCTCGCGGAAGCTGCCGGTCGCGTGCCGGGCGACGAGCGCGAGCGCGGCGCGGTCGACGTCGATCTGCTCGGACTCGGCGACCCGCTCGAGCACGGTCGCGACCTGGTCGACCGACGGCCTCGCGAAGTCGAATCGGTGGCAGCGGTCGACGACCGTCGGCAGCACCTTCTGGGCCTCGGTCGTGGCTAGCACGAAGATCGTCCGCGGCGGCGGCTCCTCGAGCGTCTTCAGAAACGCGTTCCACGCCTGCGAGGAGAGCATGTGCGCCTCGTCGAGGATGTAGACCTTGTGCCGCCCGGAGATCGGCGCGTAGGCGACCTTCTCGCGCAGGTCGCGGATGTCGTCGACGGAGTTGTTCGACGCGGCGTCCATCTCGATCACGTCGAGCGAGGTCGCGTTCGCGATCGCGACGCACGACTCGCAGACGCCGCACGGTGACACGGTCGGCCCGTTCTCGCAGTTCAGGCACGCCGCGAGGATCTTCGCCATGCTCGTCTTGCCGGTCCCGCGGGACCCGACGAACAGGTAGGCGTGGTGCACCTTCTCCTGCTCGACGGCGTTCTGAAGCGTGCGGACGACCGGCTCCTGGCCGACCACGTCGGCGAACGTGCGGGGCCGGTGGCGGCGGTAGAGCGAGGGCCCGGTGGACACTCCAATCGAGTCTAGTGTCGCCGGGGGCGCATGCGCCCCCGGCCCGGGTGCCGCATGCGGCACCCGGCGGGCGCGCGCATGCGCGCGCCCGGGCCTGAGATAATTCGCCTGAGGGCTGCGGCCACGTGGGGCCGCTCGTACAAAGGAGAGGGCACATGTTTCACGCACGCCGTTTCGTCATCGGGGTCGCCGGAGGGATCGCCGTCCTGGCGGCTGCTCCCGCGGCTCTGGCTGCCGGCGCCGCGCGTCCGCAGACGCTGACCGTCTCGGTGGAATCGACCGGCACCCATCGCGGCACCGTCGACAACGGTCAGCAGGGGCTGAGCATCGGCGATACCTACCAGAGCATCGGCGTGCTTCGTAGTAGCGCCGGCAAGGTCCTCGGTGCGTACCACGTCTCCTGCACGATCACGGACCCGAACGACCATGGGAGCGCGTGGGCGAGCTGCTGGACCGCTGCGTTGATCAAGGGCCGCGGCACCGTGATCGCGACCGGGCTCGCGCATCTTCTGCACGTCGCCACTTCACCGGGTGGTTTCGGCGTGGCCCCGCCGAAGGCGAGTTTCGCGATCGTCGGCGGTACGGGTAGCTACGCCGGCGCACGCGGCCAGATGATCGAGACCCGCACCGAGGCGAAGCGCACCCTGCGCTTCCAATTCACGCTCTGAGCGCCGTGCGACCGACCACGCAGTGGCCGAGCGACCTCGCCTCGATCGGCGCGATCCGCTTCGGCCGGAGCTATTACCACTACGAGGAAGCGGTCCGGTTCTTCCGCGATCTCGTCGGGCTGCCGCTGTACGAGCAGTTCGAGGGCAGCTACGGCGAGAACGGCTCGGTGTTCGCGCTGCCGACGCCGGAGCTGACGCTCGAGGTCGTCCAGGCAACGCGGCCGACGCCCGTCTCGGAATACGACGCGCTCTGCCTCTACTTCCCGGACGAGGCCGCCAAGCGCGAGGCGATCTCCGGCCTCACCGCGGCGGGCATCGAGCCCACGGAGTCGCACCCGTACTGGGCGGCGACCGGAGGCGTCACCTACCTCGACCCCGACGGCCGGCAGGTCATCTTTGCGCCGTTCGTCTACGGCAAGAACGAGCCGGACGCCAGCTCGGGATCCGGCGAGCACCGGTTCCCGGCTGAATAAATGGACCGTGCACCCTCCGTCGTGGCCGGTACCCGGGACGCTGCCACTGCCTCGAGGCTCCGATCCGGTGCTCCCGTCGCGCCTGGGGGGTCACCGCTTAAGGCTGCTTCCTTCCGGATCTGACCTGGTTCACGGGCTCCCATCGCAACGGGACCGAACCATCAACGCCTCGAGCCGGGGCGCTGACCCGGGGCCTGTGCCCCTCGGGAGGGGATTCAGCCCCGCTAGAGCGGATTGCGGGTACAGGGCACCGCTAGCACCCCGCCTAGCACGGTCCGCTCTGGATGCTAGTGGGTCTCGCGCTGGCTGCCTTGCAGTCGCCGCCCCGGCGCCCGCTATCTTCACCCGACGATGTCGATCGGAGTGATTGGGCTTGGCTACGTCGGGCTCCCGCTTGCGGTCGCGTTCGCGAACGCCGGCGAGGACGTCGTCGCGGTCGACATCGATCCGCGCAAGATCGCCGCGATCGCCGCCGGCGAGTCGTACATCGAGGACGTCTCCTCGGAGGCGCTGCGGGCGGTGCTCGACCGGATCGAGGCGACCTCCCACTACCAGCCGCTGGCGCGGGCCGACGCGATCCTGATCTGCGTCCCAACCCCGCTGACCGCGAATCGCGAGCCCGATCTGAGCGCGCTGATCACGGCCGCCGAGACGCTCGGCCAGGTGCTCCAGCGCGGTCAGCTGGTGGTGCTCGAGTCGACCACGTACCCGGGCACGACCCGCGAGCAGCTGGTGCCGATCCTCGAACAGCAGTCGGACCTCCGGGTCGGTGCCGATGTCAACGTCGCGTTCTCGCCCGAGCGGGTCGATCCCGGACGTACCGACTACACGCTGCGCAACACGCCGAAGGTGATCGGCGGGATCACCGAGCGGTGTACCGAGCGGGCGGCCGAGCTCTACGGGCGGATCTGCGACAACCTGATCCGGGTCTCGACCCCGGAGGCGGCCGAGCTCACGAAGCTGCTCGAGAACATCTTCCGCTCGGTCAACATCGCGCTCGTCAACGAGCTCGCGATCCTCGCCGAGCGGATGGGGATCGACATCTGGGAGGTCGTCGACGCCGCCTCGACCAAGCCGTACGGGTTTATGCGGTTCGAGCCCGGCCCGGGGATGGGCGGCCACTGCCTGCCCGTCGACCCCTTTTACTTGGCTTGGCGCGCCAGGGAATTCGACATGCCGACCGAGTTCATCGAGCTCGCGGGGAAGATCAACCAGCAGATGCCCTACCACTGCGTCGAGCGGATCGTGCAAGCGCTCAACGACGTCTCGAAGCCCGTTCGCGGCTCGCAGATCCTGATCCTCGGCGCGAGCTACAAGGGTGGAGTCGGCGACATCCGCGAATCGCCGGCCCTGCGGATCATGGAGGTCCTCGCCGACCGCGGCGCCGAGCTCCGCTACCACGACCCGTACGTCCCGGCGCTCCCGGAGCTCGGGCTCTCGAGCGTCCCGCTCGACTCGGCGGCCGCCGAAGCCGACGCGGTCGTGCTCGTCACCGCCCACCCGGGCATCGACTACGCGCAGCTCGCGACCCGCACCGCCCTGTTCGTCGACCTCCGCGGGGTGACCCGGGGGCTGCAGGTCGAGAACCTCGTGCGGCTCTGATCGGCCGCCCGCGGTCGCGACGTCGACATGTGGCGCGCCGGGCTCGCGGATCGGCTATCAATTGCGTCGTAGTGCTCGGGGCAAGACGGCTCAGACTCGCGCTCGGATGCGCTTGCGCTGTTTTTGCAGTGCTGGGAGCGCACGTCGAGGCGGCGACGCTCGGTCCGTCCGCGACGACGGGCGGGGCGAGCGGGGTCTCCGCGACCTCGGCGACGGTGGCCGGCACCGTGAACCCCCAGGGACAGGACACTCACTACTACTTCGAGTACGGCCCCACCACGGGGTACGGAGCGAAAACGTCTTCGGTCGATGCCGGGAGCGGACTCACGAACGTGAGTGTCTCGGCGGCGCTCAGCGGGCTCTCGCCGTCCACCACCTACCACTACCAGCTCGTGGCGACGAGCACCTTGGGGACGGCCAAGGGCGGCGACAAGACATTCACCACGCGCGCGCCCCAGCCGCCGGGCGTGTCCACCGGCGGAGCGACCTCGGTGGCCACGACGTCGGCGACGCTGACCGGATCGGTCAACCCGCAAGGGCAGAGCACCACCTATCACTTCCAGTACGGGACGAGTACCTCGTACGGCAGCCTGACGCCGGACGCGAGCGCCGGCAGCGGGACAGCGACGGTCAACGCCTCGGCGGCGGTCGCCGGCCTGTTGCCGAACACGACCTACCACTTTCAGCTCGTCGCCACCAACTCGACCGGGACGAAGCTCGGAGGCGACAAGACGTTCACCACCCGTGCGACCCAGCCGCCGGCCGTGTCGACCGGAGCTGCGACATCGGTCAGCACGACGTCCGCGAACCTGACCGGGGCGGTCGTCCCGCAGGGCCAGAGCACCAGCTACTACTTCCAGTACGGGACGAGCACCTCGTATGGGAGCCAGTCGTCCTCCAGCAGCGCCGGGGCGGGAACCGCCTCCATGGGCGTGTCGGCCGCGGTCGGCGGACTGTCGCCCGCGACGACGTACCACTACCGGCTCGTCGCGACCAATGCGACAGGGCCGAGCTTCGGAGCGGACAGGACATTCACGACCGCGAAACTGCCCGTCGCGCCGCCCCCGGTCGCGAAGACGGGAGCGGCCCAGATCATCGCGCTCAGCTCGGCGACGCTCACCGGGACCGCGAACCCGAAGGGGAGCGCGACCACCTACTACTTCCAGTACGGCCAGACGGCCGCGTACGGCGCTGTCACCCCTACCGGCGACGCAGGCTCCGGCAGCGCTGATGTGAGCCTCTCGGCGACGCTCAGCGGGCTTGCGCTAAACACGACCTACCACTACCGGCTCGTCGTCATCAGCGCGGGAGGCACGAGCTTCGGCGCCGACACGACGTTTGTCACGTTCCCGCCGCTGGGAGTCCTGCTCAACGCTTCGCGAGAGACGCTTCTCGCAGGTCAGGCCACGACGCTCAGCGGATCGTTGCTCGGGCCCGGGGCGGCGAGCATGACGGTCACGCTCCAGAGGGCGACGAGTGCGCGAGGTCCGTTCGCGAACGTCCAGACGATCATGAGCGCGGCCGACGGCTCGTTCACGTTCAGCGGCTTGAAGCCCTCGAGGACGATCTGGTACCGCGTGATCGGAGGCGGCGGCGCCAGCGTGGTGCGGGTCGTCGTCGGCTTCCGCGTGACCTTGCTCGTCGGTACGGCTCGGGTGCATCGGCAGCGCCGTGTCCTCCTCCACGGCGCGGTGGCGCCTTCCCACAACGGCCGGCGCGTGCTGCTCCAGAAGCTTGGCCCCGGCCGTCGCTGGCAGACGATCAGCCGCCCGCGGCTACATCGCGCGTCGGGGAACCTCTCCGCGTACAGCGTGATCCTCAGCGCGGGTCAACGCGGCTCGTGGCGCGCCGTCGTCAGCTCTGATGCCGCCCACGCGAGCGGGCTCAGCCCGACCCGACGGATCCGCTTGGCAGCGGCCTGACCCGCTCGCCCACCGCGCCCGTACCCACGGCGTAGACTCGCCCGTTCAGGGCGCGTAGCTCAGTGGGAGAGCGCTCGCTTCACACGCGAGAGGTCGCTGGTTCGAGCCCAGCCGTGCCCATTGGAGGAAAAGCCCCGCTCAAGCGGGGTTTTTGTCGAGAGGGGCAGGCTCCGGGATCGAGCCGAACAAGGCCGTTTGGAAGCGTTTTGGAAGCAGCGCCCTCGAAACCCGCTGCGCCCGGGGCCCCTACAACAGCAACCGGGAGGCACCAACCCCCGAGTCAGAAAGGCCCCAGCCTATGAGCGACAGCACCACCATCAGCCTCCGCGTCAGCCGAGCCCTGCTCGACCGCATAGACGAAGCAGCCGAACAATCAGGCGTCACCCGTAACACATACATCCTGTCATGGCTCCCCGACTACCACGACGACGCAGCCGCCGGCGACGCGCGTGACACGGCGTCGGCGGCAACGGCATAAGGACGCAGCTGGCGCGCGGCTCACGCCCGCGCGGATCGTTCGCGCGGGCGTGTAAACGACCAAGGGCGAGCGGCGGGTTGGTTCAACTCGGCGGAATCTGAGATTCTGACCATGGATGGAGGGGTTTGGGGGGTTTTGGGGGGTCAGATTCCACGCTGGGATTAAACGACGCGCGCAGGGAGCCCCCCGGGAAACCGGCTCCAGGGAGCCTCAACGGGGTGTGTTACGTGGCCTACTTCGCCGGCAGGGCACGGGGGGTAGGGCGAAGCGCGAGCATGTTGCTACGTTGACGCGTCTCATCGGCCTAGACGGTTGAGTCGGTAGTTGTGGTGTAGCTCGTTGCGGGGGTCGGGGATGTGTCCGGCCACCGCGGCGCTCATGATCGTCGTTCCTGCGAAGTTCGACGAGAAGGAGACACCACGATGGCCGAAGCTCGAAGTGTGACTACCCGCGAAGCGGTTGAGGGCGTGCTCGCGTCCGAGCATGCCGATGTGTTGCGCGAGTCGGTGGCGGTGATGGTGCGGGAGATGATGGAGCTCGAGGTCGGTCAGCTGGCCGGTGCTGAGCATGGCGAGCGCGCTCCTGGTCGCCGGGCTGCGCAGCGCAACGGGTATCGCGATCGCCGCTGGGACACGCGTGTTGGTGAGATCGAGCTGGCGATCCCTAGGTTGCGGACTGGGAGCTATTTGCCGTCGTTCTTGGAGCCGCGCCGGCGGGCGGAGCAGGCGCTGGTCGCGGTCGTGCAGGAGGCGTATGTCAACGGGGTGAGTACTCGCAAGGTCGACCGCCTGGTCGAGCAGATGGGTTTGCGTGGGCTCTCCAAGGACCAGGTCTCGAGGATGTGCCGCGGGCTGGATGAGCAGGTCGAGTTGTTTCGCAACCGGCCGCTTGAGGGCGCCTATCCGTATCTGTGGCTGGACGCTAAGGTCGAGCGCGTCCGTGAGCCTGGTGGGGTGCGCCAGAAGGCGCTGGTGATCGCCTATGCGGTGCACGAGTCGGGCGTCCGGGAGGTGCTCGGGATCGATGTCGGCGAGGCGGAGACCGAGGCGTTCTGGACCGAGTTCCTGTTCTCGCTGAAGGCCCGCGGTCTCGGTGGCGTCAGGCTGTGCGTCTCTGACGCCCACCAGGGTCTCATCAACGCGATCGCGCGCGTCTTGGGCTGCCGCTGGCAGCGGTGCACGGTGCACTTCCTCCGCGACATGCTCGGCCACTGCGGCCGCGCGCAGCAGCCGATGATCGCCGCCGCGATTCGCCAGGTCTTCCGTGCCGACTCGGGCCAGGAGGCCCGCGAACGGTTGGTCGAGGTTGTCGACCGACTCAACGGCCCGGCACCGAAGGTCGCTCGTCTGCTCGAGGCCGCCGAGGACGAGCTGCTCGGCTTCTACGCGTTCCCGAAAGAGCACTGGCCAAAGCTACGGTCAACGAATCCGCTCGAGCGCGTCAACAAGGAGATCGGCCGGCGCTCTGACGTCGTCGGCATCTACCCCAACGACGCCGCCCTGATCCGCCTCGCCGGGATGCTGCTGATCGAGCAAAACGACGAGTGGCTCGTCCAACGCCGCTACCTCTCCGACCACTCGATCCAGCTCGTTCTCTCGACGCCCGACGGTTCAGAACAAGCTCGCTCGAACAACAACGACAAGGAGGTGATCAAGCTCAACGCCGCCTGAGCAGCGAGCGTCTCACCGACGATCAGGAGCTACACCACGAAACGCGACTTGACTCCTAGACATCGAGGGAGCACTCGCGAGGGGTTGCCCCCGTTTGCCGCCGGGGCTTTTGGGTCCCGGGCACCGCACGCGGCTGCTTGCACCACAAACGGAGTGTGAGGTCGCCGAACCGGTGGGGCGGGCCGTATGGTTTGGGTGCCAATCGTCCACCAAATTACGCTGGACCGCTGGTGTTTACGCCTGGGGTGTCACGTTGGTGGTGGAGGGGTAGCTGGTCGTGCCGGTGCCGTGGGCTTGGTTGGTTTGTGCCCGCGGCGCTGTGAGGAGAGGTCGTTGTGCCCGAGAGTCGGCAGTCCGAGCGTCGGGAGCGGTTGTGTGTCCCGGTTGGCGTCGGCGGATTCGTACGACGTCCGCGGGCGCGCGCCGCAGACGCGCGCACATGGGAAGGAGCGTTCGCGCGTTTGAAAGACTTCCGGTGCGTCTCTCGGTGGCGTGGTACGGTGGGCGTGCGCTCCGGGGAGTCTTTGCTCTTCTTGCTTCTGGGGCGTGGGTCCGAGGAGGAGGGTAGAGAGGCGGGGCGCGATGATCGGCGCCTGTCAGTCGAACGTGCAGCGGGGCTCCCGCCGTGTTGCTGCGGAGATGGGTTCCATACGAGCGCTTTTGCGCGCGGCGGTGCTGGCCGCGCTGTGCCTGGGTTTGCTGGCGGCTACCGCCGGGTCGGCGAGGGCGGCGCCTGTGAGCCCGGCGCTCGTGCCGGCGAGCGTCGGCCTCGGACCGGCGCCGGCGTCGGTGACCTCGTCGTCGACGTTCGATGACGAGTTCAATGGCTCCTCGATCGACTCGACGCTGTGGAACACCGATGTGGCGACGACCGGAAACCGGTTCTGTCCCGACAAGCCGGGTTCCTTTACCGGCGTGTGGACCGACATCTCGGTCGACCCCTGTCACAAAGTGCTGATCTCGCCTCCGTATGCGTCGGTCACCGAGGGTGGTGGGGTGGCGAGCTTCGCCGCTCCGCCCGGTCATACGTTCGGCTACCTGGTGGCCGGCCCGCCGAGCCGGCATCCGTTCCCGAGCGCGGGCGACTTCGTGTTCGAGCTGCGCATACGCTACGACGCGACGGTCTCGTTCGGTGACGGGGTGTTGCTCTCACCGACGGACAACGCGGACCCTGTCGGGACCAACTCCCCCTGGACAAGGTCCATGTTCCAGGTCTGGACCGACCTCAGCGGTGGCCACGTCTCCCTCTTGGGCAACGACCACCCGGTCGCGGACCCGTCCGCGTTTCACGACTACCGCCTGGAGTACACCGGCGGCGCCTACTCGCTGTTCGTCGACGGCCAACTGGTGGACGGTCCGATCGCGAGGACCGTCCGGCCGACCGCGATCTGGCTCGGCCATCCGGACGTCGTCTGGTGGGCTTCGTCCCCGTGGACAGCGTTCTCGGTCGACTCGATCCGCGTGGCGTCTGTCCCGTCGGCGTCGATTTCGTCGCCCGCGCCCGGTGGAACTTATGCGGTGGGTCAGGCGGTGTCGACGAGCTTCTCTTGCAGCGCGGCCGTGGGCGGGCCGCCGATCAGCTCGTGCATTGACAGCAACGGCTCCAGCTCGCCGGGGCAGCTCGATACCTCGGCCCCTGGGTCGCACACCTACACCGTCACGGCCACCTCGAGCGACGGGCAGACCGGGACGGCATCGATCACCTACTCGGTGGCGCCGCCGACGGCGGTGATCTCCTCGCCCGCTCCTCACCAGGGCTATAACCAGGGGGAGTCGGTGGCGACGAGCTTCTCGTGCACCGAGGGGACCGGCGGCCCTGGGCTCAGCTCGTGCATTGACAGCAACGGCTCGAGCTCGCCAGGGAAGCTGGACACCTCGACCCCCGGATCGCATATCTACGCGGTGACGGCGAGATCGAGCGATGGGCTGACCGGGACAGCAAGGATCACCTACACGGTGATCGGCCCGCCGACGGCGTCGATCGCCGAGCCGGGACCTGGGACGTACGCGCTCGGGGAGGTCGTGCCGACGAGCTTCTCGTGTGCCGAGAGCTCTGGCGGGCCTGGGCTCAGCTCGTGCATTGACAGCAACGGCTCGAGCTCGCCGGGGCAGCTCAATACCTCGACCCCCGGGGAATACCACAGTTATACGGTGACGGCGACCTCGAGCGACGGGCAGACCGGGACGGCGGAGATCTACTACACGGTGCTGCCCGCGCCGCCGATCGCGTACATCTCCCGCCCGCCCGATAATCAGACGTATAACCTGGGGCAGGTGGTGTACACGACGTTCTCGTGTACCTACGGGGGCTATGGCAGTGCGAAGGTCCTCTACTGCAGGGACTCCAACGGCGTCATCGGCTCCACGGACGGCGGGTCCAACACTGGGTCGCTCGCTACAGGGACCATTGGGCTGCACACCTACTCGGCGTTTGCGACAGCGCGGGATGGGCAGACCGGGACGGCGTCGATCAGCTACACGGTGGCGGGCCCGCCGTCGGCGTCGATCACGTCGCCCGCTGACAACCAGACCTACAAGTTCGGGCAGTCGGTGCCGACGAGCTTCTCGTGCTCGGAGGGGTTTGCCGGTTCTGGGATCGCGTCGTGCACGGATTCCAACGGCGGCAGCGGTACGAGCGGACACCTCGACACCTCGGTCACTGGCACCCACACGTATACGGTAACGGCGACCTCGAGCGACGGGCAGACCGGGACGACGTCGATCAGCTACACGGTGGTGCCGGTGACCGCGGTGACGCTGTCGCCGTCGCGCCCGAGTGGGTCCAATGGTTGGTATGTGGGGCCGGTGGTCGTGACGGTCTCGGCCACGGACAACGGCTGGGGGATTGCTCAGACGCGGTGCGTGGTGGATCCGTCCACGGTGCCGGTGTCGTTTGATCAGCTGGCGCCGGCGTGCGATTCGGGGGTCACCGTCATCGGCAACGGCCACCACTTCGTGTTTGCCGCGAGCCGGGATGTCGCGGGCAACAAGGAGGTCCCGATCAGCCGGCTGTTTTACATCGATCGCAGGCCACCGGTGACCCGGATCGGCATCGAACCCGCGGCCCCGCAGGGCGCAAACGGCTGGTACACCACCCCGGTCAAGGTTACCGTGTCCGCCAGCGATGGCATCGGCAGCCACGTCGCCGAGACGCGCTGCGTGCTCGACCCGGCGATCGCCCCGACCCGTTTCGGGGACATCCCAACGGGCTGCAGCTACCTCTCGCAGACGTCGATCGCTCGCCCGGGGCGACATACGATATACGCCGCCAGCCGCGACCGGGCCGGCAACATCGAAAAGCCGAAAGCGCTGCGCTGGAAGCTCGAAAGCACCCCGCCGAGCGTGCGTTGAAGCGCAACTCCAGCTGAGCTCTCACTCCCCCGATCATCGACTCGTCGCGGTCACCCCCGCCGTCCAGGTCAGCGACGCCGTATCCGGTGTCGCGGGCTTCCCGCTCTTGAGCGTCACCAGCGATCGGTCAGACAGCGGCCTCGGCGCCGGCGACCAGCCCAACGACATCCAAGGCTGGACGACCGCCACCAACGACCTCACCGGAAAGCTCCGCGCCGAGGCTTACCACAGCACCAGCACCTACACCCTCACATACCAAGCCCGCGACACCGCCGGCAACACCCACACATGCGCCACCCCGGTCCACGTCGCACCATGAGCCTTCCCTAGCCAGGCAAGGCGCCACCCGTTTGCGCGTGGCGGCTGTTTGGGTCCTCCGGTCTTCGTGGGTTCTCTCAGGAGGCGACCGGCTCGGGGTAGATGCTGCCCGCTTCGGTTGCCGCGCACCTCAGGCGGGCGATGAGCTCGAGCACGGCGGTCAGGCTGAGCGGCGCATACTCGGCTCCCGGTCAGGTCCGTGTCGTCGGAGGCATCCCTGATCGACCCGAGCCGGGGCGTGTCCTCATGGGCGCACCACGCGGGCCCGTCCCGGTGCTCGATCATGCCTTTGCCCGGCTTCCGTGGACTTCTGAAACGCCGGGACGATCCAGCGGTGTCACGGTCGCAGGTGAGAGGGTTGGTTGTAGCCGAAGCGGAAGCTGCGGCGTCTCACCGCCGCAGCTTCCCTCTAGGACGCGGTTACTTTGGGCGACGGGCTTACGGCCCGAAGACGGTTGGTCCTGCCTGGCTGGTCTCGTCTGTGCTCAGCGTTCTGCTCAGCCCCCCGAGGATCGAGGTGGCTAGGCCGGTGGCGGTGTTGCTCTCGCCGCCGCTGATCGCCGACGCTTGCCCGTTGGATTGGTTGCCGATCCCGCCTAGGATCGAGCCGAAGTCGCCGTTAACGGTGGGATTGGGGCACTCTAGGGTGGTGGGCGTTCCGGCACCTGCCAGGTTGGAGCAGCCCCCGCGACCGATGCGAAGGGTCCGCTAGCGATGCTGCTCGAGCCGCCGGAGATGGAGCTAAAAACCCCGGAGGAAGTGTTGAAACCGCCTCCGCTGACCGACTCATACAGGCCGCTCGCCGTGCTCCCGAGACCGCCGCTGACCGACGCCACCTGGCCGCTCGCCGTATTGAACTCACCGCCGATGACCGACGCGGCTGGGCCGCTCGCCGTGTTTCGGTCACCTCCGCTGACCGACGTGGAGTCGCCGGTGGCCTGGTTCGACCCACCGCCACCAACCCAGCCCCCGCCGCGCGTGTCGCGCTTAGCGCCGTAACTCTCGCGCGTGAGGCAGAGGTTCTGTCTGAAGCAACGAGCGTTTATGGCGCGAGCGCGATGCCTACCCCGCAATGCCCGAGGACGGCTACGGCTGGCAGAAGCTGTACACCGAACGGATGTGTCGCCACTTCACCGAGGAGCTTGGTCTCGAGACCCGGGTGGTCCGCCTGCATAACGTCTACGGCCCACACGGCACCTGGTACGGAGGCCGCGAGAAGGCACCGGCGGCGATTTGTCGCAAGGTCGCCGAGGCCAAGCACTCCGGCGAGATGACGATCGAGATCTGGGGCGACGGCACCCAGACACGCAGCTTCACCTACATCGATGACTGCATCTTCGGGCTGCACGCGGTCATGGCGGGAGACGTTCGCGAGCCGCTCAATGTCGGCTCCACCGAGTCCGTCACCATCGACCGGCTGGTAGACCTCGTCGAGCGGATCGGCGGGGTCGAGCTGGAACGCCGCCACGCCCCGTCGGCCCGTAGCGGTGTATGTGGCCGGAACAGCGACAACACCCAGATTCGGGCTTGTCTCGGGTGGGAGCCCTCGACGAGCCTAGAGGAGGGGCTCGTCGCGACGTACGCGTGGATCGAAGGGCAGCTCGTAGCCCCGATGCCGGTCGCCTGAGCTCGATGAGAGTTTTGTTCTTCATGCGTGCAATCCATTACGGGCGCATGGCCGAGAACACGTTGCGCGCGCTGCTTGATCGCGGTCACCAGGTGCACGTCGCACTGGCGGTGGCAACGCGCAGACACGGCGCGGGGAGCGACTGGCTGTTCACCGATCTAGCTGCTACTTACCCCCGCTTTTCGTACGGCGAATTGGAGCCGCGGTCTGGCCCGTGGGAGCAACCCGCGACGAACCTGCGTTACGCGCTGGACTACCTGCGTTATTTCTCGCCCGAGTACGCGGACGCCGGGCCGCTACGGGAGCGCGCCCACGATCTGTCCTGGTTCGGGCGCTCACGCCGCATGTCCCGGATATTCGTCTCAGTGAATATGGGACCCCGCTCGTCAGAAGGAGGCGTATCCCGCAGCTCTACGGCAGCCGCAACCGATTCCGGGCTTTGTTCGCGCCGTGCCGGTTTCCGCCGGCCGCGAGCCGCAAACTAATGTCCCGCGCGGCCTCCGTTGCAACGCAAACCAGCGGCGCACGCAGCCAGAAAGCCGTGCGGCTCGAGGGCATCCAGATCGGGAGATCGCCGAGGTCGACAGCCTCGGGAGGCGCTTCCACGCGCTCCTCACCAGCACCACGGGGGGCGGGCTGTCGTTCCAGGACAAGCCGAACTTGCCGACAGCGCTCGTCATCCCGCTCATGCGAGCGCGGCGTCGCGGGCTGCCTTCTGTCGCTGGCGTTCCGGACTGATCCGGACTACCTCCCAGGCCAGGCCGAGGCGCTCCAGTCCCGAGATGATCAACCCTGAGGGATCGACCTCCCACCACCGGAGGCCGTGGTAGGCGGAGCGGGGAAAGGCGTGGTGGTTGTGGTGCCAGGACTCGCCGAGCGTGAGCACTGATAGCCAGGCCACGTTGGTCGAGCGGTCCTCGATGTCGAACCGGCGGCGGCCGAAGAAGTGGCAGACGGAGTTCACCGACCACGTGACGTGGTGCACGAGAAAGATGCGCACGAGGCCGCCCCACACGTAGCCGCGCAGCGCGCCGCCGAGGGTAAAGCCACTGAGCACGAACCCGGCCACCGTGGGGAGTAGGAGCGATACGAGCACGAGCACTGGGAACCGACGGCCGATCCGCCGCATGGCCCGATCCTCGTAGAGCTCGCCGGCATAGCGCTTCCAGTCGGCCTGACCCTGGGTCTCGAGCAACCAGCCGGTGTGCGCGTGCCACAGCCCGCGGAGCCCGCTGCCATGCCCCACGTGCGGGCTGTGGGGATCGCCCTCGCGGTCGGTGTGGGCGTGGTGCTTGCGGTGATCGGCGACCCAGTCCATCACCGAGCCTTGGACCGACAGGGAACCGAGGACGGCGAACGTTCGCTCGAGCCACGGGTACGTTTGGAAGGCGCGATGCGTGAGTAGCCGGTGAAAGCCGACGGTCACGCCGACCGCGGTGAGCATGTACATCACGGCAAGGATCGCGAGATCGGTGCCGTCGACGGCGCGGTCCCAGAGCAGACCGATCGCGACTAGCAGCCCCACGAACGGGACGACGACTCCGATCAGGTTGGCGGTGCGCTCGGTGCGGGTCATTCAGCGCCAGCCTGCCACGCACCGCCGGCTGTGGCACCGACGAACGCTTCCGAACCCCCCGGCTGTCGGGTCTCGCCCCCCCGGCTGTCGGGTGTTGACGTTCACAGGCTAGGCGCTATCCGGAACTCGGCTGAACGTGTGCGTCGTGGCAATCTCCACGCACGCGCACAGCGGGCTTTTTCAAGCGCCGGCCCCGCCTCCGACCCGGCCTGGCGCGGCGATCGCCTCGGTCGGAGTGAGCTTGCCCACCAACGTCGTTACAAACGCCGAGATCGCCTCCCGGTTGGGCGTGACTGGCCAATGGATCGAGCGACGCACCGGAATCCGCGCGCGACACGTCGCCGAACCACAAGAGCGGCTCGTTGACCACGCGACATATGCAGCTCGCGTGGCGCTCGACCGAGCTCGAGTCGACGCCGCGGCGGTGGATCTCGTGCTGGTCGCGACGACGACCGCCGACGAACTGCTGCCCAATGCTGCCCCGCTGGTTGCCCACGCGCTCGGCGCCCACCGCGCGGGCGCGTTCGACGTTGGAGCGGCGTGCACGGGGTTTCTGTCGGCCGTCGCGAGCGGCTGCGCGCAGATCGAGTCGGGGCGTGCCGGGTGCGTGATCGTAATCGGCGCGGATTTCATGTCGCGGATCACCGACCCCGACGATCGCGCAACCGCAGCCGTGTTTGCCGACGGCGCCGGAGCGGTGGTGCTCGTCGCGACCGACGAACCCAGCCGAATGGGACCGGTGGTGCTCGGAGCCGATGGCGGCGGGGCCGACTACATCTCCGTCCAGCGTAAGGAGGCGCTCATTCGGATGCTCGGCCACGAGACTTTTCGCGAGGCCGTAGCACGGCTAACTGAGAGCACGGTGGCGGCTGCCGAAGCGTCCGAGGTGTCGCTCGATGAGATCGACCTGTTCGTCTACCACCAGGCGAACGGCCGGATCCTGAGCGCCGTCGCCGAGCGGCTGGAGCTGCCCAGCGACCGGGTCGTGGACTGCATCGGCGAGTACGGGAACACGTCCGCGGCGACGCTGCCGCTCGCGCTCGCGTTCGGCGAGCAGCGGCAGCTGATCGGTCCGGGGACCCGCGTGCTACTGGGCGCGTTCGGCGCCGGCTTCACATGGGGAGCGGCGGTAGCGGAGTGGGGCCTCCCGTGAGGCGGCAGGTCGTGATCACGGGTGTCGGTGCCGTCACGCCGCTGGGCGTCGGGGCGGATGCGCTGCACGCTGGCTGGCTTGCGGGACGGTCCGGGATCGAGGCCGGCGTCGGCGCCTGCTCGGAGTTCGATCCGACCAGCTTCATGTCCGCCAAAGACGCGCGGCGCAGCGACCGGTTCGCGCAGCTCGCAATCGCTGCCGCCGCGGAGGCGGTCGACCACGCCGGCTGGGAACCCGATTCGCCGCCATGCGACCCCGCGTCGGTCGGATGCGTGATCGGCTCGGGAATCGGCGGCATGAGCACGCTCGAGGGCTCGTGCGAGACACTGCGCGGCCGCGGACCCGAGCGGGTCTCCCCCCTTTCCATTCCGCTGATGATGGGCAACGCCGCATCGGGGCTGCTCGCGATCCGCCACGGGCTGCGCGGTCCGGTGTTCGGGGTCATGTCCGCCTGCGCGTCCGGCGCACACGCGATCGGCGCGGCCGCAAGGATGATCGAGGCCGGCGACGCCGACGCCGTGCTCGCGGGTGGCGCCGAGGCCACGCTCACGCCGCTCGCCACCGCGGCGTTCGCGGCGATGGACGCGACATCCGCCACAGGCGTCTCACGCCCGTTCGATGCCCGCCGCGATGGGTTCGTGATGGGCGAGGGGGCCGGCGTCCTGGTGCTCGAGTCGGCTGAGCTCGCGAGCGCGCGCGGCGCTCGGATCCTCGGAGACGTGCGTGGCTACGCGGCAACGGCAGATGGCCACCACCTGACCGCCCCGGACCCGGCGGGCGCGTCGGCGGCGCTCGCGATTACCCGCGCGCTGAACGACGCCGGGCTTACCCCTTCGGAGCTCGACTACGTCAACGCCCACGGCACCTCGACGCCGCTCAACGACCGGTCCGAGACCCACGCGCTCAAACGGGCGCTCGGCGCGTCGGCGCGGGGCGTACCGGTGTCGTCGACCAAGTCGGCGATCGGTCACCTGCTCGGCGCGGCCGGCGCGGTCGAGGCGATCGCGACGCTGCTGGCCCTGCGGGAGCGCGTCGCGCCACCCACGCTGGGCTACGAGCAGGAGGAGGAGGGCTTGGATCTCGACTATGTGCCCGACGGACCGCGACCCTTGCCGCCGCGGCAGAACGGGCGCGGTCCCAAGGCAGCCGTCGCGATCTCGAACTCGTTCGGCTTCGGCGGCCACAACGCGGTCCTCTGCCTGGCGGGAGCGGCGTGAGCCTGGCTCTCGCTACCCGTCCGGACGTCGAGCTCAGCCCGCTCGAGCGCCTCGAGGTGCTCTGCGATCGTGGCTCGCTCCACGTCATCCGCTCTGAGGTGCGCTCGCAGCAGATGGGCGACAAGGCACGCCCCGGGGACGGCGTCGTCGGCGGCACGGGCCTGATCGACGGGCGCGCTGTGTTCTGCTACGCGCAAGATGCGAGCTTCGCTGGGGGGTCGCTCGGTGAGGCGCACGCGGACACGATCGTGCGCGTGCTGGAGCTCGCCGGTCGCGCACGTTCGCCAGTGGTTGGCTTTGTGTCCTCGGGCGGCGCGCGCATGCAAGAGGGCGTGGGCGGGCTGGGTGGCTACGGTCGCATCTTTCGCCAGACGGTGGCGCTTTCTGGGCGGGTGCCGCAGATATCGATCATCACCGGGGTATCCGCCGGCGGCGGCGCGTATTCGCCCGCGCTCACCGATTGGGTCGTGATGACCGAGGAGGCGAGCATGTTCCTCACGGGTCCTGGCGTCGTTCGCGAGGCGCTGGGTGAGGACGTGAACACCCAAGAGCTGGGCGGAACACGTGTGCATCAGCGCAATGGCGTGTGCCACTTCGTCGCGCCCAGCGACGTCGATGCGGCGTACTTGGCGCGCGAGTTGCTGGGCTACTTCCCGCCGCATCGGGACGCACCCCTCGACGTCTCGCCGCCACGTCCCGCGAATGGCCGCGACCCGGGCGATTGCGTGCCGCCGCAGGCGCGTCGCGTGTACGACGTGCGCGATGTGATCCGCTGCGTATCCGACGGTGGCGAGCTGCTCGAGGTGTCGGCCGGCTGGGCACGCAACCTGGTGACGGCGCTGGCGCGAATCGAGGGGCGCGCTGTGGGCGTTATCGCCAACCAGCCGCGGTACCTCGGCGGCGTGCTCGATGCCGCGACCTCGCAGAAGGGCGCCCGCTTCGTCCAGAAGTGCAACGCCTACGGACTCCCACTCGTGGTGCTCGTCGACACCCCAGGTTTCATGCCTGGCACACGGCAGGAGTCGGCCGGCGTGATTCGATTCGGCGCGACGCTCGTGCACGCGTTCGCCGAGGCAACCGTGCCACGCGTAACGGTGATCCTGCGCAAGGCGTTCGGTGGGGCGTTCATCACGATGAACTCCAAGGATCTCGGTGCCGACTACGTGTTCGCGTGGCCACAGGCGGAGATCGGCGTGATGGGGGCAACACCCGCGGTCGGGATCATCCACCGCCGCGAGCTCGCCGCGGCGCCAGATCACGACGCGGCGCGCGAGCGCCTCGCGGACCGGTACGCACGCGAGCAGCTTCGTCCGGAGGTCGCGGCCAGCCGGGGATACGTCGACGAGCTGATCGCGCCCGGCGAGACTCGAGACCGGGTCGCCGGCGCGCTGCGGTCGCTGCGGGGGACGGAATGACCGCAGCCGGTGATGAGGTCCTGATCACGGGAGCCACCGGGTTCGTCGGGATGGAGCTGCTCGCTCGCTACCTCGAGCGCAGCGATCGCCGGATCGTCACGCTCGTTCGGGCCGCGAGCGACGACGCGGCCCAGCTCCGCATCCGGGAGGTGCTCGAAAACCTGTTCGGCGCCCGCGCCCGGCAATACGCGGGCCGCGTGGATGCGGTCGCCGCGGATCTCCTCGCGCCGCGCCTCGGGCTGGCGCCGGCTCGCTCCGCCGAACTCGCAACGCGCATAACCACGATCGTGCATTCCGCCGCCTCGGTCTCCTTCACGTTGCCGCTGCGCGAGGCGCGCGCGATCAACCTCCAGGGGACCCGCCGAATGCTCGACTTCGCCGAGTGCGCCTGCGAGCAGGGAGGCCTCAATCGCTACGGCCACGTCTCGACGGCGTATGTCGCCGGTACCCACTCGGGCCGGTTCGCCGAATGCGACCTCGATGTCGGGCAGCAGTTCCGGAACTCGTATGAGCGATCGAAGTTCGAGGCCGAGCAGCTGGTCCGTGAGCGCGCCGGATTGCCGTTCACGATCATGCGGCCGAGCATCGTCGTCGGCGATCGGCACAGCGGGTGGACGGCGGCGTTCAACGTGCTCTACTGGCCCCTGCGGGCGTTCGCTCGCGGTCTGTTTACGACCGTGCCGGCAATCCCTTCGGCCCCGGTCGACGTCGTCTCGATCGACTACGTCGCCGACGCGATCTACGCGCTGTGCCACTACGACGGCGAGGTCGGTGAGACCTACAACCTGACAGCCGGCAAGCACGCGAGCACGATCGAGGAGATCGCCCGCGCCGCCAGTGGGTACTTCAACCGGCCCGTACCGACGGTGCTCTCCCCGGCCGAGTTCGCGGCGCTCGAACGCGACGACTGCCGACCCCAGCGTTCGGCGCTCGAGGGCAGCCGAGCCTACTTCCCCTATTTCGCGATCGGAACGGTGTTCGACGAGGCGCGCGCTCGTGCGCGCCTGGATCCCGCCGGGATTCAGGTCTCGCCGCTCGGTGAGTATCTCGAGCGGCTGCTCGACTTCGCGACCCGCAGCCGCTGGGGCAAGCGCCCGATCGCCCGCGCAGACGCCCTCCCGATCTGATCGCCCGAGGCACGTATCGACGTGCGCGCCCGCCCCCCGGCCGGGGGGTATCAGCACGCACCCACTTGTCGAGCGCGCTGGGCGCCTGCACGCTGGCGGCGTGGACCCCTCGTTCGACGTCGCACGCTTCCGACACAACGACTGCACCGAGCTCGTTCTCGCGTCGCTGGCGTGTCCGTTCTGCCTGTGCAGCCGAGATGTTGACTGGCGCTTGGATTCCGGTGGTTACGATCCTTCTGTCGAATGCGCCTGCCCACACTGCGAGGAACGCTGGCGGGTCTTCATGACCCCGCACCAGGCGCTCCGTCTGGTGCTCCTGGAGAGCAGCCTCGCATAGCCGGCCGCCGGGCGTCGCGGTGAGCTCCGGCAGGACAACCGGCGTCGACGTCGAGGCCCTCGAGGTGTTCGTCGAGGTGCTCTCCCAAGCTGAGGCAGCGTCGACCGGGGACAAGTTCTATGGGCGGCTGTGTGAGGCTGTCTGCCGGCTGGCGCGTATGCGCCGCGCGGTGATCTTCCGGTACGACACTGCCCGGCGGCGGGTACGCGCCGCCGGCGCGCACGGCATCGATCTCGACCAGTTCGCGGACGCTCACGTCACCGTCGAGTCGGCTCCGATCGCCGCGCAGGCGCTGAGCGAAGACAACGTGATCGAGGTCTCGGGCGACCTCCGCGGCCAGGTTCCCGACGAGTTCGCGGCGCTGGTCGCCGAGCGCGCGCGACTCGTGTGCGCGCCGATGACGGCGGCGGGCCGGCAGATCGGCGTGATCCTCGCCGACCGGCCGCTGCCGGCACCGCCGCTTGACGACGCCGAGCGACACCTGTTGTGGACGCTCGGCAAGGCCGCGGCGCTCGCCTCGGTCGCGCGAATCATCGCCACCCAGGCCGAAAAGGCATCACAGCTCGAGCAGCGCATCGACCTAGCGCGTGAGATCCACGAGGGAGTGATCCAGCGCCTGTTCGGCGTGTCGATGGCACTCGACGGCGAGGGCGACCTCCCCGCGCAGGCGCGCGAGCGCTGCGCAAGCGAGACGCAGACCGCACTCGGAGACCTGCGAGCCGCGCTCCAGCGACCCCTCGGCCGCGCGCCGCGCGCCACCGGAACGACCTTCTTCGCCGAGCTCGACAGGCTCGCCCGGCTGCACCCCGATCTCGGCGTCACGCTCGCTAAAGGGCACGATGGCGACGTGCCGGCGGCGCTCGAGCCGCTCGCCCAATCGGTGCTCGCCGAGGCTGTGCGCAACGCGCACAAGCACGCTACCCCGACCCGAGTCAGCGTGCGCGTGGGACAGCTCGACGGGACCTTCTTCCTCGAGGTCGCCAACGACGGCGTGAGAGGACGCCAGCGACACGCCGGAATGGGATTGCGGCTCGCCGCGGTCGAGGCGCTGCAGAGCGGCGGTGTGGTCGAATTCGGCCAACGCGACGAGGGCACCTGGCAAGTTCGCCTCGTCGTGCCGATCGATGGCTGAGCAGACGCGCAGCCCCGAGCGGCTCAGCGTGCTCGTTGTGGACGACCACGACGTGGTGCACTGGGGCTTTCGCCTGATGCTCACCCAGCAACCCTGGGTCGAGCGGTGTCTGAGCGCGCGGACCGGGCGCGAGGCGCTCGCGCTGGCCGCGCGCTACCGCCCCCACGTCGCGCTGATCGACTTGTTCATCGGAGAGGAATCGGGCGCCGAGATCTGTGAGCGGCTCCGCGCCCAAGAGCCCCACACGCTCGTGCTGCTCCTCTCCGGTGCCGGCGACATCTCACCGCATGCCGCGCGCGCCGCCGGCGCCTCCGGATTCGTTCACAAGGACTGGTCCGCGCGGCGGATCGCCGCCGCGGTACACGCCGTGGGGGTCGGTAAGACGACGTTCGAACCTCATGAACGGCAGGGAGCGCTCGGCCTCACCGACCGCGAGCGGTCGGTGCTCGCGCTGATGGCCTCGGGCGCCACGAATCCCGAGATCGCCGAGGCGCTACACCTCTCGAGGCACACTGTCAAGGAGCACACCAGCGCGGTCTACCGCAAGCTCGGCGTCCGCAACCGCGCCCAAGCGGTGCAGCGCGCAGAACGGCTCGGGCTGGTCGGATAGCGAAGCTCTGAATCATCCTCGCGCAGCCCAAGGGAGTTGAATATCCCCGGTGAGTCCGCGGTCATAACACAGCATCCCTTGCGTACGAACAGCTCACGTCAACGCGAAGAGAGTCCCCAACCGAGGCGCGGGACCCGAGGTAGAAGCAGGCCCCCCGGCCAAATGGCTTGAGGTGGCCCGCGATCGGCTGCTCGGCGAGCTTGCCGCACTGCCCGCGGCGAGGCTCCGGCGGGCGACGCATGCTCGATGCGCTGTCGGTGCGCTCGCGTGCGGTCAGCGCTGAGGACGGCGAGCTGGACGCCGAACTGCTTTCCGTGCTGAGGTTGATCGGGTTCGACGAGCACCAGCACGAGGGGGCGGTCAGAGAGCTCTCTAATGCGCTTGAGGCAGGCGGCGCGGCCCTGGCTGACCGCGAGGCATTGCCGCATGTCACGCAGGCGTACGTGCGGGCCGTTGGGCGTATCGCGGCCGTTGAGGCACTGGTGGCGCGTGATGCGTTGCGCGATGCCGAGCCTGACCGGCGAGCGGGGATGATCGAGGCTTGCTCGACGCCCTGTTGCCGGTCAGCAATCGCGGGTTCGATGTGCTTCACCGCGTGATGCTGCACGAGGCCTTGGTTGAAGCGTCACACAGTCTGGACCTCGAGGAAGACGCTCCGCTGCTCACGGCAGTTGGGATGGTCGATCTCGTGCGCTCCACCGCCTACCTCGATGCGGCGGGCGCCACCGACGTCGAGTATCTGGTCGACGCGATCCTCGCTGCCGGCCAGCAGGCGACGACCGACCGCACTGCCCATGTGGTCAAGTACGTCGGCGACGGTGCGTTCATTGCCGCTACCGACGTCCTCAACGTCGCCGACACTGCGCTGGCGATGATCGAGTAGCTTGAGGCTGAGCTGCCGCTCCGGGCACGTGGCGGCATCAGCTGTGGATTCGCGGTGGAGCGCGCAGAGGACGTATTCGGTCTGCCCGTCAACATGGCCCACGCCCTTACGAAGGCAGCCCGGCCAGGGACTGTGCTGCTCAGCGCCGAGGCCGCACAGCTGCTACGCGCGAGCGCCGTGGCCGGCTTCGCCGCCGATGCCTTCCCAACCCGGCACTCGGGGAGCAGCGGGTGGCGACGCTGCGCGGCATAGGAGCGCACCGGTCGCGCCGCTAGCCTCTCGCGGCCGATGCCCGGTCCGTTCGGTTTCGATCCGATTGTGCCGAAGCCCGTCGCCAGTGGGGCGAGCACTGGGGTGGCGAGGCGACGCCATCTGTTAGATCGCGGGCATCCAGATCAGGTGGCTTTTTGCCTGACCAGCGACGCCGGAGAGTAATCGCTCGAGGGCGACACCCGGTCACATTCCCCGGGCGGTCGTGGGGAAGATCCTCATCGGTACCGTGAACGTCTCGGCGTACCAACAGGGATCCATGCCGATCTTGACTTGGTGATCGCGGTACTTGCCGATGAACGACTTGTGCTCGTCGGCCGACGGCACGTCGTCGACGATCGCCGCGGTCCCGAGGAGGACAACCGCATCTCTATGCCCGTCGCCGTTGTTGAAGTGCAGCGCGACCCGCGGCCTCGCCTGGATATGCGAGATGCGTGCGGCGCCGTTCAAGTTGTAGACGAGCACGGTTTCGCCTTCCCAGACGAACCACACGGGGTTCGGTTGCGGAGTGCCGCCAGCGTCGACCGTCGTCCGCCAGACCACAATCTCCTCCGCAAGGCGTGTGCGTACCTTCTCGCCAAACGGGGTCGCCGGCGGTGGGAGTCCCGCGGTCATGTCGGTGCTCGCCGATTTCGAGAGGGAGCCACAACTCCAACCTTCAAGACATCACGAGGGCCGCGATTAGCAGTGCGAGCGCGCCGCCCTGCAGCGCCGCTCGCGCCGTGATGATTGAGTCCCATCGCTTCTGCATCGCCCGGATATCGACCGGGGTTCGATGCTCGCGCGCGGCGGCGGTCATGCGGCGGTTGATGGGGGCAGCGATCCGCAGGTACAGGCCGAGCCACGCAAGCAGCGCGGCGAACGCGATCCCGGCGAGGGCTGCCTCGCCGCCATGATCGGCGAACCCGGCGCAGATGGCGGCGGCCGCGGCCGCAACGGTACCCGCGGTCCCGGGTAGGGGCAGGCGCTGGTCGCCGTACTTGTGGATCCGACCGGCCGCCTGCGTCAGCTCTCGATCGCCGAGTGCGGCCATCGCAGGCCGCAGCACGACCGCCGAGAAGACGTCGGTGCCGTAGATCACGCCGACCAAGAGGACAGCGAGGGAGGCGAGTCCCTGGCTGGCGGCGAGCATCACTCGGTCCAGCGCGGGTCAGGCCGCGAGCGGGCCGATCGCTCCGATCTGCTGGAACACGTCGAGTGTCTTGAGCTCGTCCCAGTGCTCGGCGAGCAGGCCATCGCGGACACGCCAGATGTCGATCGAGTGCATCTCGATCTCAGCGCTGCTGGCCGGCACGCCGAGGAACGTGCCGGTGTGGCGGCCGCGGTAGGTGTAGCGGCCAACGACGGTCGCCCCGGCGTCGATGATGTCGTCGACCTCCACCCGGAAGCCGTCGAAGGCGTCGAGGAAGGCGCTGAAGATCGCAACAGATCCGGCCTTTCCCGGCTCGGCGAAGCGGTTGTGGTTGACGTAGTCGGGATGTAGCAGCGGCGAGAACGCGTCGAGGTCGTGGGCGGTGAGGGTCTCGGCAAAGCCTTCGGCGAGTCGGTGCTCGGTGGTCATTTCGGCTCCTGGTGGTCGATGGTGTTGATCAGGCTTTCGGTGACGGTGCGTGCGAGCCGCAGCGCGTGATCCTCACCGGGGCGCACGCGGTTCGAGAGCGCCAGGGAGACGACGCCGTGCAGGCTCGCCCACCACGCCTCGGCGAGGAGCTCGGTGTCGGGCTCGACGCTCGCGGGTGCGACTCGGCTCGCGATCGCGCGCCGGAGGACTTCGAACGCTCGTCGCGCCTCCGGTGGGGTGCTCGTCTTCGCGAACGCGATGTCGAGCCGGTGCTGGAACATCAGCTCGTAGAGCGCTGGTTCGTCTCGGGCAAAGCGCCAGTAGCGATCGGCAATCGCTGTAAGGGGCTCGTCCTGACCAGTGGATGCCTGCTCGAGCGCGTCGGCCATCTCGCCGAAGCCTTCGATCGCGACTGCCTTCAGCAGGTCGGCCTTTCCGTCGGCAAACTGCTCGTAGAGCGCGGGCGGATTGAGTCCGGTGCGGGCAGCGACGGCGCGCATTGTTACGGCATCCCACCCCGCCTCGGCCGCGAGGGCGCGCGTCTGCCGGAGGATCGACTCGCGTCGCTCAGCAAGTTGTTCGGCGGTTCGGGGACGAGGAGGCATTCGGTTGCCTGGGGTCAGCGCGCGAGGCGGGTAATGAGCGCGTCCCCAGCCGCGAGGGCGTGCGGCAGGCCGCGGGACGACAGCCCGACGAGCGTGCCCCTGAGCCGACCGCGGCGCGCTGCGAGCGGGGGGGCCGCTACCGCCGCGATCGCAGCGACCCCGGCTAGCGGCCGTCCGTGAATGCGGATCTCGCGCACGAGCCCGTCGGGCGCCAGCCGGACGAGTTCGGCCAGTTCGACCGTGCGCCCGGCGATGGACGCGCGGGCGCCGAAGACGAACTGATCCTCGTCGGCGAACACGAACGTGCGCTCCCAGCTGTCAAACCCGGCCATGACGTGGCCCATCAGCACGCCGACCTCATCTTTGCCGTGGAACTCGACGGCCGTGACCGGCGAGCAGAACACGACGTCCTCGGCGTACAGCGCCATCAGGGCGGGGTGATCCCCAGCGGTCATCGCCGCGGCGATTTCGTCTGCAACCCTCAGCGCGGCTCGAACGGCCGGCGTCGCATTGGGGGAAGTGAACGAAGAACTCATGAATTGACCTCGTAGTCAGGGTGAAAACGATGTTATTATAACATTGTTATGAACAGATGCCCCAAGGAGAACCGCACCTGCCGCCTCTCGAGCCTGCTGTTCATGGAGATCTTCGGTCGCGCCGCCTTCGCGCGTATTCGATCGTCGAGCACGTCGGCCGCCGCTCCGGGCGTGCATACGCCAACCCGGTCAGCGCGTACCGCTTGGGCGATGGGTTCGGGATCACGATCCTGTACGGCGTCGACGCGCAATGGGTACGGCACGTCCTGGCCACCGGCCAGCTCACCCTCCGCACGCGCGGGCGCGACCACGTGCTCGTCCGGCCCGAGCTGATCTCCGCGCCGGACGCACTGCCGGCCTACCCCTGGTGGCAGCAGCGCACCCTCAGAACCCGCGGGGTCGAGCATTTTCTGTGGGCACACCAACCCGGCCCCAGCCCCCAGAGCAACGCAACTGTGAACGATGGCTCTGAGTCGCTAGCGCCGGTGCTGGAGGATTTCGCGAACTCTCGCGCGCGACCGATGGGATCAGCGACTCCGTTCACCTTCGACCGGCTCGCCGACATGGCTCGGGCGACGTCGTCCCATGCCGTCGGGTGCCCCGGTGATGACATCGCCTGGCTCATAGTCTCCCCATCGTCGAGGCCGGCACCGCCCGCGCGCGGTCGGGCTGGTCGCATTCATGGTCAGGCCGCTGCTGCTGCGCCGACCGTGGAGTATTCGTAGAACCCGCGTCCGGTTTTGCGCCCGAGTCGCCGTGAGGCGACCATTCGCTTGATCAGCGGCGGGGGCGCGTACTCGTCGCGTTTGAATTCCTCGTAGAGGGAGTTGCAGACGGCGTAGAGGACGTCGAGCCCGATGAAGTCGCACAGGGTCAGCGGCCCCATCGGGTGCCCACATCCGAGCTTCATTCCGGTGTCGATGTCCTCGCGCGAGGCGAACCCGTCCTCGTACATGCGCACGGCGGCGATCAGGTACGGGACGAGCAGCATGTTGACGATGAAGCCCGAGCGGTCCTTTGTGCGGATCGCCTGCTTGCCGATCTCGGCCACCAGGCATTCGGCGGACTCGAGCGCGTCGTCAGCGGTGTCGAGCGCGACCACGACCTCGACGAGTTTCATCACCGGGACCGGCGAGAAGAAGTGAAGACCGAGCACTCGCTCGGGGCGGCTGGTCGCGGCCGCCAGCTCGGCGATCGGGATCGAGGA
>DASXDA010000015.1:0-26840 GCA_036490875.1 Solirubrobacteraceae bacterium
CGCCCCGAACGCGGCGAGGCAGAGCACCGGCGCGAGGGCTAGCCATCGCCTGACCGGTGCATCTGATCCGAACACCGAACCACGCATTAGCCAGCCGCTCCCTCGCAATCTCTCCTCTGACCCCCGGAGGGGATGCCTGCCAGCAATTAGATATCAGCAGCGGGCGCATGTCAACGACGTGTGACCGGGATACGCTTGCCGCGATGCTCGGGGGCAATCGAGAGCGGGCGACGCGGCCCGCAGATCGTGGTGGCCTGACCCGCCGTCGCTTCCTGGGCGAGGGCCTCGCGCTCGGGACCGCCGTCGGACTCGCTGCCTGTGGCGGCTCCTCCGGATCGGCCACCGGCCGCCCGCGCGGCGAGCTCGCGCGGCTCGCGGGCCGGATACAGGGGCGCGTGCTGGTTCCGGGCAGCCCCGGATATAACGCCGGCCGGCGGGTGTTCAACGCCCGTTACGACGGGGTCCGGCCGTCGGCGATCGTCGAGGCCGCGAGCGCGGAGGACGTCGTCCGGGCGATCGCGTTCGTCCGCGAGACCGACGCCCAGTTCGTGATCAAGACGGGCGGCCACAGCATGGCGGGCTACTGCACGGGACCAGGCATCGTGCTCGACGTCTCGCGACTGAACGGGATCGCCGTCGACTCGTCGCGCGCGCGGGCGCGGGTCGGACCCGGCGTCACCCTGATCGAGCTCCTGACGCAGGTGGGGAACGTCGGGCGGGTCGTCCCCGCCGGCACCTGCCCGACGGTCGCGACGGGCGGCCTCACGCTCGGCGGCGGCATCGGGCACATGACGCGCAAGTACGGCCTCACGCTCGACCTGCTCCGCAGCATCGAGGTCGTCGACGCCGACGGCCGACGGCTGATCGCCGACGAGCACCGCCACCCGGATCTGTTCTGGGCCTCGCGAGGTGGAGGCGGCGGCAACTTCGGGGTCGTGACCGGGCTCGAGTTCGAGCTCGTTCCGCTCCCTCCGGTCGTGACCCGCTACGCGTTCCAGTGGCCCTGGAGCCACCGGGCCCAAGCCTTCGCGGTGTGGCAGGAGTGGTCGGTCGCCAGCCCGCCGGAGTTTCAGGACCTGCTGGTCCTCTCGACCGCCGGGACCGCCCGCTCGACCCCCTACGTCGAAGTGAACGGGATGTACCTCGGGCCCCCGTCGAACGCCACCCGCCACCTCGACGGGTTGCTGGCGAGCGTTGGCGTCGCCCCCACCCTCCGCCAGATCGACACGACCGACTACGTGACCGCGGTCAAGGACGTGTTCTGCCGCGCGGTCCCCGTCCAGCAGTGCGTGCCCGAGCCGGAGGGCAAGGCCCCGCGCTGGGGCCTCAGCATCAAGTCGACGTTCCTCGACGGGGTCTGGCCGCCGGAGGCCCTCGACGTGATCAGCGAGTGGCTCGAGCGGCGCCAGCGCAACCCGCTGATGACCCGCCTGCCGGTCGAGTCGAACCTCGGGAAGATCTGGTTCGACGCGCTCGGCGGCGCCGCCTCGTCGGTGCCGCCGGAGGCGACCGCGTTCGTCCACCGGCACGCCGCCTCGTGCGCGCAGTACCAGTCGCGGTGGAACGTCGACGCGCCGGCGGCGGTGAAGGACGCCAACATCACCTGGCTCGAGGGCTTCCACGCGGCGATGGCGAAGTGGAACCGCGGCGCCTACGTCAACTACCCGGACCCCACGCTCGAGGACTACGCCGAGCAGTACTACGGCGCCAACCTCCCCCGGCTGCAGACGATCAAGCGCGCGTACGACCCCGACAACCTGTTCCACTTCGCGCAGTCGATCCCGGTCTGACCGCCGGCGCGCCGTTCAGTAACGCCAGCGGTGGGCGACTGCGATCCGCTCGGGTTCCTCTCCCCCGAACGTCTCCCACTCGGCGCGGCGAACCGCGAGGAACGCGTCGAACAGCGTCGAGCCCATCGCATCGCGGAGGACGGCCGACTGGTCCATCAGCGCGATCGACTGCTCGAGCCTCGTCGGGAGCCGCTCGACGCCCAGCTCGCGCAGCTCATCGGCGCTCCGCTGCGCCGGATCGCCCGACACCTGCTGAGGCAGCTTCAGCCCGCGGTCGACTCCCGCGAGCCCGGCGGCGATCACCGCGCCGATCGCGAGGTACGGATTCGCGCTCGAGTCGAAGCACTTGACCTCGCAGTTGGCGGTGGTCCCCTCGCTGCCGGTCATGCCGGTCACAAATCGCACCGCCGCCTCCCGGTTCTCCCGCCCCCAGCACGCGTAGACGCCCGCCCAATGCGATGGCTGCATCCGCAGGTAGCTGGCGACGCTCGGCGCGCCGACCGCCATCAGCGCGGAGATCTCCGCGAGCACCCCGGCGATGAACGCCTCGCCGGTCGCGGTCATCCCCTCGGGGCCGTCGCCGCCGGCGAGCAGGTTGGCGCCGTCCCGCCAGAGGCTGAAGTGCCAGTGACCGCCGTTGCCGACCCTGCCGGGGATCACGGCCGGGGAGAACGAGGCTCGCCAGTTGTGCGTGGCGGACACCGCCCGGATCAGCTGGCGCGAGACGACGTTGATGTCGCCCGCGCCGATCGGGTCCGCGTGGGGCAGCGAGACCTCGAGCTGCCCCGGCTCGTACTCGGGATGGAACTGCCCGAGCTCGATCCCGGTGTCCGTGAACGCCGAGACCACGTCGCGCCCGTATTGCGAGACCTGGGACAGCGCCACGAGCCCGTACGCCGGCCCGTCGTCGGCGGGCAGCGGATCGTCGCTGTCCTGCTGCTCGGAGCCGAGGAACCACTCGAGCTCGGAGCCGAACCGCAGCTCGAGACCGTGTGCCGCCGCCTCTTCGACCATCCGCCGCAGGAACGTGCGCTGGCAGCAGGCGAACGGCTGCCCGTCCTGGGTCAGCTGGTCGGCGGGCGCCCATGCCCAGCCGGGCATGGGCGCGAGCGCCCGGGCGGCCTCGAGATCCGGGATCAGCCGCAGGTCCCCGGTCGGGCCGCCGACCTCGGCGGTATGGGTGAACGCATCGTCGACCGTGCACACTGCGAACACGGGGCTGAGGCCGAGGCCCCAGCGAGCGGCGCGCTCGAGTCCGGCCACCGGGGTGGACTTGACCCTCGCGACGCCGGCGTTGTCGACGATCGTGACCGCGACCGCGCCGACGTGCTGCGCGCCGAGCGACGCGGCGACGTGCACGGGATCGCGGCCGTCGTCGGCCGGCGGGGTGGGGTCGGTCACGCGCGGATCATCGTCGGCTCACTGGGGTGGCCGCAAGCCCGCCGAGTCTCGGAGCGCGTTGCGACGGCGCTCGAGCTCGGCCCGCTCGACGCTGTTCGCGCTCAGCTCGATCGCCCTTCCGTACGCGTCGTCGGCCCCCTCGAGCACTCCGGCGCGTTGCAGGAGCTCCGCGTGCGCGGCGTAGAGCGGCTGGTAGCGCTCGAGCCTGGCGTCCGCGAGCAGCGGCTCGAGCAGCTCTAGCCCCGCCTCCGGCCCGTCGGCGAAGCCGACCGCGACCGCGCGGTTGACCTCGACGACCGGCGACGGGCTGAACCTGCCGAGCGCGCCGTAGAGCTCCGCGATCTGCCGCCAATCCGTGTCCTCGGCGCTCGAGGCCTCGGTATGGAGCGCGGCGATCGCCGCCTGGAGCTGGTACTTGCCGGGACGGCGCAGCAGCAGCGCGCGCGCGAGCGTCGTGAGGCCTTGGTCGATGAGATCCCGGTCCCACCGCGAGCGGTCCTGCTCGTCCAGCGCGGAGTAGTTGCCGGCGGCGTCGACCCGCGCCTGCTGCCGGCTGTCGTGGAGCAGCATCAGCGCCGTCAGCCCGAGGACCTCGGCGTCGTCGGGCATCAGCGTCGACAGCAGCTGCCCGAGCCGGATCGCCTCGCCGCACAGCTCATCGCGCACCAGGCGGTCGCCCTCGGCCGCCGCGTACCCCTCGTTGAAGATCAGGTAGACGACGCTCAGCACGCTCTGCAGCCGGGCGGGCAGCTCCTCGTCGCGCGGCACCCGGTACGGGATCCGCGCGTCGGCGATCTTCCGCTTGGCGCGGACGATCCGCTTGCCCATCGCCTGCTCGGAGACCAGGAACGCGCGGGCGATCTCCCGCGTGCTCAGGCCGCCCAGCGTGCGGAGCGTCAGCGCGACCCGCGCCGGCGGCTCGAGCGCTGGATGGCAGCACGTGAAGATCAACCGCAGCCGGTCGTCCTGCACCGCGCTCTGTTCTTGTTCGGATTCGGGATCCTGGCCATCGAGGGTGATGAGCTCGGCGAGGCGCTCGGCGCGATCTGCGACAGAGCGGTTGCGCCGCAGGCGATCGATCGCCCGCCGCCGTGCTGCGACCATCAGCCACCCGCCGGGGTTCGCCGGGACGCCGTCGCGGTCCCAGCTCGTGACCGCCGCGACGAACGCGTCCTGGACAGCGTCCTCCGCGAGCTGAAAGTCCCCGACCTGGCGGATCAGGGTCGCGATCACCCGCGAGCGCTCCTCGCGGAACGCGCGCGCGAGGGCGGCCGCCGGGTCCTCACCGGCGCGCCGCCCTCCGCCCGCTACGTTCATCCCGCCTGCTGACCCGCGCCCGCGGCCGGCTCGGACACCTCGTCCGCGCTCATCCCCATCAGCGGCCTGACCTCGACCGAACCCCACTCGGCGAGCGGCATGCGCGCCGCCCACTTGAGCGCCTCGTCGAGGTCCGAGCAGTCGAGGAGGTAGTAGCCGGCGAGGATCTCCTTGGTCGTCGCGAACGGGCCGTCGACGATCTCGGACTCGCCCTCGCGAACGCGGACCGTCGTCGCCACGTCAACCGGCGCGAGCTGGTCGCCGCCGACGAGCACGCCCGCCTCCTGCAGGTTCCGGTTCAGCTCGAGCCAGCGCGGGAACTCGCCCTGGCGGCGCTGAAGCTCGGCCTCATCGGCCGGCTGCTCGGCGTACAGCAACATCATGTACTGGGGCATTGAATCCCTCCTGGGTCGTGGTGCCGCGCCAACTCGCGGCCTCACTGTTGTGACGCACGCCGACCCCCGATTTGGACACGTCCTAGGAGACCAGCGTCGCCGAAAGCGCGATCTCGGGGATCCCGGCGAGCGCGCGGGACACCGGGCAGCCCTGCTTGGCCTGAGCGGCATACTGCTCGAACTCGCCCTGGTCGATGCCGGGGACCCGACCCTCGGTCTCGAGGTCGACCCGCGTGAGCGTCGGGGCGCCATCGACGTTTCGCAGCTGAATGTTCGCCCTGGTGCTGACCGACTCCGGCACATGGCCGTCCTGGGTGAGGATGTTCGCGAGCGCCATCGAGAAGCACGCGGCGTGCGCGGCGGCGATCAGCTGCTCGGGATTTGTGCCGGTCCCCTCCTCGAACCGCGAGGCGAACGAGTACTGGCCCTCGAACACCCCGTCCCCGACGCTGACGGTCCCCCCGCCGCTCTGCAGGTCGCCCCGCCACTCGGCGCTTCCGTTTCGTACCGCCATCGTTGCCTCCGATCTGCCTGTCTGGGTTCAGCCGTCGCGGATGATCCGGACGATCACCGCGCGGTCGGTGTGGGGCGCCGCCTCGAGTACCGGCGCCAGCTCCTCGTCGCGCAGCTCCTCGGCGGCCTCGACGACGATCACGAGCGGCTCGGTGCCGGTGCCGGCCTCGGAGATCACGCGCCGGACCTGGTCGGGCTCGCGGCGAAGCGCTTCGGGCGACGGGACCGACATCACGATCTCCGCGTCCTGTGACGGCGGCTCGATGTTGCCGTCCGGGTCCGGGAGCTCGTGCTCGATCACGACCCGGCCATCGGCGACGCTTGCCGGTGGGTCGGCCGCGAGCTGTACCGAGACCTCGCTCCCGGATCCGATCTGGATGATCACCGGCTCGCTCAAACCTCCACCCCACGATCGGCCAGCCACTCGACGACCTGCTCGGGCGGGTCGCCCTTGTACTCGGCGCGCGCGGCCAGCCGCAGGATCTTGCTCGGGTGGTCGTGGAGCTCGTCGCGGCGACGGGCGAGGTACAGGATCACCGCCGTGGCCATCGAGACGGCGGGGTCCTCGATCTCGACGTCGACCCCCTCGACCGCGATCGCGAGCCGCTCCTCGAGGTTCTCGACCGCCGTCACCGGCTCGTCGTCATCCTCGAACTGCTCGAGCAGCCGTCCCAGCCGCTCGTCCGAATCGTTCGGGTCACAGATGTCAACGGCACGCTTGACGATGTCGAATAGCGTGATCGCGCGCGGCTCAGTGGGCACGGTTTCTCAGCCTAATGGTTGGCGTGCGAGAGCATCGGCTCGACGATGCCCGAGACGCTTCGCGAACTCGGTCGGCCCCCCGCCTGAGGCGTGAGTCGAACTTTGCTGCCTGAGTGCGATATTTCGCACTCCAGAAGCATCGTTCGTCGCGAGCGGGCCGGCAGCGACGCTCGGCTCGGTCAGCTGTGGTCGGGTCCTGCGTTCGCGCCAAGCGCGTTCAGCCACGCTCGCATCGACCGGCCGGCCGGGGTGATCGCGCCCTCCTCGTAGCCGGTCGTCGCCATCGCGAGCGTGATCCCGTTGACGGTCGACCAGCCGAACTCGATCGCGGTGCCCGAGGGGGCGTAGCGGGCGATCGTCTGGCCCTGCTGAAGGATGCTGCCCGGCCGCGCGATGTTGGTGATCTCCTCGGCCACGAATTGGACCTTGCCCGCGTCCGGGCCGTCGAGCAGCTCCCAGTAGACGAGCGGCTGTCCCGCGTACCAGTCGGGCTCGATCGCGAGGATCTTGATCTTGCCCGGGGCGAGGATCGGCGCCCCGACCGCCATCGTCGCGTCCACGCCCTGGTCGGTCCGCTCCCAGACGCTGACGAACCGCAGCGGGTTGATGTACCCCGACGACGTCGGCACCGCGTACACGAGCGCGAGCTTCAGTTGCTTACGGACCTGCGAGAGCGGAGGAGCGTGCGCGTGGGGGTCGCCGACCGGGTCCGCGGGCGAGATCGAAGCGGCCTGCGATCCGGCTGTTGGCTGCACGGCCTGCGGATGCGCCTTGGGGACGCCGCTGCCGCTGTCGCTGCTACCGACGCTCGCGACGCGGTCATTG
This sequence comes from Solirubrobacteraceae bacterium, assembly GCA_036490875.1. GTDB lineage: Bacteria > Actinomycetota > Thermoleophilia > Solirubrobacterales > Solirubrobacteraceae > Palsa-465. Next base: position 7,004 of record DASXDA010000015.1, read on the forward strand.
CCGCCGCTGCTGGACGAATTCGACGCGCCGCAGGCCGCCAGAACGAGTGCTGAGAGTACGAGCGCGAAGCGCTTCATCATGCCCCACCAGAAGGTAACAACCGGCTGTGCCGGCGGTGCCGGGTAGGCTTCGCGAATGGCGCTCGTCGGCCCCGAGCCGATCTCGTTCAACCCCCTCCAGCGGCTGACCTCGGACCTCCGGGCGGAGCGCCGAACCGCGGTGCCTTTCCCCCCGGGCGACACGTCGTTCAGCCTCCGCCGGACCCGTGCCTTCGCCGAGTGCCCGCTGCCGATACTGCTCGACGCCTACCGCCGCTACGGCCCGGTGTTCACGCTGCGGATCTTCCACGGCAACGGCGTCTTCATGCTCGGTCCAGAGGCGAACCACTACATGACCGTTTCGCACGCCTCGAACTTCAGCTGGCGCGAGGGCCACATGGGCGACCTCACTCCGCTGCTCGGCGACGGCCTGCTGACGATCGACGGCGACTTCCACCGCCGCTCGCGGCGGATCATGCTGCCGGCCTTCCACAGTCAGGCGATCCTCGCCGCGCTCGAGACGATGGACGACGAGATCGACCGCGCGCTCGACGGATGGCGGGACGGCGGGCGGATCGACCTGTACTACGCGACCCGCCGGCTCGCGCTCCGCATCGCGATGCGGGCGCTGTTCGGGCTCGATCCCGATGCCGCGGGCGCCCGCACCGACGTCGCCCGGAACTTCGAGCAGGGCCTCGGCTTCTGGTCGCGTGACTACTTCCTGCAGGTGCTCCGAGGCCCACGGACCCCGTTCGCCCAGATGCAGGAGGCGAGGCGCGCCCTGGACGCGGTGATATTTACGGAGATCTCCCGCCGACGGAGGACCGGCGAGCGCGGCAAGGACGTGCTCAGCCTGCTGATCGACGCCTCGGACGAGGACGGCAACCAGCTCACCGATCGTCAGATCCGCGACGAGGTGATGACGCTGCTGTTCGCGGGCCACGACACCACGACGTCGACCGTGGCGTTCATGTTCTACGAGCTCGCGCGCCAGCCGCAGATCGTCGATGCGCTCCGCGAGGAGCAGGACCGGGTGCTCGACGGCGAGCGGCCGGACGCCGCGATGCTGATGAGCGGCAAGCTCGAACTGCTCGAGATGGTCCAGGACGAGACGCTGCGGATGTACCCGCCGGCCTGGATCGGCGCGCGCAAGGCGATCGAGACGTTCGAGTTCGCCGGTAAGCAGGTCCCCGCGGGCGCGTACGTCTCATACAGCTCGTGGGCCTCGCACCACATCCCGGAGGTGTTTCCCGAGCCGGAGAAGTTCCGCCCCGAGCGGTTCTCGCCCGAGCGGAAGGCCGCGCTGCCGAAGGGCGCCTACATCCCGTTCGGCGCCGGTTCGCGGATCTGCATCGGAATGCGGTTCGGGCAGCTCGAGATCAAGGCGATCGCGTCGGAGCTGGTGCGGCGCTTCGACTTTGCGCTGACGCCCGGCTACGCGCTCAGAACCCGCCAGATGCCAACTATCGGGCCGCGGGGTGGGATGCCGTTCACCGTCCGCCACCGCGCCCGGGTCGGCGCGCCCGCGGCCGCATAGTTACGGCTGGACCCGGTTCCACTCGACCCAGCCCGTGCCGGTGCGGTCGTCATTCGTCACCACGCGGCACATCGCGCGCGGGAAGAGCGACACGCGGCCGTCCGGGGCCTCGAGCCTCAGCGCCCCGAACCCGAGCGGCTCAACCTCCATGTCGAGCCCGTCCGGTTGCGAGACGATCCGGGCCTCCTCGATCAGGCCGTCGTCGCTCACCTTCTCGGTCGCCTCGACCCCGCTGACCTCCGCGATCGAGTCGCCCTGCTGCACGTAACCGACGCCGAAGCCGGGCAGCTGGGGGACGGCGACCGCGTGCGTGTGGGTCCCGTCCTCGAGGTGCAGCGCGCTCCACATCCAGTCGAACGCCCACCAGTCGCGCGAGCCCCACGAATGGTCGCGCTGGCCGGGACCGGCGAACGTCAACCGCTGATCGCCGACCCGCACCGTCCCGGTGACGCGGCACGGGATCTCGTAGCGAGTCGTCTGCCGCCACGCGTACGGGATTCCGTCGGTCTCCCACACCAGGTCGAGCTCGACGTCGACCGGCTCCCCGCGCTCGCCTCGCAGCGGCGCCGACTGGTCCTCGTATGACTCGCCGACGCCATGGAGGTGAATCCGGAACCGCTCGAGCGGACGCTCGCACACCTGTGTGGCGTAGAGCACATCGGTCTCGATCTCCTGTGACTCGTCGTCGAACTCCGGAAGCGGCGCGCGCGCATCGACGACCATCACCGACGGCCGCTCCGGGCCGCAGATCGCGGTGGTGTAGAGGCAGATTTCCTGGTTCGGCAGCCGCCCGAGCCGCACGTACAGGCCGAGCGACTCGTCGTCGCTGACCGCGTCGAAGTACCACGATTCGTTCCACAGCGGTTCGGGACCGCGCTCGTGGCGGCCCTCGTCGGCGGGATCGGGCCGGAGCGGAACCAGCGGCGTCGAGCTTGGCTCGGGCAGCAGCGACAGCGCGTCGAGATCGATGATCTGCTGAGCCGTCCGCGCGAGCCACGTCATGAACATCTCGTCGCCGCGCTCGGTCCGCTCGACCATCATCGTCGCGACCACCACCATCCCGATCCCGGCGAACGCCTCCCGCCGATATCCGTCCCAGCACTGCTCCCACGAGAGGCTGTTGACGCCGCGGCGAACGAGCTCGTCGTGGTACAGCCGCACCAGTTCCCGTTCGTGGATGCGGCGATCGTCGACCTGCAGCGAGCTGCCGATGAAGTAGCTGAGGTCGAGCGCCGGCGCTCCCCACGCGACCGTCTGCCAGTCGACGACCTTGCACGTGGCCGGCTCGAACAGCAGGTTGTCGAGCCGGTAGTCGCCGTGGACGAGCCCGAGCGGTGGCGTCTGCTCGGCGGCCCACAGATCCCAGACGGGCACGAACCGGTTGCATATATCCATGTGCTCGGGTGCGACGACGTCGCTGTAGCGCTCGGCGAACCCGGCCAGCAAGGCCCGCAGCATGTCGGACGTGAGCGGGTTCGGCTGGTTCAGGTAGTCGACGGCCCCAAGGGCGTTGTCGCCGAGCACAGGCGCGTGCACCGCCGCGAGCGAGCGGACCGCCGTGGCCGCGAGCTCGGCGCTGCAGCCGGCGATCTGATCGCCCTGGACTCCGTCGGCGATGTCCTCGAGCACGAGCGAGAACCAGCCCTCGGTCGGGTCGTAGGCGGCGGCATGACACCGCGGCAGCGGATCCCCGATCCGCTCACCGAGGTTGCTGTAGAACGCGACCTCGCGGAAGTACAGCCCGAGCGTGACCCCGGTCGCACGGCTGGTCGCGTCCGTCGACGCGAGCTTCACCACCACCGACTCGGTTTCGCCGCCGGGCCCCGGGGTCGTGAACGTCACCCGATGGCTGTTGCTCATCTGGCCGGTGCCGATCCGCTCGCTGCTGCGCAGCTCGTCGACCGGTCGACCGATCGCCTCCGCGAGCCACTCGGGTGTGAGCTCGTCGACGGTGCGGATTAATCCCTTCGCTGTCGTGGACACCGTTGGCGTGCCAGCCTATCCCTATGGAGTCCGTCGAGTTCGGCCGTCTCACTCGCGAGCTCCGCGAGCAGCTCGAGGGCAACGAGCGTGACCCGTGGGACGCCGCCCGCGTCCCTCCGATGGAGTGGCGCCAGAAGGACCAGCACGTCGGGCTTCGCGACGAGCGCGGGCGACTCGTCGCCAGCGCGGGACTGCTCATGGTCGATGTCGAGGTCGCCGGCGCGCGGTTCCCGGTCGTCGGGCTCGGCGGGGTGATCGTCAACCGGCGCTATCGGGGCCGCGGCCTGTCGCTCCAGGTGCTCGACGCGGCGCTCGCGAAGGCGGCCACGCTCGGCCCCGACTTGATCGTGCTGTTCTGCCACGACGACCGGACGGGGCTCTACCGGCGGCTCGGCTTCGACGTGGTCGACGCCGAGGTGCTCGTGCGGTCGGGCGGCGGCGAGGTCGCGATTCCGATGCGGACGATGTGGCGTGCGCTCCGGCCGGGCGCGACGTGGCCCGCCGGCCAGGTCGCCGTCCAGGGCCTGCCCTTTTAGTCGCGGGGCGTGAGCAGCACGACCGGGATGCTCCGGGTGGTGTTCTGCTCGTACTCGCCGAACTGCGGAACGCGCTGCTTCTGGGCGTCGAACAGCCGATCGCGCTCCTCGCCCTCGGCCTTGCTGGCGACGACGTCGAGGGTGTCGGCGCCGACCTCGATCGTCACCTCGGGGTGAGCCATGAGGTTGTGAAACCAGCCGGGGTTCGTCGGCGCTCCGCCCTTCGACGCGAACACGACGTAACGATCGCCGTCCTTCAAGTACGCGACCGGGTTGATCCGATCCGCGCCCGACTTCGCGCCGGTGTTGTGGAGCAGCAGCAGCGGCATGCTCTCGAACATTCCTCCGACGCGACCTTCGTTCGCGCGGAACTCCTCGATGATCGGGGCGTTGAAGTCCTCCATCGATGTAGACATCTGTGTCTCCTCTCTATCTGGTCGTGATCTCGACTGCTTCGCGCCGCCGGGCCCGGCGCACCGCCCGCGTCTGCTCGGCGTCCATCCACATCTCCCAGCGACGGGAGGCCGCGTGCCGCGGGTCGTGGAAGCGGTACGGCCGCCTGCCCTCGAACTCCGTAACCCGCAGGCGGCACGCGCCGCCGAGCACCGACGCGATCCGGCGGCGCTCCCGCATCAGCTCGCTGCAGCGATCGTGAAACCGCTCGATCTCGTCGAGCTCGTGCATCGCGTTGCGCGCAGCGTGCTCGCCGCTCACGCCGACAGACCCCGCGCCGCGGTCACCGCGCTCAGCGCCCGCCGCCCTCCTGGGTCCTCCGCCGTCGAGGGCACGACGCCGACGATCGACGCGCCGGCCCGGTGGTACGCGGTGATCCGTGCGGCGATCTCGCCCGGCGAGCCGACCGCGCAGACCTCGCGCAGCAGCTCATCGGGGACTTGGGCCGCAAGCTCTGACCGCCGCTCGCCACTCCGCGCCCGCGCGACCAGCTTCGAGAATCCGAGCCGCGAGAACATCTCGCCGTAGCCTGGCGGCGCGAGGTAGACCGTCAGCTGCGACGCGAGCTGACGGCGGGCGTCCTCGCCGGGGTCGACCGCGACCGGTACCCACACCGCCAGCTTCGGAGGCGTTCTGCCGACCGCGGATGCCGCACCGTCAAGCTTTGTTCGAGCGTCGGCGACGTGCTCGGGGGTGACGAGGTTGAGGACCACGTCGTCAGCGTGCTCGGCCGCCACCTGGGTCATCGCCGGGCCGAACGCGGCGACGCAAATCCGCGCGTTCGGAACCGGCGAGCGCAGCCGAAAGCCGTGCGTGCGAACGTACTCCCCCTCGTACCACGACCGCTCACCGGCGAAGATCGGGCGCAGCGCCTCGATTGTCTCGCGCATCCGCGACGCTGGGTGCTCCCACGGCCGGTCGTGCCAGCCCGACACGATCGTCGGGCTGGACGCCCCGAGCGCGAGGCCGACCTCGCTGCCCGTCAGTCTCGCGATCGAGGAGACGGCGAGCGCGAGCGCCGGCGGGCTCCGGACCCCGACCGCCAGCGGCCCGAGTCGCAGCCGCAGTCCCTCCGTCCGGTCGCCGATCGCGGTCGCCAGGGCGACCGCGTCGAACGTCACCAGCTCTCCGATCCAGATCGCGTCGAGGCCCGCGCGCTGCACCTCGAGCGCGATCTCGAGCGCCTCCTCGTCGGGACGGTCGAGCCAGTACGGGAGGACGCCCTCGATCAGTTCGCCGCCGGGCGCCGCGTTCACAGGGTTGCCGTGTCTGCCGGCTGGCCGAGCAGGACCCTTCCCTGGAGCTCCCTGGACGCAGCGTTGACCTGAAAGTGCGCGGTCGCGGTGAACGCGTCGCGGAACCGGCGCTGAAGCCGCGATGAGTCGTAGATCACCGATCCGCCGCCGAGGTCGAACAGCGTGCGGACCACGTCCGCGGAGGTGCGGGTCGCGTGGGTCGCGGCCACCCGCAAGCCGTTCCGGAGCTCCACCGGGACCTGCTGGTGGTCCCGGGCGGCGGCCCACGCGGCCTCGATCGCCTCGTAGAACCCGGCGCGCATGGAGCGGAGTGTCGCTTCGGCCTCCGCCAGGGCGGCGTGGGTGCCCGAGCGCTCGGCAAGCGTCCGGGTGGACCCGAGCCCCTTCTTCTCGACCGCGAGCTCGACGAACTCGTCGATCGCCCCCCGGGCGTTACCGAGCGCGGCCGCCGCGATCGACAGCGCAAAGAACCCGAAGACCGGGAACCGGTAGAGCGGCCGGTCGAGCACCGGGCCATCGAACAGCGAGAAGGCGGCCTCGACCGGCACCACCACATCCTCGGCGACCGCGTCATTGCTGCCGGTCCCGCGTAGGCCGAGCGTGTGCCACGTGTCGAGCACCGTCAGCTGGTCGGTCGGGAGCGCGACCACGATCGGCAGCGGTCGCGAGCCGTCGCTGGGCTGTTCAGCGGGAATGCAGCCCGCGAACAGCACGCCCGAGTGGGCGATCCCGCTGCAGAATGACCACCGCCCGGAGATCGCGAGCCCTCCGTCGACGGGCAGCGCCTTCCCGCGCGGCGCCCACACGCCGGCGGCGATGAACTCGGGATCGCCGAACAACTGGTTCCTCGGCCCGTCCGGCAGGTACCCCGCGAGCAGGCTGCTGGTCGCGGCGATCGACACGCACCATCCCGCCGACGCTTCGCCCCGCGCGATCTCCTCGGCGAACGCGAGCGTGACCGCCGGCGGGAGCTCCGGGGCGCCGACCTCCTCGGGGGCGCCGCCGCGCATCACGCCCGAGTCGCGAAGCCGCGCGAGCAGCGGAACGGGAAGCGCCCGCTGCCGCTCGATCTCATCAGCCCGCTCCCGGGCCTCGATCGAGATCTCCCGGGCCGCGCTCTGAAGCTCCTGGTGGGTGACTTCGGTGGCCAGCGTGGTGATCCTAATAGGCTGTCCTCGTCGAGGAGGTGGACACCGATGGCGTTCGATGTCGACGTGACCCCAACCGCGTCAGACCGCCCGCGGCCGGACGGCGGCGACATCCGGAAGATCACCCCCGACGAGGTCCAGCCGGTCGCGCAGACGCTTGCCCGCGCGTTCCTGGACGACCCGCACTTCCGGTTCATCGTCCGCGACGACGCGAAGCGGCTCGCGCGGATGGAGCGTGGGTTCGCGACGTTCGTCGGCCGGATCTGGCTGCCGCAGGACGAGGGATACGCGCACGAGCAGCTGATCGGCGCGGCGCTGTGGATGCCGCCGGAGACCTGGCACATGAGCGTGCTCGCGCAGCTGCGGCTGCTGCCCGCGATCGTCGCGAGCGCCCGCGGCGACACCGGCAGGCTGCTGAAGGCGGTCAACTGGATGGAGCGAAAGCACCCACGCGAGCCGCACTGGTACCTGCCCGCGATCGGAGTCACGCCGGCGTGGCAGGGCCGCGGCTACGGCGCCGCGCTGCTGAGGCCGATGCTCGACCGCCTCGACGCCGAGCGGGTGCCCGCATACCTCGAGGCGTCGACTCCCCGCAACCTCGCGCTGTACGGGCGCCACGGGTTCGAGGTCGTCGAGGAGGGTCGCTACGCGCGCGACGCGCCGCCGCTCTGGCGGATGTGGCGTGAGCCGAAGTCGTAGTTAGCGCAGATAGTGCGAGAACCAGTTGGCGGCCTGCTCGAGTGCCGCCGTCAGACCGGGCTCGGAGTCGAGCTCGTTGTGGCCGAGGCCCGGCAGCACGTGCCAGCGCTTGGTCTGCGGCGCGTTCGCGTACACCGGCTCGACCGTCTCCACCGGCGCGACGTCGTCGTCCTCGCCGTGGACGAGCAACAGCGGGCAGTCGCCGAGCCGGCGCACCTCATCCTCAGGATGGAAGTCGACGATCGCGTCGACGGTCTCGAGGTAGAAGCGGCTGGTCCCGAGCTCGTCGCCGGCGGCGATCGCGCTGCTCCCGCCCCGCCGCTTCAGCTCCTCGTACCGGGCCCTGAACTCCGGGCTGAACGGAAAGATCTCGTCGAGCGCGACGGGCGTTCCATCGCCGGTGGAGGCTCGGCGCTCGCGAGCCTCTCGCACCCTGCGCTTGAACTCGATCCACTCCCACGACGGCCGCAGGCTCCGCAGCAGGTCGACGCCGCTCCCGGGACCGGAGACAGACACCACCGCCCGGACCCGGGACTCGCGCGCTGCGAGCGCGATCGCGACCGGACCGCCGAGGCTGTGACCGTATGCGCCGAGCCGCGCCTCGTCGACGGCCTCGTGGGCGGCAAGCCGCTCGAGCGCGTGCGCGGCGTCGGCGACCCGAGCTCGGGGATCGATCCATCCGCGATCGCCGTCGCTGTCGCCGTAGCCCGCGTAGTCGAACCGCAACGACGCGAAGCCGTGGGACGAGAGCCGATCGGCGACCTCGGGGAGCACCAGGTGCTTGACGCCCGAAAGGCCCTGGCAGAGGAGCACGGCCGCCACCGGCAGGTCGTCGTCCGCGCGCGGCGGGACGCACAGCGTCCCCGCCAACCGCATGCCCCGGGGTCCGTGAAAGCTCAGTTCCCGCTCGGTCACGGGAGACGCGGTCCCGCCGGTCTCAGCTCACAAGTGAATAGTGGGCGAAGAAGAAGAACCAGACCAGGAACGCTTCCGTGGCGACGACCACCGACACCACGACGATCTTCTCGACCGCAGACAGCGGTCGCCGCACCTGCAGCGACCTGCGCTCGCCGCTCATCGGCTTCAGCCAGGGCGCCTGCTGGCGGGGCATCGTCCGCCCGATCGCCGCGTAGTAGCGCGCGTTGAGCCATGCCAGCAGCTTGTAGAGGACGTAGGTGACGACGATCAGTACGCCGATCGTCGCGCCGACGGCGCTCATGCTGAGCGTCCCGATCGACGCCTGGACGCGGGAGCCGACCCACAGCGCGAACAGCGGGCCACCGGTCCACAGGTTGATGCTGACGAGGGTCGACAGAATCGCGAGCAACATCCGGTAGAGCGCCGAACGTAAACCGCCGGGCGGCCCCGGTTCGGTGCTCTGCGACGGGGGCTGTGCCCGGTCGGGACGTGCTTGTGCGGTGTGCTCCATGACGGCCTCCCGTGTTCAAGGCTACTCGGCCCGCGCCATCCAGAGGTCGGTCACGTAGTCGAGCTCGATTGCGCCTCCGCGACCGTCGATCACGGCGGCGATCGCGTCGAAAAGCTGCCCTCGCCGCGGCTCGTCGAGCACGATGTGGTCGGAGTGCGTGCGCAGCAGCTCCAGGTAGGAGTCGGTGGTGTAGCGCTCGCGCCACATGTAGCTGCGGAACTCCGGCGGACCGAAGCCGGGAGCCTCGGCGAGCTCGCGCCCCCAATCCCCCCACCGCTCCCGGCTCGCCCGTGCCGGATCCATCGGGCCGGGCCCGGCGCCCGCGCCGAGATCCGGCGCGACCCGCCGGTAGATCGCGGCGAGTTCGTCGGTGAGTGGGGAGGAGTCCCACGACAGGCGGTTCCAGAACACCGCCAACACGCCGCTCGGCGCGAGCACCTCGCGAGCCTTCGCGTATCGCAGCTCGCGGGGTATCCAGTGCCACGCCTGCGCCGAGAACAGCAGCTCGAACCCGCGGCGATCCGAGCGCCACCGCTCGAACTCGCTCTGCTCGATTCTCACGTTCTCGTATTGCGCGCAGGTCCCGCTCGCGACCGCCGCCATCCCGCTGCTCGGCTCGAGCGCGAGGATCTCGAGCCCGCGCGCGGCGAACAGAGCCGTGGCCTTGCCGGTCCCCGCTCCGACCTCGAGCGCGCGGTCTCCCGCGGCCGCCCCGGAGAACGACAGCACGTCGTCGACCAGTGCGGCCGGATACGACGGCCTCACGCGGTCGTACAGCTCCGCCACTTCGCCGAACGAGAGCCGGCGCTCAGTCGGCATGGACGTACTCGCGCGCGACGTCGCCGAGGATCTTGATCATCCTCCGGGCCGCCGGAGCGACCCCGGGCTTGGACATCGTCGCCGCCACCACCTTGCGGGCCGGGCTTCGCGGCGACAGCTCACGGACGACGATCCCCGGATGGACGTGGCTCAGCGCGAGCCGCGGCACCAGCGCAACGCCGACGCCGGACGCGACCAGGCCCTGGACCGTCTCGTAGTCGTCGGACTCGAACGTCACGTGCGGGTCGAAGCCGGCTGCCAGGCACAGCCGGACGACGTGGCGGGCGCACGGGCTCGGCTCCGACGTCTGAACCCAATCCTCCTCGCGCAGGTCCGCGAGCCGCAGCCTCGGCTTCGCCGCGAGCCGGTGATCGGCCGGGAGCGCGACGTGCATCGGGTCCTCGAGCAGCGTGACGGTTCGTAGCCCCGCACCCGGCCGCTCGCGCACGCCGGGGAACTCGAACAACAGCGCGAGGTCGAACTCGCCGGCGCGCAAGCGAGGAGCGATCTCCTCGGGTTCGCCCTCGGCGAGCGTCAGCGCCACGTCCGGGTGCCCGCGCCGGAAGTTGGCGACCGCGAGCGGCATCAGCGTCGATCCGGCCGACGGGAACGAGGCGACCCGCAGCCGCCCCGCCCGCACGCCGAGGACCGCGGCAAGGTCGGCCTCGGCGGCCTCGATCTGCGCGAAGATCGCCTCAGCGTGCTCGACCAGCGTCGCGCCGGCGGCGGTCGGCTTGACCCCCCGCCGGTCACGGACGACCAGCGTCGCGCCGACCTCCGCCTCGAGCCGCGCGATCGCCTGCGAGACGGCCGACTGGGTGTATGAGAGCGCGTCCGCCGCACGCGAGAACGAGCCCTGTCTGACGACCTCCGCGAGCACCTGGAGGCGGCCCGTATTGAGCATCAGCAAAACTTATCAAGAACATGATGAGTTTCACTGGAACTGATGGACGGCGATTGCGATTCTCACCCCAAATTTCGTTAGCCGGAGAGGCCCCCGAAGACTGGAGTTCTGCGATGTCCACCAAAGCAATCGTCTCCTACGACGACACACCCAACGATTTCGACGCGCTGATGCTCGCGCGCGTGCTTGCCGACGCCGGCGCCGAGGCGATCCTCGCGTACGTCCGGCACGCGACCGAGGCCGACCGCGAGCGGGAGCTGCTCGTGGAGCACCAGGCCGGCGCCCTTCTCGAGCGCGGCGCGCAGACGCTCGGCGACCTCGACGTGGAACGCCGGGTGATCCTCAACGCCTCGACCGCCGAGGGCATCCGGGAGCTGATCGAGTGGGAGCAGGCCGACATCGTCGTGTTCGGCTCCGACTACCGCACCGCGGCCGGGCACGTGTCCCCGCAGCGCTCGACGGAGGCGCTGCTCGAGGGCGGCCCCGCGGCCGTCGCGATCGCGCCCGCGAACTACCGCAGCGACCACATCTCCCGGTTCGGCCGGATCGGCGTGCTTGCCGACCCCGGCGATGACGCCGCGATCGAGACCGCACGCGAGCTCGGCGAGAGCCTCCGCGCGCGCGTCACCCGGGATGAGCCGTACGTCGACCTGCTCGTCGTCGGCTCGAGGCTCGAGGCGCCCGAGGGCCACGTGATGATCTCCTCGGCCGCGTGGAACGCGATCGGGAACGCCACCTCGCCGGTGCTGGTGGTCCCGCGGGGCGTGACGGTCCGGTTCCCCTCGATCGTCGCCGCATAGGCTCAACGGACAACGCCGGGTCGCTACCGTGGCAGTTGATGCCGCGGCACTGGCTATGGATGCAGATCGCTGTGATCGTCGTGACGCTGACCGGGATGGTGATCGCGATCACAAAGCTCGCCTGACGGGCGGTTTACGATCGCCCAGGTGTTCGCATCAATCCTTGTCGGAACCGATGGCTCAGACACGGCGTCGACGGCCGTCCGGCACGCGATCGGCCTCGCCCTCGACCTGAACGCGAAGCTCCAGGTCGTCAGCGCGTATGAGCCGACCGCCGACGAGCAGCGGCTGCTGCTCGAGCGCACCCAGGTTCCGGGTGACATCGAGTGGACGGTGAACCCGCGCGCGGAGGTGCTGGAGCTGCTGGACCGAGCGGCCTCCGAGGCGCGGAGCGCCGGCGTCGCGGAGGTCGAGACGTACCCCCGTCAGGGCGACGCCGCGGACGCGATCCTCGACGTGGCCGAGGAGCACGAGGCCGACCTGATCGTCGTCGGCAACAAGGGGATGACCGGCGCCAAGCGGTTCCTGCTCGGATCGGTACCGAACAAGGTCTCGCACCACGCCCCGTGCTCGGTCCTGATCGTCAGGACCACGTGAGCCGGCGCTAGCGTGCGGGGGCGGCGCGGGAGGTCGCCGCGCCGACGTCGAGCAGGCCGTACCCGTAGCTGTCGTTGGGCCGGGTGCTGCCGAGCGGCTGGGCGGTCTGCTCGAGCCGCGCGAGGATCTGCGCCGGGCTCGGATGACGGCCGATCACACCGCTCGCGATCACCATCGCGGCGGCGGCCGATACCTGCGGCGCCGCCATCGAGGTCCCGTACCAGCCGCCCGGGAAGCCGAACTTGTTCGGGCTGCTCGGATCGCCGAACGTCATCTGGTGGATGTCGGGCAGGTTGCGCTCCGGGTGGCAGGACGCGTCGCCCTGGAGCGTCGCGTCGTTGCCGCCGCCGGGCGCGACCAGGTCGAGCTTCGCGCCGCCGTTCGAGTAGTCCGCCAGGCACCGGTCGAGCGTTGTGGCGCCGACCGAGATCGCGTCGGAGTCCCGCGCCGGGTAGGCGATCACCGAGTCGCTCTCGTTCCCCGAGGCGCCGACCACGACGACGCCACGCCCGTAAGCGAAGTGGATCGCCGAGACCATTCCCGGGATGTCCGCCGCGGTCGTTCCCGGCGGGAACTCGAGGCTCAGGTTGATCACCTGCGCGCCGTGCGCGACCGCGTACCGGATCCCCTTCGAGATCGTCGAGGCGTCACCCCACCCGCTCTGGTCGAGCACGCGGACGGGCATGATCGTCGCGCCATACGCGAGGCCGGTGAGCCCGACGCCGTTGTTGGTCGACTCGGCGATCATCCCGGTGACGAACGTGCCGTGGCCCTCGCGGTCGAGCGGGTGGCGGTTGCCCGCGACGAAGTCGTAGGGCGCGGTGAACTTCGTCCGCCCGAAATCGGGCGACCTGCGGAACTGATGCCAGTTGCGGTACGCGACACCGGTATCGAGCACGGCGATCACCGTCCCCTTCGCGCCGCCGCGCCGGACCGCGAACAGATTGGCCCATGCCTGCGGCGCGTTGACTCCGGCCCCGGAGAGGAAGTTCCACTGCATCCGCTGCCACCCCTTCGAGCGGCGAGCGTTGCCGGGATCGTCCGGGAACCAGCCGGGCGATCCGCTCGCGTGGGCGAGGAAGTCGGGAACCGCGTAGACGACGCCCGCCTCGTGCCGGAGCCGCGCGACCTCCTGGGGAACCGAGCTTCCCCGCGGGACCCGCACGATCCGGGTCTCGGGCGAGTCCGTCTCCGTTGAGGACTCGCGGACGCCATGGCGGTTGGCTACGGCTGCGGCTGCCGTCGCGGTGGTGGCGGATTCGTAGCCGACGACGACAACCCCCGGTCGGTACGGAGCGACGGTTGACGCCGAGGCGGCCGCGACGCTCCCGCCGGCGCAGAGCGCCAGAGCTGTCAGCGTCGTCGTGGCGACGCGGCGGATGATCGAGCTCGGGTTCAAGCTGCCTGCCAGATCCTGCGGGATCGCCCTCGACGCACTTAACATCGTCGAGCCGGCAAAGGATCGCTCCGCGAACGGTAGCGCCGCCCTTTTATGACTCCTCGCTTCTTCCCCAGAGACGAATACTTCATGCGCCTCGCGATCCGCGAGGCCATCCAGGCCCCCGAGCACGACGACGTCCCGATCGGCGCGGTCGTCGTCCACGAGGGCGAGGTGATCGGCGCCGGCCACAACGAGCGCGAGCTTCGCGAGGACCCGACCGCCCACGCCGAGTTGATCGCCCTGCGCGAGGCGGCACGGGCGCTGGGGAGCTGGCGGGTGCTGGACTCCGTTATGTATGTGACGCTCGAGCCGTGTGCGATGTGCGCGGGGGCGATCGTGCTCGCTCGGCTACCGAGAGTCGTGTTCGGGGCCTACGACTCAAAGGCGGGCGCCGCCGGCTCAGTGCTGAACGTGCTCGATGTGCCGCAGCTCAACCACAGGCCCCAGGTCGAGGCCGGGCTGCTGGCCGAGGACTGCGCCGACCTGCTGCGATCGTTCTTCGCGCCGCGGCGTACGTAGAGCGGGTTCGCGGCGGCGTCGGGGCAGGACGCCGTGCGCGAGACGATGGCGATTTGGTTGACGCATACGGGACCGAGTCGCCATCGTTTCGCCTCGTGCGGCCGTAGGCGAGGGCCCCCGGCAGCCGCGCTAGCCTCTCTGGCCGCTACACCCGGAGAGGTGGCAGAGCGGTTGAATGCGCCGGTCTCGAAAACCGGTATGGGCGGTTTCGTCCATCGAGGGTTCGAATCCCTCCCTCTCCGCTTATACAGACCACTTCGGCGACCCAGCTGACGCACCGATGTCCCAGCTTGGCGCACCCGCACCGACGGTTGGTCGTGGAGGGAGGATTACGATCCGGCGATGCCGTGGGAACGGCCGGTTGGAGCGCTCTGCGGGTTTGTGCTCGCGTTGGTGACGACGCCGGCGGCGTTTCGGGGGCAGTGCTGCTGCTGCCGATCCAGCTCAGCGTGCTGCATGTGCCGAGTCCGGCTGTCACGCCGACGAACCTCGTATTCAACGTGGCCGCGACTCCCGGTGGACCTGTTTCGGTTCTGGCGCGAGCACCTGGACACCGGCTCGCTCTTGTCGTTGCTGATCGCCGGGACGCTACCCGGCGTCGTCGCCGGCGCAGTCATCCGCGTGGCCTCGCTGCTGCGAGCCGTCGCCGGACTGGAACGCGACTGCAGCGGGCGAATCGTCCTGCGCGGAACCACCTGGCTAGACAGCAGCCGACGGATCAACATCCCTCCGGAGCAGCGTCGGGTCGGCTACCTGGAACGTGCGATTCGCGGGCAAACGCGATCGGCCCGAACTGCTCGATCAGCTCAGGATCGCCCACCTCGCGCACACTCGGCCCCGGGACCTCTCCGGTGGGGAGCAGCGGGTCGCTCTAGCCAGATCGCTGGCGCGAGACCCGCGGGTGCTGCTGCTCGACGAGCCGTTCAGCGCGCTTGACGCGATCACCCGCCGCCAGGTCCGTGACCAGCTTGTTGACATCCTGGGTGAGCTCAAGCTGCCCGCGCTACTGGTCACCCACGCTTTCGAGGACGCCACCGCGCTGGCCTCACGGATCGCAGTTATCGATCGCGGCGAACTTGTGCAATGGACACCCCCGCCCGTCTGTTCGCCGCGCCCGCCACCGTTCTCGTCGCCGCGCTCACCGGCGCGAACATCCTCGACGGCACGGCAACCCCCACTCCGACCGGATCAACCATCCGCCTGCAGGGCGGCGGCGAGCTCGACAGCGACACACACGCCAGCGGCCCCGTGCACGTCGCGATCCATCCCTGGCAGCTGAAGCTCGCGGACCCCACAACCGCCCGGCTGACCGACACGATCCGCGGGGTTCAGCATGACGGGGGTGCGGTGAAGGTTCGGCTCGGCCGTTTCGTTGTTCACGCCCCCGCCGGCGACAAAAGTCACTCCCAGCTCAGCGAGGGTGCGCTCGTCGGGGTGCGTGCTTCTCCCAGCGACGTGCGCTTGCTAGACGCGCCGGCGTGACCCACGCCAGCCCAGACGGTCTGGCGCGGGTCGAGGACGGAATGCGTCGCCCCGGAGCGGGCTGCGCCACCGGCCTCGTCGAGGACCCGACCAGGCGCCTTGGGCGACCGCGAAGCGGTCACCGCGCGCGACCTGATCAGTGCTCAGACCGAGGTCACGGCGCCATCATCGGTCCGAGCCAGCGCCTTTTTCTCTCCGTCTCCGGGGACATCCTGTCCCAGCCGTGGAAGTGTGAGAAGTCCATCTTGTCCCAGAGCTCACGCAACCCGGGCGCGCCGAGGTCCCAGTCGGGGCGAATCTCACGGGTGACCGCCCGTAGGTCCTGGCGAAGCTCCTCGACCGATGGGCGACCCCAGAACCAGTAGCCGTTGTAGATGCTGTAGATCACCAGCCCGGGCTTGAGCACGAGCGTGTGCGGGACGATCGGGTTGTGCTCTGGGTCGGTGTACTCCTCGGCATCGAGGTCCTTCTGGACGATCCGTTCCTCGTCGGAGAGGAATGGCCACTGGGCCCCCGTCGATATGCGGAGCTCCTGGGTCTCGTGATGGGTCGCCGATGCGATCGTGACGATCTTGCTGTAGCCCACTGCGATCTGTGGATAGAACGCGGCGAGCTGGAGGTGCTGCTCGTGCTCCTTTGGGCAGAACATCCCGCGCGCGAGCGTGAGGATCATCGGGTCGTCGCCCTGCAGGTCGCTGAGCTTCCGAGGGATGCTCTCCTGGTCGGGCAACTCGTAGTCCGGGAACGTGCCGCCGGGCGCGATATCACTTCGCATGGTCTGCTCCTGTCCTCGAGGTCAACGGTGGCGGTGACATTCTCGCTCGGGGGTTGGCTCGCGCCCGACGGCGCTGGTGGCGCCACTGCTCTGGCTTTAGAGTCCGCGGCGATGGCGTCATCACGCTCGGCGGAGGACGGCGGCCCGCGCTTCGATGGCGTGCGCGCCCTGTTCGTCAACTGCACGCTGAAGCGTTCTCCCGAGCTCAGCCACACCGACGGCCTGATCGCGCTGAGCAGCGGGATCATGCGCGACCGCGGCGTCGAGGTCGACGAGCTGCGCGCAATCGACCACGAGATCGCCACCGGTACGTGGCCGGACATGACCGAGTACGGCTGGGCGGTCGACGAGTGGCCGGCCATCAACGAGCGGGTGCTGGCCGCGGACATCCTCGTGCTCTGCGGCCCGATCTGGCTGGGCGATAACAGCTCGGTGATGAAGCGCGTCATCGAGCGGCTGTATGCCTGCTCGTCTCTGCTCAACGAGCAAGGCCAGTACCTCTACTACGGACGGGCCGGCGGCTGTCTGATCACCGGCAATGAGGACGGCGTCAAGCACTCCGCGATGAACGTGCTCTACAGCCTTCAGCACCTCGGCTACACGATCCCGCCGCAGGCCGACGCGGGGTGGATCGGGCCGATCGGCCCCGGCCCCTCGTACCTCGACCCCGGCTCGGGCGGCCCCGAGAACGACTTCACTAACCGGAACACGACGTTCATGACGTTCAACCTCATGCACGTCGCGGCGATGCTCAACCACAACGGCGGCATACCAGCGTTCGGGAATCAGCGGCGAGAGTGGGATGCGGGATGCAGGCACGACGCCGCGAATCCGGAGCACCGATGAGCAGCGGCCCCGTCATCGTCCCCGACGATGTGCTCGACCGGGTGGCGTGCGCGTCGCTGGTGGACGCGATGGGTCGAATCCACAGCCACCGTGCGCACATCCTCAGCCTGGTCAGCCCCGCGCCGCGCCGGCTGTTCGGGCGTGCGGTCACGATCGCGTTCCTCCCGTACCGCGACGATCTTCCGCATACCAACGCTGGGTTCGGCGCCCTGTTTCACGAGGCCGTCGGCGACGCGCCGGCCGGAAAGGTGCTGGTGCTGTCGAGCGGGGGCTACCCCGACGCGTCGCACGGCGGCGGAATGAAGCTCTCCCGGCTTGAGGGGTGCGGCGCAGCGGGGGTGCTGACGGACGGGCGGCTGCGCGACTTCGAGCAGCTGGGCGGCTACTCGTTCGCGACGTGGTGCCGGGGCGAAGCAACCCGCTGGGGGGGCGACACGATCGTGCCGTTCGCGGCCAACGTCGCGGTCGAGATCGGTGGCGTGTGCGTGACCCCAGGCGACTACGTGTACGCGGACGCGAGTGGCTCGGTCGTGATCCCCGAGCAGAGTCTGGAACGGGTGATCGACGAAGCGCTAAAGGTCGAGGACGAGGACGCGCAGTCGCTCGACCAGATGGCAGCCGAGTACCGCGATCAGCCCTGAGCCTCCGCCCGCTGCACGGCCGACAACCGCTTGGCGAGCGCGTCGGCCGTAAACGTCTCGGCATAAGGCGAGCCGTCAGGTTCGAGCAGCTTGCCCTTGGCGAGTGCGCCGCCGTCGACCGGGTCGAACCCGAGCCGGTCGAGCAGATGCATCACTGTCCGCACGGCAAGCCGGTCGTCGCCGACCGCGGCGACCGCGATCCGATCGGGCGCGCCCGGATCGCGTGGGTACTCATCGAGCTCGTGGTAGCCGAGCTGATTGAGGCTCTTGACGACCCGGGCGGCGGGGAAGTGGGCTTGCACGACGACGCTCGAGCCGCCGTCTCCCGCGCTAGCTCGGGATCCTCGCCGTCGGTGTCGGGCCAGTAGTTCATCGCGTCAACGAGGATCTTGCCGTCGAAGAGTTCGCTCGGGAGCTGACGGAACCGGTGCGCGGGGACGGCGAGAACGATCACATCGGCGAACTCGACGACCTCCTCGACGGTCGACGCGACAGCGCCGGGCGCGAGTACGTCGAGCGAGAGCGCGATCCGGTCGGCCGGGCCGGAGCTCGCCACTGCCACGTCGTAGCCTGCGGCCAGCGCGGCGCGAGCGAGAGCCGTCCCAAGCTTGCCGGCCCCCACGATTCCCACCCTCTCGACTCCTGCCGCTTCCGCGGGGGTGTCGGCTGCAGCCGAGCCGATCCGCCACTGCTCGTCACCTGCGCTCATCGCGGTTGATACCGGAGTCATCGCGCAAGTTCGATACCACGCGCGGGCGCGTGCGTTGAACGGACGGGACTCGCGACGTGTCCAGGCGCCGCAGAGCCGGTCGGCCCGTCGTGTTCGCCGGGATCGGAACTGAGCAGTTCCCGCACCCGCGGAAAGACCTCCCGTCCGAGCAGTTCAATCGATCCCCGCCGCTGTTCCGCCGGCACCCGGCCGAGCGCATAGTGGAGGTCGATCCGGTCGACATCGAGCGCTCTCATCACAGCCGCGAGCCGCTGTGCGACCGTCTCCGTGGAGCCGACGAACATCGCGCCGTGGGCTATTTCCGCGTCGTACTGTGCGCGGGTCGGCTGGCGCCAACCGCGCTCGCGCGAGGCGCGATCGAACGTTTGGAGCCAGTACGGCCACTGCGTCTCGATCGCCTCTTCGTCAGTGGCGGCGACGTAGCCGAGCGTGTGGAGCCCGACCGGGAGGTCGGTCGGGTGCCCGTACTCGGCCAAGGCGCGGCGGTAGAGGTCGACGAGCGGGTGGAACCGCTCTGGCCTTCCACCGATCACGGCGAGCATCAGCGGCAGGCCGTAGCGTGCGGCGCGAATCACCGAGTCAGGGCTTCCGCCGGAGCCAACCCACGTCGGAAGGTGACCCGCCGGAAGCGGCGGGGTCAGCACGACGTCGTCCAGCGGCGGCCGGTACTTCCCGGACCAGGTGATCGGTCCCCCGCCAAGCAGCTCCACGAACAGACCCAGCTTCTCCTCGAAGATCTCCTCGTACTCGCGGAGGTCGTAGCCGAACAGCGGGAAGGACTCGATCGCCGAACCACGCCCGAGAATCGGCTGCGCGCGGCCATCGGAGACGGCGTCCAGAGTCGCGAAGTTGTGGTACAGCCGGACCGGGTCCTGCGTCGAGAGCACGGTCACTGACGTGCCCAGCCTGATCCGCTCGGTCCGCCCGGCGATCGCCGCGAGCACCACGTGCGCCGCCGAATCCATCATGTCGTCGCGATAGTGCTCGCCGATGTTGAACGAGTCGATCCCGACCTGCTCGGCGAGCGCACCCTCCTCGACCGTGTCGCGAACGACCTGATCGCCGCCGATCGGCTCGCCATCGGGCCCAGCCGTGATCGCCATGAACGTGTCGAGCCCGAATTCGTATTTGCGTGCTTCCATCTCTCACAGAGCTCCATATCAGAGGTACTTGCGGCCTCAACTATTCTACCTCCAACTTACTT